>NZ_JACSQQ010000036.1:0-26079 GCF_014836555.1 Oerskovia rustica
GGGTGGGAGAGTAGGTCGCCGCCGGACAACCATTCACCAAAGGCCCACCCCAACAGGGGTGGGCCTTTGGCATACCCGGACACACCACCACCTGCCGTGACGACGGCACCGACCGGAGCCTCCACGTCCTCGGCGCGGGTACGGCTCGGCCTCCGTCACCGAGACAGGCCGCGGTACCAGCCTGCTCGCATGGCCGAACGAGGGATCTACGTCGAACTGATCCTGACGTCCGGTGCGCAGCGTTTCTACGAAGGTCCGCTGGGGTTCCGTTTCCCCCTCCTGCTGAGCGGCCGTGCCCACCTCCACGAGTGGTACGGCGAGGCCGCCGAGGTGTTCCGTGTCGACCTCGAGGTGACGAACGACCGGTTCGGCTTCCTCTTCGGGCATCGCGGGTCGTTCACGTGCGAGTGGACCTCCGCGCACGACGCTCCCGAGCGGCTCACGCCCCGTCGCCACGAGGCGCGGACCTGACCTGCGACACCCGCAACGCGACCCGCCGCGCGGTGGGCCGGGACGCCCCGGTGAGCGCCGTCGTCGGGCACTAGACTGGCGACCATGTCCACCATCTCCCGTGATGAGGTCGCGCGCGTCGCCGTGCTGGCCCGCATCGACCTCCGGCCCGAGGAGCTCGACCGCCTCGCCGGCGAGCTCGACGTCATCGTCGATGCGATCGCCCAGGTGAGCGAGGTCGCCACTCCTGACGTCCCCGCCACGAGCCACCCGCTGCCGCTGACCAACGTCTTCCGTGACGACGTCCCCGTGCCGCCGCTGCCCGTCGAGGACGTCCTCGCCGCAGCACCGGCCAGCGAAGACGGACGCTTCAGCGTCCCGCAGATCCTCGGGGAGGAATGATGAGCAACGACCTGACGCGGCTGAGCGCCGCGGACCTCGCCGCGCACCTGGTCTCGGGCGAGGTGAGCAGCGTCGAGGCGACGCAGGCGCACCTCGACCGCATCGGCGACGTCGACCCCGCGGTCCACGCGTTCCTGCACGTGAGCACCGAGGACGCCCTCGCGACCGCTCGTGACATCGACTCGCGCCGCGCCGCGGGCGAGGACCTGCACCCGCTCGCGGGCGTGCCGATCGCCGTCAAGGACGTCGTGGTGACCAAGGGTCTCCCGACGACGGCCGGCTCCAAGATCCTCGACGGCTGGATCCCTCCGTACGACGCGACGCTCGTCGAGCGCATCCGTGCCGCGGGCCTGCCCATCCTGGGCAAGACCAACATGGACGAGTTCGCCATGGGCTCCTCGACCGAGCACTCGGCGTACGGGAACACCCACAACCCCTGGGACCTCGACCGCATCCCCGGCGGCTCGGGCGGCGGCTCGGCCGCGGCCGTCGCCGCGTACGAGGCCCCCCTCGCGATCGGCACCGACACGGGCGGCTCGATCCGTCAACCCGGCGCCGTGACCGGCACGGTCGGCGTCAAGCCCACCTACGGCGGCGTCTCCCGCTACGGCCTCATCGCCATGGCGTCCTCGCTCGACCAGGCGGGCCCCGTCACGCGCACCGTCCTCGACTCGGCGCTCCTGCACGAGCTCATCGGCGGCCACGACCCCCGTGACTCGACCTCGATCAACGAGGACCTCCCGCTCCTCGTCGACGCGGCCCGCCAGGGTGCGATCGGCGACCTGCGCGGCCTGCGGGTCGGCGTCGTCTCCGAGCTCTCGGGCGAGGGCTACCAGGAGGGCGTGAGCGCGCGCTTCGCGGAGTCTCTCGACCTGCTGCGCTCGCTCGGCGCCGAGATCATCGAGGTCTCGTGCCCGCACTTCAAGTACGCGCTCGGCGCCTACTACCTGATCATGCCGAGCGAGGCGTCGAGCAACCTCGCGAAGTTCGACGGCATGCGCTTCGGCCTGCGCGTCGAGCCCGAGGACGGCCCGATCACCGCAGAGCGCGTCATGTCCGCGACCCGCGGCCAGGGCTTCGGTGACGAGGTCAAGCGCCGCATCATCCTGGGCACCTACGCCCTGTCGGCGGGCTACTACGACGCCTACTACGGCAGCGCGCAGAAGGTCCGCACGCTCATCCAGCGCGACTTCGACGCGGCGTTCGCGCAGGCGGACGTCCTGGTCTCCCCGACGGCCCCCACCACGGCCTTCAAGTTCGGCGAGAAGCTCGACGACCCGCTCGCGATGTACCTCAACGACGTCGCGACGATCCCCGCGAACCTCGCGGGCGTCCCCGGCATGTCGCTGCCGAACGGTCTCTCGGACGACGGCCTGCCCGTCGGCTTCCAGATCCTCGCGCCGGCCAAGGCCGACGACCGTCTGTACCGCGTGGGTGCCGCCCTCGAGGCCGCCCTGGAGAACACGTGGGGCGGGCCGCTGCTGGCCAAGGCCCCGGAGCTGGAGGTCGCGCGATGAGCGCACACGCAACCGTGGACCTGGTCGACTACGACGAGGCCGTCCGCCGCTACGACCCGGTCATCGGGATCGAGGTGCACGTCGAGCTCGGCACGAAGACCAAGATGTTCTGCGCGGCCGAGGTCGAGTTCGGCGGCGAGCCCAACACGCAGGTGACCCCGGTGAGCCTCGGCCTGCCCGGTGCGTTGCCCGTCGTCAACGGCAAGGCCGTCGAGTACGCGATCAAGATCGGGCTCGCGCTCAACTGCCAGATCGCCGAGTCGTGCCGCTTCGCCCGGAAGAACTACTTCTACCCGGACGTGCCGAAGAACTTCCAGACGTCGCAGTACGACGAGCCCATCGCGTTCGACGGCTACCTGGACGTCGAGCTCGAGGACGGCACGATCTTCCGTGTCGACATCGAGCGCGCGCACATGGAGGAGGACGCCGGCAAGAACACCCACGTGGGTGGTTCGACCGGTCGTATCCACGGCGCCGAGTACTCGCTCGTCGACTACAACCGTGCGGGCATCCCGCTCGTAGAGATCGTCACGCGCCCCATCACGGGCGCGGGCGAGCGCGCCCCGGAGGTCGCTCGTGCGTACGTCCAGACGCTGCGCGACATCTTCCGCGCGCTCGACGTGTCGGAGGCGCGCATGGAGCGCGGCAACGTCCGCGCGGACGTGAACCTGTCGCTGCGCGCGACCCCCGAGTCCCCTCTGGGCACGCGCACCGAGACCAAGAACGTGAACTCGTTCCGCTCGATCGAGCGCGCCGTCCGCTACGAGGTCTCGCGCCAGGCGGCGGTCCTCGACGAGGGCGGCACGGTCATCCAGGAGACGCGTCACTGGCACGAGGACACGTCGATCACGACCGCCGGTCGCGTGAAGTCCGACGCCGAGGACTACCGCTACTTCCCGGAGCCGGACCTGGTCCCGGTCGCCCCGAGCCGCGACTGGGTCGAGCAGATCCGTGCCACGCTGCCCGAGCTGCCCGTGGCCCGCCGCAACCGCCTCCAGGGCGAGTGGGGCTACGCCGACGCCGAGATGCGCGACGTCGTCAACGCGGGTGCGCTCGACCTCATCGAGGCCACCGTCGCGGCCGGGGCGAGCCCCGCAGCCGCTCGCAAGTGGTGGATGGGCGAGCTCGCCCGGTACGCCAAGACGAGCGAGACCGAGCTCGCGGAGATCGCGGTCACGCCGACGCAGATCGCCCAGCTCCAGGCCCTCGTGGACTCGGGGCGCATCAACGACAAGCTGGCCCGCCAGGTGCTCGAAGGCGTCCTCGCCGGCGAGGGAGACCCGGAGGCCGTCGTGGTCGCACGCGGCCTGGAGGTCGTGTCGGACGACGGCGCTCTCCTCACCGCGATCGACGCGGCCCTCGCGGCGCAGCCCGACATCGTCGAGAAGGTGCGCTCGGGCAACATGGGGCCGATCGGTGCGATCATCGGTGCGGTCATGAAGGCCACCAAGGGCCAGGCCGACGCCGGTCGCGTCCGCGAGCTGGTCATCGAGCGGATCGGCTGATCCGTGCCCCGGACGACGGAGGTGGTCGCGTGACGCGCGGACCGGAGCTCGTCGGCGAGATGATGCGGCTGCGGCCCATCGAGGCTCGCGACGCCGAACGCATGTGGGAGTCCGTCCAGGACCCGGAGTCGAACCGGCTCACGGGGACGACGGCGGAGTTCACGCGCGAGCAGATCGACGAGTGGGCTGCGACGATCAGCGACCGTGAGGGCCGTTACGACTGGGCCATCACCTCGGCGGCCCAGCGCGACGGTCAGCTCGTGAGCGACGAGATGATCGGCGAGATCGTCCTCAACGACATCGACGAGCACGCGCTCTCGGCCAACCTCCGCCTTGTCCTGCTCACGAACTACCGTGGGCGCGGCTACGGGCGCGAGGCGATCTTCGAGGTGCTGCGCTTCGCGTTCGACCACCCCGAGGGCCCGCACCTGCACCGGGTGAGCCTCGACGTGCTCAGCATCAACCCTCGGGCGCGCATGCTCTACGAGTCGTTGGGCTTCCGTGAGGAGGGCCGCCTCCGGGACGCGTTCCGGGACGGTGACGGCTGGGCGGACGCGGTCGTCATGAGCATCCTCGAGGACGAGTTCCGCGCGGGGCTCTGAGGAACCTCCTCACCGCCTGTCCTGCCATGTCCGGGCGTCATCGCCCCCGGCCGCGCTCGAAGTCCTCGAGCGACACCTTGCGCTCGAGCGCGTGGTCGACGACCCGCTCGGGGTACCCGGGCGCGGCACCGGCCAGCTTCCAGGGCTCGTGCACGGCCTTGCCGGCGATGCCCCGCAGCTCGGGGACCCACTCGCGCACGTACGCGCCGTCGGGGTCGAACTTCTGCCCCTGCGTGACGGGGTTGAAGATCCGGAAGTACGGCGCCGCGTCGCGCCCGGTCCCGGCGACCCACTGCCAGTTGAGCTGGTTCTGCGACACGTCGCCGTCGACGAGGTGCGCCATGAAGTGCTCGGCGCCGCGCTGCCAGCGCACGTGCAGGTCCTTGACGAGGAACGACGCGACGATCATGCGCACGCGGTTGTGCATCCATCCGGTGCCGAGGAGCTGGCGCATCCCGGCGTCGACCACGGGGTAGCCCGTGCGCCCCTCGCGCCACGCGGCGAGCATCGCGTCCTCGGCGGCCCCCGTCGCCCACGCGTCCTCGGGGACCACCGTGCGCAGCGACCGCCTCGCGGCGCCCGGATGGTGGAACAGGACGTCGGCGTGGAACTCGCGCCACGCGAGCTCGGAGCGGTAGGTCGCGGCAGCCTCCTCGGGCACCGCGCCCGAGCGCACGGCCGACGCGAGGTCGGCGAGCAGTGTGCGCGGGTGGATCTCGCCCCACTTGAGCGCGGGGGACAGGTACGAGGTCCCGACGAGGTCCGGACGGTCGCGGTCGGTCGGGTAGTCCGCGAGCCCGTCGGCGAGGAAGGCGCGCCAACGAGCGAGTGCCGCGGCCTCGCCCGCCTCGGGCAGGCGCGCCCCCGGCTCGGGCGCGTCCGGGAGACCGTCGGACGCGAGCGCGGCCCATGCGACGTCGTCGGGCAGGGGAGCGGGGGCCCGCCACCCGTGCTCGAGCCACGCCGTACGGAACGGCGTGAAGACCTGGAAGGGCGTGCCGCCGCGCGTGCGGACGCGGCCCGGTGCGACCGCGTACGGCGACCCCGTACGGCGCAACCGCACACCGGCGGTGGCGAGCGCCTCCTCGACCGCGTCGTCGCGGCGGCGCCCGTACGGCTCGTAGCTCGCGGCGACGTGGACGCTCCGGGCGCCGACCTCGGCGCAGACCGCGGGCACGACCGCGCGCGGGTCGCCGTGGCGCACCACGACCCGACCGCCGGTCGAGGCGTGCAGCGCACGCAGGCTGCGGGCCAGGTACGCCTGCCGCACGGGCCCGGCGGTCGCCCAGAGCGCGGGGTCCAGGACGTACAGCCCGACGACGTCGCTCCCCTCTGCGCGCGCCTCGCCCACGGCCTCGCCGAGAGCCGGGTTGTCGGCCAGGCGCAGGTCGCGGCGGAACCACAGGACGGTCGGTGCAGGGGAGGGCATCCGCCCACGCTAGCCCGTGTCTCACGGGCCCGCGCAGGTGCGTCTCGTCGGGTGCTCAGCAGTCGCCGGTCGTCACCGCCGGTGGCAGCATCGATCCATGAGCGGTAACGACGAGAGGCCCGTCCAGCCCGACCTCCCGGATCCCCGGCTCGAGGCCGAGACGGCCGCCGCAGCGGGGCGGATCCCGCGCGACCACGCCTTCTTCGGGCACCCGATCGGGCTGATGACCCTGTTCACGACCGAGCTGTGGGAACGGTTCAGCTACTACGGGATGCGGGCCATCCTCCTCTTCTACCTGACGGACACCATCGCGAACGGCGGCCTCGCGCTCGACGAGGTCACGGGGCTCGCCCTGGTCTCGATCTACGGCACGGGCGTGTACCTGCTCTCGGTCGTCGGCGGCTGGCTCGCGGACCGGGTCATCGGTTCCCGGCGCTCGGTGCTGTACGGCGGCATCGTCATCGCGGCGGGGCACGTCTCGCTGACGATCCCGGGGGCCGGCTTCTCGATGCTCGGCATCGCGCTCGTGGCGCTCGGCACCGGTCTGCTCAAGCCCAACGTGTCGTCGATGGTCGGCGAGCTGTACGCGCGCAACGACCCCCGCCGCGACTCGGCCTTCTCGATCTTCTACATGGGCATCAACCTGGGCTCGCTCGTCTCCCCGATCATCGTCGGGTTCGTCAACCGGCAGTGGGGCTACCACGCGGGCTTCGCGGTCGCGGCGGTCGGCATGGCCATCGCCCTCGTGTTCTTCGTGGCGGGGCGCAAGTACCTGGGCGGTGCGGGCGACTCGGTGCCGAACCCGATCCACCCCGAGGAGTACCCGAAGCTCGTCCGGATCGGGCTCGTCATCCTCGCGGGGCTCGTCGTCGCGGCGCTCGTCGCGTGGGCGGTCTCGGGGGCCTTCGGGATCTCGACGTTCATCGACACGCTGTCCTACGTCGCGTTCGCCGCCCCCATCGCCTACTTCATCGTGATGTTCCGCTCGCCCAAGGTCACCGCGCCCGAACGCTCACGCCTCACGGCGTACATCCCGCTGTTCGTCGCCGCGATGCTGTTCTTCATGATCTTCGAGCAGGCGGCCACGACGCTCTCGAGCTTCGCGAAGAACCGCACCGAGCTCTCGTTCTTCGGCGTCCCGATCGAACCGGCCTTCTTCCAGTCCGTGAACCCGTTCTCGATCGTGGTCCTGGCGCCGGTGTTCGCGTGGATCTGGGTCAAGACCAAGGACCGTCCGCCGACGGCCGTGAAGTTCGCGATGGGCCTGACCCTGGCCGCGCTGTCGTTCGTGTGGCTCGCAGGCGCGTCGGCGATCTTCGCCGACGAGAAGGCGCCCGCGTGGGTGCTCGTGTCGGTGTACGTCATCCAGACGCTCGGCGAGCTGTGCCTGTCGCCCGTGGGCCTCGCCGCGACGACCCTGCTCGCGCCCCGGGCCTTCCGGAGCCAGGCCATGGCGCTGTGGTTCCTCGCGCCGGCCGCGGGTCAGGCCATCACGGCCCAGATCGTCCAGGTCACCGAGGGCGCCTCGGACACTGCGTACTTCGGTGCGGTGGGCGGCATCACGATGGTGTTCGCGCTGATCCTCTTCGCGATCGCGCCCTGGGTCACGCGCCACATCCGCCACGCGGACGAGCAGGAGGAGGCTGCGGCGGTCGCCTGACGCTCGCCCTGCAGGGACGCACGTGCCCGACGGCGCCACGTGCCCGGGTGCACCGACGCACCCGGGCACGCTCCGCCGTCGGGCAGGGGGCGTCAGCGCATCCAGCCCGGCACGCCCACGCGCGCCGCGACCCGGCCCAGGCCGAACGTCTCGCCCGCGCGGGTCAGCGCGACGACGATCACGACGAGAGCCGTCACGACGTGGTCGTCGACGACCGGATTGTTCGAGCCCGCGGCCAGGGGCCATGTGGTGACCCACAGCAGCGCCATGAGGAGCGTGCCCGAGACCGCGGCGACCCGCGTCCCCACACCCAGCAGCAGCGCGAGCCCGGTCAGGCCCATGCCGAGCATGAAGAGCCAGTCGGTGGCCGGGCCCGCCATCTCGACGAACGGTCCCGAGAGCGGCCCCTCGAGCGAGGACAGGTAGCCCGTGGTCGGCGAGCCGCCGTTGAGCCACGCCCGCTCGGACGGCGTCGCGTAGCCCAGGCCCAGCGTCTTGTCGAGCACGGGCCACAGGAAGACGAACGAGATCGCGATGCGCAGGACCGCGAGGGCGCCGCGTGCGGCGGCGCTCGTCACGACGCGCTCGCCCGTGACGGGTGCGGTCGTCGGGGTGTCGGTGTCCGAGGGGTCGGTGCCGGTCGACGTGGAGCGAGCGCTCCGGTTCGTTGCAGCGGTGGCCTGGCTCATGAGGGCTGGTCTCCCTGATCGGTGGTGGCTCGTCCGGTGGGGCGCGGGGCGCCGGGGATACCGGGGTCGCCGGGGATGGGAAGGGGGTCTGGCTGCGAGGGGCCGCGGTCCGTCACGACCGTCGTGTCGACGGCACGCATCGGCGGGCGAGCGGCGTGCGGTGCACTACCGGGGCAGCCCTGCCAACCTCCCACCCGGGTGAAGTTCGCTGCAACCTTTTGAGCAGATTGACGGGTTTTCCCGTATCGGTGGTGCTACGTAGGGGGATCGCACATCGAGGTGCGGGTGGGAGCGCTGCACCCGTACGTGGACCACGAGCCGGACGACCGACGTCGCGGCCCCGACGCGGGCGTAGTGTGTCCGGGCGGTCACCTCCCAGGCCGCAGCACCACGTGAAGGAGCTGAACCGCCATGAGTCGCCCCCTGCGCTCTCGGACGTCCACCCACGGCCGCAACATGTCCGGTGCCCGCGCGCTCTGGCGCGCCACCGGCATGGGCTCGGAGGACTTCGGCAAGCCGATCATCGCGATCGCGAACTCGTACACGCAGTTCGTACCGGGCCACGTCCACCTCAAGGACATGGGCGACCTCGTCGCGTCGGCGATCCGCGAGGCCGGCGGCGTCTCCAAGGAGTTCAACACCATCGCGGTCGACGACGGCATCGCGATGGGTCACGCGGGCATGCTGTACTCGCTGCCCAGCCGCGACCTCATCGCCGACTCGGTCGAGTACATGGTCAACGCGCACTGCGCGGACGCGATCGTGTGCATCTCCAACTGCGACAAGATCACGCCCGGCATGCTCAACGCCGCGCTCCGGCTCAACATCCCGGTCATCTTCGTCTCGGGCGGGCCCATGGAGGCCGGCAAGGCCGTCGTGGCCGACGGCGTCGCATCGACGCACCTGAACCTCGTCAACGCGATCAACTACGCCGCGGACGACAACGTGAGCGACGCGGCCCTCGCCCAGGTCGAGGAGAACGCGTGCCCCACGTGCGGCTCCTGCTCGGGCATGTTCACCGCGAACTCGATGAACTGCCTGACCGAAGCCCTGGGCCTGTCGCTGCCCGGCAACGGCTCGACCCTCGCGACGCACTCGGCGCGCCGCGAGCTCTTCCTCGAGGCGGGCCGCACGATCGTCGACCTCGCGCGCCGCTACTACGACGACGAGGACGACTCGGCCGCGCCGCGCAACATCGCGACCAAGGCCGCCTTCGCCAACGCCATGACGCTCGACGTCGCCATGGGCGGATCGACCAACACGGTCCTGCACATCCTCGCCGCCGCGCAGGAGGGCGAGATCGACTTCGACCTGACCGACATCGAGCGCATCAGCCGCCAGGTCCCGTGCCTGTCCAAGGTCGCGCCCAACCACCCGAACTTCCACATGGAGGACGTCCACCGTGCGGGCGGCATCCCCGCGCTGCTCGGCGAGCTCGACCGCGCCGGGCTCCTGGACCACGACGTCACCTCGGTCCACACCCCGACGCTGCGCGAGTGGCTCGACGACTGGGACGTCCGCGGCGGCAAGGCCACCGAGCGGGCCGTCGAGCTGTTCCACGCGGCCCCCGGCGGGGTGCGCACCACGCAGGCGTTCTCCACGTCGAACCGTTGGGACCACCTCGACACCGACGCCGCGAACGGGTGCATCCGCGACCTGGAGCACGCGTACACGGTCGAGGGCGGACTGGCCGTGCTGCGCGGCAACCTCGCCGAGGACGGTGCGGTCTTCAAGACCGCAGGCGTCGACCCCGACGTGTTCCACTTCGTCGGCAAGGCCCTGGTCTGCGAGTCGCAGGACGAGGCCGTCGAGAAGATCCTCACCAAGCAGGTCGAGCCCGGTCACGTCGTCGTCGTGCGCTACGAGGGCCCCGCAGGCGGGCCCGGCATGCAGGAGATGCTCTACCCGACCTCCTTCATCAAGGGACGCGGCCTCGGGAAGGTGACCGCGCTCATCACCGACGGCCGATTCTCGGGCGGTTCGAGCGGCATCTCGGTGGGCCACGTGTCGCCCGAGGCCGCGGCCGGCGGCGTGATCGGGCTGGTCGAGGACGGCGACGAGATCGAGATCGACGTCGACACGCGCCTCATCCGCCTCAACGTGTCCGACGAGGTCCTCGCCGAGCGCCGCGCCAAGATGGAGGCGCGCGAGAACCCCTGGCAGCCCGTCGACCGCGACCGCTACGTGTCCCCGGCGCTCCAGGCCTACGCCGCGATGGCGACGTCCGCCGACCGCGGCGCCGTGCGCGACGTGTCGCTGCTCAAGCGGCGCTGACCCGGCCGCAGGTCCCACGACGACGGGCCCGTACCCCTTGAGGGTGCGGGCCCGTCGTCGTCGGCGCGGTGCTGGGACGGGCTGGTCAGGGACGAGCGCGCGTCAGCACTGCTCCTCGGACTGCTCCGTGACGACCCACGTGGACCCGGCCGGCGCCATGACGGCCGTACCGCAGTCCCCGCCCGCGTACGCGACCGCGAGGACCGTCGCGTCGGGGCGCTCCTCGCGCACCGTGACCTCGACCTGCGCGATGTCACCGACCGCGGCGTAGAGCGCGGCCGTGGTCGTGATCATCGACGCGCAGTCCGTGATGCCCGGCCACCCCTGCGCGGTCATCTCCGCGACCATCCGGTCGGCGAGCGCCGGAGCGAGGTACCCGCAGGCCGTCTCCACGTCCGGCACGCGGCTCGCAGCGAGCCACGCGCGGAACGCGTCCTCGGGTGCCTCGGCGCTCTGGGGGGTGGGCGGTGCGTCGGGAGACTCCGGGGCCGGGGCCGGGGCCGGGGCCGGGGCCGGGGGTGCGGCGGGTGCGGCGGGTGCGGTCACGGTGGGCGAGTGAGCGGAGCCCGTGCCACCCCCAGCCGGGGCGGACGCGTCCGTGCGGGTCGACGCGCCGGTCGACGCGCCGGTCGACGCGCCACCGGCGCAGGCCGTCAGCGCGGCGAGCGCGAGAGCCGCCACGGCGAGAGCACGACCGGGGCGGGCGCGGGCGCTGTGCGGCGTCGTTGCAGTCACGCGGGCATCCTGCCACAGGTACAGCGGCGCCACTGCGGGTGTCTTGTGGCCCGCCGCCCGCCGCGAGGAGATACTCAGGTATGGCCAGCGACGACATCGACATCAAGCCCCGCTCCCGCACCGTGACCGACGGCATCGAGGCCACGGCCTCGCGCGGCATGCTCCGCGCCGTCGGCATGGGAGACGAGGACTGGGTCAAGCCCCAGATCGGCATCGCGAGCTCGTGGAACGAGATCACGCCGTGCAACCTGTCGCTCGACCGGCTCGCGCAGGGGGCCAAGGAGGGCGTGCACGCGGGCGGCGGGTACCCGCTGCAGTTCGGCACCATCTCGGTGTCCGACGGCATCTCGATGGGTCACGAGGGCATGCACTTCTCGCTCGTGTCGCGCGACGTCATCGCGGACTCGGTCGAGACGGTCATGCAGGCCGAACGCCTGGACGGGTCGGTGCTGCTCGCCGGGTGCGACAAGTCGCTCCCGGGCATGCTCATGGCTGCCGCCCGCCTCGACCTCGCGAGCGTGTTCCTCTACGCGGGCTCGATCATGCCGGGCTGGGTCAAGCTCGAGGACGGCACCGAGAAGGACGTCACGCTCATCGACGCGTTCGAGGCCGTGGGCGCGTGCTCGCGCGGGCTCATGAGCCGTGAGGACCTCGACCGCATCGAGCGCGCGATCTGCCCGGGCGAGGGCGCTTGCGGCGGCATGTACACCGCGAACACCATGGCGTCGGTCGCCGAGGCCATGGGCATGTCGCTCCCCGGATCGGCCGCACCGCCCTCGGCCGACCGACGCCGCGACAACTTCGCGCACCGTTCGGGCGAGGCCGTGGTCGAGCTGCTGCGTCGTGGCATCACCGCGCGCGACATCATGACCAAGAAGGCGTTCGAGAACGCGATCGCGGTCGTCATGGCGTTCGGCGGCTCGACCAACGCGGTGCTCCACCTCCTCGCGATCGCGCACGAGGCCGAGGTCGACCTGACCCTCGACGACTTCGACCGGGTCGCTGCGAAGGTCCCGCACCTGGGCGACCTCAAGCCGTTCGGCCGCTACGTCATGAACGACGTCGACCGCATCGGCGGCGTGCCCGTGGTCATGAAGGCGCTGCTCGACGCGGGCCTGATCCACGGTGACGCGCTCACGGTCACGGGCCGGACGGTGAGTGAAAACCTAGCGGACCTGGCGCCCCCCGACCCCGACGGCAAGATCCTGCGCGCCCTCGACAACCCCATACACCGCACCGGCGGCATCACGATCCTCGGCGGCTCGCTCGCGCCCGAGGGAGCCGTGGTCAAGTCGGCAGGCTTCGACTCCGACGTGTTCGAGGGCACGGCCCGCGTGTTCGAGCGCGAGCGCGCGGCGCTCGACGCCCTCGAGGACGGGACCATCACCGACGGCGACGTCGTCGTCATCCGGTACGAGGGGCCCAAGGGCGGGCCGGGCATGCGCGAGATGCTCGCGATCACGGGAGCCATCAAGGGCGCGGGCCTCGGCAAGACCGTGCTGCTCCTGACCGACGGGCGCTTCTCGGGCGGGACGACGGGGCTGTGCGTGGGGCACGTCGCCCCCGAGGCCGTGGACGCCGGGCCCATCGCGTTCGTGCGTGACGGCGACCGTATCCGCCTCGACGTCGCACGCAAGACGCTCGACCTGCTGGTCGACCCGGCCGAGCTCGAGGCCCGCAAGGACGGGTGGGAGCCCCTCGCCCCGACGTTCACCCGGGGAGTGCTCGCCAAGTACGCCAAGCTCGTCCAGTCGGCCTCGCGCGGGGCGATCCTCGAGTAGGGGGCTGCGCGCGGTCGAGCACGGGGTGGGGGCCGTTCCGACGGTCGGAACGACCCCCACCCCGTGCTCAGCACCCGCGGTCGCGACTGCTGGCGACGTGGTCCGGGCTGCGGGATAGTGGACGAGGAACGCCCACCGTCCGCGCCGAACCGCACCGGAGCAGCAGCCATGAGCGACGCGATCACCGCCCGACAGTTCCACGACAGCGACGGGGTGGAGGACTGGCGCGTCGTGCTCGGCACCGCGCAGGCCCGCTTCCGGACCGACTCGTTCACGGCCGGGGTCGAGCTGGTCGACGCGATCGGCGAGCTGGCCGAGGGCATGAACCACCACCCCGACGTCGACCTGCGGTACGCGACCGTCACCGTCCGGGTGTCCTCGCACGACGTGGGCGGGCTGAGCAGGCGCGACGTGACCCTGGCCCGGCGGATCTCCCTCGTGGCCAAGGAGCTCGAGCACCCGGCCGAGACCGACGGGCTGCTCGAGGTCGAGATCGCGGTCGACGCCCTCGACCGGCCCGCCGTCCGGCCCTTCTGGCGGGCGGTGCTCGGCTACGCCGAGGCGCCGCCCGAGGACGAGGGGCTGGGGCTCACCGACCCGGCAGGGTATGGGCCGTCGGTCTGGTTCCAGCAGATGGATGCGCCGCGCCCCCAGCGCAACCGCATCCATCTCGACGTCTCCGTCCCGCACGACCAGGCCGAGGCGCGCGTCACCGCGGCCATCGCGGCGGGCGGGCACCTGGTCTCCGACTCCCGGGCGCCGGCGTTCTGGGTGCTCGCGGACGTCGAGGGCAACGAGGCGTGCATCTGCACGTGGCAGGCGCGCGACTGAGTCGCGAGGCTCGACCGAACAACCTGTCGGAGCGAGCGTGCCCCCGAGGGCAGGCTCGCTCCGACAGGTTGCGGGGCGTCAGTCGCGCGCCACGACCAGGGTCCGGTAGCCCGGGATCAGCACCCCGCGCTGCGCGCTGCGCGACACGACCCGCAACGGTTCGCCGTCGTCCCAGAGCGTGTGCAGGAGCGCGCCGATCTCCGCGCGGGCCAGCGCCGCCCCGAGGCACAGGTGACGCCCCGCACCGAACCAGAGCTGGCGGCTCTCGCGGACGTAGGGGCGGCCGGCACGGAACGGTCCGGCACCGATGTTCGCGCTCCAGACGAGCATCATGATGCGCTCGCCCTCGGCGAGACGGCGACCCGCGACCTCGACGTCGGCCGCGACGCCCCGGCCGATGACCGAGGCGGGGCTCGTGACACGCAGCCCTTCACGCACGGCGTTCTCGACGGCGTCGGGCTCGCCCGGGGCGCGGACCTCTCCCGCCGCCGAGCGGTCGGCATCGGCGCGCATCCGGTCGAGCAGGCGGTGCTGCTCGCCCGTGTCGACGAGCAGCGCGGTCGTCCGTGCCATGGCGGAGGCCGAGGTCTCCGTGCCCGCGACCATGAGGAGGCACGCGAGCCCCGTCGTCTCCTCGAGGCCGAGCCCCAGCTCTCGGCAGCGGCCGAGCAGAGTGTCGGCGGGCGCGTCGCGCCAGCCCGCCGGGACGCCGCGGGTGAGCTCGGCGACGATCTCGCGGGCCGCGGCGACCTGGGCGGGGGACAGGTGCGTCGACCCCGCGCTCCCCAGGGCGATCGTCGCGAGGCGCTCGCCGGTCTCGAAGACCGTCAGGGCGTCCTCGTCGGTGGGCCAGGTACCTGGCGCCCGCCTGGACCCTCGCGAGGGGTCGCCGTCGGCGCTGGCGTCCGGCCCCGGTACGCCCAGGAGCGAGATCATCATGCGACCCACGAGCACTCGCGCCAGGCGTGCGACGTCGACCGTCCCGCCCGCCCGCAGCGCCTCACGGGCCGCGGCGAGAGGACCGGACCACGCGCCCTCGACGAGCTCGGCCGAGCTGGCCTCGGTGAACAGCTCGCGCGACCGCGAGCGCAGGTCGTGGTGCCCCGGGCCGTCGAACAGGTCGAGCACCCAGTCGCCCAGGATCTGCGCCCACAGGTGCCCGACCCCGCCCTCGCCCACGATCGTGAACGACCGGTGGTCGCCCAGGACGGTGCGGGAGACCACGGGGTCGGCCGTGACCCAGCCCAGGCCGGGCACCTTGCGCAGGGGCGGCCCGGGCAGGTGGCGCGAGAGATGGCCGCCGAGCAGCACGGCGGCCATGCCGGGGCGGGCACGGCGCAGGAGGTCCACCTCGTGGCGGGTCGTGGGGAGCACGACGGACAGTCTGGCGCATCCGGCGGCCGGTCGTGGTCGTCCGGGGTCGTCCTGTGGGCGACGGCAGGGCGACGGCGGGGCGACGGCAGGGCGACGGCGGGGCGACGGCGGGGCGACGGCCTGTGGGCCGAGCGCCCGACTCTCACCCGTGGACAACCTCGGTGGGGCTCGGGTTCGTGGCTACGCTGTCGCGGGTGCCGATCATCGCCCACCCTCCAGCGCACCCTTCGGGGACCCGCGCGACGCTCGCCCCGGTCCGGGGCCCGGCTCCTGCCGCCGTGATCGCGGGGGTGGGCGTCCACCTGCCCGAGCGCACCGTGCGGGTCGCCGACGCCGAGCGGGACCTGGCCCGCACGAGCGCTCCCGGTGCCGTGCCGCGCCTGCCCATGGTCTCGCGCCTGACCGGGGTCCGGCAGGTCCACGTCCTGCCCGACGACTGGAACGCCTCGGACCTCGCGGCCGCCGCCGCGGCCAAGCTCCTCGCTGCGCAGGGGCTCGACGCCCGGGACGTCGACCTGCTGATCTTCGCCTCGGCGAGCCAGGACATGGTCGAGCCGGCGACGAGCCACATCGTCGCGGCCAGGCTGGGGGTGCGCTCCCCGGTCATGGACGTCAAGAACGCGTGCAACTCGGTCCTCAACGCGATCGAGGTCGCCGAGGCCCTCGTCGCCACGGGCCGGTACGGGACGGTCCTCGTCGCGTGCGGCGAGGCGCCGTCGCGCGCGGTCCGGTGGGACGTCCCGGACCGGGCGACGTACCTGCTGTCCGCGCCGGGCTACACCATGTCCGACGCCGGAGCGGCGGTCCTGGTGCGACGCGCACCTGAGCCGGTGGTCGGCACGAGCGACGACGCGCCCGCCCCGGCGGGCATCCTCGCGAGCGCTTTCGGTGCCGAGTCGACGCACTGGGACGTCGGTATGCTCCCCGGCGGGGGGACGGCCTTCCCGCGAGATCTCGACCGCACGTACTTCGAGATCGACGGGTCGCGGCTGCGCGACGCGTTCCTGGCGCTGGGGCCGGGCGTGATCCTCGAGGCGCTCGACCGCGCGGGACTGACGTGGGACGACGTGGCCCTGGTCGCGGTGCACCAGGTCGCGGTCGCCTACCTGGCGGACGTCCACGAGGCCCTGGGCCTGCCCGAGGGGCGGACGATCGTCACGGTCGCCGAGCACGGGAACGTCGCCTCGGCGACGCTGCCGCTCCAGCTCGTGACCGCACTGGAGAGCGGCCGCGTGGGTCCGGGGGACGTCGTGCTGCTCGTCGGGCTGGCCGGCGGGATCAGCATCGGAGCCATGGCGGTGCGGCTGTGACCGCGGAGGGCCCCGCGGGGACGGGTGCGGCGCCCGGGCAGCGGACGCCACCGCTCCCGGTCCGTCTCGCGGTCGTCGTCCCGGCGCTCAACGAGGCGCACGAGCACGGGATCCTCGCGACGCTGCGCGCCCTGCGCGTCCAGGAGGACCGTGACTTCGACCTGGTCGTGGTCGACAACGGCTCGACCGACGGCACCCCGGACCTCGTGCGGGCGACCCTCGCGGACTGGGACGAGCCACGCTGGCGTCTGGTGACCGAAGCCCAGAAGGGGACGGGCGCCGCGGCGGACACGGGCATGCGCGCGGCGATCGCCGCGGGCGCGACCCACCTCGCGCGCACCGACGCGGACTGCGTGCCCCCGCCGGACTGGACGGTCCGCGTGAAGGCCGCGTTCGCCGTCGGGCACGACCTGGTGGCGGGGCGGATCGTCGCGCGCACCGACGACCTGCCCGTGTCCCGTGCGCGGCAGGCGATCCTGTCGGGGGCCGTGAGCCTCGCGAGCACGTTCGGGAAGTTCCGCCCCGGCAACCAGGACCCGTCCTACCTGGGTCCGTACGTCATGGCGCCCGGGTGCAACATGGCCGTCACGGCGGACCTGTACGAGCGCGCGGGCGGCTTCCCCCGCACCGCGATCGAGGACCTGCACGAGGACCGCGCCCTGGTGAACGCCGTGCGCCGCCTCACGTCGGCCTACGGCGCGCACCCCGAGGTCGTGGTGCGCGCCTCGACGCGACGCGCGCACGCCTGGGGGCTCGTGCGGACCCTGGGCTGGTACGCCGACCACCGCTACAAGCCCGAGGTCGTGGACATCCGATGACGGCAGACACGTCCCCGCGAGCGCCGGGCGCCGGGTCGAGCACCGCCCAGGGGTCCGCCCGTGACGCGCACCGCTGGGAGGAGCGCGTCCAGCGCGGCGCGCACCCGCTCGTCTACCCGGCGTTCCGGGCGCTCGCCCGGCGTGGCCCGGTCGTGCGCGTGCCGGGGCTCGGGGTCGTGGTGAACGACGCCGTGACGGCACGTGAGGTCCTGCTCGACACCGAGCACTTCTCCAAGGTCGGCCCCGGGGCGCCCTCGGACCTGTGGACGCCCGTGCTGGGGCCGTCGGTCCTGCTCAACATGGAGGGCGAGGACCACGCGACGCTGCGGCGGGCCCTGTCGGGGCTGTTCACCCAGCGCTCGGTCGCGCAGCTCACCGCGACCGAGGCAGGGGCGTCGCTGGGGACGTTGGCCCCTCGCCTGCTCGCGGGCGAGACGGTGGACCTGGTGCAGGAGGTCGGGGCGCTCGCGGGCACGGTCATCTGCCGCATGACAGGTCTGCCGCCCACCGACGCCGCGGTGCGCGACGCGATGGTCGCGGCGCAGTCCGTCGTCGGGCTCGTGCGCCTGCACCGGCGCAGCCTCACGCCCTCCCAGGTGCGCTACGCCCGCGAGGTGCTGGGCACGCTGAGCGAGCCCGCGCGGGCCGCGTACCACGACGGGGACCCCGCGACGGTGCCGGGGCGCATGCGCGGTCTCGGGCTGAGCGAGCGCGAGGCGCTGGGCGCGGTCGGGGCGTTCGTCATGACGGGCACCGAGACCATCCAGTCGTTCACGCCGCGCCTGGTCGCGCTCGCGGTCGACACCGGGTGGATGGATCGCCTGCTGCTCGCGGGACCGGACGACGCCCTGCGCGGCCGCGTGGTCGAGGAGGCGCTGCGCGTCACGGTGCCGACCCCCGCGATGCTCCGGTCCGTGCGCTCGGCCCACAGGGTGGGAGCCGTGCCGGTGCGGGCGGGGGAGCGCGTCGTCATCGCGACCGTGACGTGCTGCCGGGCGGGCGGGGCGTTCGACCCCGCACGTGACGCGGACCCGGCGCTGCGCAACCTGTGGTTCGGCGCTGGTCCGCACTTCTGTCTCGGCATGCCGCTCGCGATGGCGCAGGTGGGGGCGGTCCTGGACGCGTTGCGCCCGGTCGCGACGGCCGGGCGCTCGCTGCGGGTCGCGGGGCGCGAGGTCGCGCGGGGCGTCCTCATCCCGTCCTACCGGCGCCTGCGGATCGAGGCCGCCGCGTCGGCCTCGGTGCCGGTGGAGGAGGCGCCGTGAGCGGCCCGACGACGGAGCACCTGCTCGCGACCATCGGCGGCCACGCGCGGGGGGCGCGCGGCGACGAGGTGGCGCTGCGCTGGTGGGCGCGTCCGGCGCACCGCGCACGACGGGGCCGGGAGAGTGCGGGCGGCGCGCCCGCACCGGGCGGCGAGCCGCTCGACCGGGTCCGCGAGGAGGTCACGTACCGCGAGCTGGCGCGCCGCATCGAGGCCACGGCCGACGCCTTGCACCGGGAGGGCATGCGACCGGGGGACCGCGTGCTGTTCTCGGTCCGCCCCCGGCCCGGGGGGATCGTTCTCGCGCTCGCCGTCGTGCGGCTCGGGGCCGTGATCGTGTTCGTCGACCCGGGCTCGACGCCCGAGCTCTTCGCCGCGCGCGTCGCGGCCGCAGGCCCGCGCTGGGCCATGACCGAGTCGCTGCTCTACGCGATCTCGCGCGGTCCGTTGCGGCGCCTGGCCCGCTCGCGCGGCCTCCTGCTGCCCGACTACGCGAGCCTCCCGCTGCGGCACGTCCGGTCCGGCCCGTGGCTGCCCGGGGTGCCCCGGCGGTCGCTGCCGGCGCGCGCGCTCGCCTCGGGGGTACGTGGGGCCGGCGGGCAGGGCGTCGGGCCGACGCCCGTGACGGGCCTGCCGCTCGACGGCGAGGCGCTCGTGGTCTTCACGTCGGGCACCACGTCGGACCCGAAGGCCGTCGTCCACTCCGCGGGCTCGCTCGGTGCGGGCTGCGCCCTGCTGGGCGCGGCCTTCGAGCTCATGCCGGGAGACGTGGTGCACACCGACCAGATGCTCCTGGGCATCCCGGCGCTGCTCGCGGGTGGGACCTGGTCCATCCCGCCGGGGACCCCCGCGCAGGACGTCGTGGCCTTCGGTCGGCACGCGGCCGGGCAGGCCGGGACGTACCTGGTCCCGGCGGACCTCACGCTCCTGCTCGACGCGGTCGAGACCGGCCGGGCTCCCGCGCTGGGCCCGCGGGTCGGGCTCGTCGGTGGCGCGCCCGTGACGCGGTCGATCCTCGACCGCGCCCGCCGGTCGCTGCCGACCACGCGGTGGATCGGGGTCTACGGCATGACCGAGATCCTGCCCGTCGCGGTGGTCGAGGCCGCAGACAAGCTCGCGCACGCCGGGGACGGCGACCTGGTCGGTCGCCCGCTGCCGGGCGTCGAGGCCCGGATCGACGCCACGGCCGTGGAGGGCTGTGCGAGCGAGCCCGGCGACGACGCCCGACCGACCGGCCCCACGGTGGGCGAGCTGGTCCTGCGCGGCCCGTCCCTCATGAAGGGGTATCTCGCCCACCTCGACGGCGGACGGCCACCGGTGAGCGAGCACCGCACGGGCGACCTCGCGCACCTCGACGAGCTGGGTCGGATCGTCCTCGTGGGGCGCACCCGCGACATGATCATCCGCGGCACGGTCAACATCTACCCGGGGCTGTTCGAGCCGCGGCTCGCCGCGCTGCCCGGCGTCGGGGAGGCAGCCCTCGTGGGCGTCCTCCAGGAGGACGGCGACGAGAAGGTCGTCCTCGTGGTGACCTCCGCCCCCGCCTGCGCGGCCGGTGCACCCGCCGGGACGCACGCGGCCAGGGCGGCGGGCGTCGTCGGGCCGGCAGAGGGCCAGGGCGAGCCCGTCCTGACTGCCGACCACCCGCTGCTCGTCGGCGTCCGGTCCGCGCTGCCGGACGTGCTGGACCATGGAGCGCTGCCGGACCTGGTCCTGCATGCCGACCGCCTGCCGCTCGCGGGGCGCAGCCGCAAGCCCGACCGCGCGACGCTCTCCCGCGCCGCGGCGCGCCACCTCGCGACGACCGGGGCGCGGCCCACGTGAGCCTGCGCGTCGGCGTCACGGGGGCGTCGGGGTTCGTCGGGGGAGCCGTCGCTCGACGCGCCGTGGCCCACGGTCACCGGGTGTGGACCTTCTCGCGGCGCGACGCGCACGTCTCCGGGGCAACGCACCGGACGTGGGACCTCGAGGCAGGGGTGCTCGCGGCACCGCCCGCGCTGGACGTCGTCGTGCACGCGGGGGCGGCGGTCTCCGACTGGGCGCGCCACGACGTCGCGTGGGCGACCAACGTCGAGGGCACGCGCGCCGTGCGGGACACGTTCCCGGCGGCGCGGTTCGTGCACGTGTCCTCGGGCAGCGTCTACGACCCCTTCGTCCCTACGGTCCGGGGACGGGAGGGCGAGGCACCCGTCGAGCGGTACCTCAACGCCTACGGCGCGACCAAGGCCGCCGCCGAGCGGGTCCTCGCCACCGACGCCCGCACGCCCGGGCGCGGACCCGTCGTCGTGCTGCGCCCCCACGCCGTGTACGGCCCGGGGGACACGACGCTCCTGCCGCGCATCGAGGGTGCGATCCGGGGCAGGCGGCTCGTGCTCGTCGGGGACGGGTCGGCGCTGCAGTCGCTCACGCACGTGGACACGCTCGTCGAGGCGGCGCTCGCGGCCGCGACGGTCGACCTGCCGCACGGTCAGCCCCTCGTGGTCAACGTCGCGGACGCCGGGCCCGTGGTCCTGGGCGAGGTCGTCGTCGAGCTCCTGCGCCGCAGGGGGCACGACGGCGTCACCCTCGCCGGGATCCCGGCCCGCCCCGCGTGGGTGCTCGCCGCGTGCGCCGAGGCTCTCGCACGCTGGACGCGGCGGCCCGAGCCGCCGCGCCTGACCCGGTACGCCATCAGCCACCTCGCGGCCGAGCGCACCTACGACCTGACGGTGCTGCGCGAGGTCCTGGGGGTCGAGCCCCGGGCGACGTCGCTCGCGGGGGCGGAGAACTGGTGACGCGCGGGCCGGTCGCCCCGTGCCAGGTCAGAGCGCCCCGAGCGCCTGACGGACGGCCTGCGAGAGCGCCTTGCCGTCGACACGGCCGATCCCGGCCGCCGCGGCAGTGGCGGTCTTCATGACCGTGCCCATGTCCTTCATGGACGAGGCGCCGGTCGAGACGACCGCGGCGGCCACGAGTGCGTCGAGCTCGGCGGGCGTGAGGCTCGCAGGCAGGTACTTCTCGATGAAGTCGGCCTCGCGGGTCTCGTTGTCGGCACGCTCGGTCGCGGCCGCGTCGGTGTAGATCTGGGCGCTCTCGCGACGCTTCTTGACCTCGGCGGCCAGGACCGTCTGGACCTCGGCGTCGGTCAGCTCGCGCGCGGTCGAGCCGGACTTCTCCGCGGTGCGGACGGCGCCGATGACCTGGCGCAGGGTGTTCTTGGCGAACTCGTCGCGGGCCTTCATGGCGGTGGTGAGGTCGGCTGTCATTCGCTCGATCGTGGTGGTCATGGGTCCATGGTGCCTGGTCCCACGGCTCCGGCCCTACTGCATTGCCCCGCAGCACGGGGCAGGGACTCGGACAGCCCCCGTCCTTGGTGCCCCGCGCACCCGGCCGGACCATCGTCGTCGGGCCGGACGTCCCATTCCCTGAGACGTCCGGCCCCACGCATGACATCGCCGGATCGAGGGCGTAGTGTGCACAACGTGCAGACGATCCTTCTCGTAGTACTTCCTGAGCGCGCCGGCTGAGGCCAAGCAACCAGGTCTCGTCAGCGCGCTCACCCCTCGAAGAGCCCTCACCGGGTACGAGGGGTTTTTTCATGTCACGACCACGACCGTCATGACCACCCCCTCCGGGCACACCCCGCTCCGGAGCCGGTCACCGGACCGCACCACCCCGCGGCAGAACAGCACGGAGAGCACCAGAAGTACCAGCACCACCACGGTGAGCTCGATCCAGCCGGTGGCAGCCAGTCGCCACCGAGAAACAGGAGATACCGATGGTCCAGGGTCCCCACCCGGCCCCGCCGACGCCGAGCGCCCCCGCGCCCGCCGGCGAGGCCGTGGCGCCGAAGCCAGCCCCTTCCCCCGCGAGCCTCGCAGCCCGCCCCGACAGCCGAGCACGCGCCTCGGTCACCGGCGAGCGCACCCCCAGCCTCGTCGTCGGGCCCGAGGAGGTGACGGGCGCGCAGTCGATCGTCCGCTCGCTCGAGGAAGCCGGTGTGGACGTCGTCTTCGGCATCCCCGGCGGTGCGATCCTGCCGACGTACGACCCGCTCATGGACTCCAAGAAGCTTCGCCACATCCTCGTGCGCCACGAGCAGGGCGGCGGCCACGCGGCCTCGGGCTACGCCCACGCGACCGGCCGCGTCGGCGTGACCATGGCGACGTCGGGCCCCGGCGCGACGAACCTCGTCACGCCCATCGCCGACGCCAACATGGACTCGATCCCGCTCGTGGCCATCACGGGCCAGGTCGGCGCGTCCCTGATCGGGACCGACGCCTTCCAGGAGGCCGACATCGTCGGCATCACCCTGCCGATCACCAAGCACAACTTCCTCGTCACCGACCCCGACGAGATCCCGCGCGTCATCGCCGAGGCCTTCCACATCGCCCAGACCGGGCGCCCCGGGCCCGTCCTCGTCGACATCGCGAAGTCCGCGATGCAGGCGCGCACCACGTTCTCGTGGCCGCAGGAGCTGCAGCTGCCCGGCTACCACCCCGTGACCAAGCCGCACTCCAAGCAGATCCGCGAGGCCGCCCGCCTGCTCGCGACCGCCAAGCGCCCCGTGCTGTACGTGGGCGGTGGCGCGATCCGCGCGAACGCCTCGGCCGAGCTGCGCAAGCTCGTCGACCTGTCGGGCGCCCCCGCCGTGACCACCCTCATGGCCCGCGGCGCGTTGCCCGACTCGCACCCGCAGAACCTCGGCATGCCCGGCATGCACGGCACCGTCCCCGCGGTCGCCGCGCTCCAGAAGGCCGACCTCGTCGTGGCCCTCGGTGCCCGCTTCGACGACCGCGTCACGGGCACGCTCTCGAGCTTCGCGCCGCACGCCACGATCGTGCACGCCGACATCGACCCCGCAGAGATCGGCAAGAACCGCGAGGTCGACGTCCCGATCGTGGGCGACCTGCGCGAGGTCATCTCCGACCTGCTGCCCGAGCTCGAGCGCGAGCACGCCGCCAAGGGACAGCCGGACCTCGGCGCCTGGTGGCGCCAGATCGACGACTGGCGCGAGACCTACCCCCTCGGCTACTCCGAGCCCGAGGACGGACACCTCGCCCCGCAGCACGTCATCCAGCGCCTCGGCGAGATATCCGGCCCCGACTCGATCTACGTCGCGGGCGTCGGCCAGCACCAGATGTGGGCCGCCCAGTTCATCCGCTACGAGCACCCCAAGACCTGGCTCAACTCGGGTGGCCTCGGCACCATGGGCTACTCGATCCCGGCCGCGATGGGCGCCAAGGTCGGCCAGCCCGACAAGACCGTGTGGGCGATCGACGGCGACGGCTGCTTCCAGATGACCAACCAGGAGCTCGCGACCTGCACGATCAACGAGATCCCCATCAAGGTCGCGCTGATCAACAACTCCTCGCTCGGCATGGTCCGCCAGTGGCAGACCCTGTTCTACGAGTCCCGCTACTCCAACACCGACCTGCACACGGGTCGCGGCACGCAGCGCGTGCCCGACTTCGTCAAGCTTGCCGACGCGTACGGCTGCGAGGGCATCCGGGTCGAGTCCAAGAGCGAGGTCGACGCCGCGATCAAGCGCGCCATGGAGATCGACGACCGGCCCGTCGTCGTCGACTTCAACGTCTCGCGCGACGCGATGGTGTGGCCCATGGTCGCCTCGGGCGTGAGCAACGACAACATCCAGTACGCACGCGGCATCTCGCCCGCGTGGGACCGCGAAGACTGAGACCGGGGAGAGCCGCAACCATGTCCCGACACACCCTCTCCGTGCTCGTGGAGAACAAGCCCGGCGTGCTCACGCGCGTCGCGGGCCTGTTCGCCCGCCGCGCGTTCAACATCCACTCGCTCGCCGTGGGCCCCACGGAGCACGAGGAGATCTCGCGCATCACCGTGGTTGTCGACGTCGACCAGAACCCGCTCGAG
The DNA here is from genome assembly GCF_014836555.1 of Oerskovia rustica. Classification (GTDB taxonomy): domain Bacteria; phylum Actinomycetota; class Actinomycetes; order Actinomycetales; family Cellulomonadaceae; genus Oerskovia; species Oerskovia rustica. The sequence continues at coordinate 24,516 of NZ_JACSQQ010000036.1, forward strand.
CAGGTCACCAAGCAGCTCAACAAGCTCGTCAACGTGATCAAGATCGTCGAGCTCGACCAGACGTCCTCGGTCCAGCGCGAGCTCCTGCTCGTCAAGGTCCGCGCCGACGGCGCCAACCGCACGGGCGTCCTCGAGGTCGTCGAGCTGTTCCGCGCCAAGGTCGTCGACGTCGTCCCCGACGCCGTGACGATCGAGGCCACGGGCACCCCGGAGAAGCTGAGCGCCCTCCTCGGCGCGCTGGACCCCTACGGCGTCCGTGAGATCGTCAAGTCCGGCACCGTGGCCGTCGGCCGTGGCGCCCGATCCATCACCGACCGGGCGCTCGACCGCGCCCACCGGTCCGCCTGACCCAGTCCATCCCGGTGGACACCCCCCACGTTGCCCACCGACGTCGAACTATCGTGTTCGGCATCACCTCAAGAACCCAAGGAGTAACACCGTGGCAGAGCTCTTCTACGACGACGACGCCGACCTCTCGATCATCCAGCAGAAGAAGGTCGCGGTCGTCGGCTACGGCAGCCAGGGACACGCGCACGCGCAGAACCTCCGCGACTCCGGCGTCCAGGTCGTCATCGCCCTCAAGGAAGGCTCCAAGTCGATCGCCAAGGCGACCGACGAGGGCTTCGAGGTCAAGACCGTCGCAGAGGCAGCCCAGTGGGCGGACCTCATCATGATCCTCGCGCCGGACCAGCACCAGCGCTCGATCTACAACGACGAGATCAAGCCGAACCTGGCCGCCGGCAAGACGCTCGCGTTCGCGCACGGCTTCAACATCCGCTTCGGCTACATCGAGGCCCCCGAGGGCGTCGACGTCATCCTCGTCGCGCCCAAGGCTCCGGGCCACACCGTGCGTCGCGAGTTCGTCGCGGGCCGCGGCATCCCCGACATCATCGCCGTCGAGAAGGACGCGTCGGGCCACGCGTGGGACATCGCGCTCTCGTACGCGAAGGCGATCGGTGGCACGCGCGCCGGCGTCATCAAGACGACGTTCACCGAGGAGACCGAGACCGACCTGTTCGGCGAGCAGGCCGTCCTGTGCGGTGGCGTGTCGCAGCTCGTCCAGTACGGCTTCGAGACCCTGACCGAGGCCGGCTACCAGCCGGAGATCGCCTACTTCGAGGTCCTGCACGAGCTCAAGCTCATCGTGGACCTCATGTGGGAGGGCGGCATCGCCAAGCAGCGCTGGTCGGTGTCGGACACCGCCGAGTACGGCGACTACGTCTCGGGCCCCCGGGTCATCGACCCGCGGGTCAAGGAGAACATGAAGGCCGTCCTCGGGGACATCCAGAACGGCGCGTTCGCGAAGCGCTTCATCGACGACCAGGACGCGGGCGCCCCCGAGTTCAAGGAGCTCCGCGCCAAGGGCGAGGCGCACCCGATCGAGGCCACGGGCCGCGAGCTGCGCGGGATGTTCGCGTGGGCGAAGTCGGGCGACGACGACTACACCGAGGGCTCGGTCGGTCGCTGACCCTCGCTTCGCTACGGCGAACCTTCTGAGGAGGGTGACCCGTCCTGCGCGATCGTGGTCGGGTCCGGCGGGAGGCCGCCGGGCCGGACGGAAGAT
>NZ_JACSQQ010000036.1:26089-29797 GCF_014836555.1 Oerskovia rustica
CGACCACGATCGCGCAGGACGGGTCACCCTCCTCTGTGCGTCCGGCTCGCCTGCGTGCTGCTCCGATGCCCGACGGCGGAGCCTCCCCGGGGTGCTCGTGTCACCTAGGGTGCGGCCCGCCGAGGGTGACGGCCCTGCCCGCCGACGGTGACGCTCCGTCGCCAAGGATCATGGGTCGGCGTGTCCCGCGGTCACCGTCGGCGCAGCGGGGCGCCATGGGAACAGGGTGGAATCGCCGACACCCCGTCGGTCAAAGCACGACAAGGCGGGCACTCCGGGTGTCCGTGGTCCACCATGGACGTATGAGCCACCACGACGACCGCGGACCGGACAGCACGAACGACAGCGCCGAGCCGGCGCCGCTGCCCGCCACAGGCGACGAGCACCGTGCCGCTTCGGCCGTCCCCGCGGGCGCGGACCCCGCTCGGGATGACGACGACTCGCGCGGCGAGGAGATCCTCGAGTTCTGGGAGACCGCGCGCGTCCGTGCGGGGGAGGGCAAGGTGGGCGTCGTGACCGGTTTCGGGATCTCGGCGACCGTGCCGCCGCCCGCATGGTCCTTCGGGGACAACCCCGCGCTCGCCGACGGTCTGCTCGCAGCGGTGCTGTCGGGTGACAAGACCGCGACCTCCTCGTCGCACTGGGAGTACGGCGACGACGTGCCGCTGCCGCAGGTCGGCGAGCTCTCGATCATCCTCGACGGCGACGGGCACCCGCGGGCGCTCATCCGCACGACGTCGGTCGAGGTCGTCCCGTTCGACCAGGTCTCGGCCGACTTCGCGGCGGCCGAGGGCGAGGACGACCGGACGCTCGAGTCCTGGCGTGCCGGTCACCGGACCTACTTCACGCGGGTCCTGGTGGGCCACGAGTTCCGTGAGGACATGCCCGTGGTGTGCGAACGGTTCGAGCTGCGGTTCCCGCGGCAGCGGTGAAGCCGCCGCGCCCACCGGGCCCACCCAGGGACTGCGTGCCCGGTGGTGACGCGCACGGGTGAGGTGCCTCGAGGGGTCGGCGTGACGCCGTCGGGCAGCGAGCCGTCGGCCCGGGGGTGAGCGGTGGTCGCCGTCCCAGGCCGCGACCACCGCCCGTCGGGGCAGCGAGAGGAGCTACCCCGAGTAGGAGGGCGCCGGAGCGCCGCTGGTCGCCGTGCCCGCGCGCACCGTCTGGGCAGGCACGCCGTGCGCGCCGTGGTCCGAGGGGTGGGTCGAGACGCGGTCGAGGAGGAGTGCGCGGACGTCGGCCGCGACGACCGCCTGGGCGCCGCGGAGGACAGGGGCCGAGGGGGCCAGGGTCGGGACGATGAGCGCCACGCCCTGCTCGGTGTCCGTGAGGTGGCTGCGGGTCACGTCGGCGAGGCGTTGCCCCCCCGCGATGCACGTCGGGCCGCTGAGCACGACGAGGTGCGGCTCGACGACCGCGACGACCGGCTGGACGACGGTGGCGAGGCGGCGGCCGAAGTCCTCGACGAGCGCGACGACCGCCGGGCTGTCCGGGGCGGCGGTCATGGCTGCGAGGTAGTCCGTGTAGCTCTCTCCGGGGACGCCGTGCCGCTCGGCGAGCTCCTCGAACCGGCGGCCTCCGACGAGGTCCTGGAGGTTGACCGAGTGGTCGTCGTAGTCGCGGACGGTCACGGGCACGGGGAGGTAGCCGAGCTCGCCGGCGGCACCGGTGGCGCCGTGATGGAGCCTGCCGTCGATGAGGGTCCCGAGGCCGATGCCGCCGCCGATCCACAGCAGCGAGAAGCTCGCGTCGTCGCCCCGGCCGGCGTCGTGCTCGGCGATCGTGGCGAGGTTGACGTCGTTCTCGATGTGGACGGGGACGCCGAACTCCTGCTCGAGGAGCGAGCGGACGGCGAGGCGGGGCCATCCCGGCAGGTCGCCGACGAGCCAGAGGTCTCCGGTCGTCGGGTCGGCCGCGGCCTGGACCCCTGCGACGACCGCGCCGACCCGCTCGACGGGGACGCGGGCGTCGGCGCAGGCGGCGTGCCATGCGGCGCGGACGTCGCTCACCGCGGTGCGGTCGTCCGAGGTGGGCACCTCGGCGCCGCCGAGGACGGTTCCGTGGGCGTCGACGAGGCGGGCCTGGACGCCTCCGGGAAGGACGTCGAGCGCCAGCCCGACGACGACGTCGGTGCGCGCGGCGTACGTGACCGCCTGCGGGCCGCGGGCTCCTTGGACGGCCCCGGTGGGCTCGATGAGACCGGCCGACTCCAGGCGCGCCACGATCTGGGAGGATGTCGGACGGGAGACGCCGGTGAGGTCTCCGATCTGCGACCGGGTCATGGGGCCCGTGTCGAGCAGGAGCTCGAGCGCGGCGCGGTCGTTGATCGTGCGGAGCAATCCGGGGGTCCCCGGGACGTGCGTGCGGGACACGGCGTGGTGGCCTCTCTGCCAGCATCTTAGGAAAGTTTCCTAAGAGTTGCGTACTCTGGCGGTTTGCGCAAGTCGACGCGCGGTCCGCGCCTACCACCATCGAGCGTCGCGCGGGTCGGCGCGGACACCGTGGGAGCGCGACCAGCCGAGACGGCGACGCTCGGACCGCGAGATGACGCGGATCGTGGCCCTCGACCCGCCCACGGTGTGAGATGGGCGTCCCGAGGGCTGGCCCGGGGCGTACGGTTCGAGCATGACGCGCAACATCGACTTGGCAGTGGTCGCCGGAGACGGCATCGGTATCGAGGTCGTCGAGCAGGGCCTCGCGGTCCTCGAGGCGGCCCTCTCCGGAACCGACGTCAAGGTCTCCACGACGCCCTTCGACCTCGGTGCGCGCCGTTGGCACGCGACCGGCGAGACCCTCACCGACGAGGACCTCGCGGCGATCCGCACGCACGACGCGATCCTCCTCGGTGCGATCGGTGACCCGACCGTCCCGTCGGGTGTCCTCGAGCGCGGTCTGCTGCTCAAGCTGCGCTTCGCGCTCGACCACTACGTCAACCTCCGCCCGGGCAAGCTGTACCCGGGCGTGAGGTCCCCGCTGGCGGACCCGGGCGAGATCGACTTCGTCGTCGTCCGCGAGGGCACCGAAGGTCCCTACGTCGGCAACGGCGGGGCGCTGCGCGTCGGCACGCCCCACGAGATCGCGACCGAGGTCTCCGTGAACACGGCCTTCGGCGTCGAGCGCGTCGTGCGTGACGCGTTCGCCCGCGCCCAGGCGCGCCCCCGCAAGCACCTGACGCTCGTGCACAAGCACAACGTCCTGGTCCACGCCGGTCACCTGTGGCGCCGCACGGTCGAGGCCGTCAACGCCGAGTTCCCCGACGTCACCACGGACTACCTGCACGTGGACGCCGCCACGATCTTCCTCACGACGAACCCGTCGCGCTTCGACGTCATCGTGACCGACAACCTGTTCGGCGACATCCTGACGGACCAGGCCGCCGCGATCACCGGCGGCATCGGCCTCGCGGCCTCGGCCAACATCAACCCCGACCGCACGGCCCCCTCCATGTTCGAGCCGGTGCACGGCTCGGCCCCCGACATCGCGGGCCAGGGCAAGGCGGACCCCACCGCCACGGTCCTGTCCGTCGCGATGCTGCTCGACCACCTCGGCCTCGCCGAGGAGTCGCAGCGCGTCGAGGCCGCGGTCGCCGCGGACCTCGCCGAGCGGGGGACCCGAGTACGGTCGACGGCCGAGGTGGGGCGCGAGCTCGCCGCCCGCGTCGCCGGCTGATCGGTCCTTCCGACCTGCCGTGGGGGGGGGGGGCGGGGG
>NZ_JACSQQ010000036.1:29807-38118 GCF_014836555.1 Oerskovia rustica
CCCCTGCTCGGGGGCCCGACGGCGGCGCGCACCCTCTGCCGTCCTCACCGCTCCCACGTCCTCGTCGAAGGTCCGGGAGTTCTCGCCCGCCCTGCGGGCGCCGAAGGGCGCTCTGTCATGGAAAACTAGGCGAGGAACCCACCCGGGTCGCCAGGTGAAAGGCCCATGACATGACTTCCCCCCTCACAGCGCAGCCCGCTTCCTCGGCCGAGGATCTCGTCGCGCTCTTCGACATCCGCACCTCGGACACCCCGACCTCCCCCGAGGCCAGGGCGGCCGCGATCTCCGCCCCGAAGTTCGGCACCGTGTTCTCGGACCACATGGCCCGGATCAGCTGGAACTCGACGGACGGCTGGATCGACCGCCGCATCGAGAAGTACGGCCCCCTCCAGCTCGACCCCGCGACCGCGGTCCTGCACTACGCCCAGGAGATCTTCGAGGGCCTCAAGGCGTACCGGCACCAGGACGGGTCCGTGTGGACCTTCCGTCCCGAGGCCAACGCCGCTCGGTTCGCCCGGTCCGCGCACCGTCTGGCGCTGCCGGCACTCTCGGTCGACGACTTCATTGGCTCGATCACGGCGCTCGTGCGCACCGACGTCGAGTGGGTCCCGAGCGGCGAGGAGGCGAGCCTGTACCTGCGTCCGTTCATGTACGCCTCGGAGTCGTTCCTCGGTGTGCGGGCCTCGCTCGAGGCCGAGTACCTCGTGATCGCCTCGCCCGTGGGCCCGTACTTCTCGGGCGGCGTCAAGCCCGTCTCGATCTGGGTCGACCGCGAGTTCAGCCGCGCCGGTGCCGGCGGCACGGGCGACGCCAAGTGCGGCGGCAACTACGCGTCGAGCCTGCTGCCGCAGACCCTCGCGCAGGAGAAGGGCTTCGAACAGGTCTGCTTCCTCGACTCGTCGACGGGCACGTTCCTCGAGGAGCTCGGCGGAATGAACGTGTTCGTCGTCAAGGCCGACGGCTCGGTCGAGACGCCCGAGCTCACGGGGTCGATCCTCGAGGGCGTGACCCGCTCGTCGATCATCCAGCTCCTCAACGACCGCGGTCACGAGGTCACCGAGCGGCGCATCCCGCTCGAGGAGCTCCTGGCCGACATCCGGTCCGGCGCGGTGACCGAGGTGTTCGCGTGCGGCACGGCTGCGGTCGTCACGCCGATCGGCCGCCTGGGCGGGTCGAACTTCGACCACACCATCGCCGACGGCGGAGCGGGCGAGCTGACCCTGGCGATCCGCGGCGAGCTCACCGACATCCAGAACGGCCGGGCGGCGGACCGTCACGGCTGGATGACACGCCTGGCCTGAGGTCACCACCGACGTACCGCTGAGTGCGGAGCAGCCGTCGCCGATCGACCCGGTCGGCGACAGCTGCTCCGCACTCGGCGTGTCGGCGGGGGCTCAGACCGGCCGGCGCACGATCGTCCGGCCTGCGACGCCCGCGAGCAGCGACCAGACGGCGACCCCGATGAGCAGGTTCACGAGCCCGGACAGCACGGCCGACGTCGTGTCCGTGGTCCAGGCGAACGGCAGGGCCGTGATGACGACGATCACGAGCGCCATGATCCAGCCGAAGAACGCCCGCGGGCGCGGGGTCGTGAGGATCAGCACGTGCAGCAGCCCCGCGGCGAGCAGGGCGAGGATCGCCCCGTCGATCGCGAACGCGGCCTGGTGCGAGGCGGTCGAGAAGATGTCCGGCGGCGGCACGAGCGTGAACGAGAAGATCCGCTCGAGGATGATCACGGCCACGAGGCCGATGAGCGCGGCCACCAGCGCCGTGGCGGCCGCCCCCGCCCAGAAGCGGCCGACCTCGACCGCGAGGCGCGGGTCCGCGGGGTTGACGGGCTCGTGGGGCGCAGGGAAGTCGACGTGCGGGTCGGGCGGGACCGTGGGCGGGATGGCCGGCGGGACCCCCTGGGGGTGGCCGGGGGAACCGGGCTGCGGGACGTTGCCGCGGGGCGGGAAGTTCGGGTCGCTCATGATGCGTCTCCTGTCGTTGCAGGCTGTCGTTCCGGGCGCTCGCTGGTTGGCGTGCTCAGTCCGTGGACACCGTTCCATCCTGGCGGCTGCTGTGGCAGCATGTGTCCTGTGACACACCTCGTATCCCACCTCATTATCGAGTAGCGCGCCCGGCCACCACACCGGACGCGCAAACCTCCCGCACCCTCGGGGGGTTTTTTTGTTGCCTGACACCACCCCGGTCGGGCACCGAAGCGCCGGGCACGAGCTTCACGAGAGCGACCGCCCGGCGCGCGGGAACGAGGAACCCCCGGCGGACGCGGAAGCGGATCGCCCGATCCACCTAGAGTGGTCTCGCCCAGGCGGCACCGCTGGACCCCGAGATCTCCCCAGAGAGCGGCACGATGACTTCCCAGGTGAACCCCGTAGCTCCTGCCACAGCGAGCGCACCCTCGACGTTCCACGTCTACGACACGACCCTGCGCGACGGCGCGCAGCAGGAGGGCATGAACCTCACCGTCGCCGACAAGCTCGCGATCGCCCCGCTCCTGGACGAGCTGGGCGTCGGGTTCATCGAGGGCGGCTGGCCCGGGGCCATCCCCAAGGACACCGACTTCTTCTCCCGTGCCGCGAAGGAGCTCACGCTCAAGAACGCGGTGCTGGCCGCGTTCGGCGCGACCCGCAAGACCGGGATCAAGGCCGCCGACGACCAGCAGGTGCGCGCGCTCGTCGCATCGCAGGCGCCGGTGATCACGCTCGTCGCCAAGTCCGACCTCCGCCACGCCGAGCGCGCGCTGCGGACCACGGGCGCCGAGAACCTCGCCATGATCACCGACACCGTCGCGTTCCTCGTGGCCGAGGGGCGCCGCGTCGTCCTGGACGCCGAGCACTTCTTCGACGGCTACCGGTTCGACCCCGCCTACTCGCGCGCGGCGGTCGAGGCCGCGTTCGCGGCGGGGGCCGAGGTCGTCGCGCTGTGCGACACCAACGGGGGCATGCTGCCCGAGTGGGTCGGCGAGATCGTCACGGAGCTGCGCGACGCCGTCGGGATCCCGCACGGCCTTCACGCCCGGGCCGGCGACCCGTTGCTCGGGATGCACGCGCACAACGACTCGGGCTGCGCGGTCGCGAACTCGCTCGCGGCCGTGGCCGCGGGCGCCGCGCACGTCCAGGGGACCGTCAACGGCTACGGCGAGCGCACCGGGAACGCGGACCTCATCACGGTTGTCGCGAACCTCGAGCTCAAGCACGGCCGGAGCCTGCTCGTCGACGGCGGCCTGCAGGAGACCACGCGCATCGCGCACGCGATCAGCGAGATCACCAACATCTCGCCCTACGCGCGCCAGCCGTACGTCGGGGCCAGCGCGTTCGCGCACAAGGCCGGGCTGCACGCCTCGGCGATCAAGGTCGACCCGGACCTCTACCAGCACATCGAGCCCACGCTCGTCGGCAACGACATGCGCATGCTCATCTCGGACATGGCGGGCCGCGCGTCGATCGAGCTCAAGGGCCGGGAGATGGGCTTCGACCTCTCCGACCAGGCCGACGTGCTCTCGCGCGTGACGCACCGCGTCAAGGAGGCCGAGGCCCGCGGGTACACCTACGACGCGGCAGACGCCTCGTTCGAGCTGCTGCTGCGCGAGGAGATCGCGGGCGAGCGGCCGCAGTTCTTCCGGGTCGAGAGCTGGCGCACGATCGTCGAGCGGGCCGGGGGACGCGGCACCGAGGCGACGGCGGAGGCGACCGTCAAGCTGCACGCCGGGGGCAAGCGCATCGTCAAGACGGGCGAGGGCAACGGACCGGTGAACGCGCTCGACCACGCGCTGCGGCTCGCGCTGCGGCGCGTGTACCCGGAGATCGAGGCGTTCGAGCTGATCGACTTCAAGGTCCGCATCCTCGACACCGAGCAGGGCACGGACGCCATCACGCGAGTCCTCATCGAGATGACCGACGGGGCGACGTCCTGGTCGACGGTGGGCGTCGGGCCGAACCTCATCGAGGCGGCCTGGGAGGCGCTGACGGACTCCGCGATCTACGGGTTGATCCACGCGGGCGTGCAGCCGCGCTGAGCCTGCGCCCCGCTCCGGGCGCCTGCGCCCACGTGTCGGAAGGAGCGTGACCTCCGGGTCACGCTCCTTCCGACACGTCGGGGTGCGGGACCCGTCAGGGACGCGTGGCCGCCTCGAGCAGCTCGACGACGTGCACGTAGTCCTGCCCCGTCGCCCGGCTCAGGCCCATCTCGCACGTCCGGTTGCTCGACGCGTACGCGTCCGCGGTGCCGTGATCGCGTGCGTGGGCCGCGACCTCGGCGGCCTCGGCGCGCGTCGCCGCGGCGGTGAGCTCGGGGTGGAGCATCCCGCGGTCGCCGGCGAACCCGCAGCATCCCGCGTCGAGGGGGAGAACGACGTCGTCGGCCACCGCGCGTGCGACCGCCTCGAGGTCGCCCACGACCCCCAGGTGGATCGACGAGCACGTCGGGTGCAAGACGAGCGAGCCCAGCGTCGTACCGGCGGCCCGGGGGGAGCGGCCGCTCGCCTCGAGCGCGGGCAGGACGGCGCTCCGCACGAAGGTCACGGCGTCCAGGACGCGCAGCCGTTCGAACTGCTCGCGCGCCTCGCCGGCCAGGTGGGACCCGACCCCTTCGAGCCCGTGCGTGCAGCTCGACGCGTCCGAGACGACGGGCAGGCGACCGCCGTCGGTCGCGGCCCAGAGCGCGTCGAAGGTCCGCTCGGCCATCGCGGCGGCGCCGTCGGTCAGCCCCTTGGAGACCCACGGCGTGCCGCAGCACAGGCCCGCGATCCCCGCCGGGATCGCGACCGTGATCCCCGCGCGCTCGCACAGCGCGAGGAATGCCGGGCCCACGCCGCCCGGGCTGGGCGACGCCTCGGCGGGGGAGAAGAGCGAGCCCATGCACGACTGGAAGAAGACGACCGACGCGTCAGCGACGGCCCCGGCCGACGCCACGCGACGTGGTCCGGGCCCGGGCAGGTCCGACCCGACGAGCGGTACGACGTCCGCACCCAGCACGGCGCGCCCCACCTTCGAGGCCGCGGACACGAGCGGGGTGGGCAGGCGGTCGACGACGCCGAGCGCCCCACGCAGGCCGGTGACCGCGCCGCCCCAGTGGTCGGCCGCCGTGCGCCCGGCGCGCTGGACGACCGGCCCATGTCGCTGCGCGCGGCGGACCTTCATGACCTTGCCGGTGTCGATCCCGACCGGGCAGGCGGTCACGCACAGCGAGTCCACGGCGCACGTGTCGACGGCCGAGTACTCGTAGGCGCGCTCGAGCTCCGCGAGCTCGGACGGGGCAGCCGTGACCATCTCGCGCAGCAGCGCGATGCGCTGGCGCGGGGTCGTCGTGACGGTCCGCGACGGGCACGCGGGTTCGCAGTAGCCGCACTCGACGCACCGGTCCACGACCTCGGCGAGGTCTCCCGCTGCCGGTTCCCCGACGGGCGGCACGAGCTTGAGGTGCGCCAGGTGCCCCTCGTCGTCGTCCGTGAGGAGAACACCCGGGTTGAGCAGTCCGGTCGGGTCGCACAGGGCCTTGACCTCGCGCATCACGGCGTACAGGTCGTCCCCGAACTGCCGACGGACGAACGGCGCCATGATGCGACCCGTGCCGTGCTCGGCCTTGAGCGAGCCGCCGCGGTCGAGCACCAGGGTCACCATGTCCTCGGTGAAGGCCGCGAACCGGTCGAGCTCGCCGTCGTCGGACAGGCGCGGGGTGATCATGAAGTGCAGGTTGCCGTCCTTGGCGTGCCCGAACGTCACGGCGTCGTCGTAGCCGTGCCGCTCGAAGAGCCCGCCCAGGTCGCCGACCGTCGCGGTGAGGTCGGGGACGGGGACGACCAGGTCCTCCAGCAGCGCGGTGCTGCCGGGCGCCCGGGCCCCGGCCACCGCGGTGTACAGGCCCTTGCGCACACGCCACAGGCGCCCGCGGGCCGCGGGGTCGCGCGTGAGCTCGGCAGGCGTCGCGAGGGCGAGGTCGCCGATGACGCGGCGCGCGGCCTCCTCGAACGGTTCGAGCCCGTCGGGGGACGTGGCCTGGTACTCGACGAGCAGGGCCGTCTGGGTCGTGGCGGCCGCGAAGGTCCGCATCGACGCGTCGGCGAGCGGGTCGGCGGCGGCGACGCGGAGCGAGGCCGCGTCGAGCAGCTCGATCGCCCGCGCGCCCGAGCCGGTGATGGTCGCCAGGGCGTCGGTCGCGTGCTCGAGCGCGTCGAAGACCAGAAGGGTGGTCGAGGCCGCGGGCAGCAGAGGCACCGTCCGGAAGGTCACGTCCGCCACGAACGCGAGCGTCCCCTCCGACCCGACGACCAGGTGCTCGAGGATCTTGACGGGGGAGTCGTGGTCCACGAACGCGTTGACGCCGTAGCCCATGGTGTTCTTCATGGAGTACTGGTGCGCGATCGTGGCGCGCATCGACGCGCTCGCGCGCACCCGGTCGCGCAGCTCGGCCAGGCCGCGGTGCAGCGCGGGCTCGAGGGCCCGCAGCCGCTCGTCCGCGTCCGGGGCGCCCGTGTCGAGCACGGTCCCGCTGGGCAGGACCAGGGTCATCGACTCGATCGTGCGGTACGCGGTGTCGACCGTCCCGCAGGCCATGCCCGAGGAGTTGTTGGCGACGACCCCGCCGATCGTGCACGCGATCTCGCTCGCCGGGTCGGGGCCGAGGCGCCGCCCGTGGCGCAGGAGCCGCCCGTTGACCGAGCGCAGCGTCACGCCGGGCTGGCAGCGCACGCGGGCGCCGTCGTCGAGCACCTCGACGCGCGTGAAGCGCGTGCGCGTGTCCACGAGCAGGCCCGCGCCCGACGCCTGTCCCGACAGGCTCGTCCCGCCCGAGCGGAACGTGACCGAGAGCCCGCGGTGATGGGCCTCGGCAAAGGCGGCGACGACGTCGGGCACGTCCTGCGCGCGCGCGACCGCCTCGGGGCGCAGCAGGTAGTGCGACGCGTCGTGCGCCTGGGCGACCCGCGTCAGGAGGTCGGTCCGGATCTCGAGGGCCCGCGTCGTCGCGGCGGAGACGTTCATGCCCGGGCCTTGCGCTCCCCGTCGAGCCGGTGGGGCTGGACCGCGTCGTAGGTCGCCTTGAGGTTGGCGCTGGTCTGCTCGTACAGGCGCTGGGCCACGCGGACGAACAGGAAGTCGACGACCGCGAGCTGCGCGATGCGGCTCGACAGGGCGCCCGAGCGGAACTGCGTCTCGCGCGCCGTGGTGCCGAGGACGATGCCGGCCTCCTGCCCCAGGGGGGACTCGGGGAAGTTGGTGATCGCGACGGTCGTCGCTCCGCGCGCCTGCGCGATGCCGAGCGCGTGGTTGGTCTCGACCGTCTGCCCGCTGTGCGAGATCCCGATCGCGACCGCGCCCGGGCGCAGGAGCGCCGCGGACTGGAGCTGGAGGTGCGGGTCGGGCGCGGCGAAGCACACGAGCCCGATGCGCTGGAGCTTCTGCGCGAGGTCCTGCCCGGTGAGTTGGCTCGACCCGACGCCGAACACGTCGACCCGGGGCGCGGCCGCGACGGCCGCCGCGACCTGCTCGAGCGCGCCGAGGTCGAGCATGCGCGCGGTCTCCTCGATCGTCCGCGCCTCGTGGAACGCGATCTTCGCGACGACGTCCTCGGCCGTGTCCGTCTCGTTGATCTCGCCGTGCGCGACGTTCGAGCGCTCGAGCTCCATCTCGCGGCGCGACGTGGCCTGGGCGAGGTCGATCCGGAACTCGGGGTAGCCCGCGTAGCCGATCGCCCGGCAGAAGCGCACGACCGTGGCCTGGGAGGCGCCCGCTCGCGCCGCGAGCTCGTTGATCGTGGACCCGACGACGGCGGTCGGGTCCGCGAGCACGGCCTCCGCGATCCGGGCCTCGGCCGGGCGGAGGGTCGGCAGGGCCTGCCGGATGCGGACGAGTCCATCACCTGTCATGTCGGATCTCCTGTGATCGGTGCGGGGTGGCTGGCGGTGGGGTTGTCGCTTCGGGGGCGGGCGCCGGTGGCGGGCGCGGGGTCCGGGGGCGAGCCCCCGAGACTCAGCCACGGCTCGTGCGCGACGAGCGAGCCGGTGCCACCGGCGCGCCCGGCGCTCCCCGCGCTCTCGGCGCTCTCGGCGAGCAGCCGGGCCAGGTGCAGCGCGCCGTCGAGCGGGGTGCCTGCGGAGGGGACGAGCTCGGCGTCGGGGCGCAGCGCGGCGAAGCGGCGCGCGAGCGCACCCGTCAGCGACGGGCCTGCTGCCAGGACGCCACCCGTCGCGGCGGCGAGCGGCGGCAGCCCGGGCACGAGGGCGGCCGCGAGCGACTCGGCCAGGTGCCGGCCGGCCTCGGTGAGGATCTGCACGGCCGCCGGGTCGCCCGCCGCGGCGGCCGCCCCGACG
>NZ_JACSQQ010000037.1:0-1622 GCF_014836555.1 Oerskovia rustica
CGTGCGGCCGAGGTAGACCCCCGGGAGGTCTACCTCGCGCGCACGGGTCTACCTCGGCGACCGCAGTTCAGTGCACTCAGTGGAGCAGCGACTTCAACCCGATGATCAGCAGCCCGAACGCACCCGCGATCACCGTCTCGAGCGTCAACGCCCACCCCCGCACACCGGCCCGGTGCGACGCGAGGTGCCCGACCACCCCCAGCATCAGCACCGTGAACCACAGTGCGACCAGGGCGGAGTCAGCCACCCCCAGCCGGAGCACGCGCCCGACGAGGAAGACCACGAGCGCCGGGACCCCGCCGATCAGGACCCACACCTCCTCCGAGGAGGCCAGCCTCAGACGCTGGATGATCGAGTGGTCGGCGTCGCGGAACCGGCCCCCCAGCGCCGACACGTAGACGTGCGCCGCCCAGTAGATGATCAGGACGCCCGCGACCGCGAGGACCACGAAGTCGCTCGATGCGTCGTGCGTGCTCGACACCGCGAGCATGAACCCCGCGACGATGGCCCCGTAGAGGAAGTCCGCCGGGCCACCGCGCGAGAACCGCTCGCTCCACGCGTCCCTCTGGGCATGATGGTCGACGCTCTTCCACGAGCGCGCCGCGCCGCCCTCGACGCGTTCCTCGTCGGGACCGCCCGTCCCGGCCTCGTCGCCGTCCGTCATCCGCGTCGCCTCTCGGTCGTCCCCACCTGCCGCCGCCTCTCTCGTCACTGTAGCGACGCCGTCGGGCCTCCCGCGCGGCGACCTCCCGCCGACCACCTGACGAACGCAGCGCGCCCACCCTCCCTCGCCGCTCCTCCCCCGCCGCGCACGCCGTGTAGCGTCCCGTCCATGAGTGCCGCACGAAGCAACACGCACGCGCAGGCGGTGGACGCGGCGATCGAGCTGTTCACCCGCAAGGGCTACGAGCAGACGACCGTCGAGGACATCGCCGACGCCGCGCAGATCAGCCGGGCCACGTTCTTCCGCCGTTTCCGCTCCAAGGAGGACGTGGTCTTCGCGGACCACGAGCTGCTCCTGGACGCCGTGGTGGTCCTCCTCGGGGAGACCCGGCCCGCCGCCCGCGGCGTCACCCCCGAGGAGCTCGAGAACGTCGACCCGTACGTCGAGGTGTGCAAGGCGGCACGGCTCGTGTTCGACCACCACGTGGGCCAGCGCGAGACGTCGGTCGCGCGGCACCGCCTCCTGCAGGACGTGCCGGCGCTGCGCGACCGCGAGCTCGTGACCACGCACCGCTACGAGCGCGCGTTCACGTCCTACCTGCGCGACTCGCTGCCCGCGGACACCCGCAACTCGACCGCGTCGGTCGCGTTCGCGGCATCGGTCGTCGCGGTGCACAACGCGATCCTGCGCCGCTGGCTGCGCGACCCCGACCAGGACCTGCGCCCCGAGCTCGAGGAGGCGTTCGCGGACCTGCGCCGCGCGGCCCGCAACCCCGTCGGCCCGACGGCGGAGCCCGCCACGGCGTCCCCGTCGCCTGCGCGCGGCTCGGGGGACGGCGTCGCGCGGACCGGTGACGCGCCGGCCCGGCGCGTCGTCGTGACCGTGCTCGACGCGGATGCCGACCCCGACGAGGTCGCGCGAGCGGTCCGCGACGCGTTGAGGGCGTGGTTGGGGGGGG
>NZ_JACSQQ010000037.1:1632-33194 GCF_014836555.1 Oerskovia rustica
GCGTGTCGCTGCCGAATCACGCACTCAGCACCGCACTGACGGGCCCCGGGAATGCGCGAGTAGCATCAGAGGTTGCAGCACACAGCAAGCAGTACGCACGAACGTGCTCCGGGGTCGGTGCAATTCCGAGCCGGCGGTGACAGTCCGCGACCCGCGCCCACGCGCGGTTGACCTGGTGGAACTCCAGGACCGACGGTGAAAGTCCGGATGGGAGGAAGCACGTGCGGCGCGGCCGTCCCGGCCGGGTCGGGCATGACGATCCGTCGAGCCCGATCGCGACCGACGGGACCGGTCTCGTCGTGGTGAGCGACGCCGTCGGGCCGCCCGGACAGGGTCCCGACCCGCCGCCCGCCCTCACCCCGGAGCCGACGTGCCCGGGACGACGAGGAAACACCCCATGGACCTGATCCACGCGCTCTTCGACGCGCAGCTCACGATCGGTGACCAGCACCTGCTGTGGCGCGAGATCGTGGGCAACGGGTTCGGGCTCGCGTCCGCGCTCGGCGGCATGCGTCGCAAGATCTGGGCGTGGCCCGTGGGGATCGTCGGGAACCTCCTGCTGCTCACGGTGTTCCTCGGGGCCGTGTTCGCGACGCCCAACCCCGTCAACCTGCTCGGTCAGGCCGGGCGGCAGGTCATGTTCGTCGTCGTGTCGGTGTACGGGTGGGTGCAGTGGCGCCGGACGCGCGACCGCCTCGGCGACGCGGACGCCGACAGCCACGGCGTGGCGGTCGAGCCGCGCTGGGCCTCGTGGCGACAGCGCGCCTTCCTGGTCGTCGCGCTCGTGGCCGGGACAGCGCTCCTGACCCCGATCTTCCGCGCCCTGGAGTCGTACGAGCCCGTGTGGGCCGACGCCTGGATCTTCATGGGCTCGCTGCTCGCGACGTACGGCATGGCCAAGGGCTGGGTCGAGTTCTGGCTGATCTGGGTCGCGGTCGACATCGTGGGCGTGCCCCTGCTGATCGACGCCGGGTTCTACGCGTCGGCGTTCATGTACGTGTTCTACGGGGCGTTCACGCTCGTGGGGTTCTTCGTGTGGTGGCGCATCGACCGGCGCTCGAAGGCACTGCTCCTCGCGGGCACCTCCGCCGCCGCGTCTCCCACGGCCTCGTCCGGCGGGCAGGCCTGATCAGGCCCGACGCGCCACCTCTTGCGTCCCGGTGCTCCGGGCGGATACTCGAAGGTGCGCCCCTGCTCGCGCGGTGCGCACCACGTCCGGGCCGGCTCAGGCCCGATGGCAGGCCGTAGCCGGGGACGACGCGGCAACGCAGAGGATTGCGACGGAGAAGGCGACACCATGACTCGACTCAACCCGTACCTGAACTTCCGGGACGAGGCCCGCGCAGCGATCGAGTTCTACCGCGACGTGTTCGGCGGCGAGCTGACGATCAGCACGTTCGCCGACTTCCAGGCGGCCGACGACCCGGCCGACGCGGACAAGGTCATGCACTCCCAGCTCGAGGCGCCGAACGGCCTGGTGCTCATGGCCGCCGACACCCCGAGCTCGATGGAGTACTCGTCGGGCTCCAGCATCTCGGTGTCGCTCAGCGGGGAGCAGGCCGACGACGGCGAGCTGCGCGGCTACTGGGACAAGCTGTCGTCGAGCGGGACCGTGACCGTGCCGCTCGAGGTCGCGCCGTGGGGTGACGCTTTCGGCATGTGCGTCGACCGGTTCGGCGTGAGCTGGCTCGTCAACATCGCGGCCGCGCAGGGCTGACGCGCTCCCCGCGCGAGGCTGAGGCCGCTCCGGCGCCCTGCACCGCCCGGACGCCTCACCCCGCGGACGTGCGGCGGCGGTAGTCGTCCCACGACAGCAAGGGCGGCTGCGACGCCTCGTGCGAGACGGCGTCCGACCCGACGGCCGACGCGAGGCGCAACGCATGGTCCGCGGGCAGGCCCGCCGCGAGGGAGAGCGTCAGGGCGGCGCAGAAGGCGTCCCCCGCCCCGACGCTGTTCACGACCTCGGTGCGGTAGGCCGGCACACGGAGCGTCTCCACCCCGTGCTCGACCAGGGCCGCCCCGTCGCCGCCGTAGGTGACCACCACGCGCCGCGCCGACGCCACCTCCGGCATCGCCGCGTACTCGGTCTCGTTGACGATGACGAGGTCCGCACGGTCGATCAGCTCGCTGGGCAGGGTGCGCGCCGGCGCGGCGTTGAGCGCGACGTAGCCGGGGAAGGTCCTCGCTGCTGCGACGACGACGTCGAGCGGGATCTCGAGCTGCGCGAGGAGGACGTCGGAACCGCCGAACCCCGACGACGGCAGGCGGACGTCGCCGTTGGCTCCCGCGCAGACCGCGATCTGGTTCTCGCCAGCGGCGTCGACCACGATGAGCGCCGTCCCCGTGGGGGCGCTGACGCGCGCGACGTCGTCGGTCCCCACCCCTGCCTCCGCGAGCGCCGTGACGAGGCCCTGACCGGCGCCGTCCGTGCCGACCGCCCCGACCATGCGGGTGGGCGCCCCGAGCCGGGACGCCGCGACGGCCTGGTTCGCGCCCTTGCCTCCCGGCTGGGCGGACAGCACGCCACCGCCGACCGTCTCCCCGGGCCCGGGGAGACGGTCGGTACGGGCCGTGACGTCATGGTTGATGCTGCCGAGGACGAGGATCCGGGGCAACGCGGGTGCGGTCGGCACGAGGGCTCCTTCGAAGGGTGGGGGGTCAGGCAGAGGACGTCTGGACGATCGCGAGCGGCCCCGCCGCGGGCGACACGACGACCTTGGCGAGGTAGGCGGGGGTGCCCGAGAGCTGGGCGGTCTGGGTCAGGACGAGCACGGGGTCCTTGGCCTTGAGGCCGAGAAGCTGCCCTCGGGTGGCCCCGACCGTCCCGACGGCGACGTCGCACTCGGCCGCCTCGAAGACGGGGCCGAGGTCCGCGACCATGAGCCGCAGCAACGTGCCCTCCTGCTCGGCGTAGCCCTCGACGCGCGCCGCGAGCTCCCTGGACACGTCGGAGAGGTAGCGGCCGGCCGGGAGGTGCTCCTGGATGATCGCGACCGGGTCGGTTCCTCGATAGGCGACCGACTCCCGGAACCACATGTTCGCGGCGGCGTCCACGTCCAGCTTTCGCGACGTGAAGTCGGTCGTGGGCTGGAGGCCGAACTCGTGGGTCGCGATGCGCACGGGCTCGTCGAACGTCGACAGGACCTGCTCGAACGTCCGCAGACGCTCCAGCCCGACGCTCGGCAGCCTGTTGACGACCGTCCGTCCGACACCTCGGCGCGTCACGATCAGGCCGTCCTCCTCGAGCAGCATGAGGGCCTCCCGGACGACGGTCCGGCTCACGCCGAGCATCGTCCCGAGCTCGGTCTCGCTCGGGAGCAGCGAGCCGAGCGTGAACTCGGAGGACCGGATGGCGTCCGCGAGCCGTGAGTAGACCGCGACGCGAAGAGGTTGTCCGGGAGCCGCCGTGACCGGTCGCGCGAAGGCCTCGGGGGTGTCGGTCGTGGTCATGGTGTCCTTCCAGCGGCAGGAGTCGGCGTCCTCGCCAGGTTAGTGGTGCGCGGACGTGCCGAGCCCGTGCGCGGGTACCGGTCCGTGCGTGCGCGACCCCCGCAGGGCCACGCACGCACGAGATGCCGTGCGCTCAGGCGGACACGCTCGCATGCTGGAGCAGCCGGTCGACGAGGTGCGGGGCGAGCGGCTCGCTCGTCGAGAGCACGACCCGGACCCGTGCTCCCGGGTGGTCGACCTGGCCGAGCCGTTGTCCGCGCAGGTCGCAGAGGGTCTGCCCGCGGCCGGGCCCGCCGGGCGCGTCGACCACGACCGGCACGCGAGGGGCCGACGACGGAAGGACGCCCCCGACGGCGACGGCCGCCGCGAGCGGGTCGTGCAGGGCGGACGCGCGCCGACCGAGCTCGGGGACGTGGAAGTCGAAGTAGACGTCGAGGATGCGCCCGACGGTCTCCACGAACGGGTCGCCCGACGTGAGCAGCGCCTGCCGGTGCTCCTCCTCGAACGTGTTCTCCATGGTGACGTCCAGCGGCACGAGCGTGACGTCCCACGGTGCCGCGAGCACGAGGGCCGCGGCCTCGGGGTCCCCCGCGACGTTCGCCTCGGCCACCGCGCTGACGTTCCCGGGGACCAGCGCGGCCCCACCCATGATCGTCACCTCGCGCACCATGCCGGGCAGCGCCGGCTCGAGCTCGAGAGCCTTCGCCAGGTTGGTCAGCGGGCCGACGGCGACGATCCGGAGACGTCCCTCGTGCGCCCGGGCCAGGTCCACGAGGAAGGCGGCGGCGTCCTGCCCCTCGACCTGACGCTGCGACTGCGGGAGGTCGACGTCGCCGACCCCGTTGTGCCCGTGGATGTGCGGGACCCCTCCGCCGTAGGTGCTCGTCAGCCGGTCGTGGGCGCCGAGCGCGACGGGGACGTCCTGACGACCGGCGAGGTCCAGGAGGTCGAGCGTGTTGCGGGCGGCCTGGGCCGCGGCGACGTTCCCGCTCACGGTGCCGACGCCCACGAGGTCGATCTCCGGCGAGGCCAGCAGATAGGCCAGGGCGAGGGTGTCGTCGACGCCCGTGTCGCAGTCCAGGTAGAGGGGTTGGCGAGAGGGGTTCATGAGTTCTCCGGTCGGGGGATCGATGGGTCGGGGGCGTGGCGGGGCGCGGTGCGGACGTTCATGCGGGCGCGTCCGCCTCGGGGCGCGGGGCGATGAACCACGACGCGACCAGCGCGAGGGCCGTGATGCCGACCGAGATCCACAGGCCGGTCGTGTACCCGGCGCTCGTGCCGCGCGCGATGAAGGGGGCGACGACGCCGATGCCGATGCTCGCGCCGAGCCCGAAGGAGGCACCGTTCAGCCCGGGGAGCGCGGACGGGGCCTCCCGCGGCGAGAGGAGGACTCCCAACCCGTTGACGGTCGTCAGGACCAGGCCGTTGTAGCTGATGCCCAGGACGGCGACCATCGCGGCGACGACCCACGGGTTGAAGGTCAGCGTCGCGACGACCGCGAGCACCACGAGGCTGATGGTCATCCCGACGCGCAGCACCTTGATCCACCCGAAGCGTCCCGCGAGCCAGCCCGCCACGGGCGCGGTCACGACCCCGATGAGCGCTGCCGGCATGAGGTAGACCAGGGCCGAGCGGGAAGCGGTCATCTCGAAGCCGGGCGCCCCGCCCTGGCTCAGGAGGACGACGCTGAAGTTGATCACCGCGAAGATCCCGGCGAGCGCGAGCGTCGTCGTCGCGATCAGCGGCCAGACCTGACGCGAGCGCAGGTGCTGCACCGCGATGAGCGGGGATGCGTGGCGCTTCTCGAGGCGCCAGAAGACACCGAGCGCGACCGCCGTGACCGCCAGGAACGTGAGCGCCACGGGCGACAGCCAACCGAGCGCCGACCCCTGCGAGACGAAGTACGTCATGCCGATCAGGCCGACGGACAGCGCGGCGGCGCCGGCCCAGTCCATCGATCCCTTCTCGGCGCGCGGCGGGTCGACCTTGGGCACCACGGCCAGGACACCGACCAGGCCCACGAGTCCCACGACGAGCACCACGAGGAAGATCGACCGGTAGCCGTAGGCGTCGGTCAGCAGCCCGCCGACCCAGCCGTCGATGCCTCCGACGCCCCCGTTGACCGCGGTGATGATGCCGAGCGTGACGCCGAAGACCTTCACGGCCATCGCCTCGCTGAGGATCACGTAGGCGAGCTGGAACGTCGCTGCCGAGGCACCCTGCAGGACACGCCCGACGAGGAGGACGGGAAGGCTCGGGGCGAACAGGCACAGCAGCGTGCCCACGGCCAGCACGCACAGGACGATGACGAGCACGCGCCGCCGACCGATGAAGTCGGCCCATCGTGCCAGGACCATCCCGGCGACCGAGCCGGCGAGGAAGAAGAGCGAGGACACCTGCGCGATCTGGCTCGCCGAGACGCCGAGCTCGACCGCCATGTGCGGGAGCGCCGGGGTCACCATGCTCGCGTTGAGCTGGAAGGCCAGGACGCCCAGCAGCAGGACCGCTACGAGCGCCACCGCCTTGCGTCCGGTGATCGGGACTCCCCCGGAGGGGGTCAGGTCCTGGGCGCTGCGTTGCGCGCCGGCCGTTCGTACTTCAGTCACGAGAACTCCTTCGTCTGCGACCGGTCGTCGGCACCGTAGCCGACGACGAGAGGTTGTATAACAAGTGACGATGACGTTATACCTCTCTGCCGGACAGGTCAAGGACGCCTCTTTGATACCCCGTCTCTTGACCTGAGACGCAATATCAAGCACCATGGGAGCATCGCCCGACACCGACGTCCGGCCCGAGCCCGGGAGCACCCCCATGACGATCGAGAACCCCGTCCGCCGCAACGTGACCGAGCCGGACTACGACCTGTCGCAGCCCCTCGACATCGACTACGCCGGCGCGTTCTCGGACGCGACCCCCGCCGACCGCGACCTCCAGCAGCGGGTCCGCACGTTCGTCCAGGACGAGGTCCTGCCCGTGATCGACGGGTACTGGGAGCGCGCCGAGGTCCCGTTCGGCCTCGCCAAGCGCATGGGTGAGCTCGACTTCCTGCGCGACGGCGTCGACGTCCCCGGCTCCCCCTCGATCAGCCTCATGGGCGCGGGCCTCGCCGAGATGGAGATGTCGCGCGGCGACGGCTCGGTCGCCACGATCTGCGGCGTCCAGGGCGGCCTCGCGCTCCGCTCGATCCAGCTCCTCGGCTCGGACGAGCAGAAGGCCGAGTGGCTCGGCCCCCTCGCCCGCGGCGAGAAGCTCGGCGCGTTCGCCCTGACCGAGCCCACGCACGGCTCCGACTCGGTCTCGCTCGAGACCACGGCCCGCCGCGAGACCCGAGACGGCGTCGAGGGCTACGTGATCGACGGCGAGAAGAAGTGGATCGGCTTCGGGTCGTGCGGCGACATCACCGTCCTCTGGGCGCGTCTCGTCGGCGACGACGGCGACAACCAGGTCCACGGATTCCTCGTCCCCCAGGACACCCCGGGATACGCGGCCACGACCATCGAGGGCAAGGTCTCGCTGCGCGCGATCTGGCAGGCTCACATCGTCCTGACCGACGTGTTCGTCCCGGCCCCGGCCATGCTCCCGGGCGGTCGGTCGTTCAAGGACACCGGCCGGGTGCTCCAGGCGACGCGCCTCGGGGTCGCGTGGTCCGCCGTCGGGCATGCGACCGCGTGCTACGAGACGGCCGTCGCCTACGCGAAGCAGCGCGTCCAGTTCGGGCGCCCGCTGGCCGCGAACCAGATGGTCCAGGAGCGCCTGACCCGCATGCTCTCGACCCTCACCCAGATGCAGCTCCTCGTCGCGCAGATGACGCGCCTCGACGAGGCGGGCACGCTGAGCGGCCCGCAGGCCTCGATCGCCAAGTACACGTGCACGCGCGGCGCCCGCGAGATCGCGGCGAGCGCGCGCGACATGCTCGGCGGCAACGGCATCCTGCTCGCGAACCGCGTCGCTCGGCACTTCGCGGACGTCGAGGCCCTGCACACCTACGAAGGCACCGAGAGCGTGCAGGCACTCATCGTGGGCCGCGACATCACGGGCGTCTCCGCGTTCGCGTAGCCCCTCACCGGCGGCGCTCCCCCGTACCGGGAGCGCCGCACCTCTCGCGAGCAGCCCCACGGCCGCCCGCCCACAGACCACCCGGCGCCGCAGCCAACTTCCCCTTGGCACCTCCTCGTACCACCTGACACGCGGCGCCGGGCCACACCCTTCCCACGGAGCACCTCATGAGCAACGACGCCCACGTCCCCGTCCTCCTGCACGGCGCACGCACGCCGTTCACGCGCTTCCAGGGCGCGCTCGCGGCGCTGTCCGCGAACGAGCTGGGCGCGCACGCGATCCGCGGCGCGCTCGACGCCGCCGGGATCGAGGCGACCGACGTCGACGCCGTCATCATGGGCCAGGTCATCCAGGCGGGCGGCGGGCAGGGCCCGGCCCGCCAGGCCGCGATCGCCGCCGGGATCGGCTGGGACGTCCCGACCGTCACGATCAACAAGCTGTGCCTGTCGGGCCTGACCGCGATCATCGACGCCGCGCGCCTGATCCGCACGGGCGAGGCGTCGGTCGTCGTCGCGGGCGGCCAGGAGTCCATGACGAACGCGCCGCACCTCGTGCTGGGGTCGCGCAAGGGCTTCGCGTTCGGCGACGTGACCATGGCGGACTCGCTCACGCACGACGGCCTGCGCGACCCGTTCGACGGCCAGATCATGGGCGAGGCCACCGACCGCGGGTGCGCGACGCGCGGCATCGGCCGCGCCGAGCAGGACGAGTACGCGGCCCGCTCGCACGCCCTCGCCGCCGCGGCCCGCGCGGAGGGCCGCCTGGCCGAGGAGATCGCGCCCGTCACGGTCCCGCAGCGCAAGGGCGAGCCTGTCGTCGTCGCCGAGGACGAGGGCATCCGCCCCGGCACCACGGTCGAGGCGCTCGCCGGACTGCGTCCCGCGTTCGTGAAGGACGGCACCATCACGGCCGGTTCGTCGTCCCCGCTGTCCGACGGCGCCGCGGCGGTCGTCGTCGTCAGCAAGGCCTTCGCGGTCTCGCGCGGCCTCACCTGGCTTGCCGAGATCGGGTCCGCCGGCCAGGTCGCGGGCCCCGACAACTCGCTGCACTCCCAGCCTGCCCGTGCGATCACCCGCGCGCTCGAGCGCGAGGGCATGAAGGCCGACGAGCTCGACCTCGTCGAGATCAACGAGGCCTTCGCGGCCGTCGCGCTCCAGTCGGTCGCCGACCTCGGGATCGACCCCGTGGTCGTCAACGCCGACGGCGGCGCGATCGCCCTGGGCCACCCGGTCGGCGCGTCGGGCGCCCGCCTGGCCCTGCACCTGGCCCTCGCCCTCCAGCGCCGCGGGGGCGGCGTGGGCGCCGCCGCGCTGTGCGGCGGCGGCGGTCAGGGCGACGCGCTGATCCTGCGCGCCTGAGTCGTTCCTCCTCGGGTCGCGCGATGCTGCCTCACCGCGCGACCAGCGGTCCGCCCGGGCCTCCTCTCCGTCCGGGCGGGCCGCTTCGTCGTGCCCGACGGCGCCCCCGTCCACGGCGCGCCCCTCGCCCGACGCGCGTGGCGCCGTCGTGCGACGATGAGCCCGTGCCCGAGACCACCGCCGCCCGGCCCGCCTCGACCGGACGCCGGTTCCTCGCCTGGGCGCTGCGCTCCCCCTGGGCCCTGGTCGCGGGCTTCGTGCTCGTGCACGCCTGGCTGATCGTCGACGCCCTGACCTGGGGGTACCGGATCTCGGGCGACGTCCAGCTCTACTGGTACTGGGCCCGCGCCGGCTGGGACCGCGGGATCTGGCCCGTGCTCGACTACGACTGGGTCTACCCCGTGGGGGCCCTGCTGCCGGTCTCCGCCCCCGCCTTCGTCGGCTCGTCGTTCGAGGCGTACTACGCGCAGTTCCTGGCCCTGATCGTCGTGCTCGACGCGGTCGCGCTCTGGTTCCTCGCACGCCTGCCCGGTCGCGGCCGGGTCGCGGCCTGGTGGTGGCTGCTGTTCCTCGTCGCGCTGGGGCCGATCTTCCTGGGGCGACTCGACGGCGTGGCCGGGGCGCTGCTGGTCGTCTCGCTCGCGGTCGCGGTCCGCCGGCCCGCCGTCGCGACGGCGATCGCGACGTTCGGCGCCTGGGTCAAGATCGCGCCGGGAGCCGTGGTCGTCGCGCTCCTGACGACCGCGAGGCGCCCGTGGCGCACCGTCGTCCTGCCCGGTGCGGCGGTCAGCGTCGTGGTCGTCGCGCTCGCCCTCGCGGGCGGCTCGGGCGCGCGGGTCCTCGGGGTGTTCGGCACGCAGGACTCGCGCGGCCTGCAGTCCGAGTCGGTCTTCGCCACCCCGTTCAGCGTCCTGCGGCTCGTCGACCCGCGCTTTCGGGTCTGGATGAACCCCGACATCCGCACCCTGGAGATCCTCGGCCCCGGCACGACCACGACCGGTCGGCTCCTCGACGTGCTGCTGCCCCTGGCCGTCGTCGCGATCGCCGCGACCTCCTGGTGGGCCGTCCGCCGCCGACCCGAGGTCCGCACCGACGTGTTCCTCCTTGCGGTGACGGCGCTGCTGCTGAGTCTCATCGTGTTCAACAAGGTGGGTTCGCCGCAGTTCGTCGCGTGGATCGGGCCGCCGGTCGCCGTCGCGATCGCGCTCGCCGGGCCGGGCGCACGGTCGGTCTGGTCACCGCCCGCCCTCGCCGTCCTGGGAACCGCGGCGCTGACGCAGGTGCTCTACCCGATCGCGTACTGGGAGTTCATGGTCGGCACGCCGTGGATCGTGCTCCTCGCGGCCGTCCGCAACGTCGCGCTCGTGGTGCTGCTCGTCGGGGCGGTGTTCCGGCTCGTCCAGCTGGGACGCAGGGCGCCGGAGGGCGCGCCGTCGACCGTCGAGGCAGAGCCGTCAGAGCCGCCCGTACCGCCCGTGTCGCAGCCAGACCCCGGGCCGGTCGCGAACGCCTGATCAGGCCCCCGTCGCCCGGCCCACGATCCGGGTCGGGCGTCCCGGCGAGGTGGACCGGTCAGGACGGTCGGCAGCGACCAGCCCGTGCTCGAACGCCGCGATGACGAGCTGGGCCCGGTCACGGGCGGCGAGCTTGGCGAGCAGGTTGCCGATGTGGGTCTTGACGGTCCCCATGGAGATCGTCAGCCGCTGCGCGATCTCCTGGTTGGACAGCCCGCGGCCCACGAGCGCGAGCACCTCGACCTCCCGGCTCGTGAGCCCCTGGGGTGTCGCAGGTGTGCGTGACGGCCCGCCGTCGAGGTAGTGCGCGACGATCCGGGTGAGGATGGCCGGGGCGAACAACGACTCGCCCGCGTGCGTACGCCGTACGGCGTCGACGAGGCTCGCGGGCTCCGCGTCCTTGAGCAGGAAGCCGCTCGCCCCCGCGCGCAGGGCGCCGTGGACGTATTCGTCGAGCTCGAACATGCTGAGCACGAGGACGCGGGTCGCCGCGAGGTCGGGGTCCGCCACGATCCGGCGCGTGGCGTCGATCCCGTCGCCGCCGGGCATGCGGACGTCCATGAGGACGACGTCGGGGCGGGTCCGGCGAGCGGTCTCGACCGCGGCCTCACCTGAGCTCGCCTCGCCCACGACCAGGAGGTCGCCCGCGCCGTCGACGACGAGCCGCAGGCTGTGGCGGATCAGCGGCTGGTCGTCCACGACGAGGACCCGCACCGGCGCCACGGTGGTCGCGGAGCCCGACGTCGTCACGACCGCCCACCGTCCGGCAGCACGGCCTCGACACGGAACCCGCGCCCGCAGCGGCCCGAGGCGAGGGAGCCGCCGAGCGTCGCGACCCGCTCGCGCAGGCCTGCGAGCCCGACCCCTGCCCCCGGGTGTGGCACCCACCCGGCGACGGGCCCCTCGTCCTCGACGACCAGCCGCAGCCCCGCGGCGTCGTGGCCGAGGACGACCTGGGCCCGGGTCGGGCCTGCGTGCCGCAGGACGTTCGCGAGGGCCTCACGGACGACCGAGCACACGGCGAGCCCCACCCCGGCCGACACCGTGAGGTCCTCGGCATCGAGCGCGACGTCCAGGCCCGCGGACCGGGCGCTCTCGACGATCTGCGGGAGGTCGTCGAGCATCTCCGCGGGACGCAGCGGGGCGTCGTCGCCCGGGCTGCGCAGGACCGTGAGCATCCTGCGCAGCTCCGTGGTCGCGTCCCGACCCGCTCGCTCGATGTCGGCGAGGGCTCGGGCCCGCTCGGCCTCGCCGTCGGGCCCGGACACGGTGCGCGCCGCTGCGGCGCGCACCGTGATGAGGCCCAGGCCGTGCGAGGCGAGGTCGTGCAGGTCGCGGGCGATGCGCAGGCGCTCGCCCTGCGCGGCCCGTTCCGCCGCCCAGGCCGTCAGGTCGTCCTCGTAGGCGCGGCGTTCGCGCCGGGACCGGACGAGTGCCCAGGCCAGGACGCCTGCCGTGGTGGCGGTCGCGACGAGCAGGACGACGAGGGCCGTCACCGGACGGTCGACGCCGAGGGTCGCGAGCACGAGGACGAGGACGCCCACGAGGCCACCGGCGAGAGGCCACACGCGAGATCGCAGCACGGGTCGGGCAGTCGTCTCCACCCCCGGAGTCTAGGGATCCGCCGCGTCGCGCACATCGGACCACGGTCCGAGGGACCGGGGTCGGACGCCGGGCCGCAGGTCCGGCCCCTGGCCCGATGACCTGCGCGCCCCCGACGGCTGGACTGTGGACATGTTGACCATCGAGCACCTCGTCAAACACCACGGCTCCCGCACCGTCCTCGACCACGTCGGCTTCGAGGCCCGATCGGGCCGGGTGACCGCATTCCTCGGGCCGAACGGCGCCGGCAAGTCCTCCACCCTGCGCATCCTCCTCGGCCTGGACCGGGCCGACGAGGGGCGCGCCCTCGTCGCGGGTCAGTCCTACCGGTCCCTGCGCGACCCGCTGCGCACCCTCGGGTCGATGCTCGACGGCTCAGGCGCGCACCGCTCCCGCACGGCCCGCAACCACCTCTCCTGGGTCGCGCGCAGCAACGGGATCCCGCAGCGGCGGGTCGACCACGTGCTCGACCAGGTCGGGCTCACGGCGTCGGCACGGACGCGCGTGGGGCGCTACTCCCTGGGGATGGGGCAGCGCCTGGGGCTCGCGTGCGCGCTGCTGGGCGAGCCCGAGGTCCTGGTCCTCGACGAACCCGTCAACGGGCTCGACCCGGAGGGCATCCGGTGGATCCGTGGCCTGCTCCGCGCGCACGCGGACGCGGGCGGCACGGTCCTGCTGTCGAGCCACTTCATGGGCGAGGTCGCCGACATCGCCGACGACCTCGTGATCATCGCGGGCGGGCGCGTCGTCGCGGACGGGACGCTCGACGACGTGACCCGCCGCTACGAAACCCTCGAGGACGCGTTCTTCGCGCTCACGAGCGACGGCCGGGACACGGTCCGATGAGGGCGTGGAGCGTGTTCGCCGCAGAGCTGCAGAAGCTCTCGGCGCTCCCCGCGGTGTGGACCGGGGCGGCGGTCGCCGTCCTCGGGGCGGGCGCACTGACCCTGCTCAACGCGGTCGGCGTCCGCGACGCGCTCCTCGCCGGACGCCCCGAGGACTCGGGCTACGGTTCCGCGTTCGACACCGCGTTCGCGTCCATGCCGATCGGGACCGTGGGGGCGGTCGTGATCGGCGTGGTCGCGATGAGCAGCGAGTTCACCGCGAACAGCCCCGACGCCGGGGGCGGGCGGCAGATCGGCACGACGCTCGTCGCCGTCCCGCGCCGCGTGGGCGTCCTGGTCGCGAAGGCCGCCGCGGTCGTCCTCCTCGTGCTCGCGACCGCGGCGGTGGCGATCCCGGCGAGCGTCACCCTCGCCGAGGCGATCATCGGCGACGCCGCGACCTCGACCGTCCCCGCCGACGAGGCCGTCCGGCGGTGCCTCGGCGCGGCCCTCTACTGGACCCTCACCGCGCTCCTCGCCCTGGCCGTCACGGTCTTCACGCGCAGCGGGGTCGTCCCGCTCCTCGTGCTCGTGGTCAACAGTTCCCTGGTGTCGGTGTCGCTCCTGCTCACGATGCTCACGCCGGTCGCGCACTGGCTCCCGGACATGGCCGGGCGCAGGCTCTTCGGGGACGTCGACACGGTCGCCGGCGGGCTGGCCGCCGGACCCGGCGCGCTCGTCATGACCGGGTGGGCCCTGGCACTCCTCGTGGTCGCGGGTGCCGTGTTCTCCCGGCGGGACGCGTGAGGGCCGTGGGGCTGCCACCCGTCGTCGCCGCAGAGCTCGACAAGCTGCGCACGCTGCCCGTCACGGTCCTCGCCGTCGTGGGGACCGTCGTCGTCGGCGCCCTGATCGCCGCCGCGCAGGCGGGCGCGGCCGCCGACCAGGACCTTCCGACCTCGGCGGTCGACGTCACGCTCCGGACGGTGCCGTTCGTCGTGGCGGGTCTCGTGCTGGTCGGGGTGCTGGCGGTCTCCCAGGAGCACGCCGGTCGCCAGGTCGCCACGACCCTGGCCGCGGTGCCGCGACGCGGGCTGCTCGTCGCGGGAAAGAGCATCGCGGCGGCCGCGGTGGTCGCGCTCGCGGCGATCTCGACGCTCGGCGCGTGCGTGGCCGCGGCCGCGGTCACGCAGCGCCTGCTCGACGCGCCCGCCTCGACGGACGGCGCCGGAGCGGGCGCGCTCCTGGGGGCCGCGGCCTACCTCGTCCTGATCGGGGTGTTCTCGCACGCCGTGGCGCTGCTCGTGCGTCACCTCGTGCCTGCGCTCGTCGGTGTGCTGGCGCTGGTCCTCGTCGTGTCCCCGCTGCTCGCGGGCGCGACCGAGCACGCGCGCTGGTTGCCCGACCGTGCCGCGGCGGCCTGGTTCGACGCCGGTCCGGGCGCGCTCGACGGGCCGACGGCGACGCTCGTCGCGCTCACGTGGGTGGTGGCGGTCGGCGGCCTGGGCTCGTGGCGGTTCCTCGTGCGCGACGCGTAGGTCCACGTGCTGGTCATGAATGATAATGAGAGTGGTTCTCATTCTCTGCTACGGTGTGCGAGGTCCGCCGCTCCTGCGTCGGAACCCATCCACCTACCGGAAGGACGGTGGGACCCGCCGGGGTCCCGTGACGCCATGACCAGCACCAGACACCGCAGCCTCGCCCTGGGGATCGCCCTCGCCCTGCCCGCCGCCGTCCTCGCCGGCTGTGCCACGGGCGAGAGCTCCCCCGCCGCGTCCGACGCGGCAGAGCACGACCACGAGCACGACGAGCACGAGGACGGCGGCCACGGGACCGAGGCCGCGACCGACACCCCGCGCATCGCCCTGACCTACGACGGCGGGGTCGTCGTGCTCGACGGCACGAGCCTCGAACAGGTCGCCGACCTCCCGGTCGACGGCTTCACGCGCCTCAACCCCGCGGGCGACGAGCGCCACGTGATCGTCTCCGCGGGCGACGCGTTCCGGGTCCTCGACCTCGGCACGTGGGGCGAGCCGCACGGCAACCACTCGCACTTCTACACGTCCGACCCGGCCTTCACGAAGGTCGAGTTCGCCGCGAACCACCCCGGGCACGTGGTCCGCCACGCGGGCCGCACGGTCCTGTTCAACGACGGCTCGGGGCTCGTCGAGTCGTTCGACCCGCACGACCTCGCCGACGGCACGCCGAAGACCACCACGTACACGACCCCGTCGCCGCACCACGGCGTCGCGGTCGAGCTCGAGAACGGGAACCTGCTGGTCACCGACGGCACCGAGGACGCCCGGTCGAGCGTCGTCGTCCTCGACAGCGGCCACCACGAGATCGCGCGCACCGACGCCTGCCCGGGCGTGCACGGCGAGGCCGTCGCGTCCGACGAGGCCGTGGTCGTGGGCTGCCAGGACGGCGTGGTCGTCTACGCAGGGGGCGAGCTGACCAAGATCCCGTCGGCCGACGCGTACGGCCGCATCGGCAACCAGGCCGGGTCCGAGGAGTCCGCGGTCGTCCTGGGCGACTACAAGACCGACCCCGACGCCGAGCTCGAACGCCCCACGCGCGTCTCGCTCGTCGACACCGTGAGCAAGCAGATCGCCCTGGTCGAGACGGGCGCGAGCTACTCGTTCCGCTCGCTCGGCCGCGGCCCGCACGGCGAGGCCCTGGTCCTCGGGACCGACGGGGCGCTGCGCGTCATCGACCCCGCCACGGGCGCGATCACCAGCACGATCCCCGTGACGGGAGCCTGGACCGAGCCCGACGAGTGGCAGGCACCGCGCCCCACGCTCTTCGTGCTCGACCACACCGCGTACGTGACCGACCCCGCCACCAAGGCCGTGCACGCGGTCGACGTCGAGTCCGGCGAGGTCTACGCGAGCACCACGCTCGACGTGGTCCCCAACGAGCTGACGGGGGTCTCGGGCCTCCCGGAGTAGCCCCCTGCCCGAGGCGCGCTCCGACGTCGGGCACCTCAGGGGTTCGTGAGCGCCTCCTCGAGGCGGTCCAGCAGACCCACCTGCCCCGCGACCACCAGCTCGCGCGCCCGCGCGAGCGGCACCCACGCGACCCGGTCCAGCTCCGGGAACGTCGCCCGGCGGCCCGAGCGCGGCGGCCACTCCATCTCGAACGTGTTGCTCACCGCGGTGCCCACGTCGAGGTCGGCCCGGCGTGCCCACGCCCGGACCGTCTTGCCCGCGCGCTGCCGGACCTCGCCCAGGTCGACCTCGGGCCCCTCGGGCGGCGGCGAGCCCAGCTCCTCGGTGAACTCGCGGACCGCGGCGTCGTGCGCGTCCTCGTCGGGGGCGTGCTCACCCTTGGGGATCGTCCACCCTCGCTCCTCCTTGCGGGCCCACAACGGCCCGCCCATATGACCGAGCAGCACCTCGGCCGCGCCGTCGTCCGCGACCCGGTAGAGCAGGAGCCCCGCGCTCGTGACCACGGCTCAGTACACCGCGGGACGGGCCTGGAGCTCGGCCAGCACCGCCGGGTCCTGCAGGTTCATCCAGGCGATGACGTCCTGGTACGTCGCGCAGATCGTCTCGGGCCTGCCGCACGTCTCGAGCATGAAGTCCTTGGCCGCCGGGTTGAACGCGTTGCCGCTCCACTGGTTGAAGTGGTTCGCCACGAGCACCGGCGCACGGTTGCCGGTGAAGGCCGCGTCGTACATGTGGCGGTACGTTTCGAGGACCGCGGCCCGGATCTCCGGGGCCCGCTCCGGCTCGTTCTTCGCCTTGTTGAACTTGTACCAGAAGTTGTAGTCCATGGCCATGACGCTGCCGAGCGTCGGGGAGCTCGTGGTCTGCATGCGGAACTCCCACACGCCGTACTCCTGCCTGGGCCACGCGATGCCGCTGCCCGGGATCGACGAGTCGTACGTCAGCCCGTGCGCCGCCCACGCGGGGGCGATCTGGTCCCAGCTCCCCTCGAGGCACGGCGTCCGGCCACCCTTGACCTCGGACGCGGGGATCGCGAGCGGCGGCGTGCCCTGCAGGCCGTCGATCTCCTGCCAGCCGTTCCAGAACCCGAAGAACTGGTCGAGCTCGCTGTTCCAGTCGGCCGTGGACCACGACGCCCCGCCCGGCGGGTTGTCGGCGCAGAAGTGCCCGTTGTAGTGCGTCCCGATCTCGTGCCCCTCGAGGTACGCCGCGTTGAGGTCGCCCACGAGAGTGGTCACCGTCGCCGCGTCGCCCCCGAAGCTCACCGACGCCTTGCCCGTCGGGTGCCCAGGGCCCGTGTAGGCGTCGCGGTGCTCGTCCGTGAGCAGATAGATGCCCGTGAGGAACCCCGTGAACCGCGCGTCGACCTGTGCCGCGGCCTCGCGGAACTCGGTCCAGCGGTCGTGCCATCCGGCACCGTCGAACGAGAAGATGACGAACTGCGGCGGGTTCTCGCCCGGGGCGAGGCGCGTCATGGGCACGTTCGACGCGGCACGCGTCGGTGTCGGGGTGGGCGTGGGGGTCGGTTTCGGGCTGGGGGTCGGGGTGGGTGTCGGCGTGGGCCGCTCAGAGGGCGAGGCGCCCGCGGAGGGGCGCTCCGGCGTCGGGCCCGGAGACGCCGAGGGCGATCCCGTGCAGCCGGCGACCACCACCAGCGCCACGGCTGCGGCCGCCGCTCCGAGCGCCGCACGGCGCAGTCCCCCGACGGCTCGGGCCGATCTCCGGGTCACGGGCAGTCCCTTCCGCGTGCGGGCAGTCCCCCCACGCTAGGGGATGCGGGGCCGGAGTGCCCGGGCGACGGGGTCGTCGTGCGGGTGACTCCGCTCAGGGCTCCGGGACGTCCTCGAACACGCTGCCCGGGTTGCGCATCAGCGCCGCCCGGTCGAGCGGCCACACCTTCGCGACCGCGGTGCCCACCACGTTCTCCATGGGCACGAACCCCTGCCCCGGCTTGTCGGTGTTGTAGCGCGAGTCGCCCGAGTTCTGGCGGTTGTCGCCCAGGACGAACAGGTGCCCCTCGGGGACCGTCACGTCGAACGGGATCTCGCTCGGGGCAGAACCCGGCTTGATGTACGTCTCGTCGATCGGCACACCGTTGACCGACACCCGACCCTGCGCGTCGCAGCACGTCACGTGGTCCCCCGGCAGGCCGACGACCCGCTTGATGAGGTGCTCGTTCGCGTCCACCGGACGGATGCCGATGAACGTCAGGAACGTCTCGCCCGCCTTGACCAGGCCCGTCGACTCGTCCTGCGGCTGGTTCGCGAGCCAGCCGCCCGGGTCCTTGAAGACCACGACGTCGCCGCGGTGCACGTCGAGGAACCGCGGGACCAGGCGCGACGCCAGGACCCGGTCGTCCTTGATGAGCGTGTCCTCCATCGACTCGCTCGGGATGACGAACGGCTGGACCAGGAACGTCTTGATGAGGAACGAGATGATCAGCGCCGCGACGACGATGATGCCGACCTCGCGAACGAACGACCAGCGGCGCCGGGTGGGGGCGGGGTCGTGTTCCGTCCCGTGCTCCGCGTCGTGGTCGCCGGGCTGCTGGGGCACGGCCGGGGCGGCCGGGTCGGTCGGGTCCGGTGCCGGCCGCGCGGGGAAGACCGAGTCGACGTCGGGGGCTGCGGCGAACGCACCTGACGGTCTCGGCTGGTCGTCTGCGCTGTCGGCGTCGTTCGAGGTCACGGGGACACTCTTCCACCAATGGGCCTGACCGGCCGGTTCATCTCGGGCGGACCGGACATGTCGCGGTCGCGCGAGAGTCCAGCGTGGAGCGCTCACCCCGGTCAAGCCGACGCCCGTGATTGATGAGGGCCCCCGATGACACGCGTGGCGCGAACTTCGCGCGGCGAAGCGCGGCGAAGCGCGGCGAAGCGCGGCGAAGGACGGAGGCCTACGTGGACATCGTTGTACCACATGTCACGTCATGATGCGGCGACCCTGTGGCCGGAGAGGACAAACGGCTACATAGACACCGACGCGGTCGGTGGGTGCAGAACCGAGCGCGGCCTCGCTGTGCCCGACCTCCGTCTCTGGGCGCCCTGGCGTGGCGCGCCCAAGTCTGAGTCGGTTTGGAGAGCACTCCGGCCCATCTAACCCCTCTCAGAACGCGAAACGAGTCCCCAACTCTCGCACCTGGAGGCGTGAGAGCTTTCACCCGGGCCACTCACGACGTCTCCGCTACGCTAGGCGCCATGTCAGATCCAAGAGGTGACCTTGTCGGCATACATGTGCGCGGACTCTTTGGACGCTCAGACTACGACATCGCCCTAGACCAAAGACGCCCAACCGTGCTGACCGGCGCTAACGGAACCGGCAAGTCGACGCTCTTGCGGATCATCAATGCCGTTTCTGCAGGCGATGCATACACACTCGCTCATGCACCGCTCAACGAGTTTCACCTGGAATTTCAAGCCGGGCCAGATTTCTCCCTCAGCCGACACGCGGCGGGCGGCAGCACGGTACGGTGGGGAAATCAGCGCGGCACCATCGACTGGCCGGAGCTGGATTCGGAATTTCCCGAGTGGGCAATATCTGCCCTCCTCGAACAGCGCGAATTAAGCGAGCCTCTCGACCAAACGCTACGGGAATATGCCCGGGCAGCGAACGCGAGCTTTGAAGAATTCGATCACGTACGAAAGTACTTCAGGTCAACACGCCAGCAGAAGCGCCGTCCCGACGCGCCCGAGTGGCTGCATACAATCTCCGAGCACTTTCCGGTGCTATACATCACCGACCAGCGACTTATCGCGTCCACGGAAGACGAAGGCCGAAAGGCATCCCAAAGCGCACGTGGAATCACGCGTCGACTCGCGGTCGAGGCGGCGGCAACTGATATCGCGCGGAGAATACAGGAGGCAGATTCAGCCTACACCCGCGTCTCGCTCCAAGAGGATCGGCGATTTCCTGGCGCAGTTATTGATGCGATGAACTCCGGCCGGAAGGTTGATACGGTCGGACTTGGAGAGCTTGTCGACGAAGTCGACGCGAAGCGCGACGCCCTTCGAAGTGTCGGGCTACTCGACAGCGATGATTCATACCAGCCGGACCTGGACCCAGCGAGCATCGGCCCTCAGGTCGCACCGGTGATTGAGACATTCCTGATGGGCGCCACCCGCAAGATGGAGGTTCTAGACGACCTCGCCGGGAAACTCTCCGCGTTCCGCAAGTTCATTGACGGTCGGTTCACCGGAAAGCGCGCAATCTTGAGCAGGGAGTCAGGCCTGAGGTTTGCCCTAGGTGACGGAACAGAGATTAGACCGTCCGAGTTGAGTTCAGGAGAGCAGCAGATAACAGTCCTTGCGTTCGAGATCTTATTCAAGACTTCTCCGTCCACCTTGGTGCTGGTCGATGAGCCTGAGTTGTCATTGCATGTCCTGTGGCAGGACACGCTCATCGACGACCTGCATGGCATGGGTCGGGCATCCCAACTGCAGTTTCTTATGGCAACTCACGCGCCAGCTATTCTTGCAAACCATCCGGAACTCGAGCGGTCGCTGGATCGGCACTGATGGGCCTTGCATTTCCATCCCCTGGGGGTTTCGCGCAATCAATCTACCAACGTAGGCGAGCACTCGACCCTAGGATCGCACTTGTAGTCGTGGAAGGAACTACGGATCGCAGGGCATTGCTTCCATTCCTACATTCCGATGCAATTGTCATTTCCGCTCGCGGCCGCTCGAATGCAATCGCCGCGCATCGGAGATTGAACCTGGAAGGCCTTCCGGGCGTGCTGGTCTTAATCGATTGCGATGGCGAAGTCCCTGCAGATTTGAAAGGCCTCCCTGATCTGATCATCAGCGCCAATCGTGATCTCGAAGCCGACCTTCTTATTGAACTGGGCGCGCTAAGACGCTTTGCTCTAGATGTCGTCGCCGATATTGCGAGTACCCGTGCGGACGCTGAAGCCCGGATCGACACAGTTCTTGCCCGGGCAATACTTGTGGCCGCCGACCTAGAGCGCGTACGACGTGCCGCTCGGTTTGTAGGTGCCAGAACGCGGCTAATCGATCCTGTGACGGGACAAAAGCGAAAGGTTACGCCTCAGGACCTACCCCGGTCCCAGGCGTGGATGATGGACAATCATCGGCCCGATCTGGACGATATCGCGCGGGACTATTGCGCCGCCGCGGGATGGAGCTCGTCCGAGGAAGCGGCAGTGGCGGCCCAAGCCGCGGTCTCCGTGACGGTGCCGTGTGTTCGTCACGGTGAAGCCCTATGCACGCCGTGCGATGCTCGCGCGTTATGCGTTGGGC
Source organism: Oerskovia rustica (assembly GCF_014836555.1). Lineage (GTDB taxonomy): Bacteria > Actinomycetota > Actinomycetes > Actinomycetales > Cellulomonadaceae > Oerskovia > Oerskovia rustica. The sequence goes on from NZ_JACSQQ010000037.1 coordinate 22,643, forward strand.
ATGATCTCGTCGAGTTGGTTTCGTATTGTTTGAACGCCTTGACTGGACTCTCGCTCGAGATTCTCGAGGTCGACCGAGGTATCCGCATCTCATCGGATCGTGACCTGGTAGCCCGTTGGTGCGTTTCCACGAGGGGGCAACGATGGGCAGAGAGTCAAGGCGTTGCACTTTTCCCTGAGCACAATACCACCGGGGGTTAGGTCGACAAGAGACGCCTGGTGCACCCGGAAATTCGCCATCTACGAGCAGGTCTCGAGTGTGATAGCGCTCGGCTGTACCGGCGCACGCTTGCATTTTTTGCCCCTGGCATCGCCGCGATCCGCAAGGCGGTAGAGTCCGGCCCACGTGGTCAGGTGCTTCCCCCCGGTGGCACACCGCACTCCCCAGCCGGGTACGTGACCTTCGCTACGACGCGCAGATCACCATCGGTACGCGGGTCTCCCGCACGACTTCCGACATACCGTGACGACGCCGGTCGCGATCATCGCGACTGCTTTGCTCGTCACACTGACGATGGTGCGAGATGGCTCTGGACCTCCGGGCGGTCGTCAACCCGCTCGTCCAGAAGTCGGAGGACGAGGCGGAGTGAACCAGTGCCCGCCAACGACGAAGGGCCCCGACCACCGGTCGGGACCCTTCGTACTTGCGGTAGCGGTGAGATTCGAACTCACGGTGGACTTTCACCCACACACGCTTTCGAGGCGTGCTCCTTAGGCCACTCGGACACGCTACCCAACCGGGAAGTCCCGGCTGCAGAAGGATACCCGCTCAGGGCGTGAGGACCGAATCGGGCGCCGAACGCCGCGAGCCGGGGCCCGCCGTCGGGCACGAGGTAGACCCGTGTGCGCGAGGTAGACCTCCCGGAGCCCTACCTCGCGCACACGGGTCTACCTCGGCGACGGGCACACACCGCAGGCTCGGCGACGGGCACCGCAGACTCACATCCCCACCTACCCCGTGTCATAGCGACCTCACAGGTTCGGACGGCTCCATGGAGGAGTTCAGTTCCCCGTCACCTGGAGGTCACCCGTGACCCAGCCCCCACAGCTCGCGCTGTACCTCGTCGACCTGGTCGCCGTGCTCGTCCTGACGTTCGGCCTCTACTTCCCGCGTCATCGGCGCCGCGACCTGGTCGTGGCCTACCTGGGCGTGAACGTGGGCGTCCTGGCGGTCGCGGCGACGCTCGCGAGCAGCACGGTCGGCGCGGGCCTGGGCCTGGGCCTCTTCGGTGTCCTGTCGATCATCCGGCTGCGCTCGACCGAGCTGAGCCAGCACGAGGTCGCGTACTACTTCGCGGCCCTCGCCCTGGGGCTCCTGGGTGGACTCGGCGCGACGGCGGGCTGGCTGGGTGTCGCGGGCAGCGCCCTGATCCTCGTGGTCATGGCGGTCGCGGACCACCCGCGCCTGCTGCGACGTCACCGCAGCCAGGTCGTCCTGCTCGACCGCGCCTTCCCCGACGAGGCCGGCCTCGTGGCCTACCTCGAGCAGCTCCTGGGGGCGCACGTGCACTCGGCGTCGGTCCAGCGCCTCGACCTGGTGAACGACACGACCCTGGTCGACGTCCGTTTCGAGGTCGCCCCGGGCGGCGGCGTCGCGGCGAGCAGTGCGGGCGACGTCGCGGCAGCCCTTGCGGCCCCGGCCGGCCCCGCCGCCCGGGTGTCGGCATGACCACGCCCCTGCCCGACGGCGCCGCGCTCGACACCCTCGTCGCGCCGCACGCGGGGTTCTCCCCCGTGTCGCTCGACGAGCTCGTGGCCTCGGCGTCGCTCCAGACCCGGATCGACCGCAAGTACGTCCTGCGGCGCGCGGAGGCACAGGCGGTCCTGGCGGACCTCGCCGAGCGCGAGCCGGGCGTGCGGGTGCTCGACGTCGACGGCCGTCGCGAGTTCTCGTACGAGTCGGTGTACTTCGACACCCCGGACCTGACGAGCTTTCACCTGGCGGCGCACCGTCGTCGGCGGCGCTTCAAGGTCCGCACCCGGACGTACCTCGACTCGGGCGAGGCGTGGCTCGAGGTCAAGACGCGGGCCGCGCGCGGCTCGACCGTCAAGGACCGCGTGGCGCACGACCTCGCAGGCCGCTGCGAGCTGGGCGAGGGCCGACGCTTCGTGTCCGCGACGCTCGACGGCGCCGCGATCCCCGAGGCGGCCGACCTGCCGCTCGCGGCCGGGCTCGTGACCAGGTACCGGCGGACGACGCTGCTCCTGCCCGGGACGAGGCCCGGGGCGCCCGCGGCTCGCGCGACGCTCGACGCGGGCCTGACGTGGCTGCTCGACGAGGGCACGCCCGCGGGCCGGGCCGCGGCGGTCCCCGACCTCGTGGTCGTCGAGACCAAGACCGGGTCGACGCCGTCGTGCCTCGACCACCTGCTCTGGCGCAGCGGCCACCGGCCGCAGCGCATCTCCAAGTACGGCACCGGTCTGGCGGTCCTCCGCCCCGACCTGCCGAGCACCCCGTGGCGACGTGTCGTCCGCCGCTGGGTCGAACCCTCCCTGACCACCTCTCCCGACAGGAGCACCTGATGCGACTCCGTAGAGCCACCACCGTCACGACCGCTGTCCTGACCGCCACGCTCACGGCCGCCGCGCTCGTCGGCTGCTCGGCGGACACGGGCACGAGCACCACCACGAGCGACGCCGCTGCAGCCACCACGGCGTCGACCGCCGTCGCAGGCCTGACCCCCGAGGAGGCCATGGCCGCGAACGCCGATCCGCACTCCTCGGGGGCCGACGACGCGGACCTCTCGTGGGACGAGTCCGAGGTCGCGCTCTCGCTCGACGGCGACTCGGCCCAGGCCGACGGTGACGGCGTGACCGTGGACGGCTCGACCGTCACGATCAGCCAGGCCGGCACCTACCGCGTCACGGGAGACCTGACCGACGGGCGGCTCGTCGTGGCGTCGTCGGGCGACGGCGTGGTGCGGCTCGTGCTCGACGGCGCGAGCGTGACGTCCTCGACCACCTCTGCGCTGGTCGTGGAGGACGCCGCGACCGCGGTCGTGGTCCTTGCCGACGGCTCGACGAACCACCTGGAGGCGACCGGTGCCGCCGTGGACGACGATGCCGACGGCAGCACCGACGAGCCCGACGCAGCCCTGTTCTCCTCGGCCGACCTCACGATCGGCGGCACGGGGTCCCTCGACGTGGTCAGCGCCGCGACGGACGGGATCGTGAGCAAGGACGGCCTGGTGATCGCCGGGGGCGACCTCACGGTCGACGCGGGCGACGACGGCGTCCGCGGCAAGGACTACCTGGTCGTGACCGGCGACGCGTCGGTCACCGTGACCGCGGCGGCCGACGGCCTCAAGTCCACGAACGCCGACGACGAGACCATGGGCTACGTCGCGATCCTCGGCGGGACGGTCGACGTCACGTCGGGCGACGACGGCGTCCAGGCCGAGACCGACGCGATCGTCGCGGACGCGACCGTGAAGATCGCCGCGGCGGGCGGGCCCGGCACGGAGGTCGCCGAGGACGCCTCGGCCAAGGGCATCAAGGGCGACGTGGGGGTCGTGGTCGGCGGCAGCGCGACCGTGGACGTCGCCGCCTCGGACGACGGCCTGCACTCGAACGGTGCCGTGTCGGTCTCCGGCGGGGACGTCACTCTCGCCTCGGGCGACGACGGCGTCCACGCCGACGGCGACCTCACGATCACGGCCGGCACGCTCACCGTCTCGGAGTCGGTCGAGGGCCTCGAAGGGGCCACGATCACGCTCGCGGGCGGCGACGTCCACATCACCGCGTCCGACGACGGCGTGAACGCCGCGGGCGGGAGCAGCACCGACACCACGGGCACCGGCACGGCGCAGGAGGGTCCTGCACCGCAGGACGGCCAGGCACCCGGCGACTTCACTCCCCCGGCCGACGGCGAGCGCCCCACCCTGCCCGACGGCACGGTCCCCGGCGACGGCACGGCCGGCGCTCCCCCGGCCAGGCCCGGCGGTGAGATGCCGTCCGGCGAGATGCCCGACGGCGCAGCCCCCGGCGGGCAGGCGGGTGGCCAGGGCGGCGGTGCACCGGGCGGCGAGGCGGCGGGCGACTACTCGCTCACGATCTCGGGCGGCACGCTCGTGGTCGACGCGGGCGGCGACGGCCTGGACAGCAACGGCTCGCTCGAGATCACCGGCGGGACCACCGTGGTCCAGGGGCCGACGAACGCCGGGAACGGCGCGCTCGACGTCAACGGCACGTTCACCGTCTCGGGAGGCACGCTGCTCGCCGCGGGCAGCTCGGGCATGGCCGTGGCCCCCGACACCGACTCGTCGCAGGGCTGGGTCGCCGCGAACCTCGACCAGAGCGCCGCGGCCGGGACCGTGGTCCACGTCCTCGCCGAGGACGGCACGACCCTCGTGTCCTACGAGGTCACCAAGGACACGCAGAACGTCGTCTACTCGTCGCCCGAGATCGAGACGGGAGCCACCTACCTCTTCGAGACCGGCGGGACGCTCGGCACCCCGGACGGCACGGGGCTCTCGTCCGACGGCACCACCGACGGCACGACGCAGGCCGCGACAGCCGTCGCGGGCGAGTTCGCGGGCGGCGGCATGGGCGGCATGGGCGGCGGCCGCGGGCCCGGCTCGAACGGCTCGACCGACACCTCGGGCGGGACGACCACGAGCGGCGCGTGACGCCGTCGGGCGCCTCTCCCCGCACGCGTCAGGGGGGGGGCCCCCCGAAGGTGCGGCGCCCCTGACCCGTCCCGGACCGACCCGGGACGGTCACGCAGGTGTCAGACCGAGCAGGGCCGACCCGCGTCCCACGCACCCCAGACGTCGCTCCCGGGGACCTCGCCACGGGTCCACCACTGGGCCGTGTGGTTCACGCCAGCACGCGAGACGACCGCGCCGCCCGAGTACGTGGCCTCGAGCGAGAACGCCGGGGCGCACTTGACGACCTCGACCACGGGGGCCGTGCCGCACGGGCCGATCTTCTGCCACGGGCTGCCCGAGGTCGCGGCCGGGGCCGTGCCACGCGTCCACCACTTGGCCTTGTACTCGGCGCCGTCGTGCGAGACGACGTCACCCGAGGTGTAGACGCCCGAGCCGTACCAGGGGGCGGCGCACTGCGCGCCGACCTGCGGGCCGGGGGTCGACGCACGCAGCGTCGCTCCGAGGGTCGAGCCGAGCTCGTTCTTGTAGTCGCCCGTGAGGTCCCACCACATGGCGCCGCCGTAGCCCTGGACCGCCAGCCACTCGGCCTTCGCGTTCACGGACGCCTTGTCGTCGTAGCTCCACCACTGGTCGCCGTCGTAGCGCCACGAGGCGCCGATCTTCGGGTCGAAGTACGCCTTGCCGACGGTGCGCAGCTCGGCGTACGTCTTGGTGCCGATGTAGCCCGCGGCAGGCTTCCAGCCCGCGCTGCCGTCCGCGACGCCGTACCAGCCGTGGCCGTAGGCCGCGAGGCCCGCGTTGAGCTGCTGCGGGTCCGCGCCCGCGTTGACGTACATGCCCATCGCACCGTCGAGGCCGAGGCCCCAGTTCTCGGTGCCGTCCGGGTGCAGGTTGCCCTGGTGGCCGGTCTTGTTCGGGACCCAGCCGCCGTGGAAGTCGTAGCCCTGGACGTTGAGGAAGTCGACCACCGCGAAGAGACGCGGGTCGAGCCATCCACCCTGGCCGGCGTTCCAGCCACCCGCGGGGGCGAAGCCCGTCAGCAGGTAGTCCTGGCCGTCCTGCGCGCCCAGCGCGTCGAGCGAGGTGCGGAACTCCTCCATGAGGAGCAGGAAGTTCTCCTTGTCCTCGGGGCGGGCGTTCGCCGTCTCGCCCCCGGTGACGGGCCACTCCCAGTCGATGTCGATGCCGTCGAAGATCCCGGCCGCAGCACCCGGGCCGCCCTTGTCGCCGATCTGGGGCAGGTTGCCCCGGATGTAGATGTCGAGGCACGAGTTCACGAGCTTCGTGCGCCCCTCGGCCGTGGACGCGGCCTCGGAGAAGTTGTCCGACCAGGTCCAGCCGCCGAGCGACACGAGGATCTTGGTGTCGGGGCTGACGGCCTTGAGCTTGCGGAGCTGGTTGAAGTTGCCCGCGAGCGCCTGGCCGGCCTTGTCGGCCTTGCCGTCGACGGACTGGTTCGCGGGCACGAGGCGCAGGAAGTCGTTCTGCGCGTCGCCCTCGCCGGGCACCTGGTTGATGTCGCACACGAGGTCGGTCGTGACGTTGCCGAACGCGTAGTTGAGGTGGGTCAGGTCCTTGATCGCGCCGGTCGACACGAGGTTCGCGACGTGGAAGTCGCGCGTGATCGGGCCGTCGGCCATGAAGTAGCCGACGCTGCGGTAGCCGTTGATGTCGTCAGGGCCTGCGGACGACGAGGTCGCGGCGGGCTTGGCAGTGGTCGCGGCGGCCTGGGTTGCCGGTGCCACCACGACGGATGCGGCGAGGACCGCGGCTGCGGCGATCGCCACCGGCGCGAGCCGGCGTCTGGGTGTGTCTTGCATGTGAGGGCCTCGTTGCTCTCCTCCGGGCACGCCCGGAACTTTGTTCGGACGCCTCGCACAGTAGACCCGAAAGGAACCTTTGCCAAGGGTCTTAACCAATACGAGGGCGTGTTGAGCGGTAAGCCCGATTTGCCCCTTGGACAGGTGTCCTACTCGGTGCTTTTCCGCGGCATGCCCTCGGCGCACTTCAAGGGCGCCCGGTCCACCCGTCCCGCCCCCGCCCACCCGGGCGCCGCACCTCACACCGCTCCTTGTGGAACCGCTCCTGCGGCCGTCGTACGCTCGGATCGTGCCCCCGCAGACCCCCGAGACCCCAGCGACCGGCCCCACGATCGACGACGTCGTCCACCTGCTGCGCGGCAAGCGGCTCACCGCCCTGACGGGCGCGGGCATCTCGACCGACTCCGGCATCCCCGACTACCGCGGGCCGGACTCCCCGCCCCGCAACCCGATGACGTACCAGCAGTTCGTCGGGGACGAGGCGTTCCGCCGCCACTACTGGGCGCGCAACCACGTGGGCTGGCAGCGCGTGCACCGCACGCACCCCAACGCCGGGCACAAGGCCCTGGTCCGGCTCGAGGAGCGCGGCGTCCTCGAGGGGATCATCACGCAGAACGTCGACCTGCTCCACGAGGACGCGGGCTCGCGCAACGTCATCGACCTCCACGGCCGCTACGACCGCGTGATCTGCCTGTCCTGCGCGCGTGTCATCTCGCGCGAGCACCTGGCCGACCGGCTCACCGAGCTCAACCCGCACTTCCTGGAGAGCATCGGCGACCTCGACGACGTCGAGACCGCCCCCGACGCCGACGCCGTGATCGAGTCGACCGCCCACTTCGTGCCCGCCGCGTGCGAGTTCTGCGGCGGCATGCTCAAGCCGGAGATCGTCTACTTCGGCGAGAACGTGCCGCGCGAGCGGGTCGAGCGGGCCTACGCGATGGTCGACGCCTCCGACGCGCTGCTCGTCGCCGGCTCGTCGCTGACCGTCCTGAGCGGGCTCCGGTTCGTCAAGCACGCGGTGAAGACCGACAAGCCCGTCGTGATCGTCAACCGCGGCGCGACCCGGGGCGACCCGCTCGCCACGATCAAGCTCGAGGCCGGAGTGTCCGAGACGCTCGAGGAGCTCGCGGACAGGCTCTGACGTCGGCGGGCGGCTCGGCCGAGGGCCGGGCGGCGGTCCGTGGGCCGCTCAGCGCTGCGTCTCGAAGAACTCGCGGACGAGGTCGCCGCACTCGACGTCGCGGATGCCGCCGACGACCTCGACTCGGTGGGGGTTGCGGCGGTCGCGCACGATGTCCCACACGGACCCGCACGCGCCGGCCTTGGGGTCCCACGCTCCGAGCACGAGGCGCTCGACGCGCGCGAGCGTGGTCGCCCCCGCGCACATCGCGCAGGGTTCGAGCGTCACGACAAGCGTGCACCCCTCGAGGCGCCACGAGCCGAGCGTTGCCGCGGCCTGGCGCAGCGCGAGGACCTCGGCGTGGGCGGTGGGGTCGCCGATCTCCTCGCGCCGGTTGCGGCCGAGGCCGAGCAGCCGTCCGTCGGGCCCGACGACGAGCGCCCCGATGGGCACGTCGCCCGTGGCGAGGGCGTGGGTCGCCTCGTGCAGCGCGAGCCCCATGAGCTCGTCCCACACCGCGCGGCGGGCCGCGACGGTGTCGGGCGGGAACGTTCCGGTCGCCCAGGGCAGGTCGAGCCCGACGGGACCGGGCTCTGCGGCGGGGGCGACGTCGTCGGGGACCATGCTCCCGAGGCTACCGGGCGGTACGCTCGAACCATGCGCCTGCACGTCGCCGACCACCCGCTGGTCGCCCACAAGCTCACCGTCCTTCGCAACAAGGACACCGCCTCCCCGACCTTCCGCCTCCTGGTGGACGAGCTCGTGACCCTGCTGGCCTACGAGGCGACGCGGGACGTCCGGGTCGAGCCCCACGAGGTAGAGACCCCGGTCACCACGACGGTCGGGGTCCGCATCGCCGAGCCGCGCCCGCTCGTCGTCCCCATCCTGCGCGCAGGCCTGGGGATGCTCGAGGGCATGACCCGCCTGCTGCCCACGGCCGAGGTCGGCTTCCTCGGGATGCAGCGCGACGAGGAGACTCTCGAAGCGGTCACCTACGCGAACCGCCTCCCGGACGACCTGACGGGTCGCCACGTGTTCCTGCTCGACCCCATGCTCGCGACCGGCGGGACGCTCGTCGCGGCGATCGACTACGTGTTCGAGCGCGGCGCGCGCGACGTCACGGCCGTGTGCCTGCTCGCGGCCCCCGAGGGCATCGAGGTCCTCGAGAAGGCGGTCGGCGACCGTGTCGACGTCCAGCTCGTCGTGGCCGCGGTGGACGAGCGGCTCGACGAGAAGGCGTACATCGTGCCGGGCCTGGGCGACGCGGGCGACCGCCTCTACGGCGTGGTCTGAGACCAGCGCCCTCGTGGGCGCGGGGTGACCGGTCCGCCGCGTCGCCCGCGCCCACGATGCCCGACGGCGTCGCGTCCGTCCCATATTCGCGTCTCACCCCGTGAGATTCTTGGCGCTTGCCCTTGGCGACTCCCCGTGTCGCTGCCATGCTCACCACGTGACCTCCTCGCTGACCTGCCGAGGCGCCGACCGGCGTCCGAGCGTCAGCGTGCCCTCCAGCGTCTGTTGTCCGGCCTGACTCCCTCAGCCCCCTGACAACCCCTGCCGACCGTCGTCGGCGCCGCTCCGGCCCAGGCCGTCGAGCGGGAACCCTGGAGCATCTCATGGCCACCCTGACCCAGAAGACCCCTCGCCCGCACGCACCCCACCGTCGCACCCACCCCGGCTTCGTCCTGTACGTCGGGGTCGACGCCGCGACCGGGGAGCACCCGCAGGCCGAGCTCGTCGAGCTCGCAGAGGCCCTCGGCGAGCTGGCCCGCGAGTGGCTGCCCGACGCCGAGACGTACACGGCCCTGACCCTGTCGGAGCCGGCGACGGACCGGCACGAGCACCTCGTCGACGAGGGCCGCCGCAAGGCGCGCGGCCGCAGCGCCGCCCGCCGGGCCGAGGTCCCCGTCCCGGCCCCGGACCTCGCCCCGCTCGGCGACGTCGAGGCGTTCCGCGACCGGCTCGCGGCCCTGTCGCCGTTCCCGCGGGTCGTCATCGACCCGGCGAGCCGCCGCGTGACCGTCGACGGCTCCGAGCAGCGGCTCACCCACAAGGAGTTCGAGCTCCTGACGCACCTGTCCCGGTCGGCGCACCGCGTCGTGACCCGGGACGAGCTCCTGTCGACCGTCTGGGGGGCCGACGCGGTGCGCGACGGCAGCCGGACCATCGACGTCCACGTGCGCCGCCTGCGCGAGAAGCTCGGGCTCCAGCACGTCATCTCGACCGTCCGCGGGCTCGGCTACCGGTTCGACCCGCAGACCCACGTCGTCCTCAGGGGCTCGGGGGACGCCGCCTGAGGACCAGTGCTGCCGGGTCGCACGCTCGTGGTCTCGTGGGGGGATCCCGTCCGGCCCGGCAGCACGAACCCCGCCGCAGGGACGCGCGACGAGTTTGGTCGAGCGCCCCCGGCAGGGTTGGATGAGGGCGTCCGCCCGTCCCGTCCTGTGAGGTCTCCCCCGCCGTGCCTGCGCCCCGTCCCGTCGCCCGTCCCCTCGCGGGCCTGATCGGGGCGGTCGCCTCGCTCGGCCTCCTGTCGGGATGCGTGGGCACCGAGGTCGCCGCGGTACCCGCGCAGGTCCGCGAGCCCGTGATCGGCCGCGACACCGCCACGACGCTGTTCGCCTCGCTCTCCGCGACGCGCAACGCGGCGAACGTGGCCCGCGACGGCGACGCCCTCGCGACCATCGAGGCGGGTCCCGTCCTGCGGTCGTCGACGTTCGCCTTCGCCGCGCAGACCGCACAGTCGGCGGCCCCCGTCGCGCCCCACACGTCCGTGCCCGGGACGCTCGCCGCCCCGGTGGCCGGGACCGCAGACTGGTTCTACTCCCTGCGCGCCCCCGGGGACCCGGCGGCGTCGGACGGCGAGTTCGTCGAGTCCACGCTCTTCACGCGCGGGTCCGCGGACGCCCCCTGGCTGTTGACCTACCAGCTCGCGACCGACCCGGCCGTGACCCTCCCGCGACCCGCGCTGGTAGGAGGCTCCGCCGTCGGGCCCGACGACGG
>NZ_JACSQQ010000038.1:0-11974 GCF_014836555.1 Oerskovia rustica
CGTCGGGCCCTGGTCCGTGCCCTCGCCGCGCGCGTCGCGGCGCCGCTGCTGCTCGAGCTTCCACAGGAAGTCCGGGTCGTCGTCCGGGGCCAGCGGTGCGGCCGGGCGTCGTCGTGCTCCTGGGCGAGCACGCCCCGGGGCCGGGGCGCCGCCGGCGGTCGCGTGCCGGGCGCGCTGCGTGCGCGAGACGATGATCCAGGCGAGCGGCCCGACGAAGGGCAGGAAGATGATCATCACGATCCACAGGCCCTTGGGGATCCCGCTCCGGTCGTTCTCGTCGCTCGTGGCGCAGTCGGAGAGGGCGTAGACCGCGAGGCCTACGGCGAGCAGGGTCAGCAGGACGCGGGACATGACCCCAGCCTATGCGTCCTGGCAACCCGGAGGCACGAGAGGGCGCGGTTCTGTGCACCCAGCTCGGGCGCCTACCCTGGACGGGTGCCTATGGTCATCTACTCCGCGCTGCGCCTGGCGATCTTCGCGGTCCTCTTCGTCGTCCTGTACGCCCTGAACCTGGGCCACTGGGTCGTGTGCGCGGTCATCGCGGCCGTCCTCGCGTTCCTGGTCTCCTACCTCGCGCTGCGCGGCCCGCGCGAGCGCGCAGCGCAGTACCTCGCCGACCGCGCCGCACGGCGCAAGGCGACCGGCGAGCAGTTCTCGCGCGAGATCGAGGACGACGCGGCGTTCGAGGACGCCGTCGTGGAGGCGGCCGAGACGGCCGGAGCGGCCGACCCCGCAGAGTCGGCCGACCCTGCCGACCAGCATGCCGACCGCACGGGTCGCGCCCAGGCGCCGAACGCCTAGAGCGCGAGCCCCAGCCCCAGCAGCACCCCGTACCCGAGCTCGAACATCCCGGTCCCGGCGAGGACCGGGACGAGCAGCGGGCCGCGGGCGCCGGCGACCACGGGCAGCGTCAGCAGCACCGCGGGCAGCAGCAGGAGCAGCACGAGCAGCGACCACGGTGCGGCGAACGCGCACACCACGCCCAGCAGGAGCGGGATCCAGATCATGGCGACGTACGCGCGCCGGGCCCGGAAGTCGCCCAGGCGCACGGCGACGGTGCGCTTTCCCGCGAGCACGTCCGTGGGGATGTCCCGCACGTTGTTGATCATCAGGAGCGCGCACGCGAGCAGGCCCACGGCCACGGCCCCGACCCCCGCCACCCACGTCACCCGGTCGGCCTGCGTGTACGTGGTGCCGAGGACCGCGACGAGCCCGAAGAACACGAATACACCGACCTCGCCGAGGCCCCGGTACCCGTAGGGGTTCTTGCCTCCGGTGTAGAACCATGCGGCGACGATCGCGAGCGCCCCGACGGCCAGGAGCCACCAGTGCCCCGTGAGGGCCACGAGGCCCAGGCCCAGCACCGCGGCGACGCCGAAGCACGCGAACGCCGCGTTGCGCACCTGGGACGCGAGCGCCGCTCCCGACGCGGTGAGCCGCATGGGCCCGACCCGGTCGACGTCCGTCCCGCGCACCCCGTCCGAGTAGTCGTTCGCGTAGTTCACCCCGACCTGGAGCGCGAGCGCGACGCCCAGCGCCAGGAGGGCAGGCCAGAACGCGAAGGAGTCGACCTGGGCGGCAGCGCCCGAGCCGACGAGGACGGGTGCGGCCGCCGCGGGGAGGGTGCGCAGGCGTGCGCCTGCGACCCATTCGGCAGAGGTGGCCATGGTGCTCCGTTCAGTGGGTGCGTGGTGCTGTGCGGGTGGCGAGGTCGGTCACGGCCGCCCGGTCGATCTTGCCCGGCCCGCGGCGGGGCAGGTCCGCCACGACGAGCAGGTCGCGAGGTGCGGCGGGCGGTCCCAGCGTAGTCGCGACAGCGTGGCGGGCACGGGCCATCAGGTCGGGCGCGTGCGCACCGTCCCTGCCCGGCCCGGCCGCCGGGCGCACCTCCACGACCGCGACGACCCGCTGCCCCCACTCGTGGTCGGGGACACCGACCACGCAGACCTCGCCGAGGCCGTCGACGTCCGCGAGCGCACCCGCGAGCACGGCCTCGACCGCGGCCGGGGCCACGTTGACCCCGCCCGTCACGATCACGTCGTCCGCACGCCCGAGCACCGTGAGCGCCCCGTCGGGCGCGAGCGAGCCCAGGTCGCTCGTGCGCAGCCACCGGGTCCCGTCGGGGTCGGTGCGGAACGTGGCGGCCGTGAGCGCCTCGTCACCCAGGTACCCCGTGGCCAGCACGGGGCCCGAGATCTCGACGACCCCCGCGGCATCGGCCGGGAGGCGGTGCCCCGTCGACCCGTCGACGACCCGCACCCGCACGCCCGCGAGCGTGACGCCGTCGTATACGCAGCCGCCGCTCGTCTCCGTCATGCCGTACGTGGTCACGACCAGGGCCCCCGCCTCGCGCGCGGACGTGAGGAGTGCGGGCGAGGCCGCGGCGCCACCGAGGAGGATCGCGTCGAACGAGAGCAGCGCGTCGAGCGCGGCGGCGCTCCCAGGGCCGGGGTGCAGGAGGCGGTGGAGCTGGGTCGGGACGAGGGAGACGTACCGACGGCCTGCGTCCATGCGGGCCGCGGCGGCGGCGAACCCGTGCGCGGTGAACGGGGAGTCGAGGTCCGCGGTCACGAGCCTCGTCCCGGCGACGACCGACCGCAGCACGACCTGGAGCCCGGCGACATGAGCAGGGGGCAGGGTCAGGAGCCACTGCGCGTCCCCGCCGAGACGTTCGTGCGTCGCCCGCGCGGGCGCGACGAGCGCGTCCGCGCTCAGGGCGACCTCGCGGGGCAGCCCGGTCGAGCCCGACGTGCGCAGCACGAGCGCGGTGCCGTCGGGCAGCGGACCCGAGAACGCGAGCGGGGAGGGTGCGATCGCCGGCCCGCGCCCGCTCAGTGCGGCCGAGACCGCGGCCCGCAGGTCCGCGACGTCAGCAGGTGCGGTTCCCTCGGCGCGTGGCATCCCTCCAGCGTAGATCGCGCCGTAGTGTGACGAGGAACCAGCGGGACCGACGAGCGTGAGGGCACGGATGGACAGGGTGAGGATGTCGCGAGCCTGGTGGGCAGCGACGGTGGTGACAGGACTGCTGGTGCTCTCCGGTTGCGGCAGCGGCGCGTCGACCGACGCCCCGACGAGGACCGTCCCGGCCGCGGTCGACGCGACCAAGGCCTCTCCGCCCGCGCCCGTCGTGCCTGTCGCGTGGCCGCTCACGGGAGTCCCCACCGAGACCGTGGACGAGCGTCCGGCCGTGGCCGTGAAGATCGAGAACCTTCCTGCGGCCCGCCCGCAGACCGGGCTGGACCAGGCCGACATGGTCTGGGAGGAGGTGGTCGAGGGCGGGATCACCCGGTTCGTCGCGGTCTTCCACTCCCAGGTCCCGGAGACCGTCGGGCCCATCCGGTCCGTGCGCCCCATGGACCCGTCGATCTTCGGCCCGACCGCGGGCGTCCTCGTGTACAGCGGTGGGCAGCCGCCCTTCGTCGCGGCGGTCGGCGACGCAGGCCTGCAGTCGATCGTCCACGACGAGGGCGACGACGGCTTCTTCCTCAAGAAGGGCAAGAGGGCGCCGCACAACCTGTACGGCACCATGGCCGACTTCCTCGCGCAGGCAGAGGGCGACCGCAAGGCGCCGCCCGCCCAGTTCGCGCACACCCGGACCCAGGGGCAGGGCACGGCCACGGTGGCCGGCGCGCCCTTCGCGCTCCTCGACGTCAGGCTGACCCACTCGAGCCAGGCCCAGTGGCAGTGGGGGACCGCGGAGAACGCGTTCCTCCGGAGCGAGGGCACGACCCCCGCGGTCTCGTCCGGGGGAGAGCGTCTCTCCGCCGCGAACGTGGTCGTGCTGAGCGTCGAGATGGTCAACACGAAGTTCGTGGACCCGGCGGGGACTCCCGTGCCGGAGACCAAGCTCGTCGGCACGGGGGAGGGGCTCGTGGCGAGCGGAGGCAAGCAGGTCGCGGTGACGTGGTCCAAGGACGCGGTCGAGTCGCCGTTGGTCCTCACGGGGCCCGACGGCGCCCCCGTCCTCCTGGAACAGGGCACGACCTGGGTCGAGCTCGTCCCGCGCGGGTCCGGGAGCTACGCGGTCAGCTGACGGTCGTCACGGGGCGCTCACCCGTCCAGGCGTCCAGGACGTCCTCGAGGGCCGGGAGCCGGTCGAAGCCACCGCCGGCGACGAAGTGTCCGCCTCCCTCGACGACCGTCAGGTCGGCGTCGAGGACGCGGGCGAGGGTCTCGGTGAGGCGTCGCGGGACGACAGGGTCGGCGTCTGCGACGACGACGTGCCGACGCCGGCTGCGGGCCGCGACGGCGTCCGGGGCGAGGGGACGCTCGACGAAGTGGTCGACCTCGGGGATGCCGGGAACCTCCTCGACGAAGCCGGCGACCAGGGCGAGACCGCCGAGCCGCCACTCGTCCTGCCGGGCGGCGAGGTGCTGGAGGATGGTGACGCAGCCCAGGCTGTGCCCCACGAGCACGGTCCCCTCGTCGAGGGGACCGATCGCGTCGGCGAGGACGTCGAGCCACGTGTCGAGGTCCGGCGCCTGCGAGCGTGGCAGGTCGGGCACGAGGACCTCGACGCCGTGAGGCGTGTAGCGGTCGCGGACCGCTCCGAACCAGTGGTTGTCGGACGAGGCCCCCAGGCCGTGCACGACCACGACCCGGGTCACGGGCGGGGGAGCGTCCAGGGGCTGCGCGGCGGGCAGGTCGGTCGTCGCGGCGTCGTCGTCGAGAACGGTCATGCTCGGAACGGTATCGCCTGTCGCGTCGGCCGCGGGCCGCCCGCCGCAGGCCGGGGTCGCGACCCACGGGTCCACAGCTCATCCTCCCGGGGGAGGACCCGCTCACCCCTGAGGCTGACCACGAGGGCGCGAGGTCGAGCCGGTGGGCCGATGTGGTCGCCGGGGGGTACGCGGGAACGTAGAGGCATGGCAACGATGAACCCCACCCAGAGCCCGTTCGAGCCCACGTCCACGGTCACCCCGTTCCCGCCCTCGATCGCCCCCACCCGCCCTGCCCTGCGCTCCGAGGACCAGGACGACGACGAGACCGGCGCACGTCCGGCCGCGTCCGTCGGACCGGTCGTCGTCTCGATCGTCCTGCTGTTCGGGCTGGCGGTCGCGGTGGCCTTCGCGGGCCGCGGCATCGTCGAGATGCTCGCCACGTTCGCGTCCGGGTCCTGACCCTCGTCCCGGCCGCGCGGTCCGGCGACGGACGTCCCCGTCCCGTGCCGTCCGACCCGGCCCTCGCGTCAGAAGTAGTACGGGAAGTCGTCCCACTGCGGGTCCCGGCGCTCGAGGAACGCGTCGCGCCCCTCGACGGCCTCGTCGGTCATGTACGCCAGGCGTGTGGCCTCGCCGGCGAAGACCTGCTGGCCCGCGAGCCCGTCGTCCGCGAGGTTGAACGCGAACTTGAGCATGCGGATCGCCTGCGGTGACTTGGTCGCGACGATCCGTGCGTACTCGAGCGCGAGCGGTTCGAGGTCCGCGTGGTCCGCGACCTCGTTCACCGCGCCCCACTCGTAGGCGTCCTGGGCCGAGTACTCGCGGGCGAGGAAGAAGACCTCGCGGGCGCGCTTCTGGCCGACCTGCCGAGCGAAGAGCGCCGACCCGTAGCCCGCGTCGAACGAGCCCACGTTGGCGTCGGTCTGCTTGAACCGGGCGTGCTCGCGGCTCGCGATCGACAGGTCCGCGACGACGTGCAGCGAGTGCCCGCCGCCCGCGGCCCAGCCGTTGACCACGGCGATGACGACCTTGGGCATGGTCCGGATGAGGCGCTGGACCTCGAGGATGTGGAGCCGCCCGGCCTTGGCGGGGTCGATCGCGTCGGCCGTCTGGGCGTCCTCGCTCGTCGTGTACCGGTAGCCGTCGCGCCCCCGGATGCGCTGGTCGCCGCCCGAGCAGAACGCCCAGCCGCCGTCCTTGGCCGAGGGGCCGTTGCCCGTGAGGAGGACCGTGCCGACGTCGGAGGTCATGCGTGCGTGGTCGAGGACCCGGTAGAGCTCGTCCACGGTGTGCGGGCGGAACGCGTTGCGCACCTCGGGCCGGTGGAACGCGACGCGGACCACGGGCAGGTCGCGCTCGTGCGCCTGGCCGTCGCGCGTGCCTCGTTCGACGCCGCGGTGGTACGTGATGTCGGTGAGCCCCTCGAACCCGGCGACGGTGCGCCAGGCCTGGGGGTCGAACGTCTCGGACACCTGTGCGGGGATGCTGCTCACGACCGTCACCCTAGCCGCCCGGGCCGAGGAAGAGGGGCCCGGGCCGCGGTCGTGGGGGCCGGATACGGGCGCCAGGGGCGGTCCTCGTGCCCTACGGTGTGGTGGTGAGGACCTTGGGGTCTTGACGGCAATGCGCGCAGTCGTGTAATTCGGTGGAGCCCTTTCTGTGCTCAAGATCATGTCGCAGGTCCTCGTGGGGGATCGTCGGCCTCGAAACCTCCCGAAGGAAGTCACTGATGGCTCCAGAGACCGAGAAGCACGTCCCCCGCAGGCAGGCCCGGGGCACGCAGCGCCGCGACACCATCGTGTCGGCCGCCGCCGAGCTGATCCTGCGCGACGGTCCGTCGAGCGTGACGCACAGGTCCGTGGCCGCGCAGGCGGACGTCCCCCTCGCGGCGACGACGTACTACTTCTCGGGCCTCGACGACCTGCTCGCGGCGGCGGGGCAGCGCATCGTCCGGGACTGGGCGGACCGCGCCCAGGCGATCGGCCACGCGGTCGCGGACGCGGTCGCCGACGGCGGGGTCGACGCGCTGAGCACGCGGTCGCGCGCACTCCTGCTCGTGGACGCCGTGCTCCCGCCGGGGGACCACGGAGAGCTGCTCGGCTTCTACGAGCACGTGGTCAGCGCGGGACGCAGCCCGGTGCTCGCGACCGCGTTCGCGCAGGGCCGAGGAGAGCTCGACGTCGTCGTCGACGAGCTGCTCGCGCAGCTCGGTGTCCGGTTCTCCGCGGTCCTGCTGATCGCGGTCGTGGACGGCGCGGCGGTCACCGCGCTGTGCGAGGGGCGCAACGTCCGCGACCTCGCCGTGGACTGCGTCACCGAGCTGCTCGGCACCTCCTGACGCGCGGCTCGCGCGGCCCCTGGGCCCGGTGCGGAGATAGCCTGTGACCGTGCCTCCCACGTCCCTCTCGACCCCGAGCCCTCGTCTCGTCGCCTGGTCGACGCCCCTGCGCACCCGCTTCCGCGGCCTCGACGCGCGCGACGGTCTGCTCGTGCGGGGCGAGGCCGGCTGGGCCGAGTTCTCGCCCTTCTGGGAGTACGACGACGCCGAGTCCGGCGCGTGGTTGCGGGCGGCGCGGGAGGCGGCGGACGTCGGCTGGCCGGCGCCCGTCCGGTCGAGCGTGCCGGTCAACGTCACGGTCCCCGCGACGGACCCTCGGCGCGCGCACGACATCGTGACGTCGTCCGACGGCTGCCGGACCGCGAAGGTCAAGGTCGCGCAGCGCGGCGGGGACGGTGTCGTCGAACCCGTCGACCGGGAGATCGCGCGCCTCGAGGCCGTCCGGGACGCCCTGGGGCCGGGCGGTCGGATCCGGGTCGACGCCAACGGTGGCTGGGAGCTCGACGAGGCCCTGCGGAGACTGCCCCTGCTCGACCGCGCCGCCGGCGGGCTCGAGTACGTCGAGCAGCCGTGCGCGAGCGTCGAGGACCTCGCCGCGGTGCGCCGCGCGACGTCGGTCCTGGTGGCCGCCGACGAGTCGATCCGCCGTGCCGAGGACCCCTTCGCGGTGCTGCGGGCCGAGGCCGCGGACGTCGTCGTGCTCAAGGTCCAGCCGCTCGGCGGTGTCCGGGCATGCCTCGACCTGGCCGAGCGGGTCGGGCTGCCCGTGGTCGTCTCGTCCGCGCTCGAGTCCTCGGTCGGGCTGGCTGCCGGGCTGGCGCTCGCGGCAGCCCTTCCCGAGCTGCCCTTCGCATGCGGTCTCGCGACGTCCCAGCTCCTGACGCGCGACGTGGTCGACGAGCCGCTGCTGCCCGTGGGCGGTGAGATCGTGGTCCGTCGCCCGGAGCCGTCGGCCGCCGCTCTCGCGCGTGCGTCCGCGGACCAGGTCACGGCCGACCGGTGGGTCGAGCGGTACCGGCGCGTGGGCGCTCTCCTGGACGGAGCAGCGGCATGAGCGCCGCCGCGTCGGTCCCCCCGGCCCTGCCCCCTGCGGTCGCGGCGGCCCGCGAGATCGTCGCGGGCCTCGTCGCGGACGGGGTGCGTGACGTCGTCGTGTCGCCAGGGTCCCGGAGCGCGGCGCTCGCCTACGCGTTCGCCGCGGCCGACGCGGCGGGCCTGCTCACGCTGCACGTGCGCATCGACGAGCGGGCGGCCGCGTTCCTGGCCCTGGGTCTGTCGCGCGGGTCGCGGACGGCCGAGGGACCGGGCGGGCTGCTCCCCGTCGCCGTGGTGACCACGTCGGGGACGGCCGCCGCCAACCTGCACCCGGCGGTGCTCGAGGCGCACCACGCGGGGGTCCCGCTCGTGCTGCTCACGGCCGACCGGCCGCACGAGCTGCGCGGCACGGGGGCGAACCAGACGACGGACCAGGTCGGGCTGTACGGGTCCGCGGTCCGCCAGGCGGCCGACGTCCCGGCACCGGACGGGCGGCAGGGGGAGCTGGGGGACCTGCGCGCGGTCCTCGTCCGGGCGCTCGCCGCGGCCCGGGGGACCCGTTCCCGCTATCCGGGCCCGGTGCACCTCAACCTGGCGTTCCGTGAGCCCCTCGTTCCTCCAGCGGCGCTGGGAGCGATCCCGGCCGGTGCCTCCGCGAGCCACCCCTCGCCCGACCGGACCCTCGTGGCGGGGGTGCGCGACGACGTCGGGCCGTGGCCGCTCGACACGTCGCCGGCCACCGTCCTCGTCGCGGGCGACGGCGCGGGGGCGGACGCGCGACGGCTCGCCGAGGCGCGGGGCTGGCCCCTGCTCGCCGAGGCGTCGTCGGGGGCCGCTGCGGGCAGCCACGCGATCGCGGCGCACCGGCTCGTGCTGGGCGTGCTGGGGGAGCAGGTCGAGTGCGTCGTCGTCATGGGGCGCCCCACGCTCTCGCGCCCCGTCCAGCGGCTCCTCGCGCGCGCGGACGTCGAGGTGCTCGTCGTCGCGCCCGGCGGAGGGCCCTGGCCCGACGCGGCGCGCTCGGCGAGCACGATCCTGCCCGGCGTCCCGGTCGAGTGGTGGTCGGGGCCCGCGGGCGCCCCGCCCTGGCTGGACCTCTGGCGCGGCGCGGGGGAGGCAGCGCGCAAGGTCGTCGCCGACCGGGCGTCGGCCGCAGGCCCCACGACGCCGCTCGCGGTCGCGGCAGCGGTCGCCGAGGCCTCGGGCCCCGACGACGTGCTCGTGGTCGGGTCGAGCAACCCGGTGCGCGACCTCGACCTCGTGGTCGACTGGGACGTCTCGCCGCTCGTGCTCGCCAACCGCGGGCTCGCGGGCATCGACGGGATGCTCTCGACGGCGACGGGGGTCGCGCTCGCCGCGGCGCGCGCGGGTCGGCGCACGCGCGCGGTCGTCGGTGACCTCACGTTCCTGCACGACGTGGGAGGCCTCCTGCGCGGACCGCACGAGCCGGCCGCCGACCTCCAGGTCGTCGTGGTCAACGACGACGGCGGCTCGATCTTCGCGACGCTCGAGTACGGGGCGCTCGCCGAGGACGCCCCCGAGACGGCGACGGCGTTCGAGCGCGTGTTCTCGACGCCGCACGGCGCCGACCTGGCCGCGCTCTGCGCGGGGTACGGGGTCCGGCACCGGCTCGTCGCGGGCACAGCGGACCTCCGGGCCGAGCTAGCGCGCGCGCCCCGGGGGGTCGAGGTCGTCGAGGTCCGCGTCGAGCGTGCGGGACGCCGGGCCGAGGGCGCGGCGCTCGCCGCCGACGTCGCCGAGGCCGTGCAGCGCGCGCTGCCGCGGGGACACGGCGGCCGCGACCGCGCAGGACGGGACTCCTGAGAACCCTCCCAGGAGCGGTCGGGAACTCGCAGCGAACTCACAGGGACGTTCAAGGCACGTTCCAGCGCCGGGGTGTGAAGTAGTCCTCAGAACGAACGAGGAGGGAACACCCCATGACCGAGAACACCCCGCAGGTCCCCGAGCCCCAGGCTCCCCGCGACGGCGACACCCAGCGCATCGAGGCGCAGCCCACGCAGCAGCTCCCCGTCACCCCGACGGCCCCGGTCACCCCGGCGCCGCAGGCCCCCGGGCAGCAGCACTTCGCGGCCCCGCACCCGGCCCCCGTGCCCGCGCCGCCGGCGCAGCACGCGCCGCAGCAGCAGGCGCCGCAGCAGCACGCGCCCTACGGCGCGCAGACGCCGTACGCCCCGCACGCCCCCTATGCCGCGCAGGGGCAGCACGGCGCCCCGACGAGCACCGCGTACTCCGCGGCCGGCATGCCGCCCGCACCGCACGCCCCGGAGCAGGCTCCGGTCGCGACCAGGCGCAGCAAGACGTGGATCCCCGTGGTCGGCGCCGCAGCCGCGGCCGCGGTCCTCGCGAGCGCCGGCACGGCCGGGCTGCTCGGCGTCCTCGACGGCAACGGCTCGACCCGCAGCTCGCTCGCGTCGGTCGGGGAGACCAAGGAGAACTCGACGGTCCCGGTCTCGGACTCGACGTCGGAGAACCCGAACTGGCAGGCCGTGACGAGCGCCGTCGCGCCGTCGGTCGTCTCGATCCAGGTCACCACGGCCGCGGGCGGTGCCGAGGGCTCGGGCGTCGTGATCGACACCGAGGGCCACGTCCTGACGAACAACCACGTCGTCGAGGGGGCGCAGGACGACACCGTCCAGGTCACGCTCAGCGACGGTCGTCTCTACGAGGCGAAGATCGTGGGTCTGGACCCGACGACCGACCTCGCGGTGGTCGAGCTCGTCGACCCGCCGAGCAACCTCACGCCTGCTTCGTTCGGTGACTCCGACGACGTCACCGTGGGCGAGTCGGTCCTGGCCGTCGGCAACCCGCTCGGCCTGGCCAACACGGCTACGACCGGCATCGTGTCCGCGCTCGACCGCCCGGTCGCCGCGTCGGGCTCCGACGGCGGCAGCACCGTGGTCACGAACGCGATCCAGATCGACGCCGCGATCAACCCGGGCAACTCCGGCGGGCCGCTGTTCAACGCGCAGGGAGAGGTCATCGGCATCACCTCGTCGATCG
This sequence comes from Oerskovia rustica, assembly GCF_014836555.1. Taxonomy (GTDB): domain Bacteria; phylum Actinomycetota; class Actinomycetes; order Actinomycetales; family Cellulomonadaceae; genus Oerskovia; species Oerskovia rustica. The sequence goes on from NZ_JACSQQ010000038.1 coordinate 11,056, forward strand.
CGACCACGTCGAACCAGTCCGGTTCGATCGGTCTGGGCTTCGCCATCCCGGTGAACCTCGCGAAGAACATCAGCGCCCAGCTCATCGAGAACGGCACGGCCGAGCACGCGTTCCTGGGCGTGAGCATGACGGACGCGACGGCCACGGCCGACGGCGTCACGCGCCGCGGTGCCGAGGTCAAGTCCGTCTCGGACGGCTCCCCGGCCGCAGAGGCCGGCATCAAGACCGGTGACGTGATCGTCGCGATCGACGACAACCCCGTGAGCGGCGCCGAGTCGCTGACCGGGTTCGTGCGTGAGCGTGCGACCGGTGACGTCGCGAAGGTCACGCTGGTCCGGGACGGCAAGACGGTCGACGTCGACGTGACGCTCGCCGCGAAGCCGACGACCACGGACGGTCAGAGCGGCTCGGGCCAGCAGGGCTCGGGCTCCGACCAGGGTGGTTCCGGCCAGCAGCTCCCGGGCTCCGGCCAGGACGGTTCGAGCCAGGACGGCTCGGGCCAGGGCCAGTCCGACCAGACCAGCCCGAACAACCTGCCCAACCCCTTCGACTGGTTCAACGGTCAGGGCTGAGGCAGCACGAGCCGGACCCGGTGGCGTCGGCGGTGACGGTGGGAACCTCCCCCCGTGCCCGCCGTCGGCCGACGCCACTGCGGTCCTTCGACCGTCCCCCGGTCCGCGTTCCCCCTGTCGACCGGCGGGACCACCGAGGTGAGGCCCTGTTCCCCTGCGGGTGCCCCTCGGATGCCCCGGTCCGTACGGTTCGCCGTACGGACCGGGGCATCGTCGCGTCCGGGGCCGGGCCGCGCGGGCCCTGAGACTCGGCGGGGCCGGGCTGCTCCAGGCCTACTGGTCGCGGACCGGCAGCGCCTCGTCGTCCGGGGTGGGCTGGGCGGGCACGGCCGGGCCGGCCCCCCGCG
>NZ_JACSQQ010000038.1:11984-19775 GCF_014836555.1 Oerskovia rustica
CCCCCCCCCCCCACGGCCGGCCCGTCCCACGGAGACGTGAGGACGGGGTCGGCGTCGAGCAGCGCGAGAGTCTTGGTGGACCGCACCTCGGTGGTCGTGTACCCGAGCCCGTCGGCCACGTCGCGGGGCAGGACGTCGGCGAGCGTCACGCGCGTCGCGCGGAACTCCTGGCCCCAGGCCTCGACGGCGGCGACGAGCTGACCGGCGACGGTCGTACGGTCGGCGGCGGGGTCGACCGCGATCTCGTCGATCTCGACGACCGCGCCGTTGGCCGTGAACGTCAGGCGCTGGCTGGCCAGGAGGTAGCCGACGACGCCGGTCGTGTCCTCGGCGACCAGCAGCAAGGTGTCGAGCGCCCGCAGCAGGGGCCCGACGACGCGGTCGTGCGTGGCCCGGTCCGGTGCGTCCGGCTGGAGGCGGACGACGAGGAGCCAGAGGTCCTCGCGGTCTGCGGTCGTGGCGCGGCGTACGGCGACGTCGCTTTGCGTGGGGGCCAGAGTCATCGTCGTCGCATCGGTCACCGGGTGAACTTAACAGGCGGAACCGAACACTTCCGGGACGTGTCCGTCGAACGGTCCATTCGTCGCGTACTTCACGAAACCACGGGTGGAGTCCGGCGTCCTGGCGCCGTTCCAGCGGTGGCTACGCGTCCAGCGTGCGGACGCCCGTCTCACTCCCCGAGCGCGTACCGCATGGGTTCGAGCTTGGCCTCGGACTCCGCGAGCTCGGCCGCAGGGTCGGAGGCCGCGACGATGCCGCAGCCCGCGAAGAGACGCACGTGGTGCGGGTCCCGGGAGGACAGCTCGGCCGAGCGCAGCGCGATGCCCCACTCGCCGTCGCCGTCCGCGCCGAACCAGCCCACGGGGGCGGCGTAGCGAGCACGGTCCATGCCCTCGATCTCGCGGATGAGGTCACGAGCCGCGAGGGTCGGCGTCCCGCACACCGCGGCCGAGGGGTGCAGCGCGGCCGCGAGCGCCAGGCTCGTGGGTGCCGGTCGCCCGTCGGCCCCGGCCACGAGGACCCCCGTGACGTCGGAGGCCAGGTGCAGCACGTTGGGCAGGTGCAGCACGAACGGCGCGTCGGGGACGTTCATCGACGAGCAGAAGGGTGCGAGCGCGTCGGCCACCGACGCGACCGCGTACTCGTGCTCCTCGAGGTCCTTGGACGAGCGGGCCAGGTGGGCGGCGCGCAGCAGCGAGTCGTCGTCGGCCTCGGCCCCGCCCGACCGGCGGATCGTCCCGGCCAGGACGCGCGAGGTCACGAGGCCCTTCTCGCTGCGCACGAGCAGCTCGGGGGTCGCGCCGACCATGCCGTCGACCGAGAACGTCCAGCACGCGTCGTACGCGGTCGCGAGACGTCCGAGCATCCAGCGGGGGTCCACGGGGTGCTCGGCGGTCGCGACCACGTCCCGTGCGAGCACGACCTTCTCGAGGTCGCCCCGGCGGATGCGCTCGACGCCCTCGGCGACGACCGCGGTCCAGTCGTCCGCGCTGAGCGAGCCGTCGACCGTGGTCACGCGGCCGGGTGCGGCCACGGGCGTGCGGTGGGCCGGGTCGAGGACGGACGCGACGTCGTCGGGCAGGGCGTCGCCCTCCGAGATGCTCGTGACCCACGCCGTGCCTCCGGGACCGCCCCTGCGACCGACGACGACGCGCGGGACCAGGATCGTGCCGCCCGGGCGGGCGTCCCCCGTGGTGCCGGACGCGTCGTCGAACGCGAACGACCCGAACGCGACGAGCCCGCTGCCGGGCAGGGACACGTCGTCGTGCACGACGGCCGCACCCAGGACCTCCTGCCACGCGGCCTCGGCGTCGGCGAAGCGGCCGGGCCCCCAGGCCTCGAGCCGCAGGGTCTCGCCCCAGCCGACGATGCCGTCGCCGCGCCGCACCCAGGCGAGCGGCCGGGCGTCGGGCAGGAGGTCTGTCAGGGCCGTGAGGTCGTCCGGCAGCCCGTCGGGCAGCCTCGGCGGGGGCCCGCCGCGGGGCGGGGCGGCGGGGGGGGCGGGGGACGGCTCCCGTGCCCGACGGCGGAGCGCGTCTCTCGTGGAACGTCGGCCTGGCGAGGAAGGGGGAGACGCGCACTACGTGGTACGAGGCTTGCCCTTGCTGATCGTCCAGTAGTGGTCCGCGTCGAGTGCACATTCGGCCACGTACCGTCGGCTGAGCGTCTCGCCGCGACTGCCATCTCCGTTGAGCAGCCAGGACATCGGCTTGTTATAGAACTTGAGATGTCCCATGCACTCCGTGCACTGTCCGGAGAATCGTGCGAGGCCGAGCCGATGCCCCCAACCGGTGAGAGCTGGCAGCAACGACGGGCCGAGGTGCTGAGTTTCGTTCTTCGTGACCCGGAAGAGGCCGACAGCGAGCAGGCACATCCCCAACGACCCGACGAAGAGGAACGCCCAGAAGAGGGGTGGGCCCTGTGTCACAGAGCTGAGAACCGAGCTCACGGTCTGGAACCCTCCCACCAGGGAGACGACGCCGAGGACGGCGCTGAGCCAACCCAGCATCGATTGAGTGACGGGGCTGGTCCAGTGCCACTTCGTGGTGTATTGCATCGGTTCGGACGCCTGGGGGGACGAGTGGATAGTGACGTCTCGACCAGCCTGGATGTTGTCCCTGCCGACATCCCTCGCAGAGTTGGAGATGCCCCGGCCATCTGCTGGTGTTGATGCCCCGCAGGCACTGCAAAAGTTGGCCTCAAGTGGGTTCCGGCCGCCACACGACACGCAGTCCTTCATGTATCCCCCTAGTGATTGTCATCGTCTACTGCCTTGCACGAGGGAGGATGCCAGAGGGCGCCGACACGCGCGGCCGGCATTCGCACCGCCCAGGCAAGGAAGGGGCTCGACGCTCGGCTCGGCGGGGCAGCGCGTGTCGGTGGGGCGAGCGATGATGGGCACGTGAACGACGCCACCCCGCCGCACCCCGCAGCCAGCCCCGACAGCACGAGCACGGCCCGCGCGGCCGCTGACACCGCCGTCGCCCCCGATGCCGCCCCGGCGCTGGACGAGGCCGGCGCACAGCGGCGCTGGGCCGAGCTCGTCGCCCAGGTCGAGGCCGACCAGCGGGCTTACTACGAGGCCGACGCCCCCGTGTCGTCCGATGCCGAGTACGACGCCCGCATGCGCGAGCTCGAGGCGCTCGAGGCGGCGCACCCGGCCCTCCAGACCCCCGAGTCGCCCACGCAGCGCGTCGGCGGGCGTGCCGCGACGGGCTTCGCGACCGTCGAGCACCTCGAGCGCATGCTCTCGCTCGACAACGCGTTCTCCGAGGAGGACCTCGCCGCGTGGGCTGCGCGCGTGCACCGGGATCTGGGCGTCTCGTCCGAGGCCCCCGTGGAGTACCTGTGCGAGGTCAAGATCGACGGCCTCGCGATCGCGCTGCTGTACGAGCGGGGGCGCCTCGTCCGGGCGGCGACCCGTGGCGACGGGCGCACGGGCGAGGACGTCACGGCGAACGTCCGCACCATCACGAGCATCCCGCAGCAGCTCGCGGGCGACCCGGCCACGCACCCCGCGGTGATCGAGGTCCGGGGCGAGGTCTTCCTGGGGGTCGAGGACTTCGCGGCCCTCAACGAGGCGCTCGTCGCGGCCGGGCAGGCGCCCTACGCCAACCCGCGCAACACCGCGGCCGGCTCGCTGCGCCAGAAGGACCCGGCCGTGACCGCGAGCCGCAACCTGCGCATGTACGCGCACGGCGTCGGGGCGCTCCAGTGGGAGGAAGGCGAGCACGCCGAGCTCGGTCGCCAGTCCGACGCGTACGCGCTGTTCGAGCAGTGGGGCATCCCCGTCTCACCGCACAACCGGGTCGTCGACGGCCTCGCGGGCGTGCAGGAGATGATCGCGTACTTCGGCGAGCACCGGCACGACATCGAGCACGAGCTCGACGGGATCGTCGTCAAGGTCGACGAGCTCGCGCTCCAGCGCCGCCTCGGGGCGACGAGCCGCGCACCGCGCTGGGCCATCGCCTACAAGTACCCGCCCGAGGAGGTCAACACCCGCCTGCTCGCGATCCAGGTCGGGGTCGGGCGGACCGGCCGGGCAACCCCGTACGCCGTCATGGAGCCCGTGCTCGTCGCGGGCAGCACCGTGCGGCAGGCGACGCTGCACAACCAGGACGTCGTGCGCGCCAAGGGCGTGCTGATCGGCGACGTCGTGGTGCTGCGCAAGGCCGGGGACGTCATCCCGGAGATCCTCGGGCCGGTCGTCGCGCTGCGCGAGGACGGCGTGCAGCGTACGGAGTTCGTCATGCCGGCCGAGTGCCCCGAGTGCGGGACGCCGCTGCGCCCCATGAAGGAGGGCGACGTCGACCTGCGCTGCCCCAACGCCGAGAGCTGCCCGGCGCAGGTCCGCGGGCGCGTCGAGCACATCGGCTCGCGCGGCGGCCTCGACATCGAGGCGCTGGGCGAGGTCACCGCGGCCGCGCTCACGCAGCCCTACGAGCCCGCCGAGCCGCCGTTGCGCACCGAGAAGAACCTGTTCGGCCTCACGGTCGACCAGCTCGCCCCGATCCGCGTCGTCGTCCGCGACCCGGAGACCGGGCTGCCCCGGCCGTACGAAGGGGTGGGGGAGTCGGGCGAGGTGGAGATGTCCGACGGCTCGGTGCTGCTGGCCAAGGTCGTCCGGCCGTTCCAGAAGGTCGCCGCCCGCACCTACCCACCGGGGTTCGAGGACGCGACCCCCGCCGAGCGCAGGGCTGCGGGCGTCCGCAAGGACTTCCCGGTGTACGGCCCGTCGACCACGGCGCAGACACTCGTGGACGAGCTGCGGATCGCGCGGACCAAGGACCTGTGGCGCATCCTCGTGAGCCTCAACATCCGGCACGTCGGGCCGGTCGCCGCCCGGGCCCTCGCCGAGTGGTTCGGGTCGCTCGACGCGATCCGGGCCGCGAGCCGGGAGGAGCTCGCGGCGGTCGAGGGCGTCGGGCCGGTCATCGCCGACGAGGTGCTCGCCTGGTTCGAGGTGGACTGGCACCGCGAGATCGTCGAGACCTGGAAGCAGGACGGCGTCCGCTTCGACACCCCGGGTCACCCCGGCCCCGGTGCCCGCCAGCAGCCGACGGGCCCGCTCGCGGGTCTGACCGTCGTGGTCACGGGAGGCCTCGAAGGGTTCTCGCGCGACGGCGCCAAGGAGGCGATCCTCACCGCGGGTGGCAAGGCCTCGGGGTCGGTGTCCAAGAAGACGGACTACGTGGTGGTGGGTGAGAACGCGGGCTCCAAGGAGACCAAGGCCAGGGACCTGGGCCTGCGCATCCTCGACGAGGCGGGGTTCGTGGCGCTCCTCGCGGGCGGACCGGCGGCGGTCGGCGACGCGCCGGAGCCCGAGGACTCGGACGCCGACGTCGCCGAGGTCACCGAGGGGCCGCCGGCCGACTGACCGTCCCTACGGTCCGGCTGGCGCCCGCCGTCGAGTTGGTGGTTTCCCGTCGAGAGAGAGGGCCACAGCTCTCTACCTCGACGCCAAGCCTCTACTTCGCGACGCCGGTGTCGGTGCCGGTGCCGGTGTCGGTGTCCGCGGGACCCGGGGCCGCGGGACCCGGCATCGCGGGGGCCGCGGCCGGCCGGCGCGCCAGCACGGCCCGCAGCCCCGCGGTCTGCTCGGGCGGCGTCGCCAGGACCGGCCCCCGCGGCGGACCGGTCGGCACGTCGAGCAGCCCGGCGAGCGCGTGGAGCCCCGCCACGGGCCGCAGCCGCCCGAGCTCGCGGACCAGGGCCAGGAGCCAGGACCGCTCCACGACCGCGTCGAGGGGCCGCCGGTCGAGGTGCGCGCGGCGCATCACGACGTACTCGTCGGGGACGAGGGCCGCGACCCCGGTGTGCCAGGCGTCGCTCGGTGGCAGGATCGTGAAGGCCCCCTCGGTCATCGCGAGGTCGCCGCTGAGCCCCACGGCGAACGGCTCGCCCGCGACCGCGGCACGGACGGCGTCCAGGCGTACGCCCACGTCCGTCCTCCCCGCCGGGTCCTTGAGGCCCCGGAGCCTGGCGGTGCGGGCGAGGTGGGTCAGCACCTCGGGCGTCACGTCGAACCCGCTCTGGGCGGGCCGGTTGTAGAAGCAGACGGGCAGGTCCGTCTCGGCGGCCACGGCCTCGAACAGGGCCACGACCTCGGCGTCGACGAGCGGGACGTACGCGAAGGGGGTCAGGACCAGCCCGTCGGCGCCGCCCGCCTGCGCCGCGGTCGCGTTCCGCAGGACCTCGGTGGTCGAGGGGGCCGCGACCGCGACGTGCACCGGGACCTGCCGCCCCGAGGGGCCGGGACCGGCCTCGCGTGCCGCACGGACCGCGGCGCCCACCACGGCGGCGCGCTCCTCGGAGGAGAACGACGTGCCCGCGCCCGACGACGCGAGGACCGTGACGCCGTCGACCCCGGCGCGGACCGCGTCCTGGACGAGGCGCGTCAGCGTCCCCAGGTCGGGGAGCCCGTCGGGACCCAGCGGCGTGATCGGGTAGGCGAGCAGCCCGGTGAAGGGTGTCGGTGAGGTCATCCCCGAGATGGTGCCACAGGCCGTCCGCCGAGGGGTGGGCAGCCCGGCCAATGAAGTGGTACCCGCGTCTACGATGCGGGCATGACTCAGGCGACCTCTGCGACCCAGCCCTCCCCGCACGGCACCGGCACGCCAGCAGCCGCCCAGGTGCGCGGCGCGCACCTTGTCGGCTCCGTGAACCTCCCGACGGCCGAGGACACGTTCCGCACGGTCGCGGCCCACGCAGGCACGCACCTCAAGCGCATCCCCGACGGCGAGGTGGGCGAACGCTTCCACTGGATCCTCTTCCAGGGCGAGCGCTTCGACGCCGTGCCGGGCCTGGCACGGTTGCCGATCGAGCCCGTGGTCGTCGCCGGGTTCGACGTGCGTCCTCTCGTGCTCGACGGGGCGGTCCCGGCGGACGAGCTGGTCTTCGGAGAGCTGGGTTACGCGGCCGCCGCGACGGCGTCGTACACGGACTTCGTGCGGCTGCGCGCGGAGGGGGCGATCCCCGCGGCCACCCGCTTCCAGGTGTGCCTGCCCACGCCGCTCGCCCCCGTCGTGGCGTTCGTCGTCCCCGACGCACGGGAGGCCGTCTACCCCGCCTACGAGGCCGCGATGCTGCGCGAGATCGAGGCGATCGTCGCCGCGGTCCCCGCGGGCGACCTCGCGATCCAGCTCGACCTCGCGAGCGAGTTCGCGCTGATCGAGGGCGCGAACCTCGGTGCCGGCCCGGCCCAGGCATGGTTCGCGATCGACTCCGACGAGGTGCTCGCGGGCTGCGTCGCGCGCGCCGCTCGCGTGGCCTCCGCGGTGCCCGCGGGCGTCGAGCTCGGCTTCCACCTCTGCTACGGCGACGTCGCCGAGAAGCACTTCGTCGAGCCGTCCGACACGCGTCGACTGGTCGAGGTCGCGAACGGCCTGGCCGCGACCGTCTCGCGCGAGATCGCGTGGTTCCACCTGCCCGTGCCGATCGAGCGCGACGACGTCGAGTACGTCGCCCCGCTCGCGGACCTCACGATCGATCCGGCGACCGAGCTCTACCTCGGCGTGGTGCACCACGAGGACGGCGTCGAGGGCGCGCAGCGTCGTCTCGCAGCGGCGACCCAGGTCCTGGGCCGGGAGGTCGGAGTGGGCACCGAGTGCGGGTTCGGTCGTGGCCCGAGCGAGCGCACGGGTCCGCTCCTCGACGTCCACACCGCGGTCGCGCGCGCCTGGTAGGAGCCAGCGCCCTGCGCGTGCCCGACGGCGCAGCGCACCTCGGTGACCGGGCGCGCCCCGGTGCGTGGCGCCGTCGGGAGCACGAACGGTCAACGACCCCGACGGG
>NZ_JACSQQ010000038.1:19785-32826 GCF_014836555.1 Oerskovia rustica
ACCGTGCGTCGTCCCGCGCCTGCTAGGCGCGGGGGAGCGTCACCTGGCGGCCCACAGGAGGCCGCGCTCGATCACGGTGCGCAGCCCGGGGATCTCGAGGTCGGCGAGCTGGTGCCCCGGCGCGCACACGAAGATGCGTCCTTCGCCCCACTGGCGGGTCCAGATCGAGGGCGAGACGACGGGGGAGCGCCACGGGGAGTCGGCGGTGGGCTCGATGGTCGTGGTCGCGAGGACCTCGTTGAGCGAGTCCGCGAGCACCCAGTACTGCTCGGAGCGCAGCGTGATCGGTCCGACGCCGGCGACGATGGGGTGCTCGGCGTGCTCGGGCACGATCTCGACGGTGTGCTCGACCAGGTCGCCCGGGTGCGCGGCGAACTGGCCGCCGAGCATCTGCAGGTAGTCGGTCGCCATGCGGTACGAGTCGATGATCCCGCCGTGCCAGCCCGCGAGACCCGTCCCGTTGGTCACGGCCTGGCGCAGGCCGCGCATCTCGTCGGGCAGGATCTCGCCCATGGTCCAGGACTGGACGATCAGGTCGACGCCGGCCATGTACTCGGCGTCTGCGTACACCTCGAGCGAGGACTCGACGACGACGTCGAAGCCCGATTCCTTGAGGAAGGGTACGAAGAGGTCGGTGCTCTCCTCGGGGGAGTGGCCTGGCCATCCTCCCCGGACGATCAGGGCCCGACGGTCCGGCACGCTCATGAGTCCTCCGTTGGCGCTCACGCGATCAGGGCATCGATCGCTGCGGGAGAGAGTACGTGATCGATCGCCATGGCGCTCGCACCGAGCACGCCCGCCTGGCCCCGGGCCTGGGACGTGACGATGCGCAGGTGCTGCGTGGCCAGCGGCAGCGAGCGCTGGTAGACGATCTCGCGGATGCCCGCGATCAGGTGCTCTCCCGCGTCGGCGATGACGCCGCCGACCACGATCATGGAGGGGTTGAGCAGGCTCACGCACGCGGCGAGGACGGCTCCGATGTCGCGCCCTGCCTGGCGTACCGCGTGGCTGGCCATGAGGTCGCCGCCGCGCACGAGGGACACGACGTCGCCGCTGTTGGCGGCCTCGAGCCCTTCCTTCTTGAGGGCGCCGGCGATGGCCTGGCCGCTCGCGACGGCCTCGAGGCAGCCGATGTTGCCGCAACGGCACGGGGTGTCCGTCGCGTTGGGCACGGCGATGTGGCCGATGTCGCCGGCCGCTCCCTGGGCGCCGCGGCGCAGCTCGCCGTCCGAGATGACTCCCGCGCCGATGCCCGTGGCGACCTTGACGAAGAGCAGGTCGCTGACGCCGGGCCACGCGGTGCGGTGCTCGCCGAGGGCCATGATGTTGACGTCGTTGTCCACGAGGACCGAGGCGTCGAACGTGCGCTTGAGGATCGCGGGCACGTCGACGTCGTCCCACGCGGGCATGATGGGCGGGTTGATGGGGCGTCCGGTCGAGTGCTCGACGGGGCCGGGGAGCCCGACGCCGACGCTCACCAGGTCCTTGAGGTCGCGACCGGTCGTCGCGATGAGCTTCTCGCCGGTCTCGGCGACCCAGGCGAGGACGTTCTCCGGGCCGTCGGAGATGGAGAGGGGGGCGTCGACCTCCGCGAGGACGTTCGACGCGAGGTCCGTGACCGCGAGGCGCGCGTGCGTCGCGCCAAGGTCCACGGCGAGCACGATGCGTGCCCCGGGGCTGAAGGCGAACGTCACGGGCGGTCTGCCGCCGGTCGAGCTCGCCTCGCCCGCGGGCGCGATGAGCCCGGAGGCCATGAGCAGGTCGATGCGGGCGGCGATCGTGGACCGCGCCTGCCCGGTGATCGCGGCGAGGTCAGCCCGCGTACGGGGTTGGCCGTCGCGGAGCAGCTGGAACATGTCCCCGGCGCCGGTCGGGCGGGGGGCGAACTTCAGCAGTTCCTCGGTGGGCACGATGTATCACGGAGCCTCTCGTTGCTACGCAGTGGTGACAATCCGTCTAGCGTACTGCGATCTTCGGCTTTTGCTTGACGATCGACAAAAGCCGACCTAGCGTGTGGTTTGCTGCGGCAACGTCGCCGGAGCCCTGCGGGAGCTCGCGCCCCGCCGGTCGAGACCCTGGAACCCCTGTCGTTCGACCGTTTCCTCCTCTATGCACCGCTCGTCGCGCAGTGCCGCAGCGGTACGTGAGTGACGTGGGTCACCCGCCGGCTCCCCTCGGCGGTTCGGACGGTCATGCCCACTTTTGTCGGTCACGGTGGGGTAACGAAGCGAAAGATCAGGACCTTCTGCTTGACCGCCGTCAAAAGGTCGGTTAGTTTCTCCCACATGGTCAACGCAGACCCTCAGCCCACCCGGCCGCTCCTGCAGATGCGGAGCATCGTCAAGCAGTTTCCCGGCGCCCGAGCACTCGACGGCGTCGATCTCGACATCCTCCCCGGAGAGGTCCACTGCCTCCTCGGACAGAACGGTGCCGGCAAGTCCACCCTCATCAAGGTGCTCGCCGGTGCACACCAGCCCAACGAGGGGCAGATCCTCATCGACGGCGAGGTCGTCACGATCCCGCACCCCGTGGCCGCGCTCAAGCTCGGGGTCGCCACGATGTACCAGGAGCTCGACGTCGTCGACGGTCTGACCGTCGCCGAGAACATCTACCTCGGGCACGAGCTGTCGACCGCGGGCTTCTCCAGCCGGCGGACGGCGGCCAGGAACACGCGTGAGCTCATGAAGCGCCTCGGGCACCCCGAGATCTCGCCCCACCGCGAGGTGGGTGAGCTGTCCGCCGCGGGCAAGCAGATCGTGTCCATGGCCCGTGCCCTCTCGCACGACGCACGGGTCATCGTCATGGACGAACCCTCCGCCGTGCTCGACAGCGAAGAGGTCGAGAACCTGTTCCGCGTCGTCCGCCAGCTCACCGGGAGCGGGGTCGCGATCGTCTACATCTCGCACCGCCTCGAGGAGATCCGGGCGATCGGCGACCGGATCACGGTCCTCAAGGACGGGCGCACGGTCGCGCAGAACCTCGCGGTCTCGCAGACGCCGACCGCCGAGCTCATCAAGCTCATGACCGGTCGCGCGGTCGACAACGTCTTCCCCGGGCGCGAGCCCGTCGCCGAGGAGGCGGACGTGCTGCTCGCGGTCGAGTCGCTCGGGCTCGAGGGGAAGTTCGCGGACGTCTCCTTCGAGGTGCGCGCCGGTGAGGTCCTCGGCTTCGCCGGGCTCGTCGGCTCCGGCCGGTCCGAGATCCTCGAGACCGTCTACGGGGCGCGTCGCGCGACCCAGGGGACCGTCGCGGTCGGCGGCAAGAAGCTCCGCGGCGGCTCGGTCGCCGCTGCGGTCGACGCGGGCATCGGCCTGTGCCCCGAGGAGCGCAAGAGCCAGGGCCTGCTGCTCGACGAACCGGTCTACCGCAACATCACGCTCTCGACGTTCGCTCGCTTCGCGAAGGCGGGCTTCCTCGACGAGAGGGCGGAGCGGGCGGCGGCGAAGGAGCAGGCCGTCTCGCTCGACCTGCGCCCCGCCGGGGTCGAGCGGAACGCCCGGACCCTGTCCGGCGGCAACCAGCAGAAGGCGCTCCTGGCGCGCTGGCTCGTGCACGGGTGCCGGGTCCTCCTGCTCGACGAGCCCACCCGGGGCGTCGACGTCGGGGCGCGCGCCGAGATCTACGCACTGATCCGCGACCTCGCGGCGTCCGGTGCGGCCGTGCTCGTGGTCTCGAGCGAGATCGACGAGGTGCTCGGTCTCTCCGACCGTGTCCTCGTGATCTCGGAGGGACGCGTCGTGCACGAAGGCCCAGCAGATTCGATCGACGAGCACGGCGTGCTCGACCTCGTCATGGAAGGAAGTGCCGCATGAGCGAGCAGGAGGTGGCTCGCGCCGCCGTCGTGGACGGACCGGGGCACGCCCCGAGCTCCGAGGTGCACGACGGCAGACGGTCGCGCCGCAATTTGTTCAGTGGATCGGTGGGGCGGAACATCGGCCTCGTCGTGGCGCTCGTCGCGCTGTGCATCGTCGGGTACGCGACCGCGGGGGAGAACTTCGCGAACGTCAACAACCTGCTGACGATCCTGCGACTGGCCGCCGTCCTGGGCGTCCTGAGCATCGGGATGACCTTCGTCATCACAGGCGGCGGGATCGACCTGTCCGTCGGGTCCGTCATGGGGCTCGCCACGGTCTGGGCGAGCACGCTCGCGACCCAGACCATGGCCGCCGACACCCACTGGATCGTCATGGTCGGTGTGGCGCTCGCGGTCGGCACGGCGTGCGGCCTGATCAACGGTGTCCTCGTCGCGTACGGCAAGGTCGTCGCGTTCATGGCGACCCTCGCCATGATGGTGGGCGCCCGCGGCCTCGCCGAGATGATCTCCAACCGGCAGACCCAGCGCGTCACCGAGGTCGACGCGTTCCTCGAGTTCTTCCGCGCGGACCTGCTCGGCGTCCCCGTGCTCGTGTGGATGTTCGCGGTCGTGGCCGTCGCGGGCTGGTTCCTCCTCAACCGCACGACGTTCGGCCGCCGCACGGTCGCCGTCGGCGGAAACCCCGAGGCGGCCCGGCTCGCGGGCATCAAGGTCAAGCGCCACACGATGTACCTCTACGGACTGGTCGGTCTGACGACCGGCATCGCGGCCGTCATGATGCTCGCCCGCACCACGGCCGGTTCCTCGACGAACGGCCTGTTCTACGAGCTCGACGTCATCGCGGCGGTCGTCGTCGGCGGGACGCTCCTCGTGGGCGGTCGCGGCACGATCGTCGGCACCGTGCTCGGCGTCCTCATCTTCACCACGCTGACCAACGTCTTCACGCAGAACAACATGTCGACCTCGGCCCAGGCCGTCGCCAAGGGCGTGATCATCGTGGTCGCCGTGCTCCTCCAGCAGCGATTCGCCTCGCGCGCCAGATCCGCCTGACGCCCCGCCGTCGGGGCCTCTCGCACCACCGCACCGCACGACCGCACCACGGCCCCGCCCCCCGGGGCCGGACCCCAGCACGTCCCAACCAGCACCAGCAGGACCAGAATCAAGGGAGATCCTCATGTCCGCTCGTACCCGCACCTCGGTGCGTCGCCGTCTGACCCTCGCCACCGTGGCTCTCACCTCGGTCGCGCTGTTCGCCTCGGCCTGCACCTCGAACACCCCCGAGGCCGAGGAGACCGGCGCCGCCGCCGCCCCGGTCGCGTCGTCCGACAACGACGCGTCGGGCGACAAGGTCGTCATCGGGTTCTCGGCCCCGGCCGCCGACCACGGCTGGATGGGGGCCATCACCAAGGCCGCCCAGGCCGAGGCCGCCAAGTACGACGACGTCGACCTCAAGGTCGCCGAGGGCACCAACGACGTCAACCTCCAGATCAGCCAGATCGAGACCTTCATCAACGACGGCGTCGACGCGATCGTCATCCTGCCGTTCGACGGCGCGGCGCTGACCGAGGTCGCGACCGACGCCATGGAGGCCGGGATCACGGTCATCAACGTCGACCGCGAGTTCTCCAGCCCGTTCGCCGCCCGCGCCACCGTCCTCGGTGACAACTACGGCATGGGCGTGAGCGCCGGCACGTACATCTGCGAGCAGCTCGGCGACAACCCGGACGCCGTCGTCGCCGAGATCGCCGGCATCGACTCGCTGCCCCTGACGCAGGACCGCAGCAAGGGCTTCGCCGACGCGCTCGAGGGCTGCGGGCTCGACGTGAGCAACCGCGTCGCGGCCGACTTCACCGTCCAGGGCGGCGAGCAGGCCGCGTCGAACCTCCTCCAGGCCGCACCCAAGATCGACGCGATCTGGAACCACGACGACGACCAGGGCATCGGCGTGCTCTCCGCGATCGACGCGGCCGGCCGTGACGAGTTCTTCATGGTCGGCGGCGCCGGCTCGAAGGACGTCATGGAGGACATCAAGGCGGGCGACACGGTCCTGCAGGCCACGGTCGTCTACCCGTCCACGCAGGCCGCCGACGGCGTCAAGCTCGCCCGCCTCGCGGTCCAGGGCAAGTCGATGAGCGACCTCGCCTCGATGGGTGTCCCGCGCCAGATCCAGCTCTACGCGCCGGTCGTGACCAAGGACAACGTCGACGAGTACCTGCCGTCGGCCTTCCAGTCCTGAGCACGTCCCACCCCGTCGTCACGGGCGGGCCGGTCGCCCCCGCCCCCCGCCCCCCCCTGGCGTCCACCACGAAAGGAAGTGCCTGAGATGGCGCAAGACGGTCACCCGACCCTCGGGATCGGCATGGTCGGGTACTCGTTCATGGGGGCTGCCCACTCGCAGGGATGGCGCACCGCACCGCGGTTCTTCGACCTGCCGCTCGCGCCCGAGATGCGCGTCCTGGCCGGCCGGAACGCGGACGCGGTCACCGCCGCCGCGGACAGGCTCGGCTGGCGAGACGTCGAGACCGACTGGCGCAGGCTCGTGGCGCGCGACGACGTCGACCTGGTCGACATCTGCACCCCGGGCGACACGCACGCCGAGATCGCGATCGCGGCGCTCGAGGCCGGCAAGCACGTGCTGTGCGAGAAGCCGCTGGCCAACACGGTCGCCGAGGCCGAGCTCATGGTCGCTGCCGCCGAGGCGGCGGCCGAGCGCGGGGTGCTCTCCACGGTCGGCTTCACGTACCGCCGGGTCCCCGCGGTCCAGCTCGCGCGCCAGCTCGTCGTCGACGGCCGGATCGGCACGATCCGCCACGTACGCGCCCAGTACCTCCAGGACTGGATCGCCGACGAGAACGTGCCGCTCTCGTGGCGGCTCGACAAGACCAAGGCGGGGTCCGGGGCGCTCGGCGACATCGGGGCGCACATCATCGACCTCGCGCAGTTCATCACGGGCGAGTCGATCACCGGAGTCTCGGGGATCCTCGAGACGTTCGTCGACGAGCGCCCGATCGCGACCGGCTTCTCGGGACTGTCCGGTACCGCCGGCACCGAGAAGGGCCCGGTCACGGTCGACGACGCCGCGGTCTTCCTCGCGCGGCTCACGGGCGGCGGGCTGGGGGTCTTCGAGGCCACCCGCTTCGCCTACGGTCGCAAGAACGCGATCCGCCTCGAGATCAACGGGTCGCGCGGCTCCGTGGCGTTCGACTTCGAGGACATGAACGTCCTGCACTTCTTCGACGCGTCCGACGACCCGCAGGTCGCGGGCTTCCGGCGGATCGTCGTGACCGAGCCGCAGCACGCGTACATCGCGAGCTGGTGGCCCGCGGGCCACGGCCTCGGCTACGAGCACGCGTTCACGCACCAGGCCGTCGACCTCGTGCGCGACGTCGCGGCCGGCACCCAGCCCACCCCGTCCTTCGCCGACGGCCTGGCCGTCCAGCGAATCCTCGAAGCCGTCGAGCGCAGCGCTGCGTCCGACAGCGACTGGCAGCAGATCTGAGAGGAGGTCGACCGTCCCGCCGGACCGGCGGGAGAGCCACGTGGAACGTGGTGCGAGATGCCCGGCGGAGCAGGTCCGTCACCGGCGACGACGGGTCATGGCCGATGCCGTCGTCGCCCCGGAGCGCAGCACCCTTGTCCCATCATCACAAGGAGTCCTTGGTGAGAAACGTGCTCTGGAGAGCACCGCGCGCAACGATGCGCACGGTCGCGGCCGTCGCCGCTACCGCGGTGGCCCTCCCACTGTCCATGGCGACCGGGGCGGCGGCATTCGCCGCTGACCGGGGCGCCTCCCTCAGCTCCGTCCAGCCCGCCGCGTCCGTCGCGGCAGCCCCGGAGGCCGCCGCGGCGCCCTTTGACGCCCTGATCTTCTCCAAGACCGCCGGGTTCCGGCACGACGCGATCCCGGCCGGGATCACGGCGATCGAGAAGCTCGGCACCGAGAACGGCTTCACGGTCGACGTCACGGAGGACGCCGCCGACTTCAACGACGCGAACCTCGCGCAGTACGAGGTCGTGATCTGGCTCTCGACGACCGGCGACGTGCTCAACACCGAGCAGCAGGCCTCGTTCGAGCGGTACGTCGCGAACGGTGGCGGCTACGCCGGCGTGCACGCGGCGTCCGACACCGAGTACGACTGGCCCTGGTACGGCGGCCTCGTGGGCGCCTACTTCTCCGGCCACCCGCAGAACCAGGACGCCACGATCAAGGTCGAGGACGGCGTCCACCCCTCGACCGCGCACCTGCCGTCCCGGTGGGACCGGCACGACGAGTGGTACAACTTCCGCACGAGCCCGCGCGACAAGGTGCACGTGCTCGCGAGCCTCGACGAGACGTCCTACGACGCGGGCAGCGCCAAGATGGGCTCCGACCACCCGATCGCCTGGTGCCAGACCTACGAGGGCGGGCGCTCCTGGTACACCGGTGGCGGCCACACGCAGGCCAGCTACACCGAGCCGAACTTCGTCGAGCACCTGCTGGGCGGCATCCAGACCGCCGCGGGCGTCGTCGACTCGGACTGCAACGCGACGCAGAGCGCGAGCTTCGAGCGCGTCGCGCTCGACGAGGACACGAGCAACCCGATGATGCTCGACGTCGCCCCCGACGGCACGGTGTTCTACGCCGAGCGTGACGGCCGCGTCCGCCGCATCGACCACGACGCCAACGTCACCTCGACGGCGCTCACGCTGAACGTGACGCAGGCGAACGAGGACGGGCTGCTGGGCCTGGTGCTCGACCCGGACTTCGCCGCGAACGGTTGGCTCTACGCCTACTGGTCGCCCGCGAACGTCGGGTCGGACGGCCCGCACAACCGGATCTCGCGCTTCACGTACGACACGGCGTCCAAGACGTTCGACCTCGCGAGCGAGAAGAAGCTCCTGACCGTGGCGACGCAGCGCGACACGTGCTGCCACGCGGGCGGGGACATGATCTTCGACGAGGACGGCAACCTGATCCTCGCCACGGGGGACAACACCAACCCGTTCGAGTCGGGCGGTTTCACCCCGACCGACGAGCGCCCCGGTCGCAAGAACTTCGACGCGCAGGGCTCGTCGGCGAACTCGAACGACCTGCGCGGCAAGGTGCTGCGCATCACGCCGCAGGACGACGGGACGTACACGGTCCCCGAGGGCAACATGTTCGCCCCGGGCACGGACAAGACGCGCCCCGAGATCTACGCCATGGGCTTCCGCAACCCGTTCCGGATCGGTCTCGACCCGGCCTCGGGCAACGTCCTGGTCGGTGACTACGGTCCCGACTCGGGGGCGGCCGACCCGGCCCGCGGTCCTCGTGGCGCGGTCGAGTGGAACGTCGTGAGCGAGCCGGGCTTCTACGGCTGGCCGTACTGCACCGGCGCCAACACGTCCTACATCGACTACAACTTCGCGACCGGCCAGTCCGGTGCGTCGTTCGACTGCGCGGCGGGCGCGACCAACGACTCGCCCAACAACACGGGCATCCAGAAGCTCCCGGCCGCCACGGCCGCCGAGATCTGGTACACCGGCGCGGCCAACCCGCAGTTCCCCGAGATCGGTGGCGGCGGCGCGCCCATGGGCGGCCCCGTGTACGAGTTCGACCCCGAGCTCGACTCCGACGTGAAGTGGCCCGCGTACTGGGACGGCAAGGCGCTGTTCGGCGAGTGGAACCACGGCACGATGTTCTCGATCCAGCTCGACGGCGACAAGCGTGACCAGATCGTCGACATCAACCGGGTGCTGCCGGGCGTGCTCGACCCGTCCAACGGGTTCGACCGTCCGATGGACTTCGACTTCGGTCCCGACGGTGCGCTGTACGTGATCGACTGGGGCTCGGGCTTCGGTGGCAACAACGACTCGAGCGCGGTCTTCAAGGTCAACTACGTCCAGGGCGACCCGTCGCCCATCGCGCACGCGCAGGCGGACGTGACGAGCGGCTCCGCGCCCCTGACGGTCCAGTTCTCCTCCGAGGGCACCCGCCACCCGGCGGGCGAGCCCATCTCGCTCCAGTGGACGTTCGGCGACGGTTCCGCACCCTCGACCGAGGCGAACCCGACCCACACCTACACCGAGAACGGCTCCTACACGGCGCAGCTCACGGTGAGCGACTCCGACGGCAAGCTCGCCGTCGCGAACGTCACGGTCGTCGTCGGCAACCAGGCGCCCGTGGTGAAGATCGAGTTCCCGGACAACGGCGGGTTCTTCGAGTGGGGCGACCAGGTCCGCTACCGGATCACGGTCGACGACCCCGACGGTGAGGTGGACTGCTCCACGGTGGCGCTGCGCACCTCGCTCGGCCACGACTCGCACGCGCACCCCATGGAGGAGCTGTACGGCTGCGAGGGCGTGCTCCAGACCGCTCGCGACGAGGGGCACGGCATCGAGTCGAACATCTTCTGGGTCATCGAGGGCTCGTACACGGACGACGGCGGCGACGCCGGCGTGCCCCTCACGGGCAACGCGCTGCAGGTGCTCCAGCCCAAGCGCGTCCAGTCGGAGTTCTACACCTCGACGGGTCGTGAGACCTCGATCGGCACCGGCGGCACCCCCGGCGTCCAGAAGGAGACCACCTCGGACTCCGCGGGCGGCGGTCAGAACCTGGGCTACGTCGAGCCCGGTGACTGGTGGGCGCACGAGCCCGTGAGCCTGGCCAACGTCGAGGCGATCAGCCTGCGCGTGGCCTCGCCCAACGCGAACGGCGTGGTCTCGCTGCGCTGGGACGCGGCGGACGGCCCCGAGATCGGCCGGATCACCGTGCCGAACACGGGCGACTGGCAGGTCTACCGCGACGTGTCGACGCAGCTGACGAACGTGCCGGAAGGCAGCGGGACGCTGTACTTCGTCCTGCTCTCGGGCGGCATCAACGTCAACTGGATGGACATCGAGGGGCGCGGCGTGACGGACAACATCCGTCCCGACGTCGAGCTCGACGTGCCCACGCTCGTCGGTCCGGCCCCGCTGACGGTCACCGCGACCGCGACGGGCACCGACCCCGACGGCGAGGCGTCCGACCTGGTGTACGCGTGGGACGACGGGCTGGGCGGCGGGTTCGTCGACGGCGGTCCCGAGTTCTCGCACACGTACACGGCCGCCGGCACCTACCGGCTCCAGGTCCGCGTGACCGACGCCGGTGGCGCCTACACGGTCAAGTACGTGAACATCAAGGTCAACGAGGCCGGTCCGGTCATGTGCTTCTCGGGCCGCTCGGACGACTTCACGGGCACCGCGGTGGACGAGGACCGCTGGTCCACGATCATCCGTCGTGACCAGAAGCTCGCGGTCTCCGGTGGTCACCTGGTGATCCCCGCGAGCAAGGCGGACTTCTACGGCCAGGGCGAGGGACCGGTGTCCAACATCGTCCTGCAGGACCTGCCCTCGGGCCCGTGGACGGCGACCACCAAGGTCACCTTCCCGGCACGCGCGCAGTACCAGCAGGCCGGTCTGCTCCTGTGGGGCGACGGTGACAACTACGCCAAGATGGTCATCCAGGGCCGCGGGACCGGGGCCAACCCGAACTCGCGCGTCTTCCAGTTCATCCGCGAGGAGAACGGCACGCCGAACGAGGTCGCCGCGTCCAACGTGAACATCACGACGGACTTCCCGGACACTTTCTACGTGCGCTACACGAGCGACGGGTCGAACCTGCGGGCGTACTACTCGGCCGACGGCCTGGACTTCACGGCCATGTCCGAGACCAAGTCGCTGCACGGGCTCGTGAACCCGAAGATCGGGCTCGTCGCGTTCGCGAACGACGGATCCGTCCCGGACGTGGTCGATGCGAAGTTCGACTGGTTCCACATCACGCCGGACGACACGGCCACCGCGGCCGGGCCGGACGACGAGTTCGAGGGGACGTCGCTCGACGGCTGCCGCTGGAGCTCCGTGGTCCGTCCCGACGCATCGGGCCTCCGGGTAGCCGGTGGCAAGCTCGAGATCGACACGACGCCCACGGACATCTACGGCACGGGCAACACCGACGTGCCGAACATCGTCCTGCAGGACCAGCCCGCCGGTGACTGGACCGTCGAGACCAAGGTCGACGGCTCGACGTTCGACCAGCAGTACCAGCAGGGTGGTCTGATCCTCTACGGCGACGACGACAACTACGTCAAGCTGGACTTCATCACGAAGAACCAGCCGGGCGCGGCGGTCGACCGTGGTCTCGAGATGCGCAGCGAGGCCGGCGCGACCGTCCTCAACCCGCAGCCCAACGTCAACAACCTGTCGCAGGGCGTGTGGTGGCTGCGTCTGGCCAAGGTGGGCACGACCTACACGGGCTCGTACAGCGCCGACGGCGTGACGTGGACCGAGATCGCCGAGAAGGTGACCAACCCGGGTCTGGCAGACGCGAAGATCGGTCTGTACGCCCTGGGAGCGGGCCAGCAGGCCTCCGCGACCGCGACCTTCGAGCACTTCAAGGTCGTGGGCCCGGCAGCGGAGCCGCTCACGGTGAGCGGGTCGCTCGACCCGGCCTCGCCGTCGGGCGCGAACGGCTGGTGGACCGGTCCGGTGACCGTCACGGTCGCCACCACGGGCGGTGCGGCCGGCCAGCAGGTCTACCGCGAGTACCAGCTCGACGGCGGCGCGTGGGCCGAGTACACGGCCCCCGTGGTCGTGGCGGCCCCGGGCGAGCACACGCTCAAGGTGCGGGCCTCGGCCGGCACCGAGAACGTGACGGGCGCCGACGTGGCGGTCAAGATCGACGCCGACGGCCCGAGCGTGGCGGCGACGCTGCGCGAGGACCGCACGGTCGAGGTCGTCGCCACGGACGCCGTCTCGGGCGTCGCGTCGGTCGAGTACTCGCTCGACGGGACGACCTGGGCCGCGTACGACGCCCCGGTCGCCGTCGGTGACGAGGCCGTGACGTTCGCGTACCGGGCGACCGACCTGGCCGGGAACGTCACGGCGCAGTCGGTCGACGTGCCCGCCGGCGAGACCGTCCCCGTGACGGTCTCGGCAGCCCCCAAGTGCGTCGCGAACCGCGTGACGCTCTCGGTCACGGCCGTGAACTCGGGCGACGCCCCGGTCACGATCGTGGTCCGCTCGGCCTACGGCACCAAGACCTTCACGGGCGTCGCGGCGGGCAAGTCCGCCCACCAGTCGTACGCGACCCGTGCGGCGTCGATCGACGCCGGACAGGTCACGGTCACCGCGACGGACGCCGAGGGGAGGACCACCACCTACACGGTCGACCACGCCGCGGCGAGCTGCGGCTGACCGGCCCCGGGGGGGGGGGGGGGGGGGGGGGGGCG
>NZ_JACSQQ010000039.1:0-2862 GCF_014836555.1 Oerskovia rustica
TCACGATGACGACCTCAACCTCGTTCTCGGCAGCCAGGGGCAGCCAGGGGCAGCCAGGTTCAGCCCGCTCGGCGCAGGCGGAGCGAGTTGGCGACGACCAGGACCGAGCTCATCGCCATCGCGGCCCCTGCGATCATCGGGTTGAGCAGCCCGGCGGCGGCGAGCGGGATCGCGGCCACGTTGTAGGCGAAGGCCCAGAACAGGTTCTGCTTGATGACGCGCAGCGTCTGGCGCGAGAGCCGGATCGCGGTCGCGCTCGAGCGCAGGTCGCCGCGGACCAGCGTGATGTCGCTCGCCTCGATCGCGACGTCGGTGCCCGTGCCCATGGCCAGGCCGAGGTCGGCCCCGGCGAGCGCGGCGGCGTCGTTCACGCCGTCCCCGACCATGGCCACGACGCGGCCCTCCGCGCGCAGGCGCGCGACGACGTCGACCTTGTCCTGCGGCAGGACCTGCGCGATCACGTCCTCCTCGGCGATACCGACCTGTCGGGCGGCGACCTTGGCCGCGCCCGCGTTGTCGCCCGTGAGGAGGAGGGGGCGCAGGCCCAGCTCGCGGAGCTCGGCCACGGCCTGGGCCGAGGTCTCCTTGACGGGGTCGCGCAGGACGAGGACGCCCTGGGCGGCGCCGTTCCAGGCGACGACGACGGCGGTCGCGCCCGTGGACTCGGCCTCGTCGAACGCTCGGCGCAGGTCGGTCCCAGGGTTGTCAGAACGAGCGTGACCCGCAGCCCCCGCTGGTGCTGACACGTCGAACGCGACGCCCTGCTCGGCGAGCCATGCCGGGCGCCCGACCAGGACCCGCTGCGCGTTGAGGGCGCCCGCGGGGGACAGGCCCGAGTGCGCGGTGCGGACCAGGCCGCTCACCCCGCCGCCCGGGGAGCTCACGAAGTCGAAGACCTGCGGGGAACCGACGACGACGCCGTCGGCGCCGGTCTCGACGACCGCCCCGGCCGAGGTGTCAGCACCAGCGTGACCTCCAGCGCTCGCCGGCTCTGACTCGCGGTCGTCGACCTCGCCCGAGACCCGCGTCGCTGCCGACGCGATCGCCTGCGCGATCGGGTGCTCGCTCAGCCCCTCCACCGCGCCGGCGAGGCGCAGGGCGTGGCGGGCGGCGCCGTCGGGCGTCTCGCTCGACGAGCCGGCAGACCGCGCCGCGGCCGAGGACAGGTCGAGCGTGCCCTCGCGCGTGACCACGCGCTCGAGGGCCATGCGGCCCTGCGTGACGGTGCCGGTCTTGTCGAGGACGATCACCTCGACCCGGCGCGTGGACTCCAGGACCTCGGGGCCCTTGATGAGGATGCCGAGCTGGGCGCCGCGTCCCGTGCCGACGAGCAGGGCGGTCGGCGTCGCGAGACCCAGGGCGCACGGGCACGCGATGATCAGCACGGCCACGGCGGCCGTGAACGCGAACTGCGTGCTCGCCCCTGCGAGCAGCCAGCCGCCCAGCGTGAGCACGGCCAGGACCAGGACGATCGGCACGAACACGGCCGAGATCCGGTCCGCGAGGCGCTGCACGGGAGCCTTGCCCGTCTGTGCCTGGCTCACGAGGCGACCGATCTGCGCGAGCGTCGTCTCCTCGCCTACGCGCGTCGCACGCACGAGCAGGTGGCCCGAGGTGTTGACGGTCGCGCCCGTGACGTCGTCGCCGGGCGTCACGTCGACGGGGACGGGCTCACCCGTCAGGAGCGAGGTGTCGACGGCGGACGCGCCCTCGACGACGACGCCGTCGGTCGCGACCTTCTCTCCCGGGCGGACCGTGAACAGGTCGCCCTCTCGCAGGGCCGAGACGGGGACGCGCTCGGTCGTGCGGTGGCCGTCGGGGCCGGTCGTGACGCGCTCTGCGTCCTTGGCGCCCATCGCGAGCAGGGAGCGCAGCGCGTCGCCGGCCTTGCGGCGCGAGCGGTGCTCGGACCAGCGGCCCGCGAGGAGGAACGTCGTGACGACGGCCGCGACCTCGAAGTAGAGCTCGGGCATCGCACCGAGGGCACCGTGTGAGCGCTCCGGTACGAGCGACACCGTCATCCGCATGCCGATCTCGCCCGCGCCGCCCAGCAGGAGCGCCCACAGGGACCACAGGGTCGCGGCGATCACGCCGATCGACACGAGGGTGTCCATGGTCGACGCGCCGTGGCGGGCCGCGCGGAACGCGGCGGTGTGGAAGGGCCACGCGCCCCACGTCACGACCGGCAGCGCGAGGGCCGTGACGACCCACTGCCAGCCCGGGAACTGCAGGGCCGGGACCATCGACAGCAGCACGACGGGCAGCGTGAGGACCGCGGCGACCTTGAGGCGGCGCCCGAGGTCGGCACCCCGGTCGCGCGTGGGGGCCGAGGTGTCGGTCGACGCCGGGGCCGGAGCGGGGGCCGGGGCCCGAGCAGGGGCCGGTGCCGGCTCGGCCGGTGTGTCAGAACCAGCGTGGTCCGGGGTGCTCGCCGGTTCTGACACGACGGCGGCCCCAGGGGCCGCCACCCTCGCCGAGACGGCGGGGCTCGCCGCGCGGCGCCCCGTGACCCGCGCCTGGTAGCCCGCCTTCTCGACGGCCTC
This sequence comes from Oerskovia rustica, assembly GCF_014836555.1. Lineage (GTDB taxonomy): Bacteria > Actinomycetota > Actinomycetes > Actinomycetales > Cellulomonadaceae > Oerskovia > Oerskovia rustica. The sequence continues at coordinate 2,544 of NZ_JACSQQ010000039.1, forward strand.
GACGAGCTCGGCGTCGGTGACGCCCTCGGGCAGCACGACGTGGGCGCTCTCGAGGGGCAGGTTGACGGTGGCCTCGACGCCGTCGACGCGGTTGAGCCGCTTCTCGACGCGCGCGACGCACGACGCGCACGTCATGCCCTCGATCGCGAGGTCGACCTCGACGAGGGTCGGCCCGGAGGTCAGGCCGGTGGGGGTGGTCATCGGTGCTCCTCGACTGTGTGGTGCGTCCGGCGGGTCCCGCCGGGTGGGGTGCTCCGTCGCGGCCCGCGGTCGGCGGGCGGGGGCGGTGGGGGCAGTCCGAGCGGTGGCCCCCCCCCCC
>NZ_JACSQQ010000039.1:2872-4530 GCF_014836555.1 Oerskovia rustica
GTGCTCCGTCGTCGGGCGGGTCGAGCGGTCAGGCCTGCGGGACCTGGAGGTCGTACGTCTTCTGGGCGGGCGCGGCGTCCGCGGCGGAGTCCGTGCCGCAGCCGCAGCCGCAGTTGTGGGCCTTGCGGTCGGCGGCCTGCTCGGCCGACTGCGCGGCCTGGGCGTCGAGCTGGACCTCGTAGCTCACGACCTCGTAGCCGGCCTCGTCGACGGCCTCGCGCAGCGCGGCCTCGTCGAGCGGGTCGTCCGAGAAGACGGTGACCTCGGAGGCGCCGCCGACGTTCAGGTCGACGCTGATGTTCTCCACTCCGGGGACGGCGCCCACGTCCTTGGTGACGTGCGAGACGCAGTTGCCACAGGTCATGCCGGTGACGCCGAGGGTGGTGACGGTGCTCATGGTGCTCCTTGGGAGGGGTGGGGTGTCAGCTGCGGACGAGACGGGCGATGGCGTCGGACGCCTCGCGGACCTTGGCGGCGCCCTCGGCCTCGGAGGACCGGGCGGCGTCGACGACGCAGTGGCCGAGGTGGTCCTCGACGAGTCCGATGGACACCGCCTGGAGGGCCTTGGTCACCGCGGAGACCTGGGTGAGGATGTCGATGCAGTAGACGTCCTCGTCGATCATGCGGGCGATGCCACGGACCTGGCCCTCGATGCGGCGCATGCGCTTGAGGTAGGCCTCCTTGTCGGAGGCGTACCCGTGGGGGCCGGTGTGGGCGGGGGCAGCGCCCGGCTCGACCGGGCGCTGGGTGGTCGTGTCGCTCATGCTGGGCCTCCGTGATCACTCGCTCGGATACCCCTACTGGGTACCAACCCTCAAAGGTACCCCCGCGGGGTATCGCCTTGTCAAGGGGGCGAAGGTCCCTCCGCGACGAATGCGCGGTTCGCCACGACATGCGGCCGTTTCGGGTGTTCGATGAGAGTCGAACAGCCCGCACGGACGGTGCTCCAGCGTTCCTGGCGGGACACGATCCGACGTCAGGAGCCCACCATGACCACGCAGGACCCGATCCTCACCGCCTTCTCCACCACCGCCAAGCAGGTCTGGTACTGGCCAGTGATCCGCGGCGTCGTCGCGATCCTCTTCGGCATCGTCGCGCTCGTGTGGCCCGAGATCACGGCCGTCGTCTTCATCTGGATCGTCGCGATCTTCACGCTCGTCGACGGCCTGTTCGAGATCGTCGAGGGCATCCGCCGCCGAGGCACGGGCGGCACGGCGGCCCTCGTCACGGTCGGGCTCGTGAGCGTCGCCGTCGGCATCGTGCTGCTCGTGTGGCCCGGCAAGACCGCCGAGGTCCTCGTGTGGATCATCGGTCTGTGGGCCGTGGTCCTGGGCATCTTCCAGACGATCGCCAGCGTCGAGCTCCGCAAGGTCCCGGGCAGCGGCTGGGGCTGGGGAGTCTTCGCGGGTCTGCTGTCGCTCGTCTTCGGTGCCCTGGTCCTGTTCAACGTGGGCGCGGGCGTCGTGTCGATCGTGTGGATCCTCGCGATCGTCGCCCTCGTCTGGGGCGTCGCGCTCATCGCGTTCGGCTTCCAGATCCGCAGCCTGGGCAAGAAGGTCGGTCAGATCAGCTACTGACCGCGCCGGAGCCGCCTGCCGAGCCGTTCACGACGGCACGGTCGGGCGTGAGGTGAGCGGCGCCCGCGGGGCCCGGGGGCA
>NZ_JACSQQ010000039.1:4540-31807 GCF_014836555.1 Oerskovia rustica
CCTTCCTCCGTGCCCGACGGCGCCGCTCACCCCGCCGGGCACCCCTCACCTCGTGCAGGGGTCTAGCGCTGGGCGCGCGCTGCGGCCCTCGCCCCGGCCGGGAGCGCGGCGAGGACACGCTCGACCGCGGCGTCGTCGTGCGCGGACGACACGAACCACGCCTCGAAGACCGACGGCGGCAGGTTGACCCCCGCGTCGAGCATCGCGTGGAAGAACGCCTTGTACCGGAACACGTCCTGCGCCTGGGCCTGCGCGTACGTGCGCACCCCGGCCGCGGCGGCGAAGTCGCCGAACATGATCGAGAACAGGTTCCCCGAGCGCTGCAGGGCGTGCGGGACACCCTCGGCAGCGAGGGCCGCGCTCGCGGCGTCACCCACGACCTGGGCGACGTGGTCGACGCGGGCGTACACGGCGTCGTCGGCCAGGCGCAGCGTCGCGAGGCCCGCCGCGACCGCGACCGGGTTCCCGGACAGGGTGCCCGCCTGGTACACCGGGCCGAGCGGCGCGAGCTGGTCCATGATCACGGCCGGGCCACCCAGGGCCGCGACGGGCATGCCGCCGCCGATGACCTTGCCGAACGTGAACAGGTCGGGCGTGTACGAGGGCTGCTCGCCCGCGGTCACGCCCGCCGCGGCACCTGACTCCAGGCCCCACCAGCCGCTCGGCCCCACGCGGAAGCCCGTGAGGACCTCGTCGAGGATCAGCAGCGCGCCGTGCTCGGCCGTGATGCGGCGCAGGCCCTCGTTGAAGCCCGGGCCGGGCGGCACGATGCCCATGTTCGCGGGCGCCGCCTCGGTGATGACCGCGGCGATCTCCGAGCCGCGCTCGGTGAACGCACGCTCGACGGCCTCGAGGTCGTTGTACGGCAGGACCAGGGTCTCGGCCGCGCTGGCCTCGGTCACGCCGGCCGACCCGGGCAGGGCGAGCGTCGCGACGCCCGAGCCCGCCTCGGCGAGCAGCGCGTCGACGTGCCCGTGGTAGCAGCCCGCGAACTTGACCAGCAGGTTGCGGCCCGTGACGCCGCGCGCGAGGCGCACCGCGGTCATGGTCGCCTCGGTGCCCGTCGAGACGAGGCGCACGCGCTCGGCCGCGGGGACCCGGCGGCGCACCTCCTCCGCGAGGTCCACCTCGCCCAGCGTCGGGGCGCCGAACGACAGGCCGCGTGCGGCGGCGTCCTGCACCGCGGCGACGACCGCGGGGTGCGCGTGCCCCAGGAGCGCGGGGCCCCACGAGCACACGAGGTCCACGTACTCGCGGCCCGTCACGTCCGTGACGTACGCGCCACGCGCGCTCGCGATGAACCGCGGGTCGCCGCCGACCGAGCCGTAGGCCCGCACGGGCGAGTTCACGCCGCCCGGGATCGCGCCCTGGGCGCGCACGAACGCCTCGTGGTTGTCGTGGAGGGTGGTCGCGCGCAGCGGCGAACCGGTCGGGTGGATGGTCATCGGTGTCACCGAATCCATTCTGCGATCTCGAGGGCCCAGTAGGTCAGGACGATGTCGGCGCCCGCGCGCTTGATGCCGAGCACGGACTCCAGGACGGCGCCGCGCCGGTCGATCCAGCCGTTCGCGGCCGCCGCCTCGATCATCGCGTACTCGCCCGAGACCTGGTACGCCGCCACGGGGACGTCGCTGCGCTCGGCCACGGCCGCGAGCACGTCGAGGTAGGAGCCCGCGGGCTTGACCATGACCATGTCGGCGCCCTCGGCCAGGTCCAGGTCCGCCTCCCGCAGGCCCTCCCGGAAGTTCGCGGAGTCCATCTGGTAGGTGCGGCGGTCGCCCTGGAGCGTCGAGTCGACGGCCTCGCGGAACGGCCCGTAGAACGCGCTCGCGTACTTGGCGCTGTACGCCAGGATGCTCACGCCCGTGTGCCCCGCGCCGTCGAGGGCCTCGCGGATCACGGCGACCTGGCCGTCCATCATGCCCGACGGCGCCACGACCTCCGCGCCCGCCTCGGCCTGGGTGAGTGCCATCGAGGCGTAGCGGACGAGGGTCGCGTCGTTGTCGACGACCAGGTCGCCGTCCGGGCCGGCGGTGAGGACGCCGCAGTGCCCGTGGTCGGTGAACTCGTCGAGGCACAGGTCGGCCATGACGACGGGGGCGGGACGGCCCGTGCCCGCAGCGGCGTCCCGGGCAGCGTCGCGCGCGATGCGGATCGCGCGGTTGAGGATGCCGTCGGGGGCGTCGGCCTGCGAGCCGACCGCGTCACGGTGCGCGGGGATGCCGAACAGCATGATGCCGCCCAGCCCGGCCGCGGTCGCCTGCGCGACGGCGCCTGCGAGGCTCTCCTCGGTGTGCTGCACGATGCCGGGCATGGACCCGAGCGGCTTGGGCTCGGTCAGGCCCTCCTTGATGAACAGCGGGAGGACCAGGTCGGCGGCGTGCAGCCGGGTCTCGGCGACGAGCCGGCGCATCTGCGGGGTCGAGCGCAGGCGGCGGGGACGGATCACGGGTGGTTCCTGCCTTCTGTCGGGGATGAGTCGTCAGGACGAGGTGCTGACGGGTGGGCGGCGACGCGCAGCACGGCCTCCGCCAGGGCGTCGTCGGTCGCCTGGGTGGCCACGGCGTCGATCCGCAGCCCGACGGCGTGCGCGGCCTCCGCCGTCGGCTCGCCGATCGCGACGCCCGCGACGTGCGGGTCCGCGCCGAGCTGGGTCGCGACCTCGCGCGCGACGCTGCCCGAGGTCAGCACGACCACGTCGACCTCGCCCGTGCGCCACGCGTCCACGACCTCCGGGGAGAGCGTGTGCGAGACGGTCCGGTACGCGGTCACGACGTGCGGGTCCCAGCCGCGGTCACGCAGACCGCCGGCCATGGTGGGCTTCGCGAGGTCGCCTTGCGGGAGCAGGACGCGCCGCGTCGCGTCGGCGGCCCTCTCGTCGGACGCGGCCCGGGCCTCGGACCCGTGGTCGGGAGCCTCGGCGAGCGCGTCGAACGCTGCGAGCAGCCCGCGCGCCGAGTTCACGGCCGCCTCGAGATCCACGTGGACCCCCGCGGCCTCGAGCGCTCGGCGAGTCGCCGGCCCGACCGCGGCCCACCTCGTGCCAGAACCAGCGTGCGCTCCAGTCCTCGCTCGTTCTGACAGCTCGGCGAGCGAGACGCCCCGGCGTGCGGCGCTCGCGGTCAGCTCGTCGATGGCGTTGACGCTCGTGACCACGACCCACGCGAAGCCGGCGAGGTCCGCCACGGCGGCGTCCATCACCGCGGTGTCCTCGATGGGGACGCGCTCGATCGCTGGGCTCACGAGGACGGTCGCGCCCTGGGCGCGCAGCCTCGCCGCGAGGGGAGCGGCACGCTCGGGGGAGCGCGGGAGGAGGACGGTGGTCCCGGTCAGCGGCCCGGAGTCCGTGGCGTTCGCGGCGGCCGGGGCCGGGCCTGCTGGCGGCAGGTCGCGACCGCGCTGCGGGTCGCGCAGTCGGCCTGGCATCAGCGCTGCTCCGGGCCCACGGGGGCGTCGGTGCCGCCGACCGGGGCCTCGTCGTCCGAGCGGGTGTCGCCCGCGGGCGCGGTGCCCGGGGCCCACAACGAGTCGGTCGCGGCCCCCGGCCCGGTCGCACGCAGCGGCGCGAGCTCGGCGGCACCGGCGGCCAGCAGCGCGTCGGCGACCTGGATCCCGAGCCCCCTCGCGAGCACGTCGGTGACGTCGCGCCCCTCGACGGACGGGCCCCCAGCGCCACCGGCCCTGCCCGCGGCGCCCGCAGGCGACGGCAGCGCGACCCGTGCCGAGTGCGTGAGGACCTGCCCGCCGTCGAGCCGGGCGACGACCGCCGAGAGCCGGATCTCGTCCTCCTCGACCACGGCGTGCGCGCCGACGGGCGCTGCGCAGCCTGCTTCGAGACGTGCGAGGAGGGCGCGCTCGGCGAGGACCGCGAGGCGGGTCGGAAGGTGGTCGAGGCCTGCGACGACGTCGGCGAGGTCGAGCGGGCGGTCCGTGGCGCCGTCGGGCCGGAGGTCGAACGAGGACAGCGGCGAGAGGTCCGCGGTCCGGACCTCGACGCCCAGCGCCCCCTGCCCGGGGGCCGGGGCCATGACGCGCACGTCGATGACCTCGGAGACCGCGTCGAGGCGCCCGAGCCGCGAGAGCCCGGCGTAGGCGAGGACGACCGCGTCGAGGTCGGCGTCGGGGCCGAGCGCCCGTGCGAGGCGGGTGTCGACGTTGCCGCGGATGTCGAGCACGTCGAGGTCGGGGCGCACCGCGAGGAGCTGGGCCGCGCGGCGGGGCGAGCCCGTGCCGACCTTGGCGCCGCGCGGCAGGGTCTCCAGGGTCCAGCCGTTGCGTGCGCACAGGACGTCGCGCGGGTTCTCCCGCTCGGGCGTCACGAGGGTCAGGCCCTCGGCCGCGCCGGTCGGGAGGTCCTTGAGGGAGTGGACGGCGACGTCGCAGCGGCCGTCGAGCAGCGCCTCGCGCAGCGCGGTCACGAACACCCCGGTACCGCCCATCTGGGCGAGCGAGCCGGTGCGGACGTCGCCCTCGGTGCGGATGCGCACGATCTCGACCGGCTGCCCGGTCAGGGTCTCGATGCGCCTGGCGACGAGACCCGTCTGGGTCGTCGCGAGGGCGCTGCCACGGGTTCCGACACGAATGCTCACGCTTCCAGTGTCCTCTGCCGGGCGGTGAAGTCGAAATGCGCTCGGACCCGTCCGGTGCGGATTTCCGGGGAATTGTCCACCGAGTGACATCGACCTGACATGAAGTCATGACAAAGAGACGAATTGTCAGCACGTCGGGAATTGCCGCCGACGCGAGAAATGCTCAGAGCTGCTCGGCAGACTCCTGTGCGTGCCCCACGATCGCCGCGAGACCCGTGCCCGCGATCCACCCGCCCGTGACCCCCAGGCCGTCGACGTGCGACACCCGCTCCACGAACGCCGCGACCTCACGCCGGTACACGGGCGTGGGCGGCGGGAGCGACCCGTTCCACCGCGTCGACAGGTGCTCACGCACCTTGCCCTCCAGGTCCACGCCCAGCAGCACCGAGGCGTCGCGGACCACCTGGTCGACGGTCGGCTCGACCGTCTCCCCGATGCGCCCGTAGCTCAGGCGCACCACGTGGTTCCCCGGCCCGACGGCGTCCGTCACCCGGGCGGCCAGCCACGGCCACTTCGCGGTCGAGTGGGTCAAGGCCTTGGCCTGGACCGGGTCGTGCGCTCCCGCCCGGTGGTTCTCGTCGCGCGTCGACCACGTGCGCGGCTTCGGGGCGACCAGCAGGCCGCTCCCGCGCGGGGCCGCGTCGAGCGCAGGGGCCTCGAGCAGCAACGTCATGAGCCGGATGTCGGCACCCGGCTCGGGGTCCGGGACCGGGTCGGCCGTACGGCCCGCGAGCGGCGACACCAGGTCGACGACCGCGGGGGTCGTCACGAGCAGGCGCGGCGCCCGGAACGTCGCCGGGCCCCCCAGGGTCTCGACCTGGACCGTCCAGCCCCCGTCCGCGGACCTGCCCAGGTCCACCACCTCGTGGCGCGTGAGCAGCACCCCTGCCGGCCCGGTGCTCCCGGCCGGAGCGGCGCCGTCGGGCTCCTCGCTCGTCACGGCGAGCGTGAGCTCCTCGACCAGGCGGTGCATGCCGCCCTCGATGCCGCGCACCGCGGAGCCCGCCGGCGCCTGCGCGCGCATCGCCGCGACCGCGCGCGTCAGCGAACCCTCCCGGGCGTAGGCCTCGCGCAGGCCCGGGGCGACCGCGTCGACGTCGAGCCGCTCGAGCGGCGCCGAGTGCACCCCCGCGGCGACCGGTGCCACGAGGCGCTCCGCGACACGGCGCCCCAGGCGCGAGCGCGCGAAGGTCTCGAGGTTCTCCTCGTCGACCCAACGGCGCGGCTTGACCCGGTCCAACCCGGCCCGCAGCGCGCCGGGCCAGCCGACCGCGCGCCGCACGTCGGCCGCGAACGGATGGGACGGGATGCCCATGATCCCGGCCTTCGGCAGCGGGAACGCGCGGCTCGCGGCATAGCCCCACGCGCTGAGCGGCGCGGGCTCGACGACCGTCAGGCCCAGCTCGGTGACCAGGTCGCCCACGGCGGAACCGCGCGCCGCGAACGACTCGGCACCCACGTCGACGGACAGCCCCGTCGAGCCCAGCTTGTCACCGTGCACGGGCCCGCCCGGGCGGTCGGCCGCCTCCAGGACGAGGACCCGCAGACCGCGACGGCGCAGCGTGCGCGCGGCAGTCAGACCGGCGATGCCGGCGCCGACGACCACGGCGTCGAACGAGCCGTGAGAGGAGGCGTCGGACGTGGCGTCGGACGACGAGGAAGGGCCGGACGATCCATCAGCAACGGGGTGCACACGTCAAGTGTGCCCCCGCCACGAGGGTGTGTCAGACCGTGCGTGACGCAGAGGTCACGCAGGTTCTGACACGTTCCGGACGGAATGGACCAGCTCGACCACCCGGGTCAGGACCGTCGGGTCCGTCTCGGGCGGCACCCCGTGGCCGAGGTTCACGACGTGCCCCGGGGCGGCGCCCCCACGACGCAGCACGTCGCGCACGTGCGCCTCGAGCACCGGCCACGGCGCCGCGAGCAGCGCCGGGTCGATGTTGCCCTGGACCGGCACGTACCCGCCGAGCACCGCCGCGGCCTCGTCGAGCGGCGTGCGGTAGTCGACACCCACGGTCGGGTGCGTCACGCCGGCCTCCGTGAGCGCGTCGCGCATGGCGCCCAGCAGGTGCCCCGTGCCCGTCCCGAAGTGGATCGCGGGCACACCCAGGTCGCTGACCTGCGACAACGCGACCGTGCTGCCCGGCTTGGCGCCCGCCAGGTAGTCCTCCAGGGACAGGCTCCCGGCCCACGAGTCGAACAGCTGGGCCGCGCTGGCCCCCGCCAGGACCTGAGCGCGCAGGAACGCACCCGTGATCTGCGCCGTCCACGCCGTGAGCCGCGCCCACGACTCGGGGTCCGCGTGCATGAGGGTGCGCGCCGCGAGGTGGTCGCGCGACGGCCGACCCTCGACCAGGTACGCCGCGAGCGTGAACGGCGCCCCCGCGAAACCGATGAGAGGAGTCGACCCGAGCGCCGCGACCGTGAGCGCGACCGCCTCCGTCACCGGGGCGAGCGACTCCGGGGTGAGCTCGTGCTCGACGAGGCGCGCGACGTCGTCGGGCGTGCGGTACGCCTGGCCCATGACCGGGCCCACCCCGGGGACGATGTCGACCTCGACCCCCGCGAGCTTGAGCGGGATCACGATGTCCGAGAAGAAGATCCCCGCGTCCACGCCGTGCCGGCGCACCGGCTGGAGCGTGATCTCGCTCGCCATGTCCGGGCGCAGGCACGAGTCCAGCATGCCGACGCCCTGGCGCAGCTCGCGGTACTCGGGCAGCGACCTCCCGGCCTGTCGCATGAACCACACGGGGGTGGTCTCCGGGCGCTCGCCGCGCAATGCACGCACGAGCGAGGAATTCGTCGTCCGACCGTCGACGAGAGGGTGGTTGTCGGAAAGCGCGGTGAACGTCACAAGAACCGATTCTGCCTTGTGCCCGACGCGGTGATTGAATCGGAGCACTGTGGTTCTCCTGTCGATGACTGCAAGTCACCACGAGCTGGACATGTCCACCCTCGAGCTCCTGTCCACCGGAGCCGGGTCGGTCGGACGGGCAGCCGTCGCGACCTGCGAAGCGATCACCGGTGCCGTCGTCGTCTCGACGTGCAACCGGTTCGAGGTGTACCTGGACGTCGAGTCGCCCGTCGACGGCTGGGGCGTGCAGCACGCGTCGCGGGAGGTCGCGCGCCTCGTGGCCGCCGCGTCGGGCGTCGCGGAGGACGTCGCCGTCCGGGCGTTCTCGACCCGCACCGGGCCCGACGTCGCCGCCCACCTCTTCGAGGTCGCCGCCGGCCTCGACTCGATGGTCGTGGGCGAGCGGGAGATCGCCGGGCAGGTCAAGCGCGCCCTCGAGGAGGCACGCGAGGGCGGCGTGACGTCGTCCACGCTCGAGCTCCTCTTCCAGACCGCGTCGCGGACCTCCAAGAAGATCAGCAACGAGACGACGCTCGGGGGCAACGGCCGGTCCGTCGTGTCCCTCGGGCTCGACCTCGCGAGCGCCGAGCTGCCGCCGTGGCGCCAGGTCCGCGCCGTGCTCATCGGCACCGGGTCGTACGCCGGGGCGTCGCTCGCGGCGCTGCGGGCCCGCGGCTGCGACGACGTGCGCGTGTACTCGGGGTCCGGGCGTGCCGAGCAGTTCGCGGCCGACCGCGGCGTCGTCGCCGTGACCGACCTCGTGGAGGCCCTCGAGGACGCCGACCTCGTCGTGTCGTGCAGCGGTGCGCGAGGGCGGGCGCTGGCTGGTGGTGCTGGTGCTGGTGCTGGTGGTGCTCGTGCTCGTGTGAATGCCGGTGCCGGCGCCGAGGGTGACCAGCGGCTCGCCGACGGTGACGCCCTGACCGCCGAGGGTGACGACGCCCCGGTCGACGGTGACTTCTTCGTGGGTGGTGGTGACGCGCTGGGGCACGTGCTCGACGCCGCCGCGGTCGTCCGCGCCCGGTCCCGCGCCGCGGAGGCCGCCGGCGACGAGGCGCCGCACCGGCCGATGGTCGTCCTCGACCTCGCCCTTCACCGCGACGTGGACCCACGGGTCGCCGACCTCGACGGCGTCCTGCTCTACGACCTGGCCTCCCTCAAGGCGCACTCACCCGCCCTGGGGTCGCTCGTCGTCGGGCAGGCACGGACGATCGTGGACCGTGCGACGCAGGACTTCGAGGAGACCCGCCTGGGGCGTGCGGCCGACACGGCCGTCGTCGCGCTGCTCGACGGCGCCGACCGGCGCATCGCGGCCGAGGTCGCCGAACGTGTGGCCGAGCGTCGGATCGCGGGCGGCGAGGTCGACGATGCCGACACCGAGGCGCTCGCCCGCTCCGTCCGGCGACGCGTGCACGCCGAGCTGCACGACGCGATCGTCGCGGCACGGGCGTCGGCGCTGGCCGCGGCCCGCGAGGAGGCCTCGGCCGTGGTGGCCGACGCCGAGGCGGCGATCCTGGGTGCCGACGTGTCGGGCCGCGACGAGGTGTGCGCCGGCCGTTGAGCCGACCTCTCGGCCCGCAGGGTCAGGCCGCGAGCTCGCCGGACGCAGCCAGACGCTCCAGGACGATCCGGCCCGCGGGCGGCACCCGGTGCGCGTCCTGCGCACCGACCCAGGTGAGCTCGCCGACCTCGGCACGGGGAGCAGGCTCGGGGGACCCGAGCAGCGGCTCGGCGTAGAGGCAGTGCATGCGCACGAGCCGCCCGCCCAGGCCGTGACCGGGCGCCTCGGCGACGAACCCGGACCTCACCGTGGCCGGGTCGAGCAGCACGCCGAGCTCCTCCTCGATCTCCCGGACCAGGGCCTGCTCGTCGCTCTCGCCGGGATCGAGCTTGCCGCCCGGCATGAAGAACAGGTCGTTGTCCCGGCTGCGGACGACGAGCAGCCGCCCGTCCACGACGTGGATCCAGCCGACGGTCTTCAGGGGTTCCGTGAGGGGGGAGGGGGAGGTCACGGGGAACATCCTGTCATCCGGCGCGTCACCGTCGGCGGGTGGGCGCGTCACCGTCGGCGGCCGGTTGGTCACCGTCGGCGGGCGGGGCCGTCGCCCTCGGCGGTCCGGTCCGTGAGAGCCGATGCGCCGGAAGCTCGCCGATAGTTCCGTTCCGGAACGAAAGTCGATACTGTGCCGATCGCGGACGGGCCCACGGCCCGACGCGACGAACACAGGTCACGCGCGGCGCCGTCCGCCCGATCGGACGGAGAGCTCGATGGGATTCATCAAGGCCTTTGCTGGTGCCCTCGGAGGCACGCTCGCGGACCAGTGGAAGGACTTCCTGACGCCGCCGACGAACCTCGCACCGACCGCCGCGCTCTTCCCGGCCGTCGCCCAGGGGCAGAACGCCGGGCGCGGGGCGAACACCAAGGGCTCGGCGAACATCATCACCAACGGGAGCCGGTTCGTCGTCCCCGAGGGATACGGGCTCCTGACCTTCCAGGACGGTGCCCTCACGGGCTTCGTGGCCGAGCCGGGCGGGTACCTGTACACGTCCGACGACCAGAACTCCCAGTCGATCTTCGCCGACAACGGCTTCCTGAGCCCCCTGATCACGACGTCGTGGGAGCGGTTCAAGTTCGGCGGGCAGCCCGGGTCGCAGCAGCTCGGCTTCTACGTGAACCTCAAGGAGCTGCCGAACAACCGGTTCGGCACGCAGTCGGAGATCTACTGGGACGACGCCTACCTCGGCGCCCAGGTCGGGGCGATCACGCGCGGCACCTACTCCCTGCGCATCGTCGACCCGATCCTCTTCGTCAAGCAGTTCGTGCCGCTCACGTACCTCGGGGCGAGCGCGAAGGTCTTCGACTTCTCCGACCTCGACAACGACGCCGCGAGCCAGCTCTTCACCGAGGTCGTCGGCTCGCTCGCGGCGGCCTTCTCGAGCTACACCAACGACCCCGACAAGGGGAACCGGATCACCCGGATCCAGAGCGACTCGGTCGGCTTTGCGCTGTCCTTGGCGGGCGCGGTGGAGGAGGGCTACCAGTGGACCTCCTACCGCGGCCTCTCGATCGTCAAGGTCGCGCTCGCCGCGATCGAGTACGACGAGGACACGCGTGCGCTGCTCAGCGACGTCAAGAAGGCCGACGCCCTCGCAGGGGCGCGGGGGAACTCGTTCCTCCAGCAGGCCGCCGCGCGAGGCATCCAGGCCGCGGGGGAGAACCCGGGCGGCGCCGCGAACATGGCGATCCTCGGCATGGGGATGAACGCCGCGGGCGGCGCCATGTCCGGGCTGCAGCAGCCCGTCGTGCCGGTGCAGCAGGTCCCGGTCCAGCAGGCGGCGGCGCCGGCCGCGCCCGCCCCGGCCGCCGAGGACCCGGTCGCGAAGCTCACCCAGTTCAAGTCGTTGCTCGACCAGGGCCTCATCACCCAGGCCGACTACGACGCCGCCAAGGCCAAGGTCCTCGGGTTCTGAGGCCATGACCGTTCACGAGCCGGAGTCGGCTCCCGTCCCCGAGGGCCCGCCCCAGCCGGGAGCCGGCCCGACGACGACCGCCGGACCTCCGCCCGTGGGGAGCCCGTCGGGCGGCCCGACCGTCGTGCGGACCGACACCGGCGCGACCGACGGTCTCGTCAAGTGCATCCGGTGCGGCGCGACCGAGATCGCCTACGACGTCGCCAAGGCGACGCTGCGGTGCGGGTTCTGCCGCTACGAGTGGGTGAGCACGGTGACGCTCGCCGACCTCGGGCTCGACGGGAACATCGGCGGGCTCGAGGGCGTCGTCCTGGGCTCGGGCAGCGCCGACATCGTGCCGTCTGCCGAGGAGATCCTGACGTTCCGCTGCGCGGGCTGCGGGGCCGACGTCGTCGTCGACACCGCGCACGGCACACAGGCCCGCTGCCACTGGTGCCGCAACGTCCTGTCGGTGAACCAGCAGGTCCCCAACGGGGCCGTGCCCGACGTCCTGCTGCCGTTCCGCCTCCCCAAGGAGGACGCGGTCGCGGGCATCCGGCAGTTCGTCGGCCGACGCAAGTTCTACGCGCACCCCCGGTTCCGGGCGGAGTTCAGCCCGGAGAACGTCGTCGGCGTCTACCTTCCGTACCTCGTCGCGGACCTCAATGCGAAGGCGCGCCTCGAAGGGCAGGGTGAGCACCTCGTGCGCAGGTACACCGTGACCGTCCGGGGTTCCGACGGCAAGGACACGACGGAGACGCGCTACGACTACGACCTGTACGACGTCGTGCGCGACTTCGACCTGCACGTCGACGACCTCACCATCGAGTCCTCGGCCGACCGGCGGGACCACGGTGGCAAGGCCCGGACGAACAACGTCATCAACACGATCCTGCCGTTCGACGTCGAGAACGCGGTGCGTTACGACTCGAACTACCTGTCGGGGTTCACGGCCGAGCGCCGCGACAGCGACGTCGACGACCTGCGTGATCCCGCGTTCGCGCAGGCGAAGGAGATCGCCCGGTTCCGGGCGCGCGACATGATCGAGTACTACGACCGCGGCGTCCGGTGGGACCGCGAACGGCTCGACGTCGTCGGGCAGCGGTGGGTCGCCGCGTACCTGCCCGTGTGGCTGTACTCGTACCACGAGGTCCGCAAGAACGGGTCGTCGCTGCTGCACTACGTCGCGGTCAACGGCCGCACGGGCGAGACCATGGGGTCTGTCCCGGTCAACCACCGCCGCCTGCTCGCGGTGTCCGTCGTCGTCGAGGCCGTGGCGGCCGTCGCGGCACTCTTCGTCATGATCGGGTTCTGATGCACGCGCTCGCCCTGGACGCGCTCACCGTCGTCGCCTCCTCCTCCGGGGAGGAGGAGGCCGTGAAGGTCGTCGTCGTGGTGGTTCTGCTGCTCGCAGGGCCGCTGTTCTACTGGTTCACGTGGGCGCGGTACCGCAACACGGGCAAGCGGCACGACCACCGACGGGACACCAAGTCCGTCACGCTCGACGAGAGCGGGTCGGACACGCACGTCAGGCGCGTCACCGGGCGGTCGAACAGCTCGATGAACGACGCCAACCACATGTCCTAGGCGGGCGTGCCGGGCCGATGCTCGTCGGGCGCGGCCCTCAGCCCCACGAGCTGACGCGGACGATCTGGTCGAAGAGCCCGGTCAACGGCTCCTCGAGCTCGCCCGCCGGTGCACTGAAGGCCACGAGGACGAACCGCTTGGTCCCCGGGACGGTCATCCAGTACTCGACCGCCACGGTCGGGAGGTTCTCGTCGCTGTCCGGGTCGGCGACGACGTGCCTGCGTGTGCGTCGGGCGACCTCCGAGGCTCCCGACGTGAAGCGGTGCAGGGAGTCGGCGCCGCCCTCGGTGAGGTCCGCGAGTCCGCGTTCGAGGATCGCCATGGTCGCGGAGGCACTGGTGCCGATCGCGGGAGTGAGCTGCTGCGCGGGGAGCGAGACCATCGCCGTGACCGGCAGCGGCACGCCCGGGACGATCGACAGGGCCACGTGGAACGCCTGGCCGTCACCACCGATGGCGTCGTCGAGCGCACCGAGGACGCGGCGTTCGAGCTCGATCCGCACGTTCGCACGGTCGTCGGCCGGGCCCACCTGCGCCGCCACGAGCCGTCGGACCGAGGCGCGTGCCTCGGCGCGGTCGTGCAACGGGACCTGCCACCAGTTCCCCGGCAGTCGCAGGCGAAGCTGCGGGAGGGGAGCAGGAGGCGTGGGCTCCTGCGGAGCGGCCGGGGGTGCCGGGGTGGTGTTCATCGTCGGTCTGTCTCTGTTCTCAGGGCCGGGTGCGGTGGGCGAGAGGGCCTCGTTCAGGGCCGTTCAGGCGTCGGCCCGCTCGCCGGAGGGGAGTCGTCGACGGCGGCGGGCCACGAGGTACGTCACCGACCAGCCTCTGGCGGGGTGGCACCGAAGCGCCGCACCAGCTCGTGCTCGGGGAAGGTCAGCCTTCTCCAGGAGGCTTGAACGCCGGGGCCCAGCGCAGACCCCAGTGGCGCGACACGCATCGCACGGTCGTCGCCGAGGCGGTCCTCGGCGTCCCGATGCCCGAGGACGACGTCGATGTTGACGGCGTCGACCCCACCTGCGCGTGCTCGCCAGACCTCCAGGACGGATGCCTCGACGACCTCGACGATCGTGTCGGGTCGTTCGGCGCTGAGCCCTGGCACGTAGATGCGCAGGTCGACCTCCGTGGTGAACGGGGAGACGCGGGTCCGGGCCATGGCCTCGTCGACGTGGGGGTTCGCGGCGCAGACGGAGACGGCGAGGGCGTCGTCCGCGTGGGCCGCGGGCCGGCGCCGCGCGCCGCCGAGGAGCGTGAGAAGTGCTCGTGCATCGACGTTCATGTATCGGACCGCTGGCCGTAGCGTTCGGCCAGGACGTCCGAGGGGACCGCCACCGAGGACCGGTTGGTGCCGTTCTCCAGGCCGAGGGCGACGTCGATCCCCCTGTCCGTCATCGCGATGGCGCGGGAGTCGCCGATGCGGTCCCCGTCGACGAGCGGAGCGACGACCACGTCGAGGTTGATGTTCGACGGTGCGGACGGGGAGGTGTTCCAGGCCTGGTCGAGGGCCACGTCGATGGCTGCCAGGAGTGCCGCGTCGTCCTCCTCGCTGGTCGTGGGCATGGAGAGCCGGATGTCGAGGTCGTTCGCGAGGACGTCCGTGCGGTAGCGCACCATGGCATCCTCGACGCCGGGGGCGTTGGCGACGATCGCCTCGCGGACGTCCTCGGCGTCCTTCTCCGAGGAGCCCGAGCACGCGGTCAGGAGCAGGAGCGGGGCGAGCACGATGCCGATCGTGGTGCGACGTCGAGGGTGAGGGCGCACTATTCGCTTCCTTCGTAGGTGTAGTAGGTCTCGCTGTCGCCGAAGAAGATCGACTGGTCCGCGCGAATCTGCTCGAAGGCGTCCTGGGTCGAGTCCGAGACGTAGCCGCCGTCGTGCAGCGAACCGTCGGAGAGGTGCTGGGCCGTGGTGGAGTACTCCCCGGCGTCGTGGCGCCCTGCGTCGAAGAACGGACTGGACGAGGGTGCGGAGGGACCGTCCCACGTGTCCGTCTCGACGGTGACCCAGCGGTCGTGCGGGGCGGTCGGCGCTTCTCCGTCCAGTCGGTGGACCGGGTCACCCCGGTGCTGGTACGAGACGACCGAGACGCCCGACGGGATGTCCATCGCGTCGACCGGTGCACCGGCCACGACGATCGCCTCGATGTTGTACGGGAGGTCCGGGTCGGCGGCGAACTTGCCCGCGAGGATCCCTCCCTGGCTGAAACCGACCATCATCACGTGGTCCTCGGGGCCGATGCCCGCCTTCTCCATGGCCTGCAGCACCATCCGCTCGTACGCGGCCTGCTGGTCGGGGGTGAGCATGAGGGCCAGGTTGGAACCCAGGTCGTTGGCGGCGCCGGTGTCGCTGCCGAGCTCCCAGTCCTGCGTGCTCGGCGGGATCACACGCCAGATCGGCAACCCGTCGGGGCCGGTGCCGACGCGGACGATCCGGACGACCGTGCTGTCGGCTCCGCCGAGCAGGTCCACGTCCTGGGCATCCTTGAGGGCCTGGGCGTACGGGTCGTCCGTGGGGGACTCGACCGTGACGCCCGTGAACCGCATCTCGGGCGTCTCGCTGGCGACCTCGGCCCACAGCGCCGGCACGAGGATCGGCGCGAGCCCCTGGAGCAGGATCATCGTGGCGCCGATCCCGGCGTCGAGGACCTGGTCCCAGGTGACCCACCCCAGGAGCGCGGGGATCGAGTACACCACGAACGCGAGGACGACGAGCGCGAACGCGAGGACGATGACCACGACGTCGGAGAGCCACTGGAGCACCTGCTCCAGGACGTCCGCGAGCCACTGGTCGACCATCGCGAGGAAGTCCCCGACGGGGGCGAAGAACGCTCCGACCTTGTCCCCGAAGCTGTCGTTGAGCTGGTCCAGCACCGGTCGGATCGCGTCGGCCGCGCGGCGGGCGGCCTCGTCCTTCGCGTCCTCGGCGTCCTGGAACCTCCGCACGGCGACGTCGAGCGCCTCCTCGCGATCCCTCACCAGGGCACCGGCTCGGCGCACCTCGTCGTGGGCGTCGTCCATGGCGTTGCCCGAGGCTCCGGAGGCCGCGGCCAGGTAGACGTCCTGCTCGGCCTGGTCCTGCCGGGTGTACAGGGACCAGAGCTGGTTGCGCTCGTCGTCGACCACGGCGAGCGCGGTCCGCGCCTCGGCCTGGGCGTCAGCCAGCGCGACGGCGTACACCTTGATCGCGTGAGCGGTCGTCTCGTAGCGGGGGATCACGTCCTCGACGGCGCCGGACACGTCGAGCGTGCGTTCGTGCAGGGCGTCGGCCGCCCTGCCGAAGGACTCGGTGCGGTTCGAGAGGTCCGCGAGGCCGCGGCTGACCTCTCTGATCTGTTCGGCGACGGACAGATAGCGGGTGCCGGCCTGCTCGAGCTGTCCGGGCTCTCCGCTGAGCGGCTCGAGGTACGGGACCGCAGAGGCGTGCACCATGTCAGAACTCCACTGTCCGGAGCTGTGCCGCGGTGGCTTCGTCGAGCTCGCGGAACGTGTCGCAGATGGCTTGTGTGGCATCCGCGACGGCCTGGATCTCCTCGCTGAGCCTCTCGCGCCGGATGTTCCACGCGCTCGCGAAGTCGTCGATCGCGCTGCCGAGGCGTCGGTGGCCGGCGGCGTCGGCGAGCCCGCGGTTGAACTCCTCGGCAGCGAGGAACTCGGTGCGCAGGGCGCGCAGGCCGGTTGCGGCGTCGGCCATCGCATCGAGGTCGAGCTTCAGGTCAGGCACGTGTCTCTCCTCGGTGCAGGTTCCAGGTGGACGATATCGGAGAAGTGCGTCGTCGAGGATGGGGAGACCTCCCCATGGGCGACGGCCGGTGCGCAGCACCGGGCCCACCCTGCCTGCGCCCGCTACCGTGGGGCGATGAGACTGGGAGTGCTCGACATCGGTTCCAACACGGTCCACATGCTCGTCGTGGACGCCGAGCGGGGCGCGCGTCCGGACCCTGCGGCGTCGGGCAGGTCCGTGGTCCGCCTCATGCGGTACCTCCAGCCCGACGGTTCGATCTCGGCCGAGGGGGTGGCCGCCCTCCTGGAGGCCGCGGACAAGGCCGCCGCCCTGGCCCGCGAGTACGAGGTCGAGGAGTCGTTGGCGCTCGCGACCTCGGCCCTGCGCGAGGCGAGCAACGGCTCCGAGGTGCTGGCTGCGATCGAGGAGCGCGTGGGCGTCCCCATCGAGGTCCTCTCGGGGCCAGAGGAGGCGCGTCTGACGTTCCTCGCCGCGCGGCGCTGGCACGGCTGGGCGTCGGGTCGGCTCATGGTGCTCGACATCGGTGGGGGCTCGCTCGAGATCGCGTCGGGTCTCGACGAGGAGCCGGACGTCGCGGTCTCGGTGCCGCTCGGCGCCGGCCGGATGACGATCGAGTTCCTGCCGGACGACCCGCCCTCGGCCAAGCAGGTCGCGGCGCTCCGGGCCCATGTCAGGGAGGTGCTGGCCGGGGCGCTCGGCGAGGTCAAGCGGCTGCCGCGGGCGGACCACGTGGTTGCGACGTCCAAGACGTTCCGGTCGCTCGCACGGCTCGCGGGCATGAAGGTCGCGGTCGTCGGGCCCGAGGAGCGGTGGCGCATGGAGCGCTCGCAGCTCTCCGACTGGGTTCCGCGCCTCGCGCGGATCCCGGCGACGGGCCGCACGGAGCTGCCGGGCATCACGGCCGAGCGGACGTACCAGATCGTGGCCGGAGGGGTCGTCGCGGAGGAGACCATGAAGGCGCTCAAGGTCGCCGAGGTCGAGATCTGCCCGTGGGCCCTGCGCGAGGGCGCGATCTTGCGCCGCCTCGACCAGATCTGACCCTGCCCGGCTCGCGCAGCGGAGCACGACACCACCCGAAGAGCCCCTTCCCAGCCCGTCCCTCCGCTGCTACCTTGTGTCGCATGGTACCTACCGAGGACATGATCCTCACCCACCTCCGGCGGGGGGCGATCGAGTACTGCGTGCTCGCCCTCCTGGCCGACGACGAGTGGTACGGGCTGGACATCGCCCGCCGCCTGTCCGTCGACGGCGTCCTCCTGAGCGGCGAGGGCACGCTCTACCCGCTCCTCGCGCGGCTGCGCAAGGGCGGGCTCGTGGAGACGCACTGGCGGGAGTCCGACGCCGGGCCGCCCCGCCGCTACTACGCGCTGACCCCGGAGGGACGCGCGGCCCTCGAGACCTTCGCCCGCACCTGGGCGCCCTTCCGCGATGCCGTCGACTCGACCCTGGGGAGCCACCGATGAACGACACGACCGACGCGATCACCACCTACCTCGACGACCTCGGTCGGATGCTCGCGCACCTCGACCCGGCCGAGCGGGCCGACGTCCTGGGCGGTGTGCGCGAGCACGTCGACGCGAGCCTGGCCGAGCTGGGGCACGCGTCCAGCGACCAGGAGGTCGCGGCGGTCCTGGCGTCGCTGGGCGCTCCCGAGGACGTCGCGCGGGTCGCGTCCGGGAGCCCCCGGGTCTTGCCGCCCGACGGCGGAGCCGCCCCTCGTCCGTCCCTCACCGCCGCGTGGGTCGCCCCGGTCGTGTTCGCCCTCGCGATCGTAGGCATCGTCGGTGCGCCGCTGCTCCTCCCGGGCGTCCTGTGGCTGGTCGCCGCGGTCCTGGTGGGAGCCTCGCCCCTGTGGACCGGGAACGAGAAGGTCTGGGGGATCGTCTCGGGCTTCGCCGCAGGAGCCGCCTGGCTCGGGGTCACGGGCATGATCCTGCTGCCGTCCACGTCCTGCACGTCGGTCAGCTCCCTGTCTGCGGACGGCGGCGAGGGCGGCTTCCACGCGCCGACGACCGGGGACTTCACGACCGCGTGCGACGCCGGGGGAGCGAACGTCGGGGGGATCGTCATGACCGTCCTGCTCGGGGCCGTCGTCCTGGTCGGTCTCGTGCTCCAGGTGGTCCTTCTTCGCCGCGGGCTCGCGCGGTCGACAGCAGGCCGGACCCCGGGCGCCTGAGCCGGTTCCCACCTCGCGCGACGCACCCCGCCACGGCGGGACGGGACGCGTCCGCGCGAGGTGGGCGGCGCCGTCGGGCCTGGGGAGATCCCCCGAGCGTCAGACGCCCAGGACCGCCTCCACGTCCCCCGCGGCGATCGCGTCCACGAGCGCCCGGTGGTCCAGTGCGTTCTGGTCCGCGTAGCGCTTCGCGAACTCGGCGAACGAGCGGTCGGCGACGTCGCCCTTGCCGAGGTAGGCGCTGATCGCGAGCGCGTCGCCCGAGCGGGCGTGGCCGCGCGCGAGGACCCACGCGCACATCTGCGCGTACGCGGCCATGGCGACCGGGAGCATGGTCTCGAGGTCGGCCGAGACCTTCCAGTCCCAGAGCTGGCGGAAGTAGTAGTCGTGGCGGCGGTCGTCGGCGCCGTGCACGGTGTTCCAGCCGAGCAGGGCGTCGCTCGTCGCCTGCAGGAGCCGCTGGCCCTCGACCACGCGCCGCCCGTTCTCGGGGTAGGGGCTCGCCGAGGTGTACGGCTCGAGCACCGACGGCTCGGCCTCCTTGACCTGCAGGAACAGCGGGTCGTCGTTGTCCCGGCCGACGAGCAGCGCGACCCAGCACCGCGTCCCGACGCTCCCGACCCCGACCACGCGCCGCGCCAGGTCGACCAGGCGGTAGCGCTCGAGCAGGATGCGGCGGGCTCCCGTGAGCGACTCGCCGTACGTCGCGAGGGCCGTGGTCACGACGCCGAGGAGACGGGCCTGCTCCTCGGCGTCGAAGAGCTCACGGACGGGCACGAGCAGGGGCGGGTTGCTCTGGAAGCGCAGCTCGCCGTCGTCGTGGAGGACCGTGAGCCGACGGCGTGCCTTCTGCCGGTCCTTCGTGCGCGCCTTCCGCAGGGCCTTGCGGAGGTTCTCCATGACGGCCGGCGGGACCGAGCCGCGCCACCTCTCGACGATCTCGTCGCCGCGGAGCTGCACGTGCCACAGGTCGAGGTGACCCAGGTCCGCGAAGGACCGCAGGGTCTCGCGGTAGGCGCGCCCTGCCCCCAGCACGATCCGCTCGCGCTCGTGGTGCGACATGCCGCGGTGACGGCCCGCGATCTCGAGGCTCGCGACGAGCCGTTGCACGTCCCACTCGAAGGGGCCGCGGTGCGTTTCGTCGAAGTCGTTGACGTCGAACACGAGCGAGCGCTCAGGGGACGCGAAGCCCCCGAAGTTCGCGAGGTGCGCGTCGCCGCAGAGCTGGACGGTCAGGCCCGTCCTGGGCCCGACCCCGAGGTCGGCCGCCATGACCGCCGCGGCCCCGCGGTAGAACGAGAACGGCGTCGCGGCCATGCGGCCCATGCGCAGCGGGACCAGCTCCGGGACGCGGCTGGCGTTCTGGGCCTGGAGGATCGCGACGGGGTCGCGGCGGTCGGCGGCGGGCTCCCAGGAGGCGGTCCCGCGGCGGTGCAGCAGCGCGCGTGCGGCGCGGCCCTCCTCCTTGCGCTGCTCGGGGGACGGCGTGCCCCGCAGGGGCGGGCGGCCGTCGGGCCGGGTGGGGGGCTGGGCCGGGGCCGGGTCCGTCGCGTGCTGGGGCATCGTCGCTCCTCGGGTCGGGGCGTGCGGGACGCCCTTGCTCATCATGGCGCGCGCTGTCACCGTGGGCGCGGTGGAGCGTCGCCCTCGGCGGACATCTCGGTCACCGTGGGCGGTCGCGGGCGTCGCCCTCGGCGGACAATTCCGTCACCCTCGGCGGACGTGTCACCGGGAGCGCTCCCAACCCTCTCTCTGTGGTAGCGCTGCTCCGCGCTCCCCACCGTCCGAGAGGGACTTCCATGACTGCCCACGAGACCACGCAGGACGTCGTGCTCGCCGCGCTCGCACAGGGCGTGACCGGCCGGGTCCTCGCCGGCACCGACCCCGACGCCAGGCTCTCCGGCATGAACGTCGCCGTCGAGCACCGTCCCGACTACGTCGTCCACGCCACGTCCGCCGACGACGTCCAGGCGACCGTCCGCACCGCCCAGCGCTTCGGGCTGCCCGTCACCGCGTTCAGCACGGGGCACGGGTTCGCGCGCGGGATCGACGGCGGCATCGCCCTGAGCACCGCCGGCCTGACCGGCGTCGAGGTCGACCAGCCCGCCCGCACGGCCCGCATCGCGGCCGGCTCCCGGTGGCGGGACGTGCTCGACGTCGTCACGCCCCTCGGGCTCGCGGCCGTCACCGGGTCCTCGCCCGACGTGGGAGCCGTCGGCTTCCTCCTCGGCGGCGGGATCGGCCCCCTCGCACGCGAGGTCGGCTTCGGGTCGAGCTACCTCGTCGCCGCCGACGTCGTCACGGGCGACGGCACACTGCTCCACGTCGACGACGAGCACCACCCGGAGATCCTGCGCGCGCTGCGTGGCGGCAAGTGGGGCCTCGGCATCGTCACCTCGGTGACCGTCCGGCTGCTGAACCTCGAGAAGGTGACGGGCGGGAACTTCTTCGCCCTCGGGGACGACGCCGCGACGCTCTTCCGGGCGTACGCGGAGTGGGTCCCGAGCGCGCCGTCCGACATCACGACCTCGATCGCGCTGCTGCGCCTGCCGCCGCTCGAGTTCCTGCCCGAGCCGCTGCGCGGCCAGTACGTCGCGAACGTCCGCGTGGCCTCGACCCGACCGCTGGCCGAGGTCGAGAGCGCCATCGCCCCCCTGCGGACCACGGTCCCGATCCTCATGGACACGATCGCCGAGATCCCCTACGCGGCGATCGGGGGAGTGCACGCCGACCCGACCGAGCCCATGCCGTTCATCGACGGGTCGACGCTGCTCCACACGTTCGAGCCGCAGACCGCCGAGGCCGTGCTCGCGGTCGCAGGACCGCAGTCGCAGGCCCCGCTCATGATGACCGAGATCCGCCACCTCGGCGGGGCGCTCGCCGACGGCACGCACGGCCCCGACTCCGTGACGGGACGCGACGCCGCGTTCGCGCTCTTCACGATCGGTCTGCCCGTCCCTGAGCTGTTCGAGACGGCCGTGCCCGCGGCGATCAACGGCCTGCTCGAGGCGACGCAGCCCTGGTCGCTCGGTCGCACCCAGGCCAACTTCGCCGGCTCGATCAGCCAGGCGGCGCCGATCGACCTGTGGTCCCCCGCCGACCAGGCGCACCTCGCGACCGTGCGTCGCGAGATCGACCCCGACGGGAGGTTCGCGCTGCCGGTGTGAACTGCTGCCGCCACCGAGGTAGACCCGTGTGCGCGAGGTAGACCTCCGGGAGGTCTACCTCGCGCACACGGGTCTACCTCGGCATCGTCATCTCGACCCGGCTACCTCCGCAGGGTCAGACCGACCAGCGGACCTCGCTCGGCCGCGACTCGTTCCACAGGCGGTCGAGCGCGGTGACGACGTAGGTGTACTTCTTGCCGCGCAGCGCGGTCTCGTCGAGGTAGTCCTGCAGGACCCGCGCCTCGGCGCGCTGCGTCGCGACGAGGTGTGCGGGGTTCTCGACGTCGACCTTCTTGACCCATCCGTCGACGCGGTAGATCGCGAACGACGTCGCCGGGAAGCGGCGTCCGCCGGCGTCGGTCCAGTGGACGCGGACGCCGTCGTCGCGCCACCCGGCCCACGCGAGGACCGGGGTGCGCAGCGGCTGCGCGGGCAGCTTCGGGGAGGCCGGCACGAGCGCCGGGTGCCGGTAGTGGTCCTCGAGCACACGGCTCATGGACCCCTGTGGGTCGGCGGGGACGTGCTTGGCCGAGAAGTAGACGTTGCCGAGCACGGGCCCGACCTCGGCGTCGACCTGCTGGCTGAACGTCAGGTGGTTCGACATCTCGGCGGGGTCGGTGAAGACGCCCGACGTGACCTTGTAGAGCGCCTCGCCGACGAAGAGCTGAGTGCCGGACTGGGCCGCGACCTCTGCCCACCATGGCACGAGCTTCGCGTAGTCCGCGACGGCGAGCCCGATCTGCCAGTAGATCTGCGGGTTGATGTAGTCGAGCCACCCCTCGGTGACCCACTTGCGCGTGTCGGCGAACTGCATGTCGTAGGACTGCGAGCCGTTGGTCGCCGAGCCACGCGGGTCGGTCGAGGCGTTGCGCCAGATCCCGAACGGGCTGATCCCGAACTTGACCCACGGCTTGACCTGCTTGATGCGCTGCGAGATGGACTGCACGAACGTGTCGACGTTGTGGCGGCGCCACTCCTCGACCGTCGCGAAGCCCGCGCCGTGCGTCGCGTAGGTGTGCGCGTCGGGGATGGTCTGGCCCGCGACCGCGTAGGGGTAGAAGTAGTCGTCGAAGTGCACGCCGTCGAGGTCGTATTTCTCGACCGAGTGCAGGATCGCGCGCTGGATGTGCTCCTGCGCCTCGGGCAGGCCGGGATCGAAGTAGAGCTTGCCGCCGTAGGCCCACACCCACTCGGGGTGCTGGCGGGCCGGGTGCTCGGGCACGAGCTGGGAGGGGTCGGCCTGCATCGAGACGCGGTACGGGTTGTACCAGGCGTGGATCTCGATGTTGCGCTTGTGCGACTCCTCGACGACGAATGCGAGCGGGTCGTAGCCGGGGTCCTTGCCCTGGGTACCCGTGAGGTACTGCGACCACGGCTCGTAGGGGCTGGGCCAGAACGCGTCGGCCGTGGGCCTGACCTGCACGAACACGGCGTTGAGCCGGTACTGCTCGGCCACGTCGAGCCAGTGCAGGTACTCGGCCTTCTGCTGCTCGGCGCTCAGCCCGGCGGCCGAGGGCCAGTCGATGTTGACGACGCTCGAGATCCACATGGCGCGCAGCTCACGCTTGCGGGGCACAGGGCCCGACGGCGTCGCTCCCGTCGCCGGGGCGGGTGCGGTCGCGGCCGCGGCGGGGGAGAAGGAGCCGATCGTCACGCTCAGCGTGCTGGCCGCGATGCCCGCGGTCGCGAGGGTGAGGAAGCCGCGGCGGCCGAGGCCTGGGGTCTCGGGCGAGGGGGTGGTGGGAACGGGGGCGACCGCGGTGGGGTCGCTCGGGTGGTGCGTCATGTCCATGCCTCCGTTGGTACGGGTCCGATGCATGGAAGAGAGTTTCACAGTTCTGATCAATTGTGAAGGAATCTGCCGCCGTCACCTCTGGCCGATTCCCTGCGGACGAGAACGGGGTTGAGGTCGTCATCCGGCGGATGGCGACCTCAACCCCGTTCTCGAGGCCCGGCTCGCCGGAGTGTCGCCCTCTATGGATTCGTGACAAGAGTATGTTCCTCGACATGGCATCCAAACCGCTCCAGGAACCGGCGTTCCTCATCCTGTCGGCGCTCGCGGCCGGCCCGCTGCACGGCTACGGCATCGCCAAGGACGTCGAGGTCAGCTCGGGCGGCCGCATCACGCTGCGCGTCGGGACGCTCTACGGTGCGATCGACCGGCTCGCCGCCGCAGGGCTCGTCGAGGTCGACCACGAGGAGGTCGTCGACTCGCGCCTGCGCCGGTACTACCGGCTCACCGCGGACGGCGGGGAGCGGTTGGAGGCCGAGGCGCGCCGGGCCGAGGCCCAGGCCCGCCGTGCCCTGGAACGGCTGGGCGCCCGTGGCGAGCCCCGCGCGAGCGCGCCTGGACGCGCGAGGGGTGCGGCGCCGTCGGGCCGGGGTGCTGGGCCGGTGCCCGCGTGAGCGCCGCCGGTCCCGCGAGCGGAGTCCACGCCGACGAGGCGTTGCCCGTCGCGCCCGTGCTCGTCCGCGACTACCGCCGGCTGGTACGTCTCTTCCCGTACTCGTACCGGCGTGAGCACGAGGCCGAGATGCTCGGCCATCTCCTCGACGGTGCCCGTCCTGAGCAGTCGCGTCCGTCGGGGGCCGAGCGCCGCGACCTGGTGCTGGCCGCTGTGCGCGAGTGGCTGCTCGCGCCGCTGGGATCGACCGCTCGGGAGCGGCGTGCCGCGACAGGCCTGTTGTTCGTGCTGCTCCCTGCGGTCCTGGTGGTGCCCGCGGCGAGGTCCGTGGCCTACGCCTCGTGGCTCGCCGGCAGCGAGCTCGGCCCGCCCGTCCTGTCGAGCGTGCCGATGCTCGGGACATGGGTGGTGTGGGGTGCCGGTGCTGTCGCGCTGCTCGCCGGACTGGCTCGTACGGGGCGCCTCCTGATCGCGGCTGCGGCCGCTGTCGGGACGGTGACGCTCGCCGTGCTCGTCGCGACGGGGGACGAGCGCACCGCGTACTTCGAGAGCGGATGGGTGATCGGGCTGGCCGCGCACGCACTGGTCGTCCTGGAGCACGACCGTTGTCGACTCTCGGGGCCCGGACGGCGCCATGTGGTCGGGGCGCTCGGCGCCGCGCTCGCGGCCCTCGGCGCGTACGTCGCGGCGGTGCACGGCGTCCGGGGAGGGGCATCGTGGTGGGCCCCCGCGGGAGGCCACCTCGTGTCCGTCGGGGCGGCTGCCGTGCCGATCGTCGCCGCCCTGGGCGTCATGCTGCTCTGGGCACGGACCCGGCAAGGTGCCCCGGTCCTGCTGGGGGTCGTCGTCGGTATCGCCCTGGGGCGGTCGGACCTCTTCTGGTCGGGGAACAGGACCGTCGGGACGGAGGACCTCGGCAACGTCCTGGCGCTGCTCGCGTGTGCCCTCGCTGCGACGATCGCCGCTCGCTGGTGCGTGAACCGTCTCGACGAGCTCGCCGAGGCGCGCGCCGCGCACCGTGAGCGGCTCGGCGCGCCGACCTGACCGGGGCCCTGCGGACGAGAACGGGGTTGAGGTCGTCATCCGGCGGATGGCGACCTCAACCCCGTTCTCGGCGGGCTCAGGAGAACCTGGGTCAGTCCAGGTAGTCGCCCACCAGCTGCTCCGCGATGCCGGTGTACGTGCCCGGGGTGAGGTCGGTGAGGCGTCGCGTGACGTCGTCGGGCAGGCCGAGGCCCTGGACGAACTCCCGCATCTCCTCACCCGTGAGCCGGTGCCCGCGCGTGAGGTCCTTGAGGCGCTCGTACGGGTTCTCCATGCCGGGGACGCCCGCGACCGAGGCCGCGCGCATGGCCGACTGGATGGGCTCGCCGAGCACCTCCCAGTTGGCGTCGAGGTCCGCGGCGAGCAGGTCCGCGTTGACCGCGAGCGCGCGCAGACCGCGCGAGACGTTGTCCACCGCGAGCAGCGAGTGGCCGAACGCCGGGCCGATGTTGCGCTGCGTCGTCGAGTCCGTGAGGTCGCGCTGCAGGCGCGAGGTCACGAGCGTCGAGGCGAGCGTGTCGAGCAGCGCGCAGGAGATCTCGAGGTTCGCCTCGGCGTTCTCGAAGCGGATCGGGTTGACCTTGTGCGGCATGGTCGAGGACCCCGTCGCGCCCGGCACCGGGATCTGCTTGAAGAAGCCGAGCGAGATGTACGTCCACACGTCGGTGCTGAGGTTGTGGAGGACGCGGTTGAAGCGGGCCATGTCGCTGTAGAGCTCGGCCTGCCAGTCGTGCGACTCGATCTGCGTCGTCAGCGGGTTCCACGTGAGGCCCAGGCTCTCGACGAAGGACCTCGAGACCGCGGGCCAGTCGACGCCGGGGACCGCGACCGTGTGCGCCCCGTAGGTGCCCGTCGCGCCGTTGAGCTTGCCGAGGTACTCGGCGCCCTCGACGCGGCGCAGCTGTCGGCGCAGGCGGTGCGCGAGCACGGCAAGTTCCTTGCCGAGCGTCGACGGCGTCGCGGGCTGGCCGTGGGTGCGGCTCAGCAGCGGGACGGCCGCGTGCTCGCGGGCCATCTCGGCGAGCTGGTCCGCGAGGGCCGTCGCGGCGGGCAGCCACACGCCGCGCACCGCGCCCTGCACCATGAGCGCGTACGACAGGTTGTTGATGTCCTCGCTCGTGCACGCGAAGTGCACCAGCTCGCCCGCCGACGGCAGGACCGTGCCCTCGCCCAGCACACCAGGAGCGGCCTCGAGGCGACGCTTGATGTAGTACTCGATCGCCTTGACGTCGTGCACCGTGACGCGCTCGATCTCGCCCAGCTCGGCGATGCCCGCGGCGTCGAAGTCCGTGACGATCGCGCGCAGGTACGCCTTCTCGGCGTCGCTCAGCGCGGGCGCGCCCGGGACCACGGGGCCCTCGGTGAGGGCGATGAGCCACTCGACCTCGACGTGGAGGCGCTCGCGGTTCAGCGCGGCCTCGCTCAGGTGGTCGACCAGGGGCGC
Organism: Oerskovia rustica; assembly: GCF_014836555.1. Classification (GTDB taxonomy): domain Bacteria; phylum Actinomycetota; class Actinomycetes; order Actinomycetales; family Cellulomonadaceae; genus Oerskovia; species Oerskovia rustica. The sequence continues at coordinate 30,997 of NZ_JACSQQ010000039.1, forward strand.
GACGGCGCCGCGGTAGCGGCCGTCGAGCGGGCCCAGGGCGATGGGCGGGGTGATGTCGGCGAGCGTGGCGCGCGGGGGCGTGGTCACGGCGGGCGCGGCGGAGTCGGCGGAGTCCGTAGGCATGGCGCCATTCTCCCACGGGCGCCCGACGGCGGAGCGGGCGTCTCGCGGTCGTCCTGCGCCGGGCGTGCGTCGCTGCCGAGCAGACCGGGCCGTGCACAGGCCCGGCATGCGGAGCTCCTGCCCACAGGAGTGAGGGTCGGCCCAGCGGGCGCCGGGGAGCGTCCCTACGGTCGTGCGCATGTCGACCACCTTCTCCCTCCCCGGCGTCACGTCCGGCTGGTCCCCTGCCCTCGACGTGGTCGATCCACGACCCGAGCTGCGCCGCGCCGCCGACCTCGCCGCGGAGGCGATCGCGATCGTCCGCCGGACCGCGGACGTCGCGTGGGAGGGGCAGGCGTCGGACGGGTACCGAGACCTCGTCGTCGACGCGGTCCACGAGCTGTACCGGACGGACCTCGCCGCCGACCGGGCCGTGGGGGCCGCGGCGTGCTACGTCAGGACGGTCGAGGCAGCCAACGCCGAGGCGAGCCTGCGATGAGCAGGGCACCGGACCCGACCGCGGGGATCGTCGTCTCCGGAGGAACGACCAGGGTCGAGACGGCCGACCTGGTCGCGGCCGCTGCCACCGTCCTCGAGGCCGCCCTGCACGTCGAGGCGGCCGTCGACGAGAGCCGGCGTGCGTACGGGCTCGTCAGCGGGCTCGTGGACGGCCCGTCGTCGTCGGTGCGGTGGGTCGGCGGGACCGCGG
>NZ_JACSQQ010000003.1:0-2516 GCF_014836555.1 Oerskovia rustica
GCGTCAGCGGACGGCCCGTCCGGCCCGCTCGCGCACCTCGGCCGACAGCCGGACCTCGCCCGCTGCCTCGGCGTCGAGCAGGCGTTGGGACACCTCGACCGTCGTCCCCGCGACGCGCGCACCGAACCAGTCCGCGATGCTCACGCCGTGCGACGGCCGGGACACGACCTCGACCGCGTCCCCGGCCCGTACCTCGCCCGGGGTCACGACCCGCAGGTACGCACCCGTGCGGTTCGCGTCGGTGAACCGCTTGACCCACCGTTCCTCGCCCAGGCGCCGCGCGAACGTCGAGCACGGCGTCCGCGGCTGCGTGACCTCCAGGACCGCGGTCCCCACCTGCCAGCGCTCGCCGATCAGCGCCCCGCTCGCCGCGACGCCGCGCGTGCGGAAGTTCTCCCCGAACAGCCCGGGCGTCACCTCGTAGCCGAGCTCGGCCGACCAGTGGTCGGCGTCCTCCTGCGAGTACGCGTACACGGCCTGCTCCTCACCCCCGTGGTGCGCGCGGTCGGCCTGGACGTCGGCGTACAGGCCCAGCGGGCGGACCTTGACCGGCCCCGCGACGGGTCGCTTGTCGATCGCGGTCACGCCGACCGCGCCCGCGTCGGGCAGCAGGACGTGCACGCGGCACACCGCGAGGAGCTCACCGGTCGCGCCGAGCGGCGCGTGGGGGCGGGCAGGTTCCGGGGTCGAGAAGGTCATCGGAGGATTCTCCCAGGTCGCACCCGCGCTCCGGCCCGACGGCGTCGCCCCGGCGGGTCCGTCGCGTCACCCTGGACGGAACGTGCGGTCACCCTCGGCGGGGGCGGGCGTCCCCCTCGGCGGGGGCCGGGCGTCACCGTCGGCGCGGGGGGCACCTGCGGGACGTCCGCGATGCGGGCGGCGCTGCGCCGTCGGGCGGTCCGCCGCGCGTGATGCGAGCCCTGCGGACAGACTGGAGCGATGGCCAGAGGTGTTCTACGACTCAAGTCCGTCGAGGAGTCGCTCGCGTCGCTCGACGACCCCGAGCGCTCCCTCAAGCGCGATCTCAACGCCTGGGACCTCGCGGTCATGGGGGTCGCGGTCGCGGTCGGGGCGGGCATCTTCTCGGTCGGCGCGACCGCCGCCGCGAACTTCGCCGGGCCGTCGGTCATCATCTCGTTCGTCATCGCCTCGATCGTGTGCGCGCTCGCCGTCATGTGCTACGCCGAGTTCGCCTCGGCGCTGCCGGTCGCGGGCTCGGCCTACACGTTCTCCTACGCGACGATGGGCGAGCTCGTCGCGTGGATCATCGGCTGGGACCTGATCCTGGAGATGCTGCTCGCGGCGGCCGTGATCGCGAAGTTCTGGGGCATCTACCTCGCGGACGCGTTCGCGCTGTTCGGCATCGACCTGCCGCTGAGCATCCCGATCGGACCCGTGGACCTCGAGTGGGGGCCCGTCTTCATCGTCGGGGTCTTCACGACGCTCCTCGCGATCGGGACCAAGCTCAGCAGCCGCATCAACAGCGTGTTCACCATCATCAAGGTCGCGATCACGCTGTTCGTGATCGTCGTGGGCTTCTTCTACGTCAAGGCCGAGAACTACACGCCGTTCATCCCGCCGTCGCAGCCCGCCCCCGAGAAGACGGCTCTCGAGCAGCCGTTGTTCGCCTTCCTCACGGGCCTCGAACCGACGACGTACGGCGTCATGGGCCTGCTCGCGGGCGCGGCGCTCGTGTTCTTCGCGTTCATCGGGTTCGACGTCGTCGCGACCACGGCCGAGGAGGCCAAGAACCCGCAGAAGACCATCCCGAAGGGCATCCTCAGCGGCCTCGCGGTCGTCACGGTCCTGTACATCCTGGTGACGCTCGTCGTCACGGGCATGGTCCCGTACACCGACCTCGCCGCGTCCGAGGACCCGTCGCTCACGACGGCCTTCATCCTGGTGGGCGCGGACTGGGCCGGGCGCGTCATCTCGGTCGGCATCCTGGTCGGCCTGACGACCGTCATCATGGTGCTGCTCCTGGGCCTCACGCGCGTCATGTTCTCGATGAGCCGCGACGGCCTGCTGCCGCGCGGCGTCTCCAGGACCTCGCACCGGTTCCACACCCCGGTCCGTCTCCAGGTGGGGACCGGCATCGTGGTCGCCCTCATCGCGGGCCTCGCGCAGGTCGAGCTGCTCGAGGAGATGATCAACATCGGGACGCTGTCGGCGTTCGTGCTCGTGAGCTTCGGCATCCCGATCCTGCGCCGCACACGTCCCGACATCGAGCGCGGCTTCCGCGTCCCCTGGTCCCCCGTGCTGCCCGTCTTCTCGGGCGTCGCGTGCCTGTGGCTCATGACGAACCTGACGACGCTCACGTGGCTGCGGTTCCTCGTGTGGGTCGTGATCGGGCTCGTGCTCTACGCGTCGTTCGGGTACCGCAACAGCCTGCTCTCGAAGCGCAACGTGGCGGCGCGCGAGGCGGAGGCCGCGGCAGCAGGCCCGCCGGGTTCGCCGGGCGACCCGGCCCCACCCGCCTGACCTTCCCGTGCCCGACGGCGCCCCCTCCTCCGGCG
>NZ_JACSQQ010000003.1:2526-11800 GCF_014836555.1 Oerskovia rustica
GAGGAGGGGGCGCCGTCGGGCATGACGCCGATCTCACGGCCAGGTCAGCAGGTGAGCGCCGCGTAGTCGAGCGTGTAGGTCTCCTGCGACCCCGCGTCGTCCCACGCCCTGACGGTCACGCTGCCCGCCGCGAGCGACCCGGACCGCGCGCTGAACGACTGGTGCGCGATCTTGTCCGGGTTGACGTGGTTGAAGGTCTTCTCGCCGAACGGCGTCGTGAAGCGGACGTCGAGCGGACGGTCCTCGCCGTTCGTCGCGACGACCGAGAGCGACGCCACCTTGCCCGTGCAGCGGGCGGTCGCCGTGAGCCCCGTGAGCTCCGGGTCGACGGGCGAGACCACGCCGTTGATCGCCGACGTGTCCGCCGCGAGCGACGCCGTGGCGTGCGCGATCGCCTTGGACGTGATGTCGAGCGCGACCGGGTCGACGTTGTCGATGTCGTCGTTCGCCGAGTGGTAGTTCGGGTCCTGCCAGATCCCCGCCGTGCCGCCGAACAGCGCGACCTCGGCCTCGGTCTTGACGTCGTCGGCACCCGTGAACAGGCCCGACGCCGGGACGCCGTTCGCGATGAACGCCTGGTAGTCCGAGCGGCCCGAGAACTCCGAGTCGACCCACGCCTGCCCGATCCCGTCGAAGTAGTCGGTGAAGACGTCCTCGGTCTCGGGCGAGCCCGGCGGCACCTCGACCGGCGCCGGGTACGTCGACTCGTCGGCGTCGTAGACCCCGATCACGTAGTTCGGCGAGCCCACCATGTCGAAGTTCAGGTACGTCGCGATCTGGTCGAGCGCGGCCGGGTCGTTCGCGACGAGGTCGTCGACGTAGTGCGTCGAGCCCAGCAGCCCCACCTCCTCGGCGCCCCACCAGGCGAAGCGCACCTGGTTGTCGAGCGGGCCGCCGTGCTCCGCGAGCTGGACCGCGGTCTCGAGGATCGCGGCCGACCCCGACCCGTTGTCGTTGATGCCCGGACCCTCCGGCACCCCGTCGAGGTGCGCGCCGATCATGACGACGTTGTCAGCTCGGCCCGTTCTCGTCTCCGCGATGACGTTGAACGTCGTGTGCGAGACGGTCGAGGTCTGGAGCACGTACGTCGCGCTCGTCTGGCCGCCTGCGACCCCGGCGATGATCGCCTGGCCGTCGGCCTGCGTGATGCCGACCGTGGGCACCCACGCGTCGCTGGGCGCACCGAGCGTCGGGCTGATGGGGCCCGCCGTGTTGTTGTAGATGATGACTGCCGCCGCCCCCGCGGCGGCGGCGTGCTCGACCTTGAGCGAGAAGTTGCAGGCCCCTCGGCTGACGAGGGCGACGCCGCCCGTGGCCGCGACCCCGGCCCACGCGTCGGCCGTGCAGCCCTGCTTGAGGGCATCGGCCGGCTGGACCACAGGGCCCGTGACGCCTTCCGGCGGGGTGTCGGGCGCGAACTCCGCGGGGAAGACGCTCTGCGTGACCGCGACCCCGCCGGCCGTGAGCGACAGCTCGTCGGTCACGAGGTCCTCGAACGTGAAGTACTGGCGCTCGGGCGTGTACCCGGCGTCGGTCAGGACCTGCTCGACGTACGCGGCGCTCGCCTCGTACCCCGGGGTCTCCAGCGCGCGGTTGCCGCCGTTGGCGTCCGCGATGGCCTGGAACTGCTCGAGGTGCTCCATGACGGCGGCGCCCGTGACGTGGTCCTCGAGCGGGGCGGGTGGTGCCGGCGGCGCAGCGGCGGCCGGCGGGACGAACACCGCGGCGAGCCCCAGGCTCAGCGCGGCGACGGACGGGACGATCGGACGTGTTCTCACACTCGTTCTCCTCCACTGGTCTCCCAGCAGCAGACCGCACACTCGACGCGACGCTGCGGGAGTTCGGTTGTCGCGAGCGTACGGGCAAGGTGCGGGACGCGACACAGGAACGGCGGCCCGCCGAGGGTGACGAGCTGACCCACCGAGGGTGACGGCGACACCCGCCCAGGACTACGGGACCGTCCCGACCCCGTCCAGCGGGGTGATGAGCGCCCACCCCTCGCCGGACCCGGGGAGCTGGAACGACTCGGCGTCCTTGAGGTACAGGCGCACCTCGCCGTCGACGTCGAGCGGGTCGCCCTCGGGGTACCCCTCGCCCGAGCACGTCGGGGGCGTCGAGACGACCTCCAGGCGTTCGCCCGGCTCCGCATCTCCCTTCGTGACCGACCCGACGTCGACCGACCACACGTTCGCCTCGGCACCGAACATCGAGCGGGTCCCGGCCTGCTCGACGACGGTCGCGTCGACCACGAGGTCGGCCTGCTCGGTCCGGGCCGCGTCGTCCGGGAAGGACGCCCAGCTCACGCACGTCTCGCTCCCGGTCCCGGCCACGCAGGCAGCGAGCAGCACGGTCAGCACCCCCGCCGCGGCGACCACGACCAGCGGTGCGACGACAGACCGCGGCGAGCGACGCCGTCGGGCCTGCCGTGTCCCGGGACCTGCCTGAGCCTCATGCTCCATGACGGGCAGTGTCCCCGATCCCCGGGGATCGCGCGAGGCCCCGTCTCGCGGGGTGTCGCACCGCCCGCCCGCAGCCCACCCCTGGCAGGGTGTGCGCATGGATCCGGACTACTCCCTGGCGGTGCGTGCCGCGTGCGAGTTCATCGGCACGGCGATACTCATCATCATCGGCAACGGCACGGTCGCGAACGTGCACCTCAAGGGGTCCAAGGGGTACGGCGGCGGCTGGAGCCTCATCGCGATGGGCTACGGGTTCGGCGTCATGATCCCGGCGCTGATGTTCGGCGGGATCAGCGGCAACCACATCAACCCGGCGTTCACGATCGGGCTCGCGACGTGGGGCCTGTTCCCCTGGGCCGACGTCGCGCCGTACGTCGTCGCGCAGATGCTCGGGGCCATGGCGGGGCAGCTCGCGATCGTCGCGACCCACAAGCCGTACTACGACCGCACCGAGAACGTCGACGACGTGCTCGCGACCTTCTCGACCGTCAACGCCGCGCACAGCCGCGTCAACGGGTTCGCGAACGAGCTGCTGGGCTCGGTCATCCTGTTCTCGTGCGCCCTGGCGATCGTCAACTCGCCGCTGACCACGACCGAGCCCGGGCTCGCGCACATGGCCCTCGGCTTCCTCGTGTGGGCGCTCGTCGCGGGGCTCGGCGGACCGACGGGTCCCGCGCTCAACCCGGCCCGTGACCTCGGGCCGCGCATCGTGCACGCGCTCCTGCCCCTCAAGCACAAGGGCCCCTCCGACTGGGGCTACGCGTGGGTGCCCGTCGTCGCGCCGCTGCTCGCGGGGCTCATCGGGGTGGGCTGCTGGAAGCTGCTCCTGGGCTGAGCCGCCCAGGGCCCGACGGCGGAGCGAGCGTTGCGCCATCACGTCACCCTCGACAGGCGCGTGCGTCGCCCTCGGCGGGCACGGGCGTCACCCTCGGCAGAGCGGCGCGTCGCCCTCGGCGGGCGCGGACCGCCCTCAGAGTCCCGCGACCAGCTCCAGCACCGCGGCGAGCACCTCGTCGAACTCGCGCTCGGGCTGGAACACGAGCCACTCGAGCCCCGCGACGAGCGTGGCCCCGAACACCGACGCCGCGAGCAGCGACACGTCCGCCCCGGGGCGTTCCTCGCGCAGCGCGGCCGCGTAGAACTCGATGACGCGCGCACGGATGTGCCCGACGGTCTCCTGCCACTCGCGCCCGACCCGGAAGACCTCGGCCGCGAGGAGCTTCGCGAAGTCGGGGTGGGCACTGATCTGCTCGAGCAGCGACGCGATGAGCGCCGCGAGCGCCTCCTTGCCCTGCAGCCCTGCGCGGGCCTCGGAGAGCGTGAGCGTGAGGCGTTCGAGCCCGCCCGCGAGCGCGGCCTCGAACACGTCCGACTTGGACCCGAAGTTGTAGTAGACGCTGCCCTTGGCCACGCCCGCGGCGGCCGCGATGTCCTCGACCGACGTGGCGGTGAAGCCCTGGTCGGCGATGAGGCTCACGGCCGCGTCGATGATCTGCTGCCGGGTCCCGGCGCGGCGGGCCGCGAAGGCCTGCTCGCGCCGGGTCCCGGTGGCCTCCGCGGTGGCGCCGGGCTCAAGGGGCCCGACGGCGCCCGGTCCGTCCGCCGTCGGGTCCGCCTTGGTCGTCGTCATCGTTCGTCCAGCCTCTTCGTCGTCAGATCTCGAGCGCCGGGTGCAGGCGGTCGAGGGTCCAGGTGCGCATGCGGCCCGCCCGCCAGGCGCTGATCGCCAGCGACGCTAGCAGCAGCACGCCGAGGTAGACCACCGCGAACCAGAGCCGTCCGTCGACGCCGCCCGTGATGGTCTGGCGCAGCCCGTCGACGGCGTAGCTCATGGGCAGCAGCGGGTGGATGGCCTGGAAGAACGCGGGCGTGGTCTGCACGGGGTAGGTGCCGCCCGAGGACGCGAGCTGCAGCATGAGGAGCGCCAGGATCGCGACCTTGCCCGCGGCCGGGCCGAGCAGCGCCATGAGGGCCTGCTGGAGCGCGAGGAACGTCGCGGCGACGAGCGTCGTGAACGCGAGCGTCCCGAGCGCGTGCGTCATGTCGAGGCCGACGCCCCAGTGGATGACGGCGAGCATCACGGCGACCTGCGCGAACCCGATGCACAGCGCGGGCAGGAACCCCGCGAGCGTGGTCCGCAGGCCCGAGGCGGGCGTCGCGAGGGCCCGCGAGGGCAGCGGACGCATGAGCAGCCAGGTGATGAGCGCCCCCACGAACAGGGCGAGCGGGATGAAGAACGGCGCGAACCCTTCGCCGAACCCCTCGGCCTCGGCCAAGTCGTGGTCCGCGACGGTCACGGGGGCCGCGATGACGTCGGCGCGCTGCTCGCGCAGGGCGGTGCCGTCGTCGGGGATGGCCTCGGACCCCTCCGCGAGCTTGTCGGTCAGGGTCTGCGCACCGTCGGTGAGCTGTGCCCCGCCGTCGGCGACCTGCGTGGCGCCGTCGGCCAGCGTGTTGGTGCCGTCGGCGAGCGCCCCGGCGCCGACCGCGGCGGACTGTGCGCCGTCGGCGAGCTGCTGGGCGCCCGAGTAGAGGGACGAGGTACCGGCGGCGAGCGTGCCCGCCCCGGTCGCGAGCGAGGCGTTCCCGGCCGCGAGGTCCGAGGCACCGCCGCGCAGGGTCGTGAGGCCGCTGCTCAGGTTCGCGGCACCGGCGGCCACGCCGTCGACGCCGTCACGGACGGTCTGCGTGCCCGACCCCGGGTGGAGCTGCGCGTCGATCTGCGCCGCTCCGGCCGAGGCCGCCTTGAGGCCGGTCGAGAGAGCGGGCAGCCCGGCCGCGACCTGCTTCGAGCCGTCGGCGAGGGTCTGGAGCCCGGCCGCGCTCTGGGCGAGCGCGGCGTCCGAGGGGAGCTGGCCGAGGGCCTGCTGGTTCGCGGCCGCGAGCGCCTGCGCCCGGGGGTCGGCGGAGGCGCCGAGCGTCGCGGCGTTCTGCTGGAGCAGCGCGCGGAGCGTGGGGACGCTGCCCGTGAGCGAGGTGACCTGTCCTTGGACCTGCGCGACGCCGTCGGACACCTGCTGGGCGCCCGCGGCGGCCTTGTCCGCCCCGGCCACGAGCCCGTCGGGCGCCGTGAAGCCCGCGACGAGCTTCTGCGAGCCGTCGGCGAGCTGGACCATGCCCGACTGCGTCGTGGCCGCACCGGCTGCGAGGGCCGAGGCCCCGTCGGCCGCGGAGGACGCACCGGCGGCGAGCTTCGAGGCGCCCGCGCTCGCCGACGACGCGCCCTGGGACAGGGCTCCCGCACCGGTCGCGAGCTGCCCGGCGCCCGCCACGGCGGACCCTGCGCCGTCGGCGAGGCGGTCGATCCCGGCCGCGAGCGTGCCCGCGCCGTCGGCGGCGGACGTCGCGCCGTCGGCGACCTGCGTCGCGCCGTCCGTGAGCTGGCCGCTCGCCGCGGTGAGCGTGAGCGCACCGTCGGAGGCCTGCGCGAACCCGTCACGCGCGCTGCCGAGGCCCACGAGGACCTTGTCGACGGCCTGCGCGCCGATCTCCTCGCGCACCGCGCCCTGGACCTGTGTCATGGCGCTGCGGCCCAGGGTCGTGGCGAGGAACGAGTTCGCGTCGTTGTACGTGACCATGAGCTGCGCGGACTGCGGGTCGTCGCCCGCGGCGCTCGCGATGCCTTCGGAGAAGCCCTCGGGGATGGTCAGCGCGAAGTAGTAGGTGCCGTCCTTGACGCCCTTCTCGGCCTCGGCCGCGTCGACGCGCGCCCACTCGAGGTCGCCCGAGTCGACGAGCGTGGACGTGACCTCCTCGCCGGCGTCCAGGCGCTCACCGTCCACCTCGGTGCCGGTGTCGGCGTTGACGATCGCGACGGGCAGCTTGTCGAGGTTGCCGGTCGGGTCCCAGAAGGCCCACAGGTACATGGCCCCGTAGAGCAGGGGTACGAAGATCATCGCGCCCACGGCGAGCTTGGGCAGGAGGCCGCGGCGGAAGCGCCGCAGCTCCGTACCGGTGGAGGTCCAGGACATCACGAGAGGTGTTTCCGTTCTGTTCGTGCGAAGGATGGGGCCCGACGGCGGAGCGTGGGCGGGGAGGTGCGGGTCGCCGAGGGTGACCGGATCGAGGGCCGACGGTGACGCGGCGTCACCCTCGGCGGGTCAGGCCGTCACCCTCGGCGGAGGGGACGGTCACCCTCGGAGGGAAGGGTCAGGCCGGGACGAGCTGCGGGCCCGTCGCGAGGCGCACGACGTGCGGGGTGCGACCCCAGCGCATCGCGTCGACCTCGCCCGCGGAGGCGACCGAGCCGATCACGGTCAGGCCCGTGGCCGCGAGGGCTTCGAGGCGCTCCCACACGATCTGGCGGCGGGCCGAGTCGTGGACCTGGTCGAGGTCGTCGACCACGAGCAGCTCGGGGTCCTGGGCCAGGGCGATCGCGATCCGCAGGAGCATGGCGTCGACCTCGTCGAGGTCCCAGACCATGGCGTCGAGCGCGGGCAGCTCGCGGCGACCGAACACGGGGCGGGCCACGCGCTCGTACACCTCTGGGGTGACCTTGGGGGTCCGGCGGTACCAGGGTGCGAGCCACGTGAGGCGTTCGCGTACCGAGTCCCCGACCGTGACCGCGTCGTCGAGCTCGTCGATCCCGTGGAAGCCGGCGATCGCGGCGCGGCGCTGGACCGCGGTGCGGCGCGCGCGGCGCCCCGTGAGGTTCTCGCCGAGCACGACGAGCCAGCCGTCGGGGGTGTGGTCGGGGGCCATACGGCCCGCGAGGGTCAGGAGCAGGCTCGAGCGGCCGGCGCCCTGCGGACCTTGGAGGACGACGACCTCGCCGGCCGGGATCTCCAGGTCGACGGGGCCGTAGACGAGGCCGCGTGGGCCGTGGAGCTGGAGGTCGTAGGCGCTGACGGCGTGCGGGGGCGTGCCGTTGCCGAGCGGCGGGGTGTCGGGCTCGGCGATCTCGCCGCCGAGCGGGCCGCGCAGGGTCAGGTCGTCGGCGATGTCCGCGGCGGCGACCTCTCCGTGCGGGAGGTGCGCGACGTCGTCGGGCCTGCTGACGTTCGTCGCAGCGCCGGGGACGGGTGCTGTGGTCGGGGCCTGCACGAGGTACGTGGCCTCGTCGCTGCTGTGCCGTGCGACGGGCTGGTTCATGGGGGTTCCTCCGAGAGTTCTGAGTCCCGATCACTCTTTTAGACTGACTGGTCAGTTCGAAGTTACGCTCCGAGGGCCCCGGTTGTCCACACGACGTCAGATACCCGGGCCCGTGATCCCCGTCACGCAGGGCCCACGAGACAGGTGCTCCGGTCCGAGACGGACCCTTGCGCCACGGTCCGCAGCACCCGTCTCGGACCGGCGCGCCCATCTCGCCTCCCTCTCGCCCTCGCCCCCCGAGCGACATACGCTCGTGCCCCGGACCACCCGGCACATCGTCGTGTCGCACACGAGACGTATCGAGAGGCACACAGTGAACGACGGCACCGCCGCGCACCCCGCACCCACCGGGGCGCAGCTCCCCCACGTCGTCGTCGTGGGCGGCGGGTTCGCGGGCCTCGCGACGGTCAAGGCGCTCGCGGGCGCGCCTGTGCGCGTCACGCTGATCGACCGTCGCGTCTACAACACGTTCCAGCCGCTGCTCTACCAGGTGGCCACGGGCGGCCTGAACCCGGGCGACGTCACGTACTTCCTGCGCGCGCTGCGGCTGGGACAGCGCAACGTGCGCGTGGTCCACGAGCACCTCGTGGGCCTCGACCCGCACAGCAAGACGCTCCGGCTGCTCAACGACGAGGAGATCCGCTACGACTACCTCGTCCTGGCCAACGGCGTCACGACCAACTTCTTCGGCACCCCCGGCGCCAAGGAGCACGCGTTCGCGATGTACTCGCGCTCGCAGGCGCTGAAGATCCGCGACACCCTGTTCGTCCGCCTCGAGAAGTCCGCGGCCTCACCGGGGACCGACGACGGCCTGCGCGTCGTCGTCGTGGGCGGCGGCTCGACGGGCGTCGAGGTCGCGGGAGCCCTCGCCGAGCTCCGCACGCAGGGCCTCGCACCCGCGTACCCGGAGATCCACGGCGACGCGTTCAGCGTCAAGATCGTCCAGCGCGGCACCGAGCTCATCAAGCCTTTCCCCGCGAAGCTGCGCACGTACGCGGCGCGCGAGCTCCAGCGTCGCGGGGTGGACCTGCACCTGGGCGCGGGCGTCGCGAAGGTCCTGCCCGACGGCGTCGAGCTCACCGACGGCGACTTCATCCGCTCGGACCTCACGATCTGGGCCGCGGGCGTCGCCCCGCACGAGGAGGTCTCGCGCTGGAACCTGCCCCTGGGCGACGGCGGGCGCATCCGCGTGGGCGACGACCTGCAGGTCGAGGGGTTCCCGGACCACTTCGCGGCGGGGGACGTCGCGGTCTCGCCGGCGGGCCTGCCGCAGCTCGCCCAGCCTGCGATCCAGTCGGGCAAGGTCGTGGGGCGCAACGTCCGCGCGCTCGTCGAGGGCCGCCCGACGACGTCGCTCAGGTACCTCGACAAGGGCACCATGGCCGTCATCGGGCGCCGAGCGGCCGTCGCGGACATCGCCGGGAAGCTGCGCCTGACCCGCGGGACCGCGTGGTTGGCGTGGCTGTTCGTGCACATCATGAGCCTCATCGGACCGCGCAACCGCCTGACGACGCTCGCGGGGCTCGTGACCCGCTACGGTTTCCCGTTCCACCGCCGACCGGTGCCGATCGTGGGCGACGTCCCGACCGTCCGGCCGCCCAAGGGCTGGGTGCCCGCGGACGGTCCCGCGCCGCTGCCCGAGGTCACGCCGAACGACTGATCGCGTGATCACCCGATCACCCGGTCACCCGGTCGCCCGGTCGCCCGGTCGCGGGGGGGGGGGG
>NZ_JACSQQ010000003.1:11810-25270 GCF_014836555.1 Oerskovia rustica
AGTTCGGGTCGTCTCCAGCCGCCAGGGACGACCCGAACTGCACCCTCGACGGGACGGCCCGCCCCGTGCGTCGGTAGGGTCACGGGACGGCCCGCACATCCTCGGCAAGGAGCTCGTCATCACGCACGCACCCGACCCCGAGCCCCGGGCTGCGGCCCCAGAGGCGCAGGCCACCCCGAGCCAGGCCCCGGAGCAGAGCCCGGCCCCGGCCCCGAAGCCCGCCCGGTCCCCCCGGAGCCACGCCCTGCGCGTGCTCGTGTGGTTCGTGCTCATCGGCGGGCTCACGTACGTCGTCATCCCGGAGATCAGCGAGATCCCGCGCATGGGCGAGGCCCTGCGCGACGCGCAGCCGGCGTGGGCGCTCCTGGCCGTGTTCTTCGCCGCGACGGGGTTCTTCGCCGCCGCGGCGTCGCTCGCCGCGTGCTCCCCGAGGCACCTGCCGTTCCTGCGGACCACCCGCGTGCAGCTCGCGAACGCGTTCGCGGGCACTGCGACCCCGGCGAGCGTCGGGTCGCTCGCGCTCAACGTCCGTTACCTGTCGAAGTCGGGCATGAGCACGGCGCTCGCGACGGGCACGGTCGCGCTCCAGAGCATCGTGCAGGTCCTGGTCCACCTCGTGCTCCTGACGGTGCTGGCGCTCGTCGCGGGGCGCAGCATCGACCACCACGTGCCGGGCTGGGCGAAGTGGGCGCTGCTCGCCGCGGTGGTCGCGGTCGTCGTCACGGGCGTCGTGGTGCTCGCCGTGCCGCGGTTCCGGCACGCGGTCCGCACGTACGCGCGCGACGACGTGCTGCCCGCGTTCCGTCAGCTCGGCGGGCTCGCGAAGGACCCTCGCCGGCTCTCCCTCGCGGTCCTGGGTGCGATGGGGACCACGGTGTCCTCGGCCGCGACCCTGTGGGCCTGCCTCCTGGCGCTCGGCGGCGGCAACGACCCGATCGCCGCGGCGTTCTCGACCATGGTCGGGCAGACGCTCGCGTCCGCGGCCCCGACCCCGGGCGGTGTGGGCGTGGTCGAGGCCGCGCTCACGGGCGGGCTCGTGAGCTTCGGGATCGCGTCGACGATCGCCCTCCCCGCGGTCCTGCTCTACCGGCTGATCTCGTGCTGGGTCCCGGTCCTGCTGGGCTGGATCACGCTGCGCCGGCTCCAGCGCGAGGACGTGGTCTGACCCCTGCCCGACGGCGCCGCTCCCCTGGGAGGCGCGCCCCGCCGTCGGGCACGCACCGCACGGTCTCCGGTCAGCGCCGACGGATGCTCTGCGCGAACACGTCCAGCACGGCCAGGATGCCGTCGTGCTGCCAGATGCGGTTGCGTTGCTTGCCGGTGCGCTCCTGGAGCACACCGGCATCGGAGAGCTGGTTCAACGCGCGCTGCGCCGTGACGGTGTTCATCTGCAACCTGCTGGTCAGGAACGCTGCGTTGACCACGGGGTGCGCAACCAGATGAGGGACGACCCTCCAGGCCGCGGCCTGAGGGCGCAGGTTCCCCAGCTGTTCCTTCGCCTGAGAGATCTGCGCCGCCAGGTCGTCGACGAGCTGCGTACCGGACCGCGCGGCGTAGCGACCTGCACGAGCGAGCTGCTCGACGATCGGCCGAGCGTCCCCTTCGCGAAAGGCCGTCAGCGACTCGAAGTACGCCTCGGTGTCGACCAGGAGCCCCGCCGAGACGGGGGCGGTCGTGTGTCGGACCGTCCCCTTGGATCGGAGCAGTGCGTGGACGAGGGCGCGGCCCGTGCGTCCGTTGCCGTCGACGAACGGGTGGATCGTCTCGAACTGCGCGTGGGCGACGGCCGCCTGGACCAGGACGGGGAGGTCGTCCCGGCGCATGAACTCGACCAGGTCGCTCATCGCGGGCGCGACCAGCTCCGCCTGGGGGGCGACGTGCGAGGCTCCACGTGGACTGATGCTGCTGGTTCCCACCCAGACCAGCCCGTCGCGGTATCTCCCTGCATGCTGCTCCCAGCCGCGCTGCCCCGAGAGGAGCTCGTGCTGCATGGTGAGGATCGCGGACTCGTCCAGCCGGTCGGCCAGCACGAGCGCCGCCTCCATCGCGCGCACGTTGGCCACGACCGTTTGCACGTTGGTGCTCGTGGACTGGTCGATCTCTGCCAGGGCGAGCTGCCTGGCACCCACCGTGAGGTTCTCGATCTGGGAGGACGACGCCGACTCCGTGCGCAGCAGCACCGACGCCATAGGGCCCAGTGCGGGGCTGTCCACGCCGAGCGCGGCACGTGCGTAGGCGTCGAAGCGCGTGAGCTCGGACGTGGCGACCTCGACGTCGGCAGCGAGGTCGCTCGGGACGTCGGGAGCCAGGCCGACGATCTTGGCGGGAACCGTCGAGGCATACGGGCCGGATCCGGCAGATACCTGTGCGCGCGTGGACAGCCCGTCGTTCTCTGCCACCCAGACGTGCTCCTCGTGGCCGACCGGCGCGATCGCGAGGGCCAGCGGATCTGTCATCACCGCTCCATAGTACTTACAGTTTTGCCGAAACTGTAATTAAGGAGAAGGGGTGAGCACAGTTCCGACGGCGCCGCTCCCCTGGGAGGCGCGCCCCGCCGTCGGGCGCGGGTCTTCCTGGCCGGGTGCTACTCGCGGACCGGTGCGCCGGTCGGGACCACCGGGGCCTCCTCGACCGGCACGTCCTCCTTGCGGCCCAGGGCGCTCGGCCACCACATGTGCCGCCCCACGTCGAGGTTGAGGGCCGTGACGAGCACCGACCGGACGACGAGCGTGTCGAGCAGGACGCCGAACGCGACCGCGAACCCGATCTCCGCGAACGCGACCACGGGCAGCGTGCCCAGCACCGCGAAGGTCCCCGCGAGCACGAGCCCGGCCGACGTGATGACCGCGCCCGTCGCGGCCAGCCCGACGAGCGCCCCTCGCCGCGTCCCGACGCGCAGCGACTCCTCGCGCACCCGGGTCATGAGGAAGATGTTGTAGTCGATCCCGAGCGCGACGAGGAACACGAACACGAACAGCGGCAGCGAGGTGTCGGCGCCCTCGAACCCGAACACGTACCGGAACACGAGCGCGCTCACGCCGAGGGCCGCGGTGAAGGACAGCACGACCGTCGCGACCAGGATGAGCGGGGCCGTGATCGCGCGCAGGAGCAGCGCGAGGATGACCAGCACGGTCAGCAGGATGATCGGGATGATGAGCATGTTGTCCGCGGCCGAGGCGCGCTGGACGTCGAGCGTGATCGCGCTCGCCCCGCCCACCTGGGCGTCGGCGTCCGGGACCGCGTGGACCGCGTCCCGGACCCGGTCGACCGTGTCGTAGGCCGCCTGCGAGTCCGGCTCGGACGTGAGCGTGCCCTCCATGTACGCGTAGCCGCCCGCGGTCACGGGCTCGGTCACGGTCGAGGCGTCGATGCCCTCGGTGCCCGCGAACGCGTCGTGCACCGCGGCCACAGCGGTGGGCGACGAGTCGTCCGCGACGACCACCACGGGCGACCCCGACCCCGCGGGGAAGTGTTCGCTCAGGACCTGCTCCCCCACGATCGACGGCTGCTCCCCGCGGAACGACTCGGCGCTCGAGAGCCCGTTCGCGTCGAGCTGCGTGATGCCCAGTCCCAGCACGGCCAGGACGATCGACGTCACGACCCACACGCGCCGGGGCCGGTGGGAGATGCGCGTCCCGAGCCGCGCCCAGACGCCGTGCTCGGTCGGTTCGTCGTCTCCCAGGTGCGGCACGCGCGGCCAGAAGACCCACCGGCCCGTCGCGACGAGCAGCGCGGGCAGCAGGGTCAGCATGACGAGCAGGGCGACCACGATCCCGACCGCCGCGACCGGCCCCAGCCCTGCCGTCGAGCTCATCTGCGCGAACAGCAGGCACAGCATGCCGATCGCGACCGTCGCGCCGCTCGCGACGATCGCCGGGCCCGCGCGGTGCAGCGCGAGCGACATGGCCTCGTGCCGGTCCTCGTGGCGACGGAGCTCTTCCCGGTAGCGCGCGACGAGCAGCAGGGCGTAGTCCGTCCCCGCACCGAAGACCAGGACCGTGAGGATGCCCGCGCTCTGCGCGTTCACCGTCAGGCCGGTCGTGTCGGCCAGGACGTAGACCACGGCCTGCGACACCGTCAGCGCGACGCCCGCCGAGGCCACGGGCAGGAGCCACAGCGTGGGGCTGCGGTAGGTCAGCAGCAGGATCACGATCACGACCCCCGCCGCTGCGTAGAGCAGCGTCGAGTCGATGCCCTCGAACGCCTTCGAGGAGTCGGCGGCCGCGCCCGCCGGGCCCGTCACGTGGACGTCCATGCCGTTCGCGCCGTCCTCCGCGGTCGCGCGCAGGTCCGCGACGGCGTCCGCCGCGAGATTCCAGCCCTCGCTGCCCAGGTCGAGGGGCACGATCACCTGGGCGGCCTGCCCGTCCTCGGACGGGATCGGCCCGACGACGTCCCCGTCCAGGGTGTCGAGCTCGCCGAAGGTCACGACGTCCTGGGAGACCTTGGCCAGGTCCTCGGGGGTGAGGCCCGACTCTCGCACGTAGACCAGGACCGCCGGGATCGTGTTGGGCGACGTGAAGCTGCTCGCGACGTCGAGCACCTGGGTCGACTCGGCGTTGGCCGGGAGCCACGACTTGGCGTCGTTGTCCTGCGCGCCCGTGAGCTTGCCCGCCAGCGGCGCGGTCAGGGCCAGGACGACCGCCCAGAAGGCGATGACGACCCACTTGGCGTAGCGGTGCGTGATCCAGCCGGCGATGCGAGACATGGGTTCTCCCCGAGACTCCCGGTGCTCCCTGGCGCGAGATTCCAGCGCACACCCGCGAGGGGGCGGGTGTCAACGGGTCAGGACCCGGCGTCGGCCCGCTCGGTCCGCTTCCGCAGCCGCGACCGCACCGCGTAGATCCCGACGATGACGCCCACGAGCACGAGCGTCGACACGAGCTGGACGCGCGCGGCGTCGTCGAACAGCATGAGGACGATCAGTCCCGCGAGCCCTGCGAGCGTCGCCCAGGTGAGCCCCGGGTAGGCCCACATACGCAGCGTCATCTTGTCCGCACCGCCCGCGGCGGCCTCGATGCGCGGGCGCAGCCGGAGCTGGGAGACCGCGATGAACACCCAGATGACGAGCAGCGCCGAGCCCACGGCGTTGAGCAGGATGCCGAGGACCTCGCCCGGCAGCAGCCAGTTGAGCCCCACGGACACGAGGCCGAAGAACACCGACAGCAGCACCGCGACCCACGGGACGCCGGTCGGCGACACCTTGGTCAGGGCGCGGTGTCCGTCGCCGCGGCCCGCGAGCGAGAACGCCATGCGGGACGTCCCGTAGACGTTCGCGTTGAACGCCGACAGGAGCGCGACGACCACGACGGCCTCCATGAGGCGGGCCGCGCCGGGCAGCCCCGCGAGGTCGAGCACCGCGACGAACGGGCCGCTCAGCAGCTCGGGGGCGTCCCACGGCAGGACGAGCGCCATGATCGCGACCGCGCCCACGTAGAAGAAGAGGATGCGCCACACGATCGAGCGGGTCGCGGTCACGATGGCCTTCTGCGGCTCGCGGGCCTCGGCTGCGGCGATCGTCACGATCTCGATCCCGCCGAACGCGAAGACCACGACGAGCAGCCCCGCCGCGATACCCGGCAGGCCGTGGGGGGCGAAACCCGCGAGCGAGGCCGGGTCGCCGAAGATGTTGGTCGTCCCCACGGGGTCGGTGCCGGGCAGCCAGCCCAGGACGAGCAGCACGCCGATCGCGAGGAACGCCACGATCGCGGCGACCTTGATGAACGCGAACCAGAACTCGAACTCGCCGAAGTGCTTGACGCCCCACAGGTTCACGACCGCGAACGCCGCCACGAACACGAGCGCGACGACCCACTGCGGCACGCCCGGGACCCATCCGGACACGATCTGCGAGGCGCCCGTGATCTCGGCGCCGAGCACCATGATGAGCGTGAACCAGTAGAGCCAGCCCATCGTGAAGCCGGCCCAGCGGCCCAGCGCGGTCTCGGCGTACACCGAGAAGGAACCGCTCGACGGCACGGCCGACGCCATCTCGGCGAGCATCCGCATGACGAGGATGACGAGCAGGCCCGCGACGGCGTACGAGACCAGGACGGCGGGTCCCGCGGTCGCGATCCCGACGCCGCTGCCGAGGAACAGGCCGGCCCCGATCGCGGACCCCAGGCCCATCATCGTCAGGTGCCGGGTGCGCAGGCCGTGGGAGAGCTGCTCGGTGGTGCCGGGCGCTGCGGGATGCGCGGCGTCGTCGGGCAGGGCGGGGGAAGCGCTGTCAGGTGTGCCCGACGGCGTAGGTGCGTTGCTCATGGGGGTGCGGTCTGTCCGTGCTCGAGGGGGGTCGCCGAGATGGCGGCCGTTCCACGGTACCCGCACCCGGGGGGCGAGGAGCGAGCCCGCTGCGCTCTGCGCGAACCGACCGCGCTCTGTTGCCCCGAGCGACATACGTTCGAAGGGTTCGCCCGACCGCCCCACCCTGGAGGTAGCACGATGAAGGTTCTCTACACCGCGGAAGCACTCGCCACCGGAGAGGGCCGCAACGGTCACGTCCGGTCGACCGACGGTCGGGTCGACCTCGACGTGGCCGTTCCCAAGGAGATGGGAGGCAGCGGCGACGGCTCCAACCCCGAGCAGCTCTTCGCCGCGGGCTACGCAGCCTGCTTCCACTCCGCCCTGCTGGGCGTCGCGCGACAGCGCAAGATCGCGGTCGCCGACTCGGCCATCGGCGCGAGCGTCTCGATCGGCCCGCTCGAGGGCGGTGGCTACACCCTCGCCGTCCACCTCGAGGCCAGCCTGCCCGGCGTCGAGCGTGACGTGGCCCAGGAGCTCGTCGAGCAGGCGCACCAGGTGTGCCCCTACTCGAACGCGACACGCGGCAACATCGAGGTGACCGTGGCCGTGGTCGAGGAGTAGCCCGGCCCCTCCCCGGCGAGCGGGGAGCGCCCGCGCGGTGCACGGTGGAGGGAGCACCGTCACCGACACCCCGAGGAGAACCATGAACGTCGCCCTGATCGGAGCCCACGGCAAGGTGGGCCGCCTGGTCGTCCCCATCCTCGCCGACCACAAGATCGAGGTCAGCGGGATCGTGCGGCACGAGTCGCAGCTCCCGCTCGTCGAGGAGCTCGGCGGCACGCCGCTGCTGCTCGACGTCGAGAACGCGACGACCGAGGAGATCACCGAGGCCCTGCGCGGGCACGACGCCGTGGTGTGGTCCGCCGGGGCCGGCGGCGGGGACCCCGACCGGACCTACGCCGTCGACCGCGACGCCGCGATCCGTTCGATCGACGCGGCCGCGGCCGCGGGCGTCTCGCGCTACGTCATGGTGTCGTGGATCGGCTCGGTGCCGGACCACGGCATCGCGAAGGACGACAGCTTCTTCCCGTACGCCGACGCCAAGCTCGCGGCCGACGACCACCTGCGGGGCACCGACCTCGACTGGACGATCCTGGGTCCCGGCACGCTGACGAACGACGAGGCGACCGGCACGATCACGGTCGACGCGCACGAGGGGAAGACCTCGCGTGGCAACGTCGCCCTCGTCGTCGCGCAGGCCCTGCGCTCGCCGTCGACCGTGGGGCAGTTCGTCCGTTTCGTCGACGGTGAGACGCCGGTCCTGGAGGTGTTCGGCCGCTAGGCCGGTACCCGGGGCGCCGAGAACGGGGTTGAGGTCGTCCTGACGCCGATGCCGACCTCGATCCCGTTCTCGACCGCAGGCTGGTCCCTGGTCGGCAGGTGGGGTGGTCCGGTCGGTGAGACCGGGTCGCGTCTGCCCTGGACGGCTCCAGGGGTAGTACCCGGTGGGGGTACGGTCGAAGGTGCGACGGTCGGCTCTCGTGCCGGTCGCCGCACGACACGACACTCGACCCTGAACGCCTCCGCCCGACCCCGAGGAGCAACCGGTGAGCAAGGCCAACCCCACCCGCTGGGAGCAGAAGACCGCCGTGAACCCGTCCCACTCGACCTGGTACGTCGAGCGGTTCCGCGCCATGGCAGCCCAGGGCGCCGACCTCGCGGGCGAGGCCCGGCTGGTCGACGCGATGGTTCCCCGCGGCGCCCGCATCCTCGACGCCGGCAGCGGACCGGGGCGCGTCGGCGCCGAGCTCGCGGCGCGCGGGCACGTCGTGGTGGGGGTCGACGTCGACCCCGTGCTCATCGAGGCCGCCGAGACGGACCACCCCGGTTCGACGTGGCTCGTCGGGGACATCGCTGAGCTCGACCTGCCCGCGGCGGGCGTCGCCGAGCCGTTCGACGTGATCGTGTGCGCCGGGAACGTCGTCACCTTCCTCGCGCCGGGCACCGAGGTCGAGGTCCTGCGCCGCTTCCGTGCCCACCTGGCGCCGGGCGGTCGGGCCGTCGTCGGGTTCGGAGCGGGGCGCGGGTACGCGTTCGACGCGTTCTTCGCCGACGCCGCCGAGGCCGGGCTCGAGGTCCAGCTCAAGCTCTCGACGTGGGACCTGCGGCCGTTCGCCGAGGACGGCGACTTCCTCGTCGCAGTGCTGGGAGTGCCAGGGGCCTGACGGGCCATGGTCCGCATCGGGGGATTTCACCCCCTCCACGATCCTGACACGAGGACTCTTCTCCCCTAGCCTCCGGGTGTCGACCGACCAGCGGTCGACACCGGCACCGCCGCGCGTGTGCCCGCTCGACGAGGAGCCGATCCCATGACCGTTCGCTTCAACCCGCCCCCGGGCTGGCCCACCCCGCCCGAGGGCTGGACCCCCGACCCGAGCTGGACACCCGACCCTCGCTGGCCGGCGAAACCCGCCGACTGGCCGCTCTGGGTCGAGGAACCCGCAACGACCGAGCCGACCGAGCAGACCATGGCGCTGCCGGTCGCGAGCCTCGCCGGTGGTGGAGCGTTCGCCCCCGGCCGCCACGACGGCCGCACGCGGCGCATCGTTCTCGTCGCTTTCCTGTGCCTCGCCTTCCTGATCGTCGGGCTGCTGATGGGCGCGGGGACCTCGGGCTCGCGGCTCGCCGCCGCCGAGGCCACCCTGGGCGAGGCCACGGAGGCTCGCACCTCCCTGGACGAGGACCGCGCGGCACTCACGACCGCCCAGGACGAGCTGGGCGTCGCTCAGACCGACATCACGGCTCGAGAGGAGGCCGTGGTCGCGAAGGAGGCCGAGCTCGTGACCCGCGAGTCGGCCACCGTGACGGCCGAGGTGGACCTCCAGGCCCGGCTGACCGCGGTCGAAGGACGCGAGGGAGCGGTCACTGCGGCCGAGGCAGACCTCCAGGCGCGGAGCGCGGCCACGGGTCGCTCGGGTGCGTCGTCGAGCACGCCGAAGGAGCCCACGCCGGACGCGCCCGCCGGGATCGTCGGGGGGACCGGTGGCGGTGCGGTGTCGTACGCGAACTGCGACGCGGTCCGGGCGGCCGGCAAGGCGCCGATCCGGCTCGGGGAGCCCGGTTACAGCAAGAAGCTGGACCGCGACGGCGACGGGGTGGGCTGCGAGTAGCTCCCCCCGCGAGGGGCCCCGGTCGGCGCGCCCTCCCGGGGGCGCGGTCGTTCATCCAGGGCGAACGCCGATCTGGAATTGAGCGGAGGCGACTCAAGTTGTATCGGTCAGAGGTTCCGCACCGACCGAAGGAGTCACCATGACCACCACCCTGACCACCGCCCCCGCGTTCGACCGCGCCCTGCGCGACCTGCTCACCGCCCGCCCCGTGGCAGGCGTCCCGGCCCACGCCGACGTCTTCCAGGACGGCGACGACCTGGTCGCCCGCTTCGACCTGCCGGGCATCGACCCGGCCCAGGACGTCACGGTCGAGGTCGAGGGCCGCAAGCTCGTCGTGCGCGGCGAGCGCAAGGACGAGCGGGCCGAGGAGGCCGAGGGCCGTCGCGTCCGCGAGGTCCGCTACGGCGCGTTCCACCGCGTCGTGACCCTGCCCAAGCCCGCCGACGCGAGCGCGATCAGCGCCCGGTACGACGCAGGCGTCCTGACCGTCACCGTCTCCGGCGTCTACGCCGGCACGACGCCGCAGCGCATCGAGGTCACGACCTCCGCGTCCTGACGGTCTTCCAGACCTCCCCGCCGCCGGTCACCCCCCTTCGGCCTGCGGTGCGGTGGGTCGACGGGCCCGGCGCGAGAGCACCGGGCCCGTCGTGCTGTCCGGAGACCGTCGGGGGCCGGGACCTTCACGACGCAGCCCTCAGGCGGCCGCCCCCGGGGCGCCGTCAGCGGCGACCATCTCCACACTCCGTTCCCACAGGTCGGCCGCGAGCCGTGGGTCGCTCACGAGCGGGTGGGTCGTCGCGACCTTGCGCTTGACGTAGTAGCTCCCCGGCTGCCAGTCGACGCCCGGGGTCGTCGTCGCGAGCCACACGAGCGTGTCGGCGCCCTTGGCCGACGACGTGAGGAAGCGGCTCAGCACCGTCTGGTACATGACGCGCATGCTGCTCGTCGAGGTCGCGGCGAAGTTGGTCGCGACCACGCCCGGGTGGAACGCCGCGGCTGAGATCCCAGCCGCGCGGTACCGACGGTCGAGCTCGCGCGTGAACAGGTTCACGGCGAGCTTCGCGTTGCCGTACGCGGTGTTGGGTGCGTACGACCGCTCGGACTCGAGGTCGTCGACGTGGAAGTCGCTGAACAGCCGGTGCGCGGCGCTGCTCGTGCTGACGACGCTCGCGTGGCTCTCCTCCAACCGGTCGAGCAGCAGCGTCGTGAGGAGGAACGGTGCGAGGTGGTTGACCTGGAACGTCAGCTCGTGGCCGTCCTCGGAGACCTGTCGATCGGCCATGATGCCGCCCGCGTTGTTCGCGAGGACGTCGATCCGCTCGTAGCGGTCGCGCAGCTGCGCGGCGAGCGACCGCACCTCGGCGAGCCGCGCGAAGTCGGCCACGAAGAAGTCGGCGCCCAGCTCGCGCGCGACCGCCGAGGTCTTCTCGGGCGAGCGCCCCACCACCACGACCTCGTGCCCGTCCTCGGCGAGCGCCCGGGCCGCCGCCGCCCCGATCCCGTCGCTCGCTCCGGTGATGACGATCGTCCTGCGTGCCATGTGCCGTCCCGCCTCGTGTCGTGCCGTCGCCGTGCCCCTCTCGGAGCGTAGACCGCGCGCGGGGACCGGGCAGGGCGGCGCGGCTGCCGCTCCTCCCCGAGTCATCGCACGCCGACGCACGCCCCCGGTCGCCGCCCGGGCCGGGCTACGCCGTCGGGCCGGTGTCTCGCGTGAAGCGGTCCCGTAGTCCCAGCGCGGTCGAGCGCCACGCCGCGGCCCGCTTGATCGTCGCGCCCATCTCGCCCTCGTCGACGGGGACGTGCACGACCGGTACGCCACGCTCGGCCGCGAGCGCGAGCATCGCGTCGGTCGAGCCGGGGAACGCGAGCTGCAGCAGGACCGACGTCGTGCTCGCCTGCCGTTCACCCTCGCCGATGCGGCGCTTGTAGCGGATCTCGGACACGGTCCGCCGCGTGAACGAGGCCGCCTTGGACCCCGCGGGGGCGTCCGGCGCGTCGTCCGTCGTGCCGCTGGTCGTGCCGTCCGTCGTGCCGCCGGTCGTCAGGAGGTGAGCGGCGTCGTCGGGCAGCGGGACGACCGTCAGGTACAGCGACACGAGCAGCTCCGAGACCTTGCCCAGGACCCAGCCGCGCCCCGGCACGCGCGGGATGACGCGCAGGTACTGCGCGAAGTTCGCCTCGAGGGCGTCGGCCGACAGGCTCGACCACGCGGGCTGCGTGCGCACCTCGAGGACACGCTCCCAGTCGATCGCGTCGCCGTCGAACCCGACCTCGCGTGGCCCGACGTGCACGGCCCCGAACCGGTCGAGCAGCTCGAGCGGCCTGGTCGCGAAGCGCGGCACCAGCGGGACCTGGCGCACGAGCCCCGCGACCGAGGCGTCCCAGTGGTCGCTGAGCGGCAGGACGGGTCGCGGGTACGCGTCCAGGGCGCGGGCGACCCAACCGGTGACCAGGGCGTCGAGGCGCGGCCTGCCCTCGGCCTCGTCACGGCCCGACGGCGGAGCGTCGGCCGCGTCGTCGGGGGCGGGATCGGCGGTGGGTTCGGCGGTGGGGTCGGTAGTGGCGGCCTCGCCGGTGGCGGCGTCGGGCCGTCGTCGTCCGGGCAGCGTCGCAGGGAGCTGCGGGATGCGGAGCCTGGGTCGCACAGGAGCCTGGGCGGCATCGGGTGCCGCGTCCGGCGCCGCGTCCGGCGGCACGGCGTCCGCGACGGACGGCTCCGTCGTGGCGTCGGGCTCACCACGGGCGGTCATCACCGACGGTTCCTGGTCCATGGGCTCCCCTGCGCGTCGACGACCGGGCGCCCCGGGCCGGGCGCGGTCAACCCCCGGACCCTACCCTCTGCGGGCCGCCGGGTTCCCGGAGGGTGCCCGCTCGCGAACGGTGCGACGCTGGACCGATGAGCGAGGAGCCCGACGCGACCGGCGATCAGGTGATCGACCGGCTGTTCGCCCTGCCCCTCGACGAGTTCGTCGCCGCACGGAACGCCGCGGCCAAGCAGGCGACCGCCGTCGGGGACGCCGTGGGTGCCGCACGCCTGAACGCGCTGACCAAGCCGACCGTCGCCGCATGGGTCGTCAACCAGGTGGCCCGCGCCCACCCCGAGGAGGTCGGTAGCCTCGTCGCGCTCGGCGACGACCTGCGCGCCGCGACCGAGGCGCGCGACCGGATGCGGCTGACCGAGCTCGACCGCGACCGCCGACGCCAGGTCGACGCGCTGGTCGGGGACGTCTCAGCAGCGGGCGAGGTCCGCGGGCGGACCGTGTCCGGCGAGGTGCTGCGGCGCCTGGGCGAGACGCTCACCGCCGCCGTCATGGACCGTGACGCCGGGACGCTCGTGCAGGCCGGGCGCCTGACGCAGGCGCTGCAGTACGTCGGGTTCGGGATCGTCGACGAGTCCGGAGAGAGCGCCGACGTCGTGTCGTTGAGCGCGGAGCGAGAGGCCCGGCGCCGCGGAACGGGGGCGCGCTCGCAGGTCGCCGAGCACCAGGCCGCGGAGGCTCCTCCACCCGTGCCCGAGCACCCGGGATCGGACACCACCCTCGCGGACGCGGAACGCGAGGTCGCCGCGGCGGCCGCGGAGATCGACCGTCTCGAAGGACGCCGCGACCAGGCCGCCGACGTCGTGCGGGAGGCGAGCGACGCCGTCGGGCCGCTGGACGCGCGACTCAGCGCGCTCGACGAGCAGACCGCCCGGCTCACCGCCGAACGCGACGACACGCTCGCGGCGCTCGACGAGGCGCGGAGTGCGCTCGCCGCGGCGGAGGAGGACCTGGCCGCCGTCGACCGCGACCTCGAGGGCGCCGAGGCGAAGGCCGAGGAGGCGAGGCGTCGCCGACGGGCGGCGCGGACGAAGGGCTGAGCCGGTCGGCGTGACGCCTTGGCGAGTGCTGGGGCGTTTCGGGCGCGGCGGGCCGCGGCGCCCGACGCGTCAGTCGTCCGAGGGCGGGGCCGTGCGCTCGGGGATCTGGACCCGGATCGACACGTCGTTCTCGCCGAGTTCCGGGGGCGTCGCGGGGTCGGTGGGGGTCGGTGACGGCGTGGGCG
>NZ_JACSQQ010000003.1:25280-36377 GCF_014836555.1 Oerskovia rustica
CCGCACCGCAGGCCGAAGGGGGGTGACCGGCGGGGTCGTCGGCGAGGGCGTCGGGGAGCTCGTCGAGGAGGGGGTCGGCGAGGGCTGCCCGGGGCCCGTCTCCCCGCCCTTGCAGCCTGTGAGCACGGCGACGGACAGCAGGACTGTGGTCGTGATGGCGGCAGTGCGCACTACGGCTCCCCGATGAATTGGTATGTCCGTCCAGGTTAAAAACGATTCGCGCGTCTCGCTCGGCGAGAACTCCCTCGACGCCTTCTATGCGCGGACTTCACCCCGCAGCCCGGACCTGGCACGCTGTCCCCCGTGCCCGGATTCGCCGTGATCGACCTCGAGACCACAGGGTTCTCGCCCCGCCAGCACGACCGCATCGCCGAGGTCGCCGTCGTCCTCACCGACGCCGCCGGCCGCGTCCAGGACGAGTGGTGCACGCTCGTCAACCCCGAGCGCGACCTCGGACCCCAGCACGTGCACGGCATCAGCGCGGCAGACGTCGGGCTCGCGCCCACGTTCGCCGTCGTCGCGCCGCACCTCGCGCGGCTCCTCGAAGGGCGCGTGATCGTCGCGCACAACGCAAGCTTCGACACCCGGTTCCTGCGCGCCGAGCTCGGCCGCGTCGGCCTGCCCGTGGGGATCGACCCGCTCGCGTGCCTGTGCACCATGCGCCTCGCCGGGACGTTCCTGCCGTCCGCGCCGCGCGGGCTCGCGATCTGCTGCGAGCTCGCCGGGGTCGTGCACGACGGCGCCCACTCCGCCCTCGGGGACGCGCGCGCCACCGCCGGACTCCTCGAGCACTACCTCGGGCTCGACGACACCGACCCGCTCTGGGCCGTCGCGCACGAGGCGTCCGCGACGCACTCATGGCCTGGGCTTCCGGCGGCTGCCGACTTCGTCCCCGTGCTGCGCGGCGCGAGCCGCCCGACCGGCCACTGGCTGTCCGGCCTGTCCGACCGCCTCGACCGCGTCCCCTTCCCACCCCAGGCCGACGACTACCTCGCGCTCCTCGACCTCGCCCTGCTCGACCGGTACGTGTCCTTCACCGAGCGCGGGGCACTGCTCGCCGCCGCCGACGAGGCAGGGCTCAGCCGCGCGCAGGTCGAGTCGCTGCACCACGGGTACCTCGACGCGCTCGCGCGGGTGGCGCTCACGGACGGAGTGCTCTCCGACAGCGAGGTCGCCGACCTCCACGAGGTCGCTGGCCAGCTCGGCATGGACGCCGACGACGTCGCGGCGGCGGTCGCGCGCGCGGGGCGCGGCGTGCTGATCGGGGCGAGCACCCTGCCCGACGGCGGTATGCACCTGGGCGTGACGCCTGCCGTTCTCGGCGGAGCTCCCGACGCCGGAGCGCACCCGGGCGCGGAGGCGAGCGGCGCCGTCGGGCTGGGGGCTGGCCGCAGTGCTGACGGCGGGCCGGCCGGGGGTGCGGACACGGCCGTGGTGGTCGCGTCCACCACGAACGGTGCCGGCGCCCCGGACGCCGCGGTCGTCGACGGGGAGGCCGCCGTGCTGGTCGCGGTGACTCCGATCCCGGTGACTCCGGCCGTGGCGAGCGTGGCTGACCGGCCGCGGTTCAGACTGGCGCGGGGCGACGAGATCGTGCTGACCGGGGCCATGACGCGACCGCGCGAGGACTGGGAGCGTGAGGCGCGGGCCGCCGGGCTCGCACCCTGGCCGAACGTCACCAAGCGCACGCGCGTCGTCATCGCCGCCGACCCGGACTCGCTGTCCGGCAAGGCGCGCACGGCTCGGCGGTACGGGATCCCGGTCGTGAGCGAGCGGGTGTTCGAGGAGCTGCTGGGGCGGGTCACGGTCGGCTGACCTCTCCGGGGGAGGTCATGCCAACGCTGCTTCGTCGGGCGCCGACGGTTCCCACGAAGCGGTGACGTAGTGCGTCGTCGGCGGGGTCCGCGCCCCGCTGAGACCCTGCACGATCGGTGAGACCCGGTCGACGACGCGGAGCTCGCCGTCGACCACGCACACCTGCCGCGGCCGGTGGCGCCCCGGGAGATACCCCTGCGCGCACTCACCACTGCGCACGTCGACCAGCCGCGCGCCCGTCCAGTGCGCGTACCGGACGGCCTCGACGAGCTCCACCACGCGGCCACCCGGCACCGCGTCGGCCCGGAGGAACAGGCGCGCCCACCGGCGTCGGCTGCGCGCGACGAACCACGCCGGGCCGGCGACCGGGGCGAGGAGCAGCGTGCCGACGACGACCATCTGCATCGTGCTGGTGGCCGACGACACCGGTTCCCCGCCGACCTGGACCGCGAGATGCGGGCCGACGAGGAACGCGGCGAGCGGCAAGGGAGAGAGGAAGACCGCCACGAACGGCAGCAGCAGGCCGACGAGGGTCGGTCGGAACCAGTAGTGGGTGGCGAACCACGGAAGGTAGAGGGCGAGCAGCACAACGCCGACACCCCCGTTGTACGCCAGGCCCTCGTCGCCGCGCACGACCCCCGCGATCCAGATCACCAGGACCGAGACGAGACCCGCGACGACGAGCCCCGTGAGCACCAGGCCCGCGGTAGCCCACAGCCGTGTGACGGTCGTACCCATTCCGACTCCCCCTGTCGTTGATGCCCGGGCCGCACGGCGCGCGCCACGGGACAGGACCGGCGCGCGACGCGCGCCCTGGGACCATCGTGGTGCTGCTACCGGGTGCGGTCGCGGTTGTCCACAGGGGTCAGACGGCCTCGATCTCGCAGCCACGCTCGGGGCACGGGGCAGTCTGACGTCGGCCGTCACGAGCACCACGTCGAGGTGTTCCGCGAGCGCGACGTACGCGGACCGTGAGAACGCTTGAGTCAGAGGGAGCCGCTGAGAGTGGCGCAGATCCGGTCGGATGCCGCGTGAGGCTCTTCGTGCTCCCAGAAGCGCAGGACGGTCCATCCCGCATCCTCCAAGTGGCGTGTGGTCTCGACGTCCCGCACCGCGTTTCGCTGGAGCTTGGCGTCCCACCAGTCCGAGTTGGAACGTGGGTGCGTGCCGTGCTCTGGGCAGCCGTGCCAGAAACAGCCGTCGACGAACACCGCGACCTTGACCCGGGTGAACGCTATGTCAATACTCCGGCGTGCCATACCAGGGACCGGGAAGGCGACGCGATACCGAAGACCGCGCGCATGAAGGACCCGGCGCACGTCAAGCTCTGGTTTGGTGTCTCGACGGCGTGCCGCGCTCATTCGACGGCTCACCGCCAGGCTCGAAGCCCCAGGGTGCGGTCCGACGAGTGCCATCCGTCTCACGCTACCGCCCGGCCCGGGCACCAAGCCATGTCGACGTTGCAGAGAGATCGACCAGCTCCGGTCGCCGGGAGTCAACTTCAGGCGGCTTCAGGCCGCGCGGGAGCCTTCTACCACATCGGTCCTCGACACCTTGGCCTGACCTCGGGTGACCGCCGCCGCGATCTTCTCGCGCAGGTCCCCACCTGTCACACGCATCGTCTCGCGCACTGCCGCGAGGACTCTACGACCTCGCTCATCGAGCTCGAGGAGCGCAGCGTCTCGCTCAACTTGCGCAGAGAGCGCCTGGGCCACGACACCCGTGTTGACCCCGTTGCCCAACTGCTTCCATGTCGCGCCCTTGAACGACGCCGGAAGCCCCTGAAGCAGAGTTCCTTCCTCGATCGTCAGTCGGCGCTCGAGCGGGCCGATGATCGGTGTCTGCGAGATCGCCACCAGGGCCGGCAGGTGGGTCATCTGCTTGACGCGCAGGCCCGAAGGACGCATCGAGATCACGCAGTCACGGATCGAGCCCGAGTCCTGAGCCTGCCACTCCATCTTCTGGCGCGACTCCGGGAACTGGCGCGTCGTGCCTAGCCAGTTGGGCGTCCACCGCGACTCGTCCGCGCCCTTCTCGGTCGCGACCTTCTCGTCCGCGCCCTTCTCGGTCGCGACCTTCTCGGTCGCGCCCTTCTCGGTCGCGCCCTTCTCGGTCGCGCCCTTCTCGGTCGAGGCCAAGAAGGCGTCGTAGGAGCGCAGTCGGTCGTAAAGCTCGTAGTTCTTCCTGAGATGGCTGACCTTCCACGCCATCCCCGCGGCGCCCTCGAGCGCGGCCCGACGTTCGTTCTCATCCGTGGTCCAGACGTTCGCCCAGATCGGGAAGCCCGGGATCTCCTTCGCGGGGAGACCGGCACGGTCGGCCTCATGTGCGAGCATCGCACGCATTCGCTGGACGAGGCGCTCCCAGTGATCGATCCACCGCCACTCGTCCACGCTGACAGACGAGCCACCGACATTCTTCTCGTCAAGCGGCAGGTCGGCCATCAGGTTCCAAGGGCGCTGCATCTTCAGGTGGTCCAGCGCGATCGGCTTTACGGTCTCGTCGGTGTCCTGGACGGGATCGGGGAGGACGATCCTGCCCCTCGCGAGAGCCTCTTCGGCCTCCGGGGTCGGCCGCAGAGGAGCGACACGCGTCGCCGCGATGAACACACGATCACGTGTCTGAGGGTGCCCCCCGAACTCCGGCGCAACCTTGACCGGAGACAGTACCGATGCCGTGTGGCTCACACGATATCCAGCCTTCCGAAGGCGCTCGATGATCACGTCCCACTCGTGCACGTGACGCGGTCCGGCGAGGTTGCGAACGTTCTCGAGCAGCACCACAGCGGGCTTGCGGTCGTTGACGATCCGCATGATGTCGAAGAACAGCGTGCCCCGGATCTCGTCCATGCCCTTCTGAGCACCAGACTTCGAGAACGGCTGGCACGGGAAACCAGCCACGAGCACGTCATGCTCGGGCACGTTGACCTCTAGCTCGGTCTGAGTGTCGAGCGTGATGTCGCCCTTGTCGTTCGATCCGAGGGGGCGCATACCCCAGTTGGCCTCGTAGACGTCCTGGGCAGCCTTGTCGATCTCGACCGCATAGACGCACTCTCCGCCCATCGAGTCGAGGACGGCGTGGAAGCCACCGATGCCGGCGAAGAGATCGATGTACCTGAAGGCCGCAGTCTCAGTCTGGTGGCTCACGGATACTCCATCTGCCGAGTCGGGGTCGAACACGTGTTCTAGCTAACCGCATCCTGCGCGCGAGCGCAAGTACCCCTGTCGGATGTTGTGAGCGAAGCCCCAGTCTTCCACGAACTTGGCATCTCCCCGCTGTGCCAGGCTGTGCACGTGACCGACACCACGTTCAACCCTGCGACATCGATTCCTGAGGCAAGTGCACGCATGTTCGCCCTCACCACGTCCCAGGACTCCGGGACGCGTGGGCCAAAGCGCTCACTGGTGGCGCTTGCACAGAGCATTGGTCTCGACGTGGATCTCAGTGCGGTCAACGCGACGCTCGGTGGTCAGATCGCCGCAGCCTTGTCGGTCGACTGGGTTGCCGAGCACGACTACATCGGACTCCAGGTGACGCTCGCCGGCATGAACACCCTGCTTCGTGCAGCGTCGTACAGCCTCGCCGCCCTGTCGCGCTCATCGAACGTCGGGTCGAAGACGACCGCCCAGCAGGTCATGAAGGCGTTCCCCGGTTTCAGACCGGCGGAGAGCAAGCAACAGGCAGTCGATCGCATCTGCGACATCGCGGGAGTGCCGCACGACCTGCTCGGCCCTGGAGGCAAGGAGCACACGTGGACGCTGAAGGACCTCGCGAGGCGCCACGCACCGCACCTGCTCGACCAGAGGAGGACCAAGCACGACCTGGCGGCGGCGCTGTGCAACGAGTTTGGTGTCCCATGGCTCGACTCGGCTGGCTCGACAGGCGCAAGCATCACGCTGGAGGGGCTCAACCTCATCCTTGCTGGTGCCGAGAGGCATGCCCACGTCTCGTCTGCCGCTTGGGCGACCGCGGCTGACGAGGGGACCGCCCTGGTGGACGCACTTCAGCGTGGACTGCCGGACCACTGGGACGGGCGGGCATGCGTCGAGTGGATGCGCGAGAGCGGCTCGACGCAATGGCGCCAGATGGAGTGGGCCGGGTTCTACTTCGAGGAGAAGGTCCGCGAGATTCTCAACGAGCTCCGTCCGACACCACCTGTCGGCGGACCCAAGGTCAGGTTCGGAAACACGATCTTTGACTACGCCTCGCCGACGCGCGTCTGGGACGCAAAAGCCCACACCGCGATGACGGCGGCCCACCCCTCTGACGGGCATCCACCGAAGCGGAGCAACGGTGCGATGTGGCTGAACGACTCGCGCGCTGTGAAGCAGTGCATCGCTGAGCAAGGGCTCGGCTTCCTGGTGGTCGACGGGCTCGCAGGCCTTGATGCATCCGGCGGATTCCGCGAGTGGCACAAGGCCTATGGGGAGTCCGATGGACGCCCGCTGAGTGGTTACGTCGCCAGCACGGGTACATCTCGTCCGCGGAAGGCCGTGTGGAAGCCTCTGATGCTCCGAGCGATCTGGATCGAGGACCTGCCTGCCCTCGATGCCGGGATCGCCGCCGGTTGGATAGTGCAGAAGGAACAGCCCGACTGGGGAAGCGGAGACGCGCGGCGTCGACGCAACGACAAGTTCCAGGGAAAGCCCCACTTGGCAGCACCGTGGCACGTGGCTTCCCATGTCTGGCCGAACCAGACCTTCAAGTAGGCCCGCGACTCGCGCCGACCCGACAGTGTCCTTTTCGCGCGCCTATCCCCACTCCTGCGGCGCGAACTGCGACAGCGTCAGCTCCGCTCCCTGCGGGTCGCGCACCACGGCCTCGCGCACCCATTCGTTCTCCGACGTCGACAGCACGACCCCGCCGGCCCGCTCGGCCGCGGTCGCGCTCTCGTCCCGGTCGGCGACGGAGAACGCCACGTCCCAGCGCGCTGGGTCGGACACGCGTGCGACTCCCGCGGCGACGTCGGCGAACCTCGGCGGTGCGAACTCCTGCCGCTCGTGGATGCCGGGATCGACGGTCCGTGCGAGGTGGTCGCCGTAGCCCGGGACGCGGAACATCCCGGCGCCGAGCTCGGGGTCGAGCTCCCACCCGAGCAGCGGACCGTAGAAGTCGAGGGCGCGGTCGGGGTCGGGGGTGAGGAGGTTGCTGAAGTTCCAGGTCCCCGGCTCGTTGACGCGTTGGGCGCCGAGGCGCGTGCCGGCCTGCCACAGGCGGAACCGTGCTCCCTGCGGGTCCTGGACCGAGGCCATGCGTCCGGGTGGGCCGACGATCTCGGGGCCGGAGAGCAGCACGCCGCCGTCGGCCGCGACCGCCCCGGCCGTCACGCCGATGTCGTCGACCGCGACGTAGGTGATCCACTCGGGCGTCGCGTCGCTCCCGTCGGGCGGGGAGGCGATCGCCGCGACGTCCCGCTCGTCGAGCGAGGCGACGACGTAGCGCCCGGGTGCGCCGGGCGGCATCTTGTCGGTGAACGTCCACCCGAACAGGGCGCCGTAGAACGCGGTGGCGGCGTCGACGTCGGGCTGCTCGGTGTCTACCCAGCACGGCACCCCGTGCGGGTACGTGCGGGGCTGCGTCGGTGAGCTCATGACGACCTTCCCGGTCCCGCACGGTGCGGGGCCTCCCGCATCCCACCTTCCCAGCCGCCGCCGACACGGGCCTCCGGAGGAGTGCGCGAACGCCGAGCGTGCAGTTCGGGTGGTCCGAACGCCCCGGAGACAGCCCCAACTGCACACTCGGCGGGCACTGCGCTCGTCACTCAGCCCCCGCTGCTCCCCGAGGTCCTGCGCCCCCTACGCTCTCCCCGTGACCACTCACCTTGCCCCCGACCTCCTCGACCGTGCCGCAGGCGTCCTCGTCGTGCAGGCGTGCGGCGACGCCCTGGGCGTCCCGTACGAGTTCGCGACGCCGCCCCGCGCCGACGAGGCCGCGGTCATGCGCGGCGGTGGGCTCGGCCCCTACGCACCCGGCGAGTGGAGCGACGACACGCAGATGGCGGTGTGCGTCGCTCGTGTCGCGGCACAGGGTCGGGGACTGACGACCGAGGGCCCGCTCGACGACGTCGCCGCGGCCTTCGAGGCGTGGCTCACCGGGGGCGCGTCCGACGTCGGCACGCAGACCGCCGCCGTCCTGAGGAACGCCGCGCACCTCCCCGGGCGACCGGCCGCGAGGTTGCGCGCGGCGAGCCAGGCCCTCCACGTCTCGACGGGCCGGACAGCGGGCAACGGTGCGCTCATGCGCACCGGGATCGTCGGGGTGGTCGCCCTGGACGACCGCACCGAGACGGCCCGCGCAGCCCGCGCCGTCGCCGAGCTCACGCACACCGACCCGCTCGCGGGCGAGTCCTGCGTGCTGTGGTCGGAGGCGGTCCGGGTCGCGATCACTCAGGGGATGCTCGACGTCCGCGCGGGACTCGACCTCCTGCCGCCCGGTCGACGGACTCTCTGGGCGGCATGGATCGCGGACGCCGAGCAGGATCGTCCCACCGCCGACCTCGGGGCCAACGGTTTCACGGTCACGGCGTTCCAGGCCGCGTGGCACGCGATCGCCTCCACCAAGGTGCCCGACGGCGGAGCCCAGCTGGAGCGCGACGGCTCGGCTGCGTCGTCGGGCGCCGTGGCCGAGCGCGCGCCGCACACCGTGCGCGCGCTGCAGGCAGCAGTCAGGATCGGGGGCGACACCGACACGGTGGCCGCCATCGCGGGGGCGCTCCTCGGCGCGCGCTACGGGACGAGCGACCTCCCCGCCGAGTGGCTCGACCTGGTCCACGGCTGGCCGGGGCTCGATGCCGAGGGCCTCGGCGAGCTTGCCCACGCGACTGCCCGACGCGGCAGGAGCATCCCCTGACCCGAGCACCCGGCCCGGGGGCGAGCACCGTGGTGAAGACCGACGCCTAGCCTTCCTCCCACCCCGGGCACCCCGCCGCCTCACCGCGCAGCACCGATCCCCCGGACACCCCTACCTCGGTGTGCCCGGTCGAGCGGAGCGTGAGGACGGCCCCGTTGGCGTCCTCGGCCGAGAGGAAGGCCCAGCCGCCGGTGAGTGACTCGTTCTCGTGGCGGGCGTGGAACCCGTGCTCGGTCAGGACGGCGTCGAGAGTGTCGACGACCTGTGCCCGGGAGCCGTCGATGCTGATCGGCTCCTCGGCGCGCCACCCCGGGGTCCAGAACGGGCACCGGCCCTCGGCGACCTCCCACACGATCGGCGCCCGCTCGACGGACGTCCACTCACGGGGTCCGGCTTCGTCGTCGACCACCTCACGGACGTCGGCGAGGACGGCGCCGTAGTGCTCGGGCGCGTCAGCGAGCGTGACCGTCGCGGGTGCCGACGAGCCGTTCCCGCCGCACCCCGCCACGAGCGCGGCCGCCAGCAGCGCGCTCAGGACGTCCCCACCTCGCATGGCCCCCCCGCACTGCGTCCGAGGCTCCCGCGCGGAGCCCGGGCGACCATACCGACCGCCCCGGTCCGCCGGAGACTTGTCCACAGGAGCGCCCCGCGACGTGCCGCCGCAGGATGCCCAGGTGGTGCAGCGCTTCCTCGCCCCGTTCCCGGTCTCCGCGCTTCACAGCGGGATCGACTCGATCGTCGCCGCGACCTCCGGCCGGAGCGCGCGGGCCGGTACGACGTCCACCCGACGCCCGAGGAGCTCCCCGAGCTCGACCTCGAGCGCACCCAGCGCGAACAGTCCGACACTGGCCTCCAGGTCCACCAGGAGATCGACGTCCGACTCGGCCGTGTCCTCGCCTCGGGCCACCGAGCCGAAGAGTCTGACGTTCGCGGCTCCGTGCTTCGCCGCAACCCGGACGACCGCTGCACGTTCCTCCATGACACGGTCGAGGAGGGTCTGCTCCTCGACGACCTCGTCCGCGGTCTTCGTTGCGACACGCTGCAACCGATGGACCTCGGGCTGGCTCCGACCGATCGACGCACCGATCCGTCGCTGGCTCCATCCCAGGTCCGTCGCCTGTCGGACCGCCCGGACGAGCGACGAACGCGCCTCGTCCCGCGCCGCGTCGGCCCGACGCGCCACCCGTCCGAGGTAGGCAGCAAAGGCGCTCTCGACCGGCGACGAGTGATCCTCTGACAACCGCCCCACCTCCTGATAGCACAACCTATCAGGAGGTGTTCCCTGCGCGGAAGGACTCCGCTCGGCGACGCCGCACGAGCAACGAGCGCCCTACGTAGTACCCCCTACGTGCGTTGACCATCGCCCGGACCTCCCGACAGGCTCGCAGACGTCCCCTGTTATCGACGAGAGGCACGTGCATGCTCACGGCACGAACGATCCGACGACCAGCGACGGTGCTGGCCCTCCTTGCTCTTCTCCTGACGACGGCCCTCGCGTGGTCGATCGCCGGACCCGCGCCCCGTGCGGCCGCTGCCGAGGTGTGCGCTCCGGCGTGGTCCTCGTCCGCGGTGTACACGGGCGGCGCCGTCGTCTCGAAGGACGGCCAGAACTGGAAGGCCGGGTGGTGGACCCAGGGCGAGGCCCCGGGCACCACGGGCCAGTGGGGCGTCTGGCGCACCCAGGGCGCCTGCGGCTCGACCGGCGGCACCACCGGCGGCACCACCGGTGGCACGACGGGCGGCACCACGGGTGGCAGCACCGGTGGCGGCACGGGCGGCTTCGTGGTGAGCGAGGCCCAGTTCAACCAGATGTTCCCCAACCGGAACCCGTTCTACACCTACCAGGGCCTGGTCGCGGCGCTCAGCGCGTACCCGCAGTTCGCCACGTCGGGCGGCACCGAGGTCGCCAAGCGTGAGGCGGCGGCGTTCC
This sequence comes from Oerskovia rustica, assembly GCF_014836555.1. Lineage (GTDB taxonomy): Bacteria > Actinomycetota > Actinomycetes > Actinomycetales > Cellulomonadaceae > Oerskovia > Oerskovia rustica. The sequence goes on from NZ_JACSQQ010000003.1 coordinate 35,875, forward strand.
TCGCGAACGTCAACCACGAGACGGGCGCGCTGGTCTACGTCAAGGAGATCAACACCGCGAACTACCCGCACTACTGCGACGCGAGCCAGTCGTACGGCTGCCCCGCGGGTCAGTCCGCGTACTACGGCAAGGGCCCGATCCAGCTCTCGTGGAACTACAACTACAAGGCCGCGGGCGACGCCCTGGGCATCGACCTGCTGAACAACCCGTACCTGGTCGAGACCGACCCGGCCGTGGCCTGGAAGACGGGCCTGTGGTTCTGGAACACGCAGTCGGGTGCGGGCACGATGTCCGGTCACCAGGCGATCGTGGGCGGCTCGGGCTTCGGTGAGTCGATCCGGTCGATCAACGGCACGCTCGAGTGCAACGGCGGCAACCCTGCGCAGGTGCAGAGCCGCATCGCGGCGTTCCAGCGCTTCGCGCAGATCCTGGGCACGACGACGGGGTCGAACCTCACCTGCTGAGTCGTCCCTGCCCTGCCCGACGGCGGAGCGCACCTTCCG
>NZ_JACSQQ010000003.1:36387-46997 GCF_014836555.1 Oerskovia rustica
GCGTGCTGTTCGGGCTGTCACCGACGCTCGACGACGACCCGAACTGCACGCTCGGCGCTCAGGTTCCCGCGGCTGGCCCCGTCAGGCCCCGCAGTCCACCGCCGCGTACGGCGCGAGGACCTCGACCGGCCCCGACGGCTCGAGCACGGTGACCGTCGCCGCCCCCGCCTCGATCGCCGGCACACGGGCGGAGAACGTCTGCTGCGCGCTCTTCCCGGCCCCGACGGCCGTGAACTTCTTGCTCCCGAACGGCGTCGACACCGCGACGTCCACGGGGTGGTCGCCGCCGTTGAGGGCTCGCACCGAGACCTGCGCCCTGCCCCCGACGCAGCGCGCCGTCGCCTCGACGCCGACCTCGGTCGAGGGCACCGACGGCCCGGTCGCGAACTCGACCCGGGTCACGAACACGTCCCCTGCCCCGGCGTTCACCAGGCCGGCCGGAGCCCCGAACGTCAGACCGCTCAACCACGCGCCGTCCACGCCGGGGGCCGCCGCGGCGAACAGGTTCGCGTCGTCCCACTCGTCGGCCCCGTCGCGCTCACGCGTCCCGAGCTGGGTCACGGCCCCGGGCGTGCCGTCGGCCGCGAGCGCCACCGTGAACACGTCCACGCCGCCGACCGGCGTGCCGAGCGCCCCGTACGTCGTGCCCACGACGAGCACGGTGCCGTCGGCCCCGGCGACGCCGGTCACGCCGCGGTCGTCGGTCGCCGTGCCGGTCTGCGTCGTCCACAGGACCTCGCCGCGCGCGTCGAACGCCCGCGCGAACACGTCGTTGTCCCCTGCGGACTCCCCGCCGAGCGCGCCACGCGTGTGCCCCACGGCGACGACCGAGCCGTCGGCCCGCGCCACGAGCCCGCTCACCTGGTCGTTGGCCGACGTCGCGACACCGCGCAGCCACACGAGCTCGCCCGCGCCGTCGTACCGCGCGACCCAGCCGTCGTTGGCGCCGGCCGCCTGTGCGCCGGGCATGCCTTGCCCCGCGACCCCGCCGACGTACACGGAACCGTCCGGGCCGGGGGCCACGGCGAGGGCCTTGTCCTCGCCCGCCCCGCCGACCTGGCGCAGCCACAGGAGCTCGCCTCCGGCCGAGACGCGCCCGACGATCGCGTCCTTGTCCCCCGCGCTCGTCCCGCCGGGGACGGTCCCGCTCGTGTACCCGGCGACGTAGGCGCCGCCCGCCCCGTCGGACGAGACGGCGTAGAAGCGGTCGGCCGCGGCGGGGTCGCCCGTCTGGAGCGTCCAGGCGCGCTCGCCCGCGGCGGTCACGGCCGCGACGAACCCGTCGTCGCGCGTCGAGCCCGGGTGCTTCCCGTCGAGGTCCCCCTTGGTGTACCCGGCGACGAGCGTCGTCCCGGCCCGTCCGGCAACCACGCCGTACGCGCGCTCGTCGGCGGCCGTCGCGATCGGGTGCTGCCACTGGGGCGCACCGTCCGCGTCGCGGCGGGCGAGCACGACGTCGAGGCCGCCCGCGGGCTGCGACCCGGCCCACGCCCCGGCGAGGTTCAGGGCGACGGTCGTGCCGCCGTCGGGCGTGGTGAGGATGCCGCCCGCGCGGTCGTCGCCCGCGGAGCCGAGCAGCTCGGCGTCCCACGGCACGGTGGGCTCGGTGCGCAGGCGCGAGGACACGTCGACGATCGCCTCGCGGAACGCGGGCTGCCAGACGTCCCAGTCGTGGCCGCCGTTCATGACCCGCAGCTCGGCCGTCACCCCCGGCACGCGGCGCGCGGTGTTGTAGAGCCGGGCGGACTCGAAGTCGATGTCGTGGCTGGCCTCGGCGGGGTCGGGGTTGGCCCACTCGTCGTCGCCGACCGCGACGAACAGGTGCACGGGCAGGGCCGGGTCGAGCGCAGCGAGCGCCGCCGGGTACGAGAGCTCGGTGTACCGCTCGGGCGAGAACAGCTCGTGCCCGACGCCGTAGCCCCCGTGGTCACGGACGGAGGAGTCCGCGGGGGGCTGGGGGACGTACACCGCGGGGCTCAGCACGATGCCCGCCGAGAACTCGTCCTGGTGCGCGAGGGTCAGGCGCAGCGCGCCCGCCCCGCCCATGGAGTAGCCGCCGACGGCGCGTGCCTCACGGTCGGCGACGGTCCGGTAGGTCGCGTCGACGTGCCCGACCAGGTCGCGCGTGAGCGCGGTCTCGACCTGGAGACCCGCACCGTCAGCGGAGTCCGCGGAACCCTCGTAGGCCGAGTCCGTGTACCAGCTCCCCCGGTCGTTCCAGGGCGCGTCGGGCATGACCACGACCAGGGGCTGGATCGCCTCGGTGCCGATGAGCTCGTCGAGGTCGGTCGCGACGCGCTGCCACGCGGCCTGCGTGTCGCCGCGCCCGTGCAGCAGGTAGACGGTCGGGTACCGCTGCTCGGCGTCCTCGTCGTAGCCCGGCGGGAGGTACACCGTGTAGTCGACAGCGCCGCCCGCGCCGAGCGCCTCGGAGGGCGCGCTGCCGGGCACGAGCGTGCCCTGCTCAGCGGCCGCGACGGGCCCGGCCACGGCGAGCGGGAGCCCGACGACGACGCCGCCCGCTCCCACCACCCCGGCCAGGAGGGCGGCGATCCGTCGTCGCGAGCGAGGGACGCGCGGTGGTGTCGTCGGGAGGGGCACTGTGGTCATCGTTCTCTCCTTCGAGAAGCGTGATCAGGCGGTTCGTCGGTGCGTGCAGGTGGATCGGTTCGTGCGGGTACCTCGGTGCAGGTGGAGCAGACGGGGCCCGCTCGCGCGCCGGTGCGCGGGCGGCCCCCGGGAGAACAGCGCTCAGGCCGTCGCCTCCCCCGCGACCGCGAGGACCGAGCGTGCGCGCTCGACCATCGCGACGTCGAGGAACGTGCCGTCGGGGAGCGCGATCGCCCCGACCCCGCGCGCGGCCGCGGTGCCGACGCGGTCGAGCACCTCGCGCGCCCGCGACACCTCGTCGGTGCTCGGGAGGAACGCCTCGCGGATGGGGTCGAGCTGGACGGGGTGGATCGCGGTGCGCCCCAGGAAGCCGAGCGCACGGCCCGCACGGCACGAGGCCACGAGCCCGTCGAGGTCCTTGACGTGCGTGTACGCCGACATGGACGGCGACGGGAGGCCCGCGGCCCGCGCTGCGACCACGAGGCGGCTGCGCACCCAGGCCAGCGCGCCGTCGTCGTCCACGCGCAGGTCCGAGCGCAGGTCGGCCTCGCCGAGGCCGACCGACGCCACCTGGGGCGAGGCGGACGCGATCTCGAACGCGCGCTCGACCCCGAGCGCCGACTCGATCAGCAGGTGCAGGTCGCGCCCGGGCAGCGCGGCGGCGAGGTCGCGGACCTCGTCGGCCGACTCGACCTTGGGCACGCGAGCCCCCACGGCGCGGGGCAGCATCGCGACCGCCGCGACGTCGTCGGCGTGCCAGGGCGTGCCGCGCTGGTTGACGCGCACCTGGACGCGGCGCGAGACCTCGGCCAGCAGCGCCATGGCCGAGGCGCGCGCGGACTCCTTGGCCGCCGGGGCGACCGCGTCCTCGAGGTCGACGATCGCGACGTCGGCGGACGTCGCGAACGCCTTGGCGACGCGCTCGGGCCGGTCTCCCGGGGCGTAGAGCAGCGTGAGCGGCGGGGTGCTCATACGGCCCCCGCCTCCCGCAGCGCGGCGACGCGCTCGGCGTCGAAGCCCAGCTCGCCCAGCACCTCGTCGGTGTCGGCGCCGTGCGCGCGGCCCGTGAACCCGATGACGCCGTCGTGGTCCGAGAGCCGGAACAGCGGTCCCTGCATGAGCATGGGCCCGAGCTCGGGGTCCTCGATCTCGTGGAGCGTGCCGAGCGCCTGGAACTGCGGGTCCCCCACGATGTCCTGCGCGTCGTAGATGGGCGCGACCGCGGCCTGCGCCTCCTCGAAGGCCGCCACGACCTCGTCGCGCGTGCGCTGCGCGATCCACCCGCCCACGGCCGCGTCGAGCTCGTCGGCGTGCTGGGCGCGCTCGGCGCCCACCGCGAACCACGGCTCGTCGATGACCTCGGGGTGCCCCACGAGGCGCATGACGCGCTCCGCGATCGACTGCGCCGAGGTCGAGACCGCGACCCACTGGCCGTCGCTCGTGCGGTACGTGTTGCGCGGCGCGTTGTTCGCCGAGCGGTTGCCCGTGCGCGGCTGCACGGTCCGCAGCTGGTCCCAGCGCGTGATCTGCGGCCCGAGCATGGCCAGGATGGGCTCGATGATCGCGGTGTCGACGACCTGGCCGCGCCCCGAGCGCTCGCGGCTCTGGAGCGCGACCATGACCGCGAACGCGGTCGCGAGCGACGCGACGCCGTCCGCGAGGCCGAACGGCGGCAGGGTCGGCGGGCCGTCCGCCTCGCCCGTCATGGCCGCGAACCCGCTCATGGCCTCGGCGAGCGTCCCGAAGCCGGGACGCGACCGGTACGGCCCCACCTGCCCGAACCCGCTGATGCGCGCAAGCACGAGGCGCGGGTTGTGCGCCGAGAGCTCCTCGTAGCCCAGGCCCCAGCGTTCGAGCGTCCCGGGCCGGAAGTTCTCGATCACGACGTCGGCCTCGGCCGCGAGCGCCAGGAATACCTCCCGGCCCCCGTCGCTCGACAGGTTGACGGTCACGGTCCGCTTGTTGCGGCCGAGCGTCTTCCACCAGAGGTTGACGCCGTCCTTCGCGGCGCCGTGCCCGCGCGAGGGGTCGGGCTTGGTGGGGTGCTCGACCTTGATCACGTCGGCGCCCATGTCGCCGAGGTGCATCGCGGCCATGGGCCCCGCGAAGAGGGTCGAGGCGTCGACGACCTTGAGGCCCGCGAGCGCGCCGTCCTGGGGGTCGCGCGAGACCGTCATGCCGTCACCTCGTCCACGGTCCACGCGCACCGGAAGCCGATGCTCGAGCTGCGCGCCAGGCCCAGGCCCGGCAGGAGCAGCTTGGCGCTGAACTCGGGGCGCTGGACGCCGCCGTCGAAGTACCACTCGGAGCCGACCGACTCGTGGTCCGCGCCGCCCTTGAGCATGACGTACCGCGTGCGGCCGTCGCTGTGCTCGCTCTCCGTCCAGTTCCACACGACGGGGGCACCGCGCAGCAGTCCGCCGGTCTCGCCCGCGAGCTGCCACTCGTCCTCGCTCGGGAGCCGGCCCCCTCGCCACGCGCTGTAGGCGCGTGCGTCGTCGAGGTCGACGAACGTCACGGGCTCGTCCTCGCGCCCCGCGGGCGGTCGGCCGGCGACCCAGTGCGCGAGGAACCGGTGTCGGGTGGCCGGCCGGTAGCCGGTCGCGTCGAGGAACTGTGCGAACTGCGCGTTGGTGACCTCGGTGGCCGCGACCGCGACGGGAGCGGCGAGCTCGCCGTCGCGCTGGAGCGTGCGCGGGTCGTGCAGCCGCGGTGCGAGGGGCTTCCACTCCTCGACGTAGGGCGCGCCCTGGTACATCCCGGTCTCGCGGGCGCGGTAGCGCACGGTCAGGACGTAGGGCCCCGCGGGCACGACGACGGCGCTCGCCTCGGCGTCCTGGCCCGCCCCGGTCCCGGGGTGGGTCGGTGCGGCGTCTGCGGGCCGGGCCGCCGGGGCCTGCGGCACGATCCGGCGCGCGAGGCGGTGCGGGAACCGTGCGTCCGCGCTCGGTGCGTGGCGGCGCATGTCCTCCACCAGGCCGGGGAGCCAGTCGGGCTCGGCGGCGCCGGGCGCGACGTGCACGAGCGCGGCGATGCCGCGCCCCGGGACCGTGACGGATGGAGCGATGGCACCGGCTCCGTCGACGGTGCCACCGGTCGTGTCGACCGGCGAACCGGTCGGGTCGGTGGGGGCGGCAGGGGCCGCCAGGCCGGTCAGGTCGATCAGGCGGCCGGCGGGGGCGTCCGTGAGGACCGGGCCCGTCCAGTCGTCCTCGCCGCGGTTGACGAGCGTCCACAGCGAGACGCCCTCGTGCGAGAACAGCGACGCGTGCACGCCCGCCTCGCGCGCCTCGGGGGCGAGGTCCGTGAGCGGGGTCCATCCGCCGTCGAGCAGCAGGTCCTTGGCGGCGCGCTGGACCGTGACCATGCGGCGCAGGGTCGCGGCGTCGCGCTCGCTCCACCCGACCCACACCCCGAACACGACCTCCCACACCATGACGCCCACACCGTTGATCCAGGCGGACTGGAGCTCGTCGGTGTGGTCGCGGTTCCAGCGGCGCACGTGGTGCTGCATGTGGCGGCGCTCGTACCAGTGCGCGCGCAGCACGCCCGGCACGGACGAGTCGGCGAAGAACTGCGCCCACGACGACGAGTGGTCCTCGATGCGCTCGACCGCGAGCTTGGACTCGCCCTCCAGGACGATGCCCGGCCGGGCGGCCTCGAGCCGCTCGACGAGCTCGGGCTCGGCCTTCTTGAGCGTGTCGAGGAAGACGCCGTCGGCGGGAAGGTCCGCGACGACGGCGGCGAGCTCGGACAGGTCGTCCTCCCCGCGGCGCGTGCCCGTGTCCCACGGGTTGTAGTCGACGAACACGTGCAGGCCCGCGGCGTGCAGGGTCGCGACCAGGCCACCCGGCCCCGTGAGGCCCGGGACGTCACGGTAGAAGTCCCACTGGTTGCGGTCGTCGATCCCGATGACGGGGTACGCGTGCCACAGCACCACGGCGTCGAGGTCCGCGAAGCGCTCGCGCGCGTCGGCCAGGAAGCGCTCGGGTGTGAAGCGGTTCTCCTCGAACGAGTAGAGCAGCTCGTCCCACAGCCAGACCTGCGCGATCGTGAAGCAGCTCGCGGCCCACGCGGCCTGCGGTCGCTCGTACACGGCGCCCGTGAAGCCGTGGCGCTCGCGCGCGTCGGTACGCCACGCCTCGAGCCGCTCGCGCCACGCGGCCCACTGCGCGGGGTCGTCGGGCGCGGCGAAGATCTTCGCCTGGTCGAGTGCGGCGAGGTCCTGCGCGGTGTCGGTGGTGGCGTCGGTGGCATCGGTGGCGGCGTCGAGCGGGACGACCGTCGGGAGGTCGATGGGGCGGGGGACGAGCGGGTCGAACGTGTAGCTCATGGCTGCTGCTCCGGGTGGGCGAAGGTGGCGACCTCGTCGGCCGTGGGCACGGCGTCCTGGGCCCCGGGCCGGGTCACGGCCAGAGCGCCCGCGAACGAGGCGGTCCGGGCGGCGTCCACGAGGGTGGACCCGCCCGCGAGGGCGGCGGCGAGCACGCCGCAGAACGTGTCGCCCGCGCCGGTCGTGTCGACGGCGTCGACGCGCGGGGCCGCGAGGCGGACGGGGGCCGAGCCGCGCTGGGCGACGAGGCACCCTGCACCGCCGAGCGTCACGACGACGGCGGGCACCCTGGCGAGCAGGGTCGCGGCCAGGTGCTCGGCGGCGTCGACGGGGTCGGTGGGGGCGGCCGGGTCGGCGGGGCTGGTGGGATCGACCGGGGCACCGGCCCCGGCGGCGTCGGCGGCCTCCCCCGCGAGGTCGCGTGCCTCGTGCTCGTTGACGATCAACAGGTCGAACGCGGCCCACATCGCGTCGGGCAGGTCGCGGGACGGTGCCGCGTTGAGCGCGAGCACAGCCCCCGGCCGGCGGGCGGCACCCGCGGCGAGGACGACGTCGAGCGGGATCTCGAGCTGCGTCAGGACGACGTCCGCGGCCCCGATCCGCTCGGCCTGCTCCGGGCCGATGCGCACGTGCGCGTTCGCACCCGGGGCGACGACGATCGCGTTCTCGCCGTCGGGCGAGACCGTGATGAGCGCGGTGCCCGTGGGCGCCGCGGTGCGTCCGACGAGGTCGGTACGCACCCCTGCGCCGTCGAGCGAGGCGAGCAGCAGCTCGCCCGACTCGTCGCGGCCGAGGGCCCCGACGAACGTCGTGTCGGCGCCGCCCGCCCTGGCCGCGGCGACGGCCTGGTTGGCCCCCTTGCCGCCAGGGCTGCGGCGTAGGTCGCCGCCGAGGATCGTCTCGCCGCCGCCGGGGTGCCGGGGGACGTCGACCACGAGGTCGACGTTGGCCGAACCGACGACGACGACGCGCCCCCGGCGGTGCGTGCTCGGGTCGGGGCTCATGCGCCGACCCTCGCAGTGCCGGCAGCGTCGGCAGGATCAGCAGGGTCGGCCACCGGGACCACGGCTTCCGTGAGCCGCAGCGCGAGCGTCCGGGCGACGAGGTCGTCGATGCGCTGCTCCCCGCCGGGGAGCGAGGTCGCGATGCGGCCGTCGACCGGTCCGGTCCATGCCTGCCCGATCCCGTCGGTCCCGAGCAGGGCCCCGACGACGCCGCCCACGGTCGCGGCGGCCGAGTCGGTGTCCCAGCCCGCGGTGACCGCGATCGAGACGCTCGTCCCGAAGTCCCCTGCACCCTTGGTCAGGGCGTACGCGATCACAGCCGCGTTGTTGAGCACGTGGACCCAGTGCAGGTCCCCGTAGGCGGCGTGGATCCGGTCGAGGCCGACGCTCACGTCCCCGTCCAGCGCGGCCTCGCGGCCCAGGCGCACGGCCTGCGCGATCCGGCTGTCGGGAGGGAGCACGGTCTGGGCCGCGTCGAGCACGTCCTCGACGCTCGCGCAGACCATCGACGCCGAGGCGAGCGCCGCCGCCCACATGGCGCCGTAGACGCCGTTGCGCGTGTGGCTCAGGCGCGCGTCGACCCATGCGAGGTACGCCGCGCTCCGGACGTCGCCGGGGGCGACCCACCCGAGCACGTCGGTGCGGATGAGCGCACCGATCCACTCCCGGAACGGGTTCTGGTGCGTCGCGGTCTCGGGCACGGGACGCGCGTCGAGGATGTTGCGGTACGCCGCGCGCTCCGCGGTGAAGACGCGCCCCGCGGGCAGGTTGTCGAGCCAGAGCTGGGCGACGTCGTCGGTCGTGAAGCCCGTGCCGTGCTTCTCGAGCAGGGCGAGCGCGAGGATCGGGTAGTTGAGGTCGTCGTCCTCGGGCATCCCGTCGATGTTCTCCTCGAGCGAGGTCGGGGCGCTGCGCCGGTTCCAGGGCCAGCGCGCCGCGACGTCGTCGGGCAGTCCGACCGCCGTGAACCACGTCGCGAGGGGCCAGCGACCTGTGGCCCGCAGGATCTCCTCGATGCCCTGGCGCGGGATCTTCTCGACGGGCTTGCCCAGGAGGCACCCTGCCGAGCGTCCGGTCCAGGCGCCGTGCACGCGGCGCGCGAGCTCGCCGTCGGGCACCGTGGGGAGAACCGGGGCTGCCGGGAGGAGTGCGGCGATCCGCGCCCACCCGTCCGGCTCGGCCGGGGCCGGCGCCGCGGGCAGGGCGTCGAGCTCGTCGAGGAGCTCGCGCGCCAGGGCGCGCAGCGCCGGGGGCGCGGGCACGGGGCCCGCGCCGCTCACGGCCGGGACGGTGTCGCCGCCCGCCGCGGTCCACCGTGCGACGACGCCCGAGACGTCCTTGCCCTCGATCGTCGACTGGACGAGCTCGTGCGCAAGCAGGTCCTCGGGCTGTCCCCAGGTGAGTCTCACGCCGGGGCTCCCACCGTCGCGGCCTCGATCTCGTCGAGAGCCAGGAGGCGGGCCTTCGCGGCCTCGCGGTCGGCGCGCAGGATGTCGCCCGCGACCTGCCCCATGAGGCGCCCGGTCGCCCGGACGTCGGTGCGGCTCGCGCGCTCGATCTCGTCGAGCCACTCGGTCGGCACGACCTCGGTCCCGCCGAGCCCGGCCGTGATCGCACCCGCCATGACGGCGATCGAGTCGGCGTCGCGCCCGTAGTTGACCGCGCCGAGCACCGCGCCGCGGAAGTCGCCGCGGTGGCCCAGCACGAACCCGAGCGCCGCGGGCAGCTCCTCGATGGCCTTGGTGCGCGAGGGGCGGCGCGCGTCCATCGACATCTGCCGGTACTCGGGGCCCACCGAGTCGAAGGGGGCCACGACCTCGCGGACCTTGCGGGCGAGCGCGCGCTCCTCCTCGTCGGTCGTGGGGACCGAGGTCCAGCCCTCGAAAGCGTCGACGACCGCACGCAGCGCGGCGAGCGTCCCGTCGTGCGCGACGTCGAGCGCGGCCGCCACGACGTCCTCGACGGTCGCACCGGGGGCGACCGCCGCGGCGACCATGGCGGCGAAGACGCCCGCAGCCTCGCGACCGTAGCTCGCCTGGTGGGCGCCCGTGAGGTCGATCGCCTCGGCGTACGCGCCGCGCGGGTCACCCGCGTTGGCCAGCCCCACGGGGGCCACGTACATGGCCGCGCCGCAGTTGACGATGTTGCCGACCCCGGCCTCGCGCGGGTCGACGTGCCCGTAGTGGAGCCGCGCGACGATCCACTTCTCCGCGAGGAACACGCGCTGCAGCAGCAGGGCCGTCGACTCGAGCTCGGGGATCCAGCGGGGCTCGCCGATCATGAGCGGGACCAGGTCCTCGGCCACGGCGTACGCGTCGAGGTGCGCCCGGCGCTTGGCGTAGACCTCGACGAGCGCCTGGGTCATGAGGGTGTCGTCCGTGATGTGGCCGTCGCCCTTGTGGTACGGCGCGATGGGGCGGGCGTCCTGCCAGTTCGGGTAGAACGGCCCGACGATGCCGGTGACCCGTCCGCCGTGACGCTCCTCGATCTGCTCCGGGGTCCACCCCTCGGTCGCCCCACCCAGCGCGTCGCCGACGGCTGCGCCGGTGATCACCGCCACTGCCTTCTCGTCCAGCCAGCTCACGAGGTCACTCCCTGTCGTTCGTCGTTCTGCGTCCGGGCGGCTCGAGGCCGCCCGTGGTCGTCGTGGGCGGGGGGGGGGG
>NZ_JACSQQ010000003.1:47007-179117 GCF_014836555.1 Oerskovia rustica
GCCCCCCCCCCCCCCCCCCCCCACGGCTGCACTACTTGGTGATCTCTTCCCAGCCGGTCGTCAGCTCGGTGGCCACGCCGTCGGCGTCGATCTCCTGCGCGAGGAAGCGCTGGTACGCCGGCGTCGCGACCGTGTCCTTCCACTGCGCGTACGCGTCGACGAAGAGGTACGGCGCGGAGACGAGGTGCTGCCCCGAGGAGAGGATCACGTCCCAGCCGTTCTCGGTGCCGAGCTTGGCCGCGAGGGCCTCCTGCGCCGAGGTCGTCGCAGGGATGAGGGCGTCGGCCTCGTTGAGGGCGGCCAGGTTGTCGGTCTGCGTGAAGAACTCGATGAACTCCGCGGACTCCTCGACGTGCGCGGAGTCGATGTTCACGGACAGGGTCTGCGGGTTGGCGGCCTGCTGCGCACCCTCCGACCCCTCGAGCGGCGGGAGCACGATCCAGTCGAAGCCCTCGGGGGCGTCGGTCGCGATGTTCGCGGCCTGGAACGAGCCCTGGATCGTCATGGCGACCTGCCCGGCGTAGAACGTCGCGAGCGTCTCCGAACCGGTCTGGCTCAGGGTCACCGGCAGGATCGACCTGTCCTCGAACGCCATGGCGTCCACGAGGTTCGGCACGGCCATCTCGCCCTCGCCGATCGACAGCGTCGCGTCCGCGCCGCTGCCCTCGAAGTAGGTGCCGCCGAAGCCCGGCGCGAAGGACATGTACGCGGCGGTGGGGCTCTTGAGCCCCCAGCCCAGGCCGTACGTGCCGTCCTTGGTCGTGGCCTGCGCGATCGCGCGCATCTCGTCCCACGTCATGGTCTCGCCCGTGGGGATCGCGACGCCCGCGGCGTCGAGCAGCGTCTTGTTCGCGAACACCATGTAGGACTGGAGCTCGGTGGGGTACGCGATGACCTTGTCGTCGACCGTGACCGCGTTGAGGATGCCCTCGGGGACGTCCGCGCGGAACTCGTCGGACATGTACTCCGAGAGGTCGGCCAGGTATCCGTCCGCCGCGAAGGGCACGATGCTCGCGGCCTCGTAGTGGATGATGTCCGGCGCCGCACCACCGTTGAACTGCGTGATGAGCTTGTCGTAGATGCCGTCCCACCCCGCGGGGACGATCTCGACCTGGACGTCGGGGTTGGCCTCGTTCCAGTCGGAGACGATGCTCTCGGTCGCGGCGATGGCCGCGGGCTGGTCGGACAGCGACTGGAACTTCAGCGTGATCGGACCGGAGTCTCCACCGGCGTCGCTGTCTCCGCCGCTTCCGCAAGCGGTGAGGAACAGGGTGCCGATCGTGAGGCATGCGGCGATGGACGCACCACGAGTCTTCATGTGTCTGCCTTTCTGAGGCGTGGGGGTCGTGCGGGTGGGGTGGGTGGGACGGGTTCCGTCGAGGCGGGTGCGCACTGCGCTCACCCCTTGACGGCACCGGACAGGAGTCCGCCGGTGAGCCTTTTCTGCATGATCGAGAAGAAGACGATGCTGGGGATCGCGGCCAGCACGGCGCCCGCCGCGAGCGGGCCGAGGGCGACCTTGCCCTCGCCGCCGATGAACATCTTGAGAGTGATCGGCAGCGTGTAGTTCTCGGGCGACTGGAGGAGGACGAGCGCGAAGAAGAACTCGTTCCACGACGACACGAAGCTGAACATCGCGGTCGCGACGACGCCCGGCATGAGGAGCGGGAAGACGATCTGGCGGAGCACCGTCAGGCGGCTCGCGCCGTCCATCGAGCCCGCCTCCTCGAGCTCGATCGGGATCGAGCTCACGTAGCCCTGCAGCATCCACAGCGCGAACGGCAGCGTGTACGTCGTGTGCACCAGGGTCAGGCCGACCAGGCTGTCGGTCAGGCCGATGGTCCGCAGGATGAGGAACAGCGGCAGGATGATGAGGATGACCGGGAAGACCTGGCTGACCAGGATCCACCCGACGCCCATGCCGCGGACCAGGCCCTTGAGCCGGGCCAGGACGTACGCGCCGGGCAGCGCGATGAGGAGCACGAGCGCGGTCGAGACGAGCGCGACGATCGCGGAGTTCCACGCCGAGCGCACGAGGCCCTGGCGTTCGAGCGCGGCCGAGTAGTTGCCCCACTCGACGTCCTGCGGGATCAGGCTCACGGTGAGCGAGTTGAGCTCCCCCGACGACTTGAGCGACGCCGAGATGAGCCACAGCAGCGGGAAGCCGAGGAAGACGATGTAGAAGCACAGCGCCACGTACTGGGCTGGCCGGACGAGATGACGCATCAGATCACTTCCCCGTGCTGTCGCGGTCTTGGCGGAACTGGGACCACAGGTAGATCGCGAGCAGGAGGACGACGACGACCACGAGCACGACGCCCATGGCGGCCGCGTAGCCGATGTTCCTGTTCTTGAACGCCTCGAGGTACGTGTAGAGCATCGGCAGCATGGTGCGGCCGCCCGGTCCGCCCTCCGTCAGCACGTAGACCAGGGAGAACGAGTTGAAGTTCCAGATGAAGTTGAGCGAGGTGATCGACGTGATGATGGGCCGCAGGCTCGGGAGCGTGACCGCGGTGAACCGGCGCCACGCGTTCGCGCCGTCGATCGCCGCGGCCTCGTGGAGCTCGTCGGGGATCTGCTGGAGCCCGGCGAGCAGCGTCACGGTGGTCTGCGGCATGCCGACCCAGATGCCCACGACGATCACGGCCGGCAGCGCGGTCGAGAAGTCCGCGAGCCAGTTGATGTCGTCGGGCAGGCCCACGCTGCCGAGGAACGCGTTGAGCGGCCCGGCGTTGGGCGAGTAGATCATCCGCCACATGATCGCGACGACCACGGGTGGCATGGCCCACGGGATGAGCGCGAGCACCCGGGTCAGGCCCTGGAGCTTGAGGTCGGAGTTGAGCAGGAGCGCGAGGCCCATGGCCGCGACGAGCTGGAGCAGCGTCACGGAGACGGCCCAGATCATGCCGATCCGGAACGAGTCCCAGAAGAACGAGTTGTCGGCCAGACGGACGAAGTTGTCCATCCCGACGAACGCGTACTCGGGGTTGCGGACCAGGCGGGCGTCGGTGAACGCGAGGCCCACGCCGACGAGGAGGGGCGCGACGCTCAGGACGAGGATCGGGAGCAGCGACGGGATGACGAGGGCGATGGCCTCGCGCCGCTTCGAGCGGGCCATCCCTCCGGTCCGGCGCGGCTTCGGCCGCTGGGGTGCGGGGGCGGTCGGTCGGGGGCCGGCCTCCACGGTGGGGGCTGTCATGACTTCTCTCCGTCGAGTACGTCGGTCGGTCGGGTGGATTCGCGGACGAGGAGGGTCGGTCCCACGTCCACGTGCCGGGTCTCCTGGTCGCTGCCCTCGACCAGTCCGAGCAGGAGCTGGGCGGCCCGCCGACCACGTTCGGCGGATCCCAGGGAGACGCTCGTGAGGCTCGGGTAGAAGACGCGGCCGATCTCGGTGTCGTCCATGCCGGTCACGGCGAGGTCGGTGGGGACGTCGAGGCCGCTCTGGCGCGCCGCGTGCATCGCGCCGATCGCGAGCAGGTCGTTGGCCGCGACGATCGCGTCGAGGCCGCCGGCAGCGGCGTTGCGCTCGATGAGCGTGCGCGCGGCGGCGAGACCGGCGGCGACCGTGAAGTCCTCGGCGATCTCGACGTCGACGTGCTCGGCGGCGAACCCTGGAGCGGCGACGGCGGCGTCGAAGCCGCGCTGGCGTGCCTCACCGGGGGTCGTGTCGAGGGGGCCGTTGAGGAACGCGATGCGGCGGCGGCCGATGTCGAGCAGGTGGGTCACGGCCTGGCCGATCCCGCCCGCGGAGTCGGTCGACACCGAGTCGATGCCGTGGGCGCCGAGCGATCGTCCGATCACGACGACCGGCACCGCGGACTCGTGGATCGCGCGGACGAGCTCCTCGCTCATGCGCAGGGGGCTGAGGACGATCCCGTCGACCATGCCGTTCGCGAGGCTGCGCACGAGGTCCGTGGTGGACTCCGCCGTGTCGCCCGTGGTCGTCACGACGACCCGGTAGCCGTAGGGCGCGATGACCGCGTGGATCGCGGACATCATCTCGACGTAGACCTGGTTGCCGATGTCGGCGACCGCGAAGGCGATCTGGAACGTGCGGCGCATGCGCAGCGAGCGTCCGACGGCGTCGGGGCTGTATCCGAGCTCGTCGGCGGCGGCGCGCACGCGCTCGACCATGGCCTTGCTGGCGCCGGAGCCGTGCAGCGCTCGGGAGGTCGAGGCGAGCGACACCCCTGCGCGCTCGGCGACCTCGTTCAACGTTGCACGTGGTGCCATCGGTTCCTGCCCTCTCCGTCGAAGGTGGTGCGGAAGATCTCGATTTGGAAACGTTTCCAACGCAGCGGTGCGAAAGACTCTGGAAACGTTTCCGGATTGAGAGGCACTCTTGCACGCGGCCTCGGAGGGTGTCAACCGCCGGGCGGTTCCGGGCCCGACGACGGAGCCCACCTTCCGCGCGAGGGCGCGCTCCGACGTCGGGCAGGACCGGGCCGCGGGCTCTCCTCTCCGGGCCTGGGCTCCTCATGCGTGTGCGCTACCCTCGCGGGCATGCCGATGACGTCACGCAGGGACCCCGCCGTGCTCGTCGCCGGGCTGGTCACCTCGATCCTGTGGGTCGGGACGGCGGTCCTGAGCGACTGGGTCCACGCGAACTTCACGTACCGGGTCCACAGCGCGCTCGTCCGCACGTTCCTCCCCCACCCGAACGGCACGGTCCCGGGCGGTTCGGCGATCACGGGTCAGACGATCCTCGCGGCGCTCCTCGCAGGGCTGGTCGTCATGGTCGTGGCGTACCTCGCGACGCGACGCCTGCCTCGACGCACCGGCACGTGGGGCGTCTTCCTCGGGACGTGGCTCGGGGTCGTGGCCGGCGGCACCGCGGGGTCCGTCGCGGACACGGTCGCGGACATCTCCTTCCCCGCCCCCCTGAACCCGGCGTTCCATCTCCTCTCCGCGTCGTTCGACGGCGGCTGGTGGGGGCTCGTCAACGGCTGGCTCGTCGGGATCGCGCTCGTCGGGGCCCTCGCCCTGACGAACCGTTCCGCCGAGGAGGCGCTCCCCGCGACGCGCAGGGCGCGCAAGCCGCTGCGGGCCCGCGCCTGGCCGACCGTGCTCACCGCCGGGCTGACGGCCGCGCTCGTGTGGGTCGTGCTCGGGGCCGGCAGCTCGTGGCTCGTGTGGCACCGCAGCGCCCGGGGCCCGATCGACCTCGTCGCGGAGGTGGCCACGGGGGCGATGATCTTCCGCTTCGCGCCGCAAGGACGACCGGTCCAGGGCATGGAGGTGGCCCTCGCCCTGGTCGTGGGCCTGCTCGTCGCGGGCGGGACGTGGCTCGCGACCCGACGGCTCCCGCCGAGCGCGGGGCGCTGGACCCTGGTGCTCGCGGTCTGGTTCGCCGCCGTCGCCGCCGCGACGGTCCCCGCGGCGACCCGGTCGTTCACGACGTACACCGCGTTCGGGCTGCACTCGGCCACCATGAACATGGTGCTGCCCGTCGTGCAGGCGAGCCTCTTCTGGCCGCTCGTGACCGGCTGGGTCGCGGGTCTGGTCGCCGTCCTCGTGTACGCCAGGACAGGCGGTGCAGCGCCCACGGACGTCTCCCCCGAGGACTCCCCCGACCCGGGCGACCGCCCCGAGCCGGACGTCGAGGAAGGCTCCCGGAGCGCACTGCACACCGATGCCGAGGAGCGCTCGCTCGTCCCCTAGGGTGACCGCTGAACGCAGGCGGGGCACCGACGAGTCACCGACGAGTCGTCGGACGACGTTCCGCCGGGGACAGTGACGAGAGGGTGGCTCATGGCTGAGACAGGTTCGACGAGCGGCATCACGACGGGCTTCGTGGTGACCGAGGCGCAGTTCGAGGAGATGTTCCCGGACCGCAACCCGTTCTACACGTACGCGGGCCTGGTCGCCGCGACCGAGGCGTACCCGGAGTTCGCGACGTCGGGCGGTCCCGAGATCGCTGCCCGCGAGGCCGCGGCGTTCCTCGCGAACGTGAGCCACGAGAGCACGGGCCTGCTCCACGTGAGCGAGCTCAACACGGCCGTGTACTCGCACTACTGCGACCCGTCGCAGCCGTACGGGTGCCCCGCGGGACAGGACGCCTACTACGGCAAGGGCCCCATCCAGCTCTCCTGGAACTTCAACTACAAGGCCGCGGGCGACGCCCTGGGCATCGACCTGCTGAACAACCCGTTCCTCGTCGAGACGGACCCGACCGTCGCCTGGAAGACCGCGCTCTGGTACTGGAACACGCAGCCCGGCGAGGGCACCATGACGTGCCACGAGGCGATCGTCGGGGAGCACGGCTTCCGCGAGACGATCCGCGCGATCAACGGCCCGCTCGAGTGCGACGGCGGCAACCCGCGCCAGGTCGCGAACCGGGTCGCGCTGTTCCGCCGCTACGCCGAGTTCCTGGGCACCACGACGGGCGACGCCCTGACCTGCTGAGGCCCGCGGCACGACGGCGGAGCTCCCCCCCCCCCCCCCCCCCCCCCCCCCCCCCCCCCCCCGACCCGCGCGGGGTCAGTCGGGGAGGACGACGTACGGCGCGGGCCCTGTGGACGGGGCCGGGGGGCTAGGCCGAGTCCCTCACCACGAGCGACGTCGGCAGCGTGATGGCCGCAGGCTCCTGGCCCTCGACGACCTCGAGCAGCAGCCGCACCATCTCGGCGCTGATGCGCTCGAAAGGCTGCCGCATGGTCGTGAGTGCGGGGTGGAGCGACGCGGCGACGCCCGAGTCGTCGAACCCGCCCACGGCCACGTCCTGCGGGACGCGCCGACCCGCCGCCTGGAGCGCGACGAGCGCGCCCGCCGCCATGAGGTCGGACGCGACGAACACGGCGTCGAGGTCGGGACGGCGCTCGAGCAGCTCGGCCATCGCGAGCCGACCCCGCTCGCGCGAGTAGTCGCCGTGCGCGACGAGCGACTCGTCGAACCGGTCCCCCAGGGCGTCGCGGTACCCGTCGAGGCGCAGCGTCCCGCCCGGGGTGTCGAGCGGCCCCGTGATCGTCGCGACGCGCGTGCGTCCCGAGTCGATCAGGTGCTGCGTCATGGTCCGCGCCCCGGCACGGTCGTCGGCCGCGACGTACCCGACGCGCCCCTCGTACCCGAGCGGCACACCGCATGCGACGGTCGGCACCTTGAGCTTGAGCAGCTCGGCCAGCATCGGGTTGCCCTGGTGCGAGCTGATGAGCAGGACGCCGTCGACGTGGCCCGCCGCGACGTACCCGCCGATCCGGCGACGCTCCTCGGGGGTCCCCGCGACCATGAGCAGCAGCGGCATCTCGCGCTTGGCGAGCTCCTCGGCCGCGCCTCGCAGCAGGATCGAGAAGTTGGGGTCCTCGAAGAGCAGGTGCTGCGGCTCGGTGAGCAGGAACGCGATCGAGTTCGACCGCCCCGTCACGAGGCTGCGAGCGTGCTGGTTCGCGGCGTACCCCGTGGTCCGGATCGCCTCGTTGACGGCAGCGAGCGCGTCGGGCGAGACCCAGTGGCCTCCGTTGATCACGCGGGACACGGTCCCGCGCGAGACGCCTGCGGCAGCGGCGACGTCGCGGATCGTGGGACGTCGCTTCGTGCTGCCCGACGGCGCCGCGCGCCTCTCGCGGGCAGGCTGCGGTGCGACCCCCGGCTCCTGCTCGGGGGCGGCGTCCTCACCAGGTTGCTCCACGACACGTGAGTCTAGGGACATCCTCAGGCCTTGACCGCGCCGGCGGCCAGGTCGACCTGCCAGTAGCGCTGCAGGAGCAGGAACAGGGCGACGAGCGGGACGATCGACAGGAGCGCCCCGGTGATGACGAGCGTGTACAGCGCGGGCTGCGACGCACCCTGGTTGAGCAGCCCGGAGAGCCCCACCGTCAGGGGGAAGAGCTTGTCGTCGCCGAGCATGATGTACGGCAGCATGAAGTTGTTCCAGATCGCGACGAACTGGAACAGGAAGACCGTGACGAGCCCCGGGGCCATCATGGGCATCGCGACCTGCGCGAACGTGCGGAGCTCGCTCGCGCCGTCGGTCCGCGCGGCCTCGACGATCTCGTCGGGGATCGAGGCGCCCGCGTAGATCCGGGCCAGGTAGATCCCGTAGGGGCTGATGATGCTCGGCAGGAGCACGGCCCAGTACGTGTTCGTGAGACCGACCTGGGCCATGAGCAGGTACTGCGGGATCGCGAGGACGACGCCCGGCACGAGGACGCCCGCGAGGAGCATGTTGAAGACCGCGGTCTTCCCGCGGAAACGGTACTTCGCGAGCGCGTAGCCGGCCATCGCGGACACGACGACCGAGAGCATGGCGCCGACCCCGGCGTAGAGGGCCGTGTTCGCCATCCATCGCCAGAACAGCCCGCCCCGGTAGGCGTTGAGGTCGGAAACGTTGTCCAGGAGGTGCGTCGAGGGCGCGAACGTGAACGTCGAGAAGAGCTCGCTCCCCGACTTGGTCGACGCGACGACGACCCACAGCACGGGCAGAAGACAGTACAGCGCGCCCACGAGCAGGATCGCGGTCGCGGCCCCGCTCGGCCGTTCGCCCACCGACCGGTGGCCGGTCCGGGGGACGCGTCGGGTACGAGGCAGGACGGAGCCCGCCCGGGAGCCGGCGGTCTCGGCGACGAGCGCGGTCTCAGCGGCGTCGGTAGTCATGGTCACTTCTCCTGACCGAAGGCACGGCTCTGCACCAGGCGCAGGAACCCGAACGAGAGGACGAACGTCGCGACGGCGATGATGACCGAGGTCGCGGCCGCCGAGTACAGGTCGCCGCGGATGAACGCGTCGCGGTAGACCTTCATGAGAGGGGTCCACGTGCTCGAGATCGTGTTGCTGAGCGGCTTGAGGGTCGTCGGCTCGGCGAAGACCTGCAGGGTCGCGATCATCGAGAAGACGAACGTCATGATGATCGAGGGCACCACGATGGGGATCTTGATCCGCCACGCCATGCCGACCTGCGTGCAGCCGTCGAGCTCGGCGGCCTCGTACAGCTCGGACGGGATCGCGCGCAGCGACGTGTAGATGACGACCATGTTGAAGCCGACACCGCCCCACACCGCGATGTTCGCGACCGCGAAGATCACCAGGTTCGACGAGAACAGGGACGGGACGTCCCAGCCGAGCCGGTCGAACACGTAGTAGAACGGGCTCACTCCCGGCAGGTAGAGGAACCCCCACAGGAGCGAGGAGATCACGGCGGGCACGGCGTACGGCAGGAAGATCGAGACCCGCGAGAACTTGGTCGCGCGCGACCGGCGTGAGTCGAGCAGCAGCGCGAAGAGCAGTGCCAGGCCCAGCATGGTCGGCACGACGATCACGCCGTACAGCGCGACGCGGCCGACGGACGCGAGGAACTCCGGGTCGGCGAGCGACGCCGCGTAGTTCGCGAACCCGTTCCACACCTCGGTCCGCGAACCGGAACCCAGGCCCAGCCCGCTGACCTTCTCGGTGCGGAAGCTCAGGTACACCGCGTACGCGATCGGCAGTGCGAGGACGAGGACGAACAGCACGATCGCGGGGGCGAGGAAGGCCCAGGGGGCTCCCTGGCGCCGGGACGCACCGGGTCGGCGGCGTCGCACCGCGGGCGGCGCGGTGGGCCGCGCTGGCGTGGTCGTGGTCACGATCTCTCCTCGGAAGGTCTCCGCCGATCGGGTGCGGACGGCGGTTGAAGCACGGTGCGGAAGGGAGGGGCGACCGCCCGGACTGACCGGGCGGCCGCCGTCGGGCCTACTCCTTGACGGTGAAGCCGGAGCTCACCATGTCGTCGAGCGTGACCTTCTGCATGGCCTCGACCGCAGCCGTGAACGCGGCCTGCGACCTCGCCTCGGTGGCCTTGCCGAACTCGTCGTTGTACGCCGAGTAGGTGACGTTGACGTTGGGGCCGTACGTGAAGCTGCCCGCGGTCTTGGCCGTCTCGGCCGCGATCTCGTAGAAGTCGGGCTGGTTCGCGAAGAACGTCGGCGGCTCGGACAGCGCCTCGGCCGACGCCGGGATGTTGGCCGGGTAGACGCCGGTCTGCTCGACGAGGAGGTCGACGCCCTCCTGCGACGCGTTGAGCCACGTGATGAACTTCGCGGCCTGCTCGGGGTGCTTCGACTGGCTCGTCACGGCCGTCGCGGACCCGCCCCAGTTGCCCGTCGCGGGGTCGGCCGCGTCCCACTGCGGCATGGGGGCCATTTTCCACAGTCCTGCGGTGTCGGGGGCGTTGCCCTCGAGGACGCCGGGTGCCCAGATGGCCGAGAGCCACCCGATCTGCGTGCCGTTGTTGAGCGCGGCGTTCCACTCGGGGGTGTACATGGGCTTGTTGTCGATCACGCCGGACTCGACGAGCCCGCCCCAGTAGTCGGCGACCTTGAGCGTCGCCTCGTCGTCGACCGCGACGGTCCACGCGTCGCCGTCGATCCCCCACCAGGAGGCGCCGGCCTGCTGCGCGAGGCCCGTGAACCAGCCCGCGTCGGTCGCGGAGAACGTACCGAGGTACTTGGTCGGGTCCGCGGCCTGCAGGGCGGCAGCCGTCGCGGCGTACTCGTCCCAGGTCGTGGGCACGGTCAGGCCGAGCTGCTCGAAGATGTCGGCGCGGTAGTAGAACTGCATGGGGCCCGAGTCCTGCGGCACGGCGTAGACCGCGTCGGAGCCCAGGGTCACGTCGTTCCAGACGCCCTCCGGGAACTGGTCAGCGAGGTCCGCGACCTCGCCCGAGATGTCGGCGAGCGCGTCGGCCGAGACGAGCGTGGGGATCTTCTGGTACTCGGTCTGCATGATGTCGGGCGCCCCGCTGCCGGCCTTGACCGCGGTGAGCAGCTTGGTGATCGCGGGGTCGCCGCCGTCCTGCTTGTTGACCGTGACCTGGATGTCCGGGTTCGCCTCGTTCCAGGTCTCGACGACCTTGTCGACGTTGGGCGCCCAGGTCCAGAAGGTGAGCTCGACCGGGCCGTCGGCCGCGGGGGCGTCCGTGCCGTCGCCGGAGCTGCAGGCGGTCATCAGTAGTGCGGCGGAGGCGATGATCGCCGCTGCCTTCATGCCTGTGGACAGGCGCATGAGGTCCTCCTCGTCAAGGAACCATCGCGCTTCTCGCCGGGGCTTCGGGCCACGGCGACTCACGACAGTGTGGGCTGTGCACGGTCACAGTACTCACGACCTGCATGCTCTTGTCAACATCGTGTTTCATGCTGTTACCTAGGTGTTGCAGCGCCGGTCATACCTGTGATCGTGCACAGTGACGTGTTGAGGAGAGCGCATGACTTCCGTCCAGCCCCGCCCGGTCGGCCCCGTCTACGACGGCTGGCTGCCCGGCGTCGACGCGATCTGCTACGGCGGTGACTACAACCCCGAGCAGTGGCCCGAGGAGGTCTGGGAGCAGGACGTCGCCCTGATGCACGAGGCCGGGGTCAACCTCGTCAGCATCGGGATGTTCAGCTGGGCACTCATGGAGCCGCGCGAAGGAGAGTTCGACCTCGCCTGGCTCGACCGCCTGATCGACCTTCTGCACGCCCACGGCATCCGCGTCGACCTCGGCACCCCCACCGCGTCCCCGCCCGCCTGGTTCTTCCACGCCTACCCCGACTCGCGCGTCGTGACCCGCGACGGCAGGGTCCTCGGGTTCGGCTCGCGCGGCATGGTCTCGCCCAGCTCGCCCGAGTACCGCCGTGCGTGCGTGCGCATCACGACCGAGCTCGCGAGGCGCTACGGCTCGCACCCCGCGCTCGCGCTGTGGCACGTGCACAACGAGTACGGCGCCCCCGTCTCGGACGACTACTCGCCCGCGAGCGCCGCGGCCTTCCGCGAGTGGCTGCGCGAGCGCTACGGCGACCTCGACGGCCTCAACGCCGCCTGGGGCACCCGCTTCTGGGGCCAGGTCTACGGCGAGTGGGAGCACGTGGACGTGCCGGCCGTCGCGGCCTCCGTCGTCAACCCCGCGCAGCGTCTCGACTTCGCGCGCTTCACCAACGACGCGCTGCTGGCCTGCTTCGTGGCCGAGCGCGACGCGATCCGGGCGCACTCGACCGTGCCCGTCACGACAAACTTCATGGCGGGCGAGTGCCCGTCGACCGACCTGTGGGCGTGGGCCCGCGAGGTCGACGTCGTCTCGAACGACCACTACCTGCGGGCCGGCGACCCGCGCAACGAGGTGGGGCTCGCGCTCGCCGCGGACCTCACTCGCTCGGTCGCGGGCGGCAAGCCGTGGCTGCTGCTCGAGCACTCGACGTCGGGCGTGAACTGGCAGCCGCGCAACGTCGCCAAGCGCCCCGGGGAGATGGCGCGCAACGCGTTCTCGCACCTGGGCCGAGGGGCCGACGCGATCATGTTCTTCCAGTGGCGTGCCTCGCGCTCAGGAGCGGAGAAGTTCCACTCGGCGATGCTGCCGCACGCGGGCACGGGAAGCCGGGTGTGGCGCGAGGTCGTGGCGCTCGGCGCCGACCTGGGCAAGGTCGCGGAGGTGCGCGGGTCGCGCGTGCACGCCGACGTCGCGATCCTGTGGGACCCCGAGTCGTTCTGGGCGCAGGACCTCGAGTGGCGTCCCAGCGTGGACGCGCAGCACCGCGAGCGCGTCGACGCGTTCTACGACCGGTTCTGGCGCGACGGGGTCCAGGTGGACTTCGCGCACCCGGCGCAGGACCTGTCGGGGTACCGCCTGGTCGTCGCGCCCGCGTCGTACCTGCTGACGCAGGGGTCGGCCGACAACCTCACGCGCTACGTCGAGGGCGGCGGCACGCTCCTGGTGTCGTACTTCTCGGCCGCGGTCGACGAGCACGACGCCGTGCACCCGGGTGGGTTCCTGGCGCCGCTGCGCCGCGCGCTCGGCCTCACTGTCGAGGAGTTCCTGCCCCTGCGGGAGGGCGAGTCGCTGGCCGTCGCGCTCGACGGCGGCGAGACGGTGCCCGCCCTGACGGGCACGCTCGCGGGCGACGTGTGGGCCGACGACATCACGCTCGACGGCGCCCAGGTCGTGGGCACGTACGTCGACGGCCCCGCCCCGGGCGCCCCCGCGATCACGCGCCACGCGCTCGGCGAGGGCACGGGCTGGTACGTCTCGACGCGCCTCGACGTCACGGACCTCGGCACGCTCCTGGGCGCCGTCTACGCGGACGCGGGACTGGCGCCGTCGGGCCTGGTCGAGGGCTTCGAGGTCGTGCGCCGCCGCGGCGACGACGCCGAGTACGTCGTCGCGATCAACCACACCGGGCACGAGGTCAAGCTGCCCGGGCTCCCCGCCGGGGCCACGGACCTCGTGAGCGGCGAGGCCACGCCCGGCACCGCCGCGGTCGCGGCGGGGGCGGTGCGCGTGCTGCGCGCCCCGCTCGTCTGAGGGCTCACCACGGGCCCTGCTCGACCCATCAACGCACCACGTCAAGGAGGACGGATGAGATCGACGAGGAAGAGCACGCTGGGGGTCCTGGTGGCCGCGCTGGCGTTCGCCGGGGCCGCACCTGCGGTCGCGGCGGACGCGGCGCCCGTGGCGACCGGCACCCTGGTGAACCCCGGCTTCGAGGCCGGGCTCACGGGCTGGACCGTCACGAGCACCACGGGGCACGACGGCGCCGCGAAGGCCGAGAGCACCGGCCACGGCTCGTCGTCGGGCCGGCTGACGCACTGGGCCGGTGACGCCTACGACGTCACGACGGCCCAGACCGTCGAGGGGCTGTCCACAGGCTGGTGGACGGCGAGCGCCTGGGTGAAGTCGGGCGGCGCGCTCGACGCGACGCGGCTCGCGCTCACGGGCTGCGGGGCCGACGACGCCACGACGACCCCGATCACCGAGCAGGACGACCAGTGGGTCCGGCTGTCGGTCTCGGCGTACGTGACGGGCGGCGACTGCACGGTCGCGGTCGTGACGGACGGGCCGGGGGGCACTTGGGCGTCGGTCGACGACGTGACGCTCGAACGGAGGCGCGTGGTGCGCGACGTGCGCGGTGGCGACCTGTCGGGCGTCGCCAAGAACGAGGACTTCGGGGCGACGTACGCGAGCACCGACGGCACCCCGGGCGACCCGGTCGAGATCCTCGCGGAGGCGGGCATGAACCTGGGCCGCCTCAAGGTGTGGGTCGACCCGGCCGACGGGTACAACGAGATCACGCACGTCGTGGAGAGCGCCCGGCGCATCGAGGCCGCGGGCATGGACGTCATGATCGACTTCCACTACTCCGACCGCTGGACCGACCCGGGTGCGCAGGGCACCCCGGCGGCGTGGGTCGGCGGGACCACGCAGGAGCTGGCGCAGGACGTCTACGACCACACGCGCGACGTCCTGGTCGCGCTCCGCGACGCGGGCGTGACCACGGACTACGTGCAGGTCGGCAACGAGATCAACCCCGGCTTGATGTGGCCCTACGGGCAGACGTGGGACGTTGTCCCGGGCGACGGGTACGACACCGCGCAGTGGGACTCGCTCGCGGCGTTCCTGAGCGCGGGCTCCCGTGCCGTGCGCGACGTGGCCCCCGAGGCGCAGGTGATCCTGCACCTGACGAACATCAACAACGGGATCGGCGGCCTGACCTGGTGGTTCGACGAGGTCACCTCACGTGGGGTCGACTTCGACGTGATCGGCCTGAGCTACTACGGCTACTGGCACGGCAGCCTGGGCGACCTGCAGGCCGCGGTCGGTACCCTGTCCGAGCGCTACGACCGTGACGTCATGGTCGTCGAGACCGCCTACCCGTTCACGCTCGACGACGGCACGCCCGCGTGGGAGAACGTGATCGACACCGAGGCGAAGCTCGTGCCGGGCTACCCCGCGACGCCCACCGGGCAGGCCGCGGCGCTGCGCGCGGTCCAGGACGTCGTCGCGTCGGCACCGAGCGGGCGCGGGCTGGGCGTCGTGTACTGGGAGCCCGCGTGGACGTCGGTCGAGGGCAACGGCTGGGACCCGGCCGACCCGTCGTCGGGCAACGCGTGGGAGAACCAGGCGATGTTCGACCTCGACGGCCGCCTCCTCGCACCCGTCGCGGCAGAGCTCGCCCCCGACGCGGCGACGTCCGTGTGGTCGGCATCGGCGGTCTACACCGCCGGGGACGTCGTCCTGCACGACGGCGCCGCGTACGTCGCGTCGTGGTGGACCTCGGGTCAGGAGCCGGGCGCCTCGGCGTACGGGCCGTGGCAGGAGGCCGCCGCGGCCGACGAGTCGGGCACGAGCCCCTGGGTCGCGACGCGCGTGTACGTCGCGGGCGAGCGCGCGACGTTCGACGGCTCGACGTTCCAGGCGCGCTGGTGGACGAGGAACCAGCAGCCCGACGGTTCCGCGTGGGGCCCGTGGGAGCGCGTCGGCTGACGTCCCCCGTACTCCCCACGCCCGACGCGCCGCTCACCTCGGAGGTGAGCGGCGCCGTCGGGCCGGGATGGGGTCGCCTCAGGGGCGCGTCGCGAACGCCGCGAGCGAGAGCGCGAACGCGTCCTCGACGACCGCGGCCCGCCAGTCGGGGCGCCTGCCGACCGCGGCCGCGCGCCACGCGGCGCCGCCCCAGGTACCCGCAGCGCCACCGGCCGCCCCGAGGAGCAGCGGGAAGAGGACCCCGGCCTCGGCGCGGCGCGCGAGCACGAGCGCGCCCACCGCGCCCGAGACCATGCGGATCGGCGGACCGGGCTGCTCGAGCCGCGAACCCGCGCTCGGCAGCTTGTCGCCCGTGAGCTCGGCCGCGACCCCCAGCGCACTGACTACCTTGGCGACCACAGCCCACGGCCCGGACAGCGACGACGTGAGCAGCGGAGGGGCCAGGCCGAGCGACGCACGGCTGCCCGCCGCGACACCGATCGCGAGCGACCGGGCGAGGACGTCGAACGAGGATCGCGAGGCACCACGGGCTCGGGTCATGCTCCCCACGATCACGCGCGGACCGGGCCCCGGCAACCGGGGGAGCCGCTAGCGGGAACGCCCGTACCGCTCGACCAGGTGCTGCCCGTACGTCCCCGTCCCGGAGGGCTCGCCCGGCACCATGTGGTGGCCTGCCGCGTACGCGGCGAAGGTCCGTCCCGGCAACCGCACCTGGGCGACCCCGCGCCGGCTGCCCGTCGCCCGCAGCCAGGCGCGCGCGGCCTCGCGGCCCGTGATGCGCTCGGGCCCGCCGACGTCCACGACCCGGCCCGACGGCCCGGCGGCGACGATCTCCACGAGGCGCGCGGCGACGTCGGGCACCGCGATCGGCTGGACCTCGAGCGCCGGCGTGAGCAGCACGGGCGAGAAGCGCTGCGCGATGAAGAGGTTGTCGACGAACTCGTGGAACTGCGTGGCCCGCAGGATCGTGTGCGGGAGGCCGGACGCGGCCAGCAGGTCCTCGACCTCGACCTTCGCCGTGTAGTAGCCGAGCGGGATCTGGTCGACGCCCACGATCGACTGGAACACGACGTGCCCCACCCCGGCGTCGCGGGCCGCAGCCACGACATGGCGGCCCATCTCGACGTCGGCCCGGGGGCCGCGGGTCGCGAGGTGCAGGACGGTCTCCGCACCGTCGAACGCCTCCCGCAGGCCCTCGCCCGTGGTGAGGTCCCCGACCACGAAGGCCGGGCCGGGCCTGGCGGACCGGCTGAGCACGCGGACGTCGTGCCCCGCGGCGCGCAGGAGCGTCACGGTGGGGGTGCCGAGCGTGCCGGTGCCGCCGGTCACGAGGATCGTGGTCATGGACGCATCCTCTCGCGTCGGGCTCAGCCCTGCCGGGCGTCGCGGTCGGACGTCGCGAGCCTCCAGGCGTCCGACCGTCGAATCCTGACCTGCACCCCCACGAGGAACACGTTGAGGCACAGCAGGAACCCGACACCCACCCAGCGCCCCACAGGATCCTGGTCGCTGTCCCCGCCGAAGATCGCCACCGCCCCGGCGATCACGAAGTTCACGACGATCACTACGACGACGGCACCGGCGAACCGGCGGAGAGCTGCGAGCTTCTTCGCGTCGAGCCGCTTCGGCTCCTCGCCTCCCCCTCCCACCTGCGGGCCGTTCACGACCGACCCCTTCGCAGTGTGACGAGCGCCTCGACCTGGTCCCCCGCCAGCCGACGCAGACCATCGACATCCGCCCCCTGCAGTCCCTCGCTCATGCTCTCCTCCTGGCGATCTCGTCGGTCAGGGCAGCACGCTTTCCGACGACGCGGACCGGCCCGAGGGGAGAAGTGCCCATCGGGTCGCGGGACACCCAGGTCTCCGGCGTCGTCCACAGGTCAGGTTCCGACGTCCTCGTCCACAGAGGGTCGTCCCGCCTCGGCGGGGCTCGCCACCCGCGCGGCACCCTACCGGCATGAGCCACGGCAACCGCCCTTCCCACCCCCGACGACGCGCGACGAACCGGCACCCGGTCTCCCCCCTGGGCCTGCCCACCCTCCGGGCGCTCTGGCAACGCCAGGCCGCCGAGGCCAACGGCCCCGACGGCTTCCACCACGTCCACGGACCGCACACCCACGGCTGGCTCCTCGACGACGCCGTGCCCGAGCTGCTGGAACCGGTCCTGCACCCCGACGACGACCCGCTCGAACCGACGTTCTTCGCGAACCTCGACGGGCCACTGGCCGAGGCCCTCCTCGCACGGCTCGCCCCGACCCGGCTCGCCCACCGGTCGAACGGCTCACCGCCGCTGGGGAGCCTGCTCCGGGCCGCCGCCCAGCACCCGGACGACGTGACGCTCCACGGGTTCGTGGTCGGACCGGGACGCTGCGACGAGCGCCTGGTCGCAGAAGGCGCGATCCTCCGCTTCGAGGCAGACCTGCTCGTGACCGAGCAGCACGTCCCGGACTGCGAGTGCGAGCTCCTGTGGGCCTACGTGGTCGACGAGCTGGGCCTCGACGACGCCCTCAACGCGCCGCACCGCATCCACCGGATCCACCGCGCGGACGCACCGGGCGAGACCTGGTGGCGCCTGCTGTGGGCGTAGCGGGCGCCGGTGGGCGCGTCAGCCCCGGTCGAGGAAGGCCTCGCTCGCCCCTTCGAAGCGCCGCATGAGCTCGGTGAAGGCCAGGCGGTCCTGCGCGGACCAGCCGTCGAGCAGCTCGTCGACGAGCGCGTCGCCCGCGGCGACGAACGTCCTGGCGACGCTGGCACCCGCCTCGGTGAGGTGGACGCGCGAGGCCCGGGCGTCGTCGGGGTCCTCGCGACGCTCGGTGAGCCCTGCGGCGTCGAGGCGGCGCAGGATCTTGCTGACGTTCGACGGCCCCGTGGACAGGTGCTCGGCGATGGCCGAGGGCCGCCGCGGGCCCTGCCGCCACACGACCGTGAGCACCACGATCGCCGGAGTGTCCAGGTCGATCCCCTCGCGCGCCGCGACGGCCGCGAGGAAGTCACCGCTCGTCCACAGGCCCATGACCCGGACCAGGGAGTCGAGCAGGTCGGACCGGTACCCGGGCACGCGCGGGTCGCCCGTCGGGGTGGCCGCCCGGGCGGGGCCGTCGCCCGGCCCCGCCCCGTGCTGCGGTGCGTCGGTCACGCGACCCGGGTGCCGCCGTCGACCGGCAGGACCACACCGGTGATGAAGCTGGCCTGGTCGGACAGCAGGAACGCGACGGCGTCCGCGATCTCGGACGGCTGGCCGAGGCGCTTCATCGGGACGTCGGCCGCGTACCCGGCGCGGGCCTCCTCGGGCAGCGACGCGAGCGCGGCCGTCTCGATCGCGCCCGGTGCGACGGCGTTGATGCGGATGCCGTCGGTCACGTACTCGATCGCCGTGCCGTACGTGAGGGACACGACACCTGCCTTCGCGGCCGAGTACGGCGCGAGTCCGGGCGACGCCTTGAGGCCCGCGATCGACGCGATGTTGACGATGCTGCCGCCGCCGTGGCCGATCATGTGGGCGATCTCGGCCTTCATCGACAGGAACGTCCCGCGCAGCGTGACGTCGAGCGTGCGGTCCCAGCCGTCCTCGGGCATCTCGTCGAGACGGAAGGGCCGGGTGCCCACGCCTGCGTTGTTGACCGCGAGGTGCAGCCCGCCGAAGGTCTCGACGGCGAACGCCACGAGCGCGCTCACGTCTGCAGGGTCGGCGACGTTCGCGCGGCGGTAGGCCGCACGCCCGCCCGCGGCCTCGATGTCGGCGACGACCCGCGCACCGGCGTCGTCGTCGACGTCGGAGACGACGACGGCCGCCCCCTGGGAGGCCAGCCGCTTCGCGACCGCCTCCCCGATGCCTGCACCGGAGGCCGTGACGAGGGCGACCTTGCCCTGGAAGGGCGAGCCGTCGAGGGGTGCGCCGGTGACGTGGGGGGTGGACATGGGGACCTCCGGGTGACGATGCGAGAATTTTAGTGTCTTCGCGACACTATCTTCGGGTCAACGGGCGTCGGGCGCCCAGAATTCCCGCCACGGCTGCCGCGCCCGCGAGCGCCCCCGTGGTGTTCATCACGACGTCCTGCACGGTCGAGTACCTGCCCGGGATCACGAGCTGCGACAGCTCGACCGCGAGCGACACGGCGAACCCCGCCAGGACCACGAACCCCACCGCCCGCCCGAGCGGCACCGCGGGACGAGCCCCGGACAGCACGAGCAGCCCCAGCACGCCGAACGGCAGGAACATCACCACGTTCGAGGCCGCCTCGAGGAACTCGTACGACATCGCCACCCCCACCGACCGGAACGCGTCCAGGACGGCGAGCGCCCACCCGGGCGCGGCCGTCGACTGCGGGGACGGCCAGCACGTCACGACCAGCACGGCGGCAAGGTAGACGGCGAAGGTCCAGCGGAGGAGGCGCACGGCTCACACCCTACGGAAGGATGGTCGGGTGACCGCGACCTCTCCCCTGCCCGACGACGCCCGCTGCCCCTGCCTGTCCGGAGAGACGTACGGGGCGTGCTGCGGGCGGTACCACCGCGGGCTCGCTGCGGGCGGCTCCGACACGGTGGGGGCTCCGACGGCCGAGGCCTTGATGCGTTCGCGCTACGCGGCGTTCGCAGTCGGCGACGCCGACTACCTGCTCGCGACCTGGCACCCCTCGACGCGTCCCACGGACCTGGACCTCGACGACGACGTGACGTGGCGTCGTCTGGACGTCGTCGCGACGAGCGCGGGCGGCCCGCTCGACCGGACGGGCGTGGTGGAGTTCGTCGCCCACTACCGGTCCGCGGAGACCCGCGAGCGCGGGTCGCTGCACGAGGTCAGCGCGTTCGTCCGGGAGGGCGGACGCTGGTACTACGTCGACGGTGACGTCCCTGCCCACCGAGGGTGACCGCTCACCGCGCCGTCACCCTCGGCGGGTGGGCGCGTCGCACTCAGCTCGTCCCGACCAGGACCACGGCCGACAGCACCCCGAGGACGGCCACAGGATGCACCCAGCGTTCGGCGTCGGTGCCGAGCTTCTGGAGGCACGTCACGGTCGCGATCCCGAGCGTGAGCCAGAGCGGGTGCCCCGCGAAGGTCAACGCCACCATGAACGGTGCACACGTGAGCACGCACGCGCGGGCGTGGAACCAGCCGAACCGCAGGGCCGCGACGTCGGCCGGCCGGCCCTCGACGCCCAGCGGGACCGAGCGATGGCACCGGGCCAGGGCTCGCCGGACGACGGGGGTCAGCTGCCACGCCGACGCCGCGACGAGGACCGCGGCGGCGGCCATGACCCCGGGACGCAGCAGGCCGACGACGAACGTCACCCCGAGTCCCACGACCATCCACAGCGCGAGGTAGGCGGCGACGAACGTCGCCGTGGTCCGGTGCCGTCGCCTGCGCGGCGAGGCGAACGCCGCGTGCCGCACGGACGGGACCAGCCCGGGCAGCATCATCGCGACGACCATGAGCCCCCAGTGCCCCCAGTCCGCCGCCGCTCCGGGCACGAACCCGTGGATGCCGTCGGCCCAGCCCGTCGCGGGTGCCGCCGGGTCGAGCCACGCGGAGGACCACCCGGCGCCCGCTCCCTGGAGCGCGTGGTGCCCCGCCGCGGGTCCCGGTCCGCTGGCGCCGGCGCCCGACGTGGGCGACCAGGAACCGAGGAGCGCCACCCACGCGGCGGCCGCCGCCAGCAGGACCGGCCACTCGGGATGACGGCCGAGGAACCGTCGCGCCTCGGTGCCCGCCGCCCGGACGCCCCGCCCGTGGCCAGCCGCCCCGCGGACGCGCAGCCCGTGGGCTGCCGGGCGCACGGCGGCTGGGCGCGGAGGACGCCCGGCCGCGACGGTCACTGGACCATGAGGCGGACGGTCCGCACGACGACCTCGGGCGCCGCCAACGCCTCCTGCTCGTCGTGGACGACGGGGTGGAAGGTCAGGTGCAGGTGACCGGGGTCCCAGGCTCCTCTCTCGCCGAGGACGGCCGCGACGTCGGTGATGTCGAAGACGTACGACAGCCCGTGCTCGGCGTCGGCCTCCTGCGACTCGCGGACTCCGAAGAGCGGCAGGTTCCCGACGAGCGCGTCGTCGTCCTCGGTGTCGCCCACGTACACGGCGTAGGTGGGCGGCTGGTTGTCGCCCTCCAGCGTGATGTGCTCGAGCACGAGCAGCAGCCGCTCCGGCTCGGTCGGCGACGCCGCCCGGTCGGTCAGGTCCCGGGCCGCGCCCGGCCCGACCGCGATGTCGACGCTCGCCGTCCCGGACGCGAGGCGTACCGGTTCACGGTTGACCGCGACGGCCTCGGGCGGGACCTGCTCGAGGCGCCGCACCTCCTCCTCGCGACGAGCATCGTCCTCGCCCCCTGCGTCTCCGATACCGGCCACGGGCCGCCTCCTCTCACGCTTCAGCGTGCGGGCCGACGGCGGGACGCCGATGTCCGCGTACACGTACCCGAACGCGCTGGTGTCGAGCACCTCCCAGCTCTCGGGTTCTCTGCGGGCCCCGGACGGGTCGAGGAACGCGAACTTCTGGGTGAACACGCTCTTCGCGGGGTCGCGCCCCTGCCCGGTGTGGGACCGCCACACCTCCCACAGCCGGTCGATGTTGGAGTGGTGCAGCCAGAAGACGGCGTCGGAGGCCGCGGTGTTGAAGTTCCCCATCTTGCCGCCCACGAAGTTGTGGACGGTGCCGTGCGGTGTGCCTTCGAGGGTGCCGATCGTGCCGGGGAGATGACTGAACCCGGTCGTGGGCCCGCCGAAAGTGGCCGTGTTCGGGATCTTCGACGTGAAGAGCGGCTGGTGGAACCAGCCCTTCGCGGTGGTCTCGGTGGCGGCGAGGGCTGCCGT
Source organism: Oerskovia rustica (assembly GCF_014836555.1). Lineage (GTDB taxonomy): Bacteria > Actinomycetota > Actinomycetes > Actinomycetales > Cellulomonadaceae > Oerskovia > Oerskovia rustica. The sequence continues at coordinate 69,015 of NZ_JACSQQ010000003.1, forward strand.
CCCGGCGTTCACGCCGCTCTTGCGCTGCACCTCGTAGAGCGGGTTGGCGAGGCCGTCCGGCCCGATGGGGTCCCGGAAGGGCGGTGGCAGCGTGTTGGTCGTGGCCGTGTCGTAGTCCCAGTAGGGCAGGGCCCACGTGTCCTTGACCTTCTGAGGGATGTCGTTCCGGTTGCGGATGATGTCGCGGCAGATCGCCTCGAAGTAGCCCAGGTAGAGCCGGTGCCAGGGCAGGAAGTACCAGGAGCCGTGCTGGCACTGGTTGCGCAGCCCGTCGTGGGGGTCCGGGCTCATGCCGTGGACCTGGGTCTGGTGCAGCCAGGACCGGGCTCCCGTGGGCGGGCCGGCCTTGAGGACCGCGACGGCCTTCGCGTACGCGTCGATGACGGCTTGGCCGTCGGGTCCCTGCAGGTAGAGCTTCCAGACGTCCTGACGGACGAACGGTCCACCCAGCTGCGGGTCGGGGTGCGGTGCGCTTGCCATGGTGTTCCCCCTCGTGTGCCGGCGGGGGCGTGGGAGCGGGTGATCGGTCGTGCCCCGGGCCGCGATGCCCGGGCGGACGGGCTGCTCGCCCGCCGCGTCCCCCTGCGTCGTGCAGGGGCGACCGCCCCCGCACTTCCAGGGTGCGCCTCGTGGGGGTTCTTGTCGCGCGGGCCCCGCGGCGCAGGCGCGTCACCCTCGGCGGCCTCGTGCGTCACTCTCGGCGGGCGACGGCCCGGGTCTACCCTGGCCGGGTGTCTTCGACCCAGCGTTCGTTCGCGTCCGACAACTACGCCCCCGCCCACCCCGCGGTCCTCGCGTCCCTGACCGCGGCGAACGTGGGGCACGCCGGGTCCTACGGCGCGGACCCGTGGACCGGGCGTCTCCAGGAGGTCGTCCGGCACCACTTCGGCGAGGCGGCCACGGCGTACCCGGTGTTCAACGGGACGGGCGCGAACGTCGTCGCCCTCACGTCGATGCTGCCGCGCTGGGGCGCGGTCGTGACGTCGGAGCACGCGCACATCCATCAGGACGAGAACGCTGCGCCGGAGCGTGTCGGCGGCATCAAGCTCCTCACGGTCCCGTCGCCGGACGGGAAGCTGACCCCTGCGGCGATCGACCGGTTCGTGGGCGACCTGGGCGACCAGCACCGCGCGCAGCCCCTCGTCGTCTCGATCACGCAGGCGACCGAGCTGGGCACGGTCTACTCCCCCGACGAGATCCGCGCGATCAGCGACCGCGCGCACGCCGCGGGCCTGCGGGTCCACCTCGACGGGGCCCGCCTCGCGAACGCGGCGGCCTCGCTCGGGGTGTCGCTGCGTGCGACCACGACCGACGTCGGAGTGGACGTCGTGTCGTTCGGCGGCACCAAGAACGGCCTGCTGTTCGGTGAGGCCGTCGTGGTCCTGGACCCCGACGCGGCCCAGGGGGTCGACTTCGTGCGCAAGATGACCATGCAGCTCGCGTCCAAGATGCGCTTCGTCTCGGCGCAGCTCACGGCGCTGCTCGAGGACGACCTGTGGCGCACCAACGCGGCGCACGCCAACGCGATGGCCGCGCGCCTGCGTGCGGCGCTCTCGCCCGTGGCGAGCGAGGCAGAGGTCCCCGACGGCGGGACGCAGGCGGCGTCGTCGGGCCTGGCATTCACGCAGCCCACCCAGGCGAACGCGGTGTTCGCGGTGCTGCCGCGCGCCGTCGCGGAGGCCCTGCGCGCGGACTTCGCGTTCTACGACTGGGCGGCCACCGCTCCCGACCGCGTCACGGGCGCCGAACGCGTCGAGGCCCGGTGGATGTGCTCGTGGGACACGACGGAGGAGGACGTCGACGCGTTCGCCGCCGCGGTCCGCACGGCGCTCGGCGCGTGAACGCCGCCGCGGGCGGGGGCGGGCCGGGGTAGGCCCCGCCCGCGCCGGGGCACGCTCGGGCGGTGGTCCGGTCAGGACCTCATGCCCGACGGCGTCGCGCACCCACGAGGAGCGCGCCACCTCCGCCGACCAGCAGCAGCGCGACGGCGGCGATGCCCGCGACGCGGGCTCCCGTGGCCGCGAGACCGCCGTCCGCGGTGTTCGCGGTGTTGGTCAGGGTCACCGCGACGGTCTGGCCCGCGCCGATCGTGACCGACGTGACCTTCTCGCCGTCGACCGTGAAGACCGGGCTCCCCCAGCGCACGCCCGCGACCTTCGGCAGGTCGACCTCCGCGAGGTCGACGACCGTCCCCGCGGGGAGGTTCGCCGGGCCCTCCACGACGGTGCCGTCGGCGCGGACCGTCAGGGTGCCCTCGGTGTGCTCGCCGTTGACGGTCCCGGAGATCGCGACCGTGAACTGCGTGTCCGCGGGGACCTTCGACGCATTCGTCCCCGTGACCTCCTTGGTGATCGTGAACCCGCCGACCTGGGCGGCCACGACGTCTGCCGTGTTGGTCAGGGTGACCGCCGCGTTCTCGCCGTCGGCGATGGTGACCTGGGCCGGGCTGAACACCGGGGTGCCCCAGACGACGCCCGCGACCGCGGGCAGGTCGATCTCGGTGAACGTGACGACCGTGCCGACCGGGAGGTTCTGCGGGCCGTTCACGACGGTGCCGTCGGCGCGGACCGTCGCAGTCCCCGCCACGGCCTGACCGTCGAGCTCGTAGGAGTAGGCGACCGTGAACTCGGTCCCGGCCGGGACGACCGAGGCGCCGGAGCCCTCGACGACCTTGCTGAGCGAGAACCCGCCAGCGGGCTCGGCGTTCGCCGTGTTGGTCAGGCTGACCGCGGTGTTCTCGCCGTCGGCGACCGTGACGCTCGCCGGGCTGAACTCCGGCGCCCCCCACACGACGCCGTCGACCGACGGCAGGTCGATCTCGTCGAACGTCACGACCGTGCCGACCGGGAGGTTCTGCGGACCGTCCACGACGGTCCCGTCAGCGCGCACGACGAGCGTGCCCGATGCCGGTGAGCCACCCAGGTCGTAGGAGTAGGCCACGTTGAACTCGGTGTCTCCCGGGACCTGGCCGGCCGTCTCGCCCACGACGCTCTTGCTCATCGAGAAGCCGCCTGCGGGCTCGGCGTCCGCCGTGTTGGTCAGGGTGACCTCGACGGTCTGGTCCGCGCCGATGGTGACGACGTCGGGGCTGAAGACCGGGGTCCCCCACACGACGCCGTCGATGTCCGGGAGGGCGATCTCGCCCAGCGTCACGACGGTCCCCTCGACCAGGTTGCCCGGGAAGAGCACGGGGGTGCCGTCGGTCAGGCCCGCGAGGGTGCCGGTCTGCGTCTGGCCGTCCTGCTCGTAGGAGTACTGCACGGTGAACTCGGTCCCGTCCGGGACCAGGTCGGCAGCCGCACCCGTGACGGCCTTCGTGATCGAGAACGTCCCCACGGCGAGGTCGGCCGTGTTCGTGAGCGTGACGGCGGTGTTCTCGCCGCTGCCGATCGTGACGCTCGCCGGGCTGAAGACCGGCGCGCCCCACTCGACGCCGACCACGTGGGCGGGCGCGAGCTCGGTGAACGTCACCACGGTGCCCGCGACGAGGTTCTGCGGGCCGTCGACGACGGTCCCGTCGGCGAGGAGCGTCAGGGTCCCGCCGAGCGTGGCGCTGCCGACCGTGTACTCGTAGGTCGCGGTGAACTCGGTGCCCGCCGGGACGCGGCCCGCGGCCTCTCCCGTGACGGACTTGGCCATCGAGAACCCGCCGAGCGGGACGACGACCGCGTTCGCGGTGTTCGTCACCGTCACCAGGGCGTTCTCGCCGTCGGCGATCGTGACCGAGGCCGGGCTGAAGACCGGCGCGCCCCAGACCACGCCGTCGACCGACGGCAGGTCGATCTCGTCGAACGTCACGACCGTGCCGACCGGGAGGTTCTGCGGGCCGTCGACGACGGTCCCGTCCGCACTCACCGTCAGGTCGCCCGTGGTCGCGACGCCACCCAGGTCGTACGAGTACCGCACGGTGAACTCGGTCGCGTCGGGCACCTGGTCCGCTGCGAGCCCGGTGACCGCCTTCGCGAGCGAGAAGCCGCCCGCCGGGGCGTCGAGCGCCGTGTTCGTCAGCGTGACCTTGGCCTTCTCGTTCGCGCCGACCACGAGGCTCTCCGGGCTGAACACCGGGGTGCCCCACACCACGCCGTCGACCGCGGGGAGCGCGATCTCCTCGAACGTCACGACAGTGCCCTCACGGAGGTTCTGCGGGCTGTCGACCACGGTCCCGTCCGCCGTGACGCTCATCGTGCCCGAGGTGGGCACGCCGTCCAGGTCGTAGGCGTAGCGAACGGTGAACTCGGTGCCCGCGGGCACCTTGCCGGCGGCCGCGCCCGTGACGGACTTGGCCATCGAGAACCCGCCCGCCCGTGCTTCCTCGGCGGTGTTCGTCAGCGTGACCTTGGCGTTCTCGTTCGCGCCGACCACGAGGCTCTCCGGGCTGAAGACCGGCGCTCCCCACACGACGCCGTCGACGTCGGGCAGGCTCACCTCGCCGAACGTGACGACCGTGCCGGCCGGGAGGTTCTGCGGGCCGTCGACGACGGCGCCGTCTGCGCGCACGGTCAGGGTGCCGGACAGCGGTGCGCCGTCGAGCTCGTAGGAGTAGGCCACCGTGAACGCGGTGTCCGCGGGCACCGTGCCCGCAGGAGCGTTGTCGACGACCTTCTGGACCGAGAAGCCACCGACGGGGATCACCGCGGCGTCGGCCGAGTTGGTCAGCGTGACCAGGGGGTTCGTGCCGTCGGCGACCGTGACGGAGGCGGGGTCGAACGACGGCGCGCCCCACACCACGCCGGGCACGGTCGGCAGGTCGATCTCGGTGAAGGTCACGACCGCGCCGACAGGCAGGTCCTGCGGACCGTCGACCACGGTGCCGTCGGCGAGGACCTTCACGGTCCCCTGGGTCGACGTACCGTCGACCGTCACGGTGTAGGCGACGGTGAACTCTGTGTTGGCGGGGACCTGCCCCGCGGCGAGCCCGGTGAGCGCCTTGGCGACCGAGAACCCGCCGAGCTGCGCCGACGCGGTGTTGGTGAGCCGCACGGCGGTCTTCCCGGAGGCACCGACCGTGACGGTGTCCGACGGGGCGAACGACGGGGTGCCCCACTCGACCCCGGGGACGACGGGCAGCTCGGGCTCGGAGAGCGTCACGACGGTCCCGGCGGGCAGGCCCGCCGGACCGTCCACGACCGTGCCGTCGGCCTTCACCGTGAGGGTGCCCGTGACGGGCGTCCCGTTCGCGGTGTACGAGTACGCGACGGTGAACTCGGTGCCGGCCGGCACGAGGTCCGCGCCGTCACCGACCACGCTCTTGGCGACGGTGAACCCACCGGGCTCGACCGAGAGGCACGTGAACGGGCCGGGCCCGGTCCAGGGGTAGCTGTGCATCTCGAGCCCGGTCGTGAGTCCGTCGATGCCGAAGCTCAGGTCGCCGCCGACGATCACGCGCCCGTTCGTGGCGGTCGAGATCGTGGCGTCCGCTGCGGGCGCGAGGATGGTCCCGAGGAACTGGTCGCCGCGCCCGATGCTCAGGCTAGGGGTCTCGACGAAGTTCCAGAGCGTGCGCGCGGCCCAGTTGCCGAACCCGGGGGTGTTGAAGTCGTTGATGAACCCCGTCCCGTTGCCGGACCAGTAGTTCGGCGCGATGTCGACAGGCTCCGTGCCGGTCACGTTGATCGCGATCGAGACCTTGTCGGGGATCCCGACGAAGTACATCTCCTTGGCGCCGTCGAGCAGCGTCGCGGGGATCGTGAACACCTGCGGGTCGTCCGTCCCGGACCCCGTGAAGGTGAGCTGGTTGCCCGAGCGCGTCACGGCCGTCCCGCCCCACGAGGCGATCGTGGCCGAGGTGTCCTCGACGACCGTGCGGAAGTCGGCCCAGGGCGCGAGCGCGGCCGGAGCCCCGATCCCCTGCTGGACCGGCGCGCTGGACGCCGACCCGGTGGTGCTGAGCGAACCGTCGATCGTCAGCGTGCCGCCGACGTTCACCCCGCCGCCGTTCGGCTGCGTCGAACCGACGGTGATGCCGGTCTCCGCCCCCACGGTCATGGAGCCGCCCACGTGCAGCATGGTCGACCCGTCGGGCGGCGCGATCTGCGACCCCGCCCCGACGGCGCCGATGCTGAAGTTGCCGGGGGCGTCGAACGTCGCGTCGCCCTCGACGACCAGGACGCCCTCCGACTCGGCGGCGCTGTGGAGCGCCGAGTAGTTCCCCCCGACCCAGACCGCCACGTTGCTGTCGGTGAAGATCGGGACGCCGGTCGACACGTTGGGCATCTCACCCGGCGCCGGGCACTGCGGGAGCTGCGCCTTGGCCGCGGCGGACGCAGGTGCCACGAGCGGACCCGCGCCCAGCGCGACCGCTCCCGTCAGGGCGAGGACCGCGGCGGTGGCGGCGGCGACGGCCCTGCCGAACGGGGAACCCGCTCGACGAGCCCGGTGGGGGGTGCTCATGACGCTCCTTCGGATGACCGGAACAGATGTCCAACTACCCAGAAGACCAGACCCCGACGGCGGTATGACGGGAGTTTCGGGTGCTCCCGATCACATCCCGCGACACGGTCGCACTTCTGCGCACCGAAATGCGGGACAAGGTGGGGCGACCGTGGTAATTCGACCATCACCGCCCGGATGTGGTGTTCACCTCATCACGTCGCGGGTTCCCGAAGGGCAGGGTGAACGCGCCCCCACCTGGGCGCACCCGCTGTCCGCACGCTTCCTGGCTCGCCACGGACGACGAAGGCCGCCCCGTCGTCGAACGACGGGGCGGCCTCCTGTCGGGGGTCGTGCGGGAGGTCAGTGACCGCCGGACGCGAGGAACCAGATGCCCACCGCGCACGCGGCCAGCACCGTGCCGAAGCACACCACGGCGGCGGTGAGACGCAGGCCCGTGGGGCGCGCCGTCGTCGGGCCGGAGTCCGTGCCCGACGGCGCACCCTCCACCGCGAGCGCCGCACCCTGCGACGGGGCGAGCAGGCGGACTCCCAGCGCGAACAGCGCGGGCAGGCCCGCACCGACGATCGCGCCGGCGACCACGACCTGGAGCAGGGCGTCGAAGTGGATGAACTCGCTCATGCGTGGACTCCCTCACGGGCGGTGGCGGTCGGAGCAACGGCGTTCGGGGCGGCGGCGTTCGCGGCCGTGGTCGCGGCGATCGTGGCCTCGGCCTCGGCCGTGACCTCGACGGCGACGGCCGTGAAGGACTCGGCGGCGTCGACCACAGCGGTCTCGCCCTCGCCGTCCCACTCGTCGTTGACGTTCGACGCGTCGACCGGCTTGCGGCGCGAAGCGACCCAGATCGCGGTCGAGACGCCGATGAGGATCGTGAAGACCGCGACGGTCCCGCCGACGCCACCGATGACGTCCTGCAGCCAGAAGCACAGCGCACCGACGATGCCGGCGGCCGGCAGCGTCAGGCCCCACGCGGCGAGCATCTTGCCCGCGACGCCCCAGCGGACCTTCGCACCCGGCATGCCGACGCCCGAGCCGAGGATCGAACCGGTCGCGACGTGCGTCGTCGACAGCGAGAAGCCGAAGTGGCTCGAGAGGAGGATGACCGCGGCCGAGGAGGTCTCGGCGGCCATGCCCTGGCGCGAGTCGATCTCGACGAGGCCCTTGCCGAGCGTGCGGATGACGCGCCAGCCGCCCAGGTACGTGCCCAGCGCCATGAAGAACGCGCACGACAGGACGACCCAGAACGGGACTCCCGAGTCGGACGGGACGGCGCCGCCCGCGATGAGCGCGAGCAGGATGATGCCCATCGACTTCTGCGCGTCGTTGGTGCCGTGCGCGAGCGAGACGAGCGAGGCGGAGCCGATCTGGCCCCAGCGGAACCCGCGGCTCGTCGTGTCCTGCGGCAGGTCCTTGGTGATGCGAGCGACCAGGAAGGTGCCGAGCGCGGCGACCCCGATCGCGATCACGGGAGCGAGCAGGGCGGGGATCATCACCTTGGACAGGACACCGGTCCACAGGACCCCGCTCGTCCCGACCGCAGCCAGGACCGAACCCACGACGCCGCCGATGAGGGCGTGCGACGAGCTCGACGGGATACCCAGCAACCAGGTCAGCAGGTTCCAGGTGATGCCACCCACCAGGCCGGCGAGCACCACCTCGAGGGTGATGACGTTCGCGTCCACGATCCCCTTGGCGATGGTCGCCGCCACGGCCAGGGACAGGAACGCCCCGACCAGGTTGAGGACTGCAGACAGCGCGACGGCGGTCTTGGGCTTGAGGGCACGTGTAGCGATGGACGTGGCCATCGCGTTGCCGGTGTCGTGGAAGCCGTTCGTGAAGTCGAAGGCCAGGGCCGTCACCACCACGAGCGCGAGCAGGATCGTCTCGGTCACGTACTCCATGGTGGACGCTGGATGACAGCGGTCTGAACCAAGTCGGCGAGTCTTCGACGACTGTTCACCTGGAGTTCATCTGGCGTTCGAAGCCCCTTCGAAAGTGCTCTGTGGGCGCCGTCTGACGGGCGGAAACGGCTCGACATCCGGACGGTCCTGGCCCGGCGACCACCCGTGAGGACCGCCGGCGCCGAACCCGAGCGCTCACCCCTTGCGTCCCTCCAGCACCGCGAGGTAGTGCGGGTTCTCCATGACGCCGAGCACGTTCCCGAACGGGTCCACGACGGCCGCGGTCACGAACCCGCCGTCTCCCTGCGGCGTGACCGGCTGGTACTCGGTGCCGCCGAGCGCGAGCAGCCGCGCGTAGGTGGCGCGGACGTCGTCGACGTGCCAGTAGACGACCGCTCCGCCGGGCGCCGTCGCGGCCCCTGCGGGCGCGTACGAGCGGTCGATGATCCCGAGCTCGTGCTGGTAGTCGCCCACCCGGAACTCGACGTACGCGGCGGGGGCCGGCGCTGGCGGCATGACGTAGTACGGGTCGACGCCGAACACCTCGGTGTACCAGGCGACCGCGGCCGGGACGTCGTCGGACCAGAAGCTCACGGTCGTCAGGCCGCGCGGGGTCGTGGCGGCGGTGCGGGCGGTGGTGGTGCTCGGGGTCGTGCCGGTCGTGTCGCTCATCGTCGGGCTCCTCGTGCCGTGCGCTCCAGCAGCGGTTCGTGCTGTCGTCTCCCACGCTAGCGACGGTGCGCCACGGCGCATCCGGCGAGCACCCCGGGAAGGGCAGGATCAGCCCGCGGGCCGCATGAGGGGCGGGTTCAGCACGGCGGGCACGGAGGCGGGCGCCTCGTCCTGCCCGACGACGTCGCGCGGCCCGGCGGAGCGCTCCGCCTCGGGCGCGAGCCGGTAGAGCGCGGCGGGCCGGCCCGTCCCGCCCGAGGTCGACTCCCCCGTCTCGACGAGGAACCCCGGGGTGCCGACGGCCTTGCGGTGGAAGTTGCGGGGATCGAGCCGGGTGCCCCAGACGGCCTCGTAGACCGCTCGGAGCTGCGCGATCGTGAACTCGGGGCCGCAGAAGGCGGTCGCGAGCGTCGAGTACTCGAGCTTCGCGCGGGCACGCTCGACGCCGTCGCGCAGGATGCGGTGGTGGTCGAACGCGAGCCCTTCCGGGTCCGCGAGCGCCTCCTCGACCGGGTACCAGTCGACCTGTGCGGCGTCGCTGCCCGCGGTCGGCAGGCCGTACGTGGGTGCGAGCAGGAGGTGCGCGACGGTCAGCACGGGGCCGCGCGGGTCGCGGCCGAGCGGCCCGTAGGTGCGGAGCTGTTCGAGGTGGCCGGGGACCGCGACGCCCGTCTCCTCGGCGAGCTCGCGGGCGGCGGCCTGCGGCAGGGACTCGTCGGGCAGGACGAACCCGCCCGGCAGGGCGAGGCGGTCCCGGAAGGGGTCGAGGAGCCGCGTCACGAGCAGGACCTGGAGCGTGCCGTCGCGGACCGTCAGCGCGACGACGTCGACCGTGACGGGGATCCGGGCGGCGGACGGCGGGGTCTCCGGGTGCTCGCTCATGCCTCCACCCTACCTTCTTATCGTCAAGTTGACGCTAACGACGATCCTGGCTTATCGTCAAAGTGACACAAACAACGACGACGGACGGAGCCTCCCATGGCCACCATCAAGCGCTACCCCTGGCTGCGACACTTCCTCGGCAGCCCCACGGGCGCCGTGATCCACCTCAAGACGGGGCGCGTCGCGCACCGCGGGATCGGCCAGGCCTTCTGGTTCCGTCCCGGGACCTCGGTCCTCAGCGAGGTCCCCGTCGACGACCAGGAGCTGCCCGTCCTCTTCCACGCCACGACGCGCGACCACCAGGACGTCACGGTCCAGGTCAACGTGACGTACCGGTTCGCGGACCCGGCCGTCGTCTCGCAGCGGCTCGACTTCGGGATCGACCCCGACACCGGCGCCGCGACGACCACGGGCCGCGACCAGGTCGCGACGATCATCGGCCAGCTCGCGCAGAGCCACGCGATCGACCACCTCGCGGCCGTCCCTCTGACGACCGCGCTCGAGCAGGGCGTGAGCCAGGTCCGGGCCCAGCTCGTGGAGGCACTGGGCTCGGACGCCCGGCTGGCCTCGACCGGCATCGAGGTCCTCGGGGTCCACGTGCTCGCGGTCCGCCCCGACGGCGACGTCGAGCGCGCCCTCCAGACACCGTTGCGCGAGCACGTCCAGGCCGAGGCCGACCGCTCGACGTACGAGCGGCGGGCGCTGGCCGTCGAGCGCGAGCGCACCATCTCGGAGAACGAGCTCGCGAGCCAGATCGAGCTCGCCACGCGGCGGGAGAGGCTCGTCGCGCAGGAGGGCGCCAACCTCCGGCGCGAGGCCGAGGAGACCGCCGCCGCGGCGCTCGTCGAGGCCCGGGCCGCGGCCGAGCGTCGGGACCTCACGTCGGCCGCTCAGGCCGAGGAGATCCGCCGGCTCGGCGAGGCGAACAACGCCAAGTTCCGGACCGTCATGGACGTCTACGAGGGCATGGACCGGTCGACCATCCTGGCCGTGGCGATGCGCGACCTCGCCGGGGCGCTGCCCAAGATCGGCAGCCTGACCATCACGCCCGACCTCCTCAGCGGGGCGCTCGCCGCGTTCACCGGTGCGGGGGCCGGGGGCGGCTCGGCCACCGGCGGCGCCACCGCCGGCCGGGGAGCGTGACGTGCCCCTCCAGCGGCGCGTGGTCGTCGTGCACCGGCGGACCGAGCTCGACGAGCTCCTCGACCGGCACGCGACCCGCGGTCAGGCCGAGTTCTTCCTCCGCACGCGCGGCCGCACGCTCGCCACGGTCCAGGAGCGGCACGACGCGGTGACCGAGGCCCGCGCCCGGGTCGTCGCCGCGATCCCCGAGGGCTGGCGGCGGGCCGACGTCGAGCGCGCCGACCTCGGCCGGTTCCTCGTGGCCCCCGAGGACGTCGTGGTCGTGGTCGGGCAGGACGGGCTCGTCGCGAACGTCGCCAAGTACCTCACGGACCAGCCGGTGCTGGGCGTCGACCCCGAGCCGGGGACCAACGCGGGCGCGCTCGTCCGGCTCGACGTCACCACGGCCGTCCGTCTCCTGACCCGCGCGGGGAAGGCCGCGAGCACCCCCGGCAGTGCCGGTCCTACCCGCCCCAGGCCCGACGGCGCCGCGCACCTCGGCAGCCTCGGCTGGCGGACCGAGGACCTCACGACGGTCGTGGCCCACCTCGACGACGGGCAGCACCTGGCCGCGCTCAACGAGGTCTTCGTGGGGCACCCGTCGCACCAGTCGGCGCGGTACCGGATCGCCGCGGACGGGCCCGGAGGCGGGCGAGGAGCGCGCGGGGGCAGCGGCGAGCGGGGCGCGGCCGGTGGTCGCGGCGGGGAACGCGGGTCCGTCCGGGTCGAGCGGCAGTCGTCGTCGGGCGTGATCGTCGCGACCGGCGCCGGCGCGACGGGCTGGTGCGCATCGATCGCGCGCGAGCGCGGCGGGCGACGCCTCCCCAGCCCCACGGACCCGCTGCTCGCCTGGTTCGTGCGCGAGGCGTGGCCGTCGCCCGCGACCGGCGCGGACCTGACCGAAGGGCTGCTCGACGCGGGCGGCGAGCTCCGGCTCACGGTCGAGTCGGACCAGCTCGTGGTCTTCGGCGACGGCGTCGAGTCGGACCGGCTCGTCGCGACCTGGGGCCAGGAGATCACGGTGCGGGTCGGGGCGAACCGGCTGCGGCTGGTCGTCGGCTGACCTGGTCGTCACCGAGCAGGACCGCCACGGGTCCGTCATGGTGGAGCGATGACGACCTATTCCGGGACGAAGGAGTTCGAGGGCGCGACCTTCGTCAGGGCCAGCTTCAAGGGCGCCACCCTGCGGTTCTCCGACGTCAGCGGTGTGACGATGCGCGGCGTCGACCTGGACGGCCTCGACATCGACAGCCACGACCTGTTCTTCGGCCGCCTGATCGTCAACGGGGTCGACGTGGTGCCGTACGTGGACGCCGAGCTCAACCGGCAGTTTCCCGGTCGCGAGCTGCAGAAGGCGCAGACCGTCGAGGGGCTGCGCGAGGGGTGGGTCGCCGTGCAGGCCGCGTGGCAGGAGACGGTGGACGGCACGCCACCTGACCTGGTGGACGCCCACGTGGAGGACGAGTGGTCCTTGGCCCAGACCCTGCGGCACCTCGTCCTGGCGACCGACGCCTGGCTCGGCGGCGGGATCCTGCGGAGGCAGCAGCCGTTCCACGAGATCGGGCAGATCTTCACCGGCGCCGACCGGATGGGCTTCGACATGTCGATCTTCCGCGCGCAGCCGCCTGCGTACGAGGAGATCCTCGCGGTGCGGGCCGAGCGGCAGGGGCAGGTGACCGAGTTCCTGGCCACGGCCACCCCGGGCCTGCTCGCGGAGGAACGCGACGACCCGTGGGGCGGCGAAGACTGGCACCCCACCGTGGGGGACTGCGTGCGCGTGATCCTGGAGGAGGAGTGGGCGCACCTGCGCTACGTCCGCCGGGATCTCGCTCTGCTCCGTGAGGAGCCGCTCGCGTCACCGTGAGGCGGCCGGGTACCTAGCCGCGGAACGGGGTCCGATGCTCGCTCAGGACCCGGTCGAGAGCGGCCCGTCCCGCGGGTCCCCACCCGGGCTTACCGCCGGGGAGGCCACGGTCCCCGTTCTGGCCCATGAGCATCAGGAAGAGACTCTTGAGCGCGGCGAGCCCGCGGGACCGTCGGATCGTCTCCTCATCCGCCATCGCGTAGGTGGCGAAGAAGCGTTCGGCCGAGCCCGCCGGCAGGAGCACCCACGCAGCGGCCAGGTCCCACGCCGGGTCGCCGGCGAACAGCTCACCGAAGTCGACGACGCCTGCCAGCGTCCCGTCCGAGACGACGACGTTCGCGGGATGCAGGTCGCCGTGCACCCACACCGGCGGGCCCTGCCAGGCGGCGGCCGCGACGGCGTCGTCCCAGACGGCCCGGACGCCGTCTGCGTCGGGACCGATCGCCTCGGCGTCGACGGCTCCGAAGAAGTGGTCGAAGCCGTCCTTGCAGTCCCGGGGATGCGTGCCGCGGGCGGGGTCGACGGGCGCGTCGACGGGCGCCGGCACGTGCAGCGACCGCAGGAACGTCGCCAGCGTGTCCGCAGCGTGCGCGCCGCGCGTGATCGACCCGTGGTCCAGCGGTTGGCCCGGCACCCACGTCACGACCGTCCAGATCTTGGGGAGACGCTCGGACGGTGCGCCCTCCCGGACAGGGACGGGGACGGGCAGCGGCAGGTCTGGCGCGAGCAGCGGCAGCCACCGTCGCTCCTTGAGCTGGTGGTCGTGGGTGGTGTCCATGCGCTGGACGCGCACAGCGAGCTCGTCCCCCAGGCGCCACATCTGGTTGCCCCAGCCGCCCTCCACCTCGCGAAGCGGCAGCTCGGACAGGTCCGGGTGCTGTTCGCGCAGAACGTCGCGAAGGAGACTCGCGGTGATCTCGACCTCGCTCATGCGCAGTGACCCTACTCCGACCACTCCGGCCTCTCCTCGCCGCGCTGGGGACGGAGGCCCCTGCGAGTCCAGGTCGCGTCGGCGACTACCGTGGGGCGCTCGTGCCCGATCCGAGCTGGAGCGTCCTCGCACCGTGATCTCTACCCTCCTGGTCCAGTACCCGTGGTTCTCCCCGGCGGTCCTCGCTCTGCTCGTGATCGTCGGCCCGGTCGCGGGAAGGTGGCTGTACGGGCGCCCACGGATCGCCTGGACGCTGTGCGGGATCTCGCTCGTGCCGATCGTGCTGCTCACGCTCGTCCCCTCCAGCCGGGAGATCGCCGAGCGGTGCACCGTCGCCTGGGCACTGCCGACGTTCGGCCGCGTCGAGCTCATGGCCAACGTGATCCTCTTCGTGCCGCCCGTCCTGCTCGCGGCGATCGCGAGCCGTCGCCCGTTCGTCGCGTTCCTCGGCGGCGTCGCGGGCTCCGCCGCGGTCGAGCTGGTCCAGGCGCTCCTCCCCGCCCTCGGACGGTCGTGCGACACGAACGACTGGCTCACCAACTCGATCGGGGCCGCGATCGGCGCCCTCCTGGCCGGTGCCGCGATCTGGGCCGTACGACGGTGGCCGTCGCGCGAGCCAGAATCCTCCGACGAGGCGGCACGCGCCTGAGCGAAGGGGACGAGACAGGTCTTTCGACGGTCGCACGTCGGCCGAACGGCCCTACCCAAGCAGGGACGGGAACCCTAGCGTGCTGGTCATGAGCGTGCGTGAGGAACACCGGGCCGCCTTGCGCGCGCTCGACGGCGATCCGGCCGCCGTGCGCGCCTACCTCACCGCCCGCTCAGGGCTGCCCGGGCCTCGGGCGAACCTCGAGCTGATCGGCGCGTTCGCCGACGTCGCGCCGGCGGGCCTCGTTCTCGCCCTGGCCGACTCCCCCGACGAGTACCTGCGCTGCTGCGGGACGGTCGGCCTCGGCCGGCTCGTCGTCGACGTCACCACCGGTGCACGCACCGACCTGACCGACCTGCTGCGCGTCCGTGCGGCCGAGGGGGCGTGGCGCGTCCGTGAGGCCGTCGCGATGGCGCTGCAGCGCATCGGTGACGCCGAGCCCGCCCTCCTCCTCGCGCTCGTGGCTTCCTGGGTCGACGACCAGGACCCGCTGGTTCGCCGCGCCGCGGTCGCCGGGATCTGCGAGCCGCGCCTCCTGCGAACCCCCGCCCCCGCGACGGCCGCCCTGGACGCCTGCGCCGCCGCGACCGCCTCGATCCACGCGCTCCCGTCCGACGCCCGCCGCGACACGGGCGTCCGGGCGCTGCGCCAGGCCCTCGGCTACGGCTGGAGCGTCGCCGTCGCGGGCGACCCGGACGCCGGTCTGCCGCGCTTCGCCGCGCTGCGCGGCTCGGACGACCCGGACGTGGCGTGGATCGTGCGCGAGAACGAGAAGAAGACCCGCCTTCGCCGCCTGCTCGACCCGCCCGACGTGCCGTCCCGCTGATCCGGGGGCCGCGCGAGCGCGCCCGGGCGACGACGACGGTCGTACTCGCCGTCTCCTCGGGTCCGCCCACGGACGGATGCCGAGCTCGTGGCACGACGGGCACTGTGGCGTGGAGCCGCGGCACCAGCCGCAGCACACGTCTCGGAGAAGGTGCAGATCACCCGTGTTCCACCAGGTCCCGGTCCTCCCGGTCGTCGTCCCTCTGGCCGCGGCGGTGTTCGCGGGGTTGATGTGGTCGCTGATCCGCAGCAGGCGCTTCTCCGTGCCGCGAGCCGCGGTCGCCCTCGCGCTCGGCGTCTACGTCGCCGGGATCGTCGCGAACACCGTCTTCCCGGTCTTCCTCGACAAGCCCGTCAGCAGCGCCCCCTGGGGCAGCCATCTCGCCGTCGTACCGTTCGCGGACTACGAGGTCGCCGATGCGGTCATGAACGTGCTGGTCTTCGTCCCGGTCGGCGTCCTCGTGCCGCTGCTCGCGCCCCGGGCCTCGTGGCGACGGGCCGTGGCAGCGGCAGCGGTCCTCAGCCTGACGATCGAGGTCACCCAGCTCGTGACGGCGCACCTGCTCGGTGGGGGGCACATCGCGGACGTGAACGACCTGATCTTCAACGTCACCGGTGGGGCCGTCGGCTTCGCGGTGTTCTCGGCGCTCGTGAAGATCCCGTCCGTCAGCGCCTTCGTCGACCGGTTCCGCTGGCACGAGGTCGAGGTCCGCCGGGGCGAGGTCGACGCGGCGCCGCGCGGGTGACACCGCCCCAGGGGCAGGCCGAGCTCTTCTTCCGCTCGCGAGGAGCCCGTGGCCTGTACGCGGGAGCGGGCCCGCGGGAGGGTTGACCCACGGCCCGACGACCGGGCCTCCACAGCAACAGCCGAGAGCGAGACAGCCCATGACGACGGCAGCCGACCACGACTCCTACATCGCCGCAGCGCCCGAGGTCTTCCAGCCGTCGCTGAGACGGTTGCGCGCGCTGCTGTCCCGCGCCCTGCCGGAAGCGGAGGAGATCGTGGCCTACGACATGCCGGGGTTCGCCGTCGACGGCTCGGTCGTCGCGAGCTACGCGGCGTTCAGCAAGCAGTGCGGGCTCTACGTCCTCCCGGGCGCCATCACCGCACATGCCGACGAGATCGCAGCCGCCGGCCTCAAGACGACCAAGACCGGCATCACCTTCTCGCCGCACAGACCCCTCCCGGACGACCTCGTCGAACGCCTGGCGACGGCGTCACGTCAGGCGGCCGGGGCCTGACGCCTCAGCCTGGGAGCGGCGCCCCGGCGGTCAGCGTCGGCCTCCGATCTGGGCCGCCCAGGACCGAGGGGCGCGCGCTAGCGCCCCCGGTACTCCACGCACTCGACGTCCGCGACCGTCGCGGTCGTCGTCCCGCGGCCCGTCGCGTACGGGCCGAGCCACACGCCCAGGAACCCGCCCGCCTCGGGTGAGCTGAGCCGCCCGCCGTGCACGGTCGCGACGGCGTGGAAGCCACGCAACGTCCGGACCCCGAGCGCGTACTCCTGACCGGTGGCGTGCAGCACCACGTCCACAGGCCCCTCGGCCAGCCCCAGCGGCCCGAGCGCCGCGCGCCCCACGACGACCTCCTCTCCCCCGAAGCGCTCGACCACGAGCACCTCGCGCCCGCCGGTCACCGAGCCCGGCACGGTGCCCGGCACGGAGCCGGGCACCGCGCCCAGCGGCCGGACCGTCGCCCCGCCAGGAACAGCAACAGAGGCCGCCCGCGTCACGACCGCCGCGATCCACGCCTCCTCGGACTGGCGCACCGCGAGCCCGGCCCACTCGTCGGGCCCGGCGGGGTCGACGTCGACGCGCACGGTCAGGTCCATGTCCGCGTGCTGCTGGCGGCGGCCCAGGAACGCGGGGGTCGCGACGTCGGACAGCGTCGCGGGCAGCAGCGGGAGCCGCAGGTGCCAGGGACGCTCGGTCAGGGACCAGAACGGGTCCCCGGTCCGCACCTGGTTCCACGCGAGGTCGAGCCCCTCGCCGGGCCCGTCGAACGTCTCGTGCACGACGACGGCGCCCACCCCGGCAGGCTGGCCCACCACGGCAGGCGAGCCCACCCCCGGAAGCCGCGCTCCGACGTCGGGCAGGGGGAAACCGCCCGCGACGTGGCCCACGCCCGGGGCGACCACGGGCCACCCGTCCTCCCACACGACGGGCGCGAGGAACGTCTCGCGCCCCAAGTTGGGGAAGTAGCCGCCGTAGGGGCGGCTGCCGAGCAGGACCGTCCACCACTCGCCGGCGGCGGTCTCCACGAGGTCGGCGTGCCCGACGCCGACCACGGGGAAGTCCCGGCCCAGGTGGCGGTGCGTGAGGATCGGGTTCGCGGGGTTGCCCGTGTACGGGCCGGTGACGGTGTCCGCGCGCGCGACCGAGACCGCGTGCTGGTGCTCGGTACCGCCCTCGGAGGCGAGCAGGTAGTAGTGGTCGCCGACCCGGTACAGGTGCGGGCCCTCGGCCCAGACCGCGCCGTGCAGCGCGCCGCGCCACAGGACGTGCTCGGGGCCGACGAGCGCGCCCGCGGCGAGGTCGAGCTCGCGCAGCCACACCTCGGTCTGCCCCTCCCACTCCCCCGGGTCGGCGAGTCGCGTCGCGGTGAGCCACACGCGCCCGGTCGAGTCGTCGAAGAACACCGACGGGTCGATCCCGTCGCCCTCGAGCCACACCGGGTCGGACCACGGTCCGGCGGGGTCGGTCGCGGTCACGAGGAGGTGCCCGCCCTGGCCCTGGGTGTGGACGAGCGTCGTGACGACGTAGAACGTCCCGTCGTGGTGCCGGATCGTCGCGGCGTACAGCCCACCCGAGGACGGCACGGTCGACAGGTCCACCTGCTCGGTGCGGTGGATCGCGTGGCCCACCTGGGTCCACGTCACGAGGTCGTGGCTGTGGAAGACCGGCAGGCCCGGGAAGTACTCGAACGTCGAGGTGACGAGGTAGTAGTCGTCGGGTGCGACGGTCCCGTCCGCCCGGGTGGCCCCGGGGACCCGGCAGATGCTGGGGTCGGGGTGCGTCCCGGGCAGGACGGGGTTGGTGAAGGTCACCTCAGACCTCGCCCACCACGAGCGGTGCGTGCAGCTCGCGCGTGTGGTCGACCACGCGCACGTCGCCCACGAGCGACACCGGGGCCACGAGCCGCACGTCGGCGCTCGACGCCCCGAACCGGAGCTCGATCGCGCCCGGCTCGACGATCCGGCGCCCGTCGCGGCCCGTGAAGGACAGGACGTCGGCGGGCACGGTCGCGCTCACGCGCGCCGAGGCGCCCGCGGCGAGCGGCACGCGCACGTACCCGACGAGCCGCTGCACGGGCCGCACGACCGACGCGACGGGGTCGTGCGCGTAGAGCTGCACGACCTCGATGCCGTCGCGCCCGCCCGTGTTCCGCACGACGAACGACGCCTCGAAGGCCCCGTCGGTCGCGGCCTCGGTCGCGCTCACCACGAGGTCCGACCAGTCGAAGCTCGTGTAGGTGAGCCCGTGGCCGAACGCGAAGGCCGCGGTCGGGTCGATGTTCGACACGTCGGTCGCCTGCGCGAGCGTCGCGGCCAGGTAGGAGGTCGGCTGGGCGCCCTCGGTCCCGGGCACGCTCACGGGCAGCCGGCCCGACGGCGCCACGCGCCCCGACAGGACGCCCGCGACCGCGGGGGTCCCCTCCTCGCCCGCGAAGAACGCCTGGACGATCGCGGCGGCGCCGGGCTCACCGGGCGCCGGGGTCGCGGCCGCGCCGAGCGCGTAGGGACGACCCGAGAGGATCGTCGCGACCACGGGGCGACCTGTGGCGAGCAGCGCGTCGAGCAGGTCCTGCTGGGCGCCGGGCAGGCGCAACGACTCGGCGTCGCAGCCCTCACCGCTCGTGCCGCGACCGAACAGGCCGGCCCGGTCGCCCAGGGCGCCCACGACGACGTCGGCCTCGCGGGCGAGGTGCACCGCCGCGGCGATGCCTGCGGCGTCGGCGGCCGCGACCTCGGCCGTGCTCACGGCCCCGGTCGAGGACGGGTCGCTCGTGCCGTCGAGCGTGATCGCGGGCAGCACGTCGACCGTGACGCCCGGCAGCTCGGCGCGCAGGGACTCGGCGAGCGTGGGCAGCGAGAGCCCGAGCGGGATCTCGGGGTGGGCCAGACCCACGTGCGCGGGGAACGAGTAGCAGCCGAGCACGGCCATGGGGTCCTCGGCCGTGGGGCCCACGACCGCGACGCGGCGCACGTCCGGGCCGAGCGGCAGCACGCCGTCGTTCGCGAGCAGGACCACGGCCTGCTCGGCGACCTCGCGGGCGAGCGCCCGGTTCGTGGGTCCGTCGAGGTCGACGGTCCCGCGCAGCGCAGCCACGGCTGCATCGTCACCCGATCCGGAGACGGCAGCGAGCACGTCCGCGGGCACGTCGCGCAGCACCTCGGGGACGGGGTCCCAGTCGGCGTCGAGCAGTCCGAGGTCGACCTTCTGGCGCAGCACGCGCTCGAGGGCGCGGTCCACGAGCGCGACGTCGACGTCCCCGGCCTCGAGGGCCGCGACGAGCGGCTCGCCGAACGTCTTGACGGTCGGCAGCTCGACGTCGACCCCGGCCGCGAGCGCCGCCGCGGCGGCCTCGGCCCAGTCGCCGGCCACGCCGTGCATGATCTTGAGGAACGCGATCCCGAAGTAGTCGGCGACCACGGTCCCGTCGAAGCCCCACGTGTCGCGCAGCAGACCCGTGAGGAGGTCGCGGTCGGCGGCCGAGGGGATGCCGTCGGTGTCGGTGTACGCGTGCATGACCGACCGCACGCCGCCCTCGCGGACGGCCATCTCGAACGGCGGCAGGATGACGTCGGCGCGCTCGCGCGCCCCCATCGAGACGGGCGCGTGGTTGCGCCCGCCGCGCGAGGCCGAGTACCCGGCGAAGTGCTTGAGCGTCGCGACGATCCCTGCGGACTCCAGGCCCTGGACGTAGGCCGTGGCGACGGTCCCGACGAGGTACGGGTCCTCGCCGATGGTCTCCTCGACACGGCCCCAGCGGGCGTCGCGCACGACGTCGAGCACGGGGGCCAGGCCCTGGTGCACGCCGACCGAGCGCATGTCCTGCCCGATCCGCGTCGACATGCGGCGCACGAGCGCGGGGTCGAACGTCGCACCCCACGACAGCGGCACGGGGTAGGCCGTCGCACCCCACGCGGCGAAGCCCGCGAGGCACTCCTCGTGCGCGAGGGCCGGGATGCCGAAACGGTTCGCCGAGCGCACGCGCTCCTGCGTGCGCAGCAGCGACAGCGCACCCAGGGCCGGGTCGACCGGGTTGGTCCCGAAGGGCCGCGTGAGCTGCCCCAGCCCGTCGGGCAGGATCGCGTCGAGGTCGACGCCGTCCTCCATGTCGTGCTGGTGCGGGGCGACCTCGCCGCCCTCGGCCGACGCGCCGACCCACACCCCGAAGAGCTGGGCGACCTTCTCGCGCAGCGTCATCTCGGCCATGAGCGCCTTGACGCGGGTCGCGGTGCCGACCGTCGGGTCGGACCACACGGGCAGTTCGGTCTGGTTCGTCTGAGGAGTCATGGTGGAGCTACTTTCCGCCGACGCCCATGAGGCCCTGGACCAGGGCACGCCGGGCGAACAGGTACACGAGCAGGATCGGGATCATCGACATGACGACCGCCGCGAGGAGGCCGGGGATGTTGACGCCGTACTGCGTCTGGAAGTTGAAGAGGCCGAGGGTGATGACCTTGGTCGACTCGGACTGCGTGAGGATCAGGGGGAACAGGAACCCGTTCCACGCCTGCAGCGCCGAGTAGACGACGATCGTCGCGACGCCGCCCTTGGACAGCGGCAGCACGAGCTGCATGAACACCCGCCTGGGCGACGCGCCGTCGAGGGCCATGGCCTCGTAGAGCTCGTTGGTGATGTCGCGCATCGAGCCGCTGAGGATGATCGTGCAGATCGGCAGGCAGAACGCCGCGGTCGGCAGGATCACGCCGATCAGGTTGTCGTACAGGCCCACGACCGAGATGACGTAGAAGATCGGGACGATCACGGCGCTCGCGGGGACCGCGAGGCCCAGGAGGAACATCCGGAAGATGCCCGTGGTGGCGCGCGAGCGGTTGCGCACGATCGCGTACGACAGCGGCGGCACGAGCAGCACCACGATCCCGACCACGGCGACCGTCACGACGAGCGTGTTGAGGAAGTAGCGGCCGAAGCCCTGGTCGAACGCGTTGGTGAAGTTGTCGAGCGTGAACGTGGTCGGCAGGGACAGGGGGCCGCCCTCGGCGTACCCGGCCTGCGTCTGGAACGACGCCGTGACGAGCACGTAGAGGGGGATCGCGACGATCAGCAGCCAGATCGTGACCGCGACGCCCGCGCCCCAGTTGGGCCGGTTGCGGCTGCCCTTTCCTGACCGGCTGCCTGCCCGACGGCGCAGCGGGACGCCCGCGCTCGTCGCGCCCGGGCGGGACGCACCACCCGAGCCGGGCGACGTCGTCGGGCCGGAGACCTGCTCCGCGGGGGTGACGCTCAGGTCGTTGCTCATCACACGCCCTCCAGCTCGCTGCGCATCTTGTCGTACCCGGACAGGCGGACCATGACCAGGGAGATCGCGGTCGCCGCGACGACCAGGACCACGGCGATCGCCGACGCGAGCCCGAAGTCGAAGCCGCGGAACGCCTTCTGGTACATGTAGAAGGCCGTGATGGTCGTGTCCGTGCCGGGCCCGCCGTTGGTCAGGATGAGGACCGTGTCGAACGTCGTCAGGCCGCCGACGACCATGAGGATGACCGACGTGATCATGGTGTTGCGCAGCTGCGGGAGCGTGATCGCGAAGAACGAGCGCACGCGCCCGGCGCCGTCGATCTCGGCCGCCTCGTAGAGCATGGGCGGCACGGCCTTCGCGGCACCCTGGTAGATCAAGGCGTGCAGCGGCGTGAACTGCCACAGGCTCACGAACACCAGGACGGCGATCGCGGTCGACTGGTTGCCGAACAGGTTGCCGTCGCCGAACAGCCACTCCATCTGGGCCGGGACGCCGAAGTTCGGGTCGAGCACCGCGCGCCACAGGACCGACACCGCGGCCGCGGACAGCAGCAGCGGCACGAAGAAGATCGCCGAGAGCACCGCACGGTTCCACTGGTGGCCCGCGGCCCACACACCCAGCAGCATCGCGACCGGGGTCTGGGTCACGACGCCGAGTGCCGTCAGCACGAGCGAGAGCCCGATGCTCTTGAGCATCACGGGGTCGTCGAGGAGGCGGGACCAGTTCTCGGTCCCGACGAGCTCGGGGCTGCCCAGGCCGCTCCACTGCGTGAACGACAGCACGAGCACGAGGACCATGGGCAGGAGGGCGAAGAGCCCGAAGAACAGGGCGGCGGGCAGGGCCCAGACCACGCCCGGGCGACCGACCTGGAGGTCGGCGGCGCCCGGGCGCGTGCGCCCCTGGGGTGCGCGGGTGGTCATGACGATCTCCGTCCGGGGGACCGGGTCAGCGCGAGGCCGGCAGGGACTTCATCGCAGCGATGAAGCCGTCGGCGTCGATCTGGCCGCTGAAGAACTGCTGGACCGCGATCTTGAGCGGGGTGCCGGCAGCCGGGGGGAAAGCCTGGTCCCAGGACATCTGGAAGTGCGGCGCGTTCTTCACGAGGTCGAACTGGAAGGCGGCGTACTCGGGGCTCGCGGCCTGGTCCAGGAACTGCTCGGTGTTGGTCGTGGTCGGCAGGTTGCCGATCGCGAGCTGCGCCTCGACGAACTCGTCCGAGTACATGAGCTTGAGGAAGTCGCGCACGGCGTCCGGGTAGCGCGTCTTGGCGAGCACCGAGTAGAAGTTGTTGGTGTTGCCCGTGATGTTGGCCGCGTCGCCCTTGCCGCCGTCGATCGCGGGGAAGGCCGTGTAGCCGAGGTTGGCGTCGGTCCACGCGGGGTCCACGTCGTAGTGCGTCGAGTAGTTCCACGAGCCCATGAGCTCGAACGCCGCCTTGCCCGTGCGCAGGAGCGCGGGCGAGCCGCCGTCGGTGAACTTCACCGAGTCGAAGTTGGTGCCGAAGGCGCCGGCGTCGATGAGCTCGGACAGCTTGTCGAGGGCCTCGTGGCTCTCGGCCGAGTCCCACACGTCGGTGTCGCCCGCGAGGGCCTTCTCGAAGAGCTCGGGGCCCGCGACGCGGTCGAACGCGTACTGGTACCACATGAGGGTCGGCCACTGGTCGGCGCCGCCGAGGGCGATCGGCGTGACGCCCTGGGCCTTGAGGGTCTCGACCGCCGCGAGGAGCTCGTCCCAGGTCTCGGGGGCCTCGATGCCGGCGTCCGCGAGGACCTGCTTGTTGTGGAACAGCATGACCGGCTGCGTGCCGCGCATCGGGATGCCGTAGGACGTGCCGTCGATCACGGCCGAGTTGAACACCGCGGGCAGGAACGCGTCCTTGAGCTGGGGGTCCTCGGCGATGAAGTCGTCGAGGGGAAGCAGCAGGTCGGCGTCGACGAAGGGCTCGATCGAGCCGCCGCCCCAGTTGAAGAAGACGTCCGGCGCCGCGTTGGTGTCGATGATCGTCTGGAGCTTCTGCTGGTAGTCGGCGCCGGGGATGGTGTCGAGGACGACCTTGACGTCCGAGGTCTTGTTGAACGTGTCGACCATCTGCTGCTCGACCTTGTTGGTCGCGTCCCCGTAGACCATCACGTGGATCTCGTTCTCGGGGCGGCGCGACCCACCGGAGTCCCCGCTCGCGCACGCAGCGAGCGGGAGGACCAGCGCCGACGCCACGGCCGCGGCCGTGAGCGACTTCCGCGTTCTTGTGTTCATCATCGAACCCTTTCGAAAGTTTCGGCGTCTGCGCCGAAAGTACTCGGTTGCCCTGGACTCTAAGACGCGAAATCCTCGGGGTCAACACCGAGCCTGAACTGTTACCTGCTGCGAGAAGCCTGGGAACTGCTCGTCGAGACCTCGGAGATCACCCATCGAAACTTTCCGCCCGAGGCGCTACGCTGACCCGCATGACCGACGACGTTCTTCCCGGCCGGGTCACCCTCGCCGCCGTGGCGGCCGAGGCCCAGGTGTCCCTCTCGACCGTGTCCAAGGTGCTCAACGGGCGCACCGACGTGTCCGCAGGGACCCGCGACCGGGTCGAGGCGCTGCTCGTCCAGCACGGCTACCGGCGACGCAAGAGCCCCACCGCCTCGGCCCCCCTCATCGAGATCGTGTTCCACGAGCTCGAGAGCATCTGGGCCATGGAGCTCATCCGCGGCGTCGAGGACGTCGCGCGCGAGCACGGGGCGAGCGTCGTGCTGACCGAGTCGGGCACCCGGCACGCCCCCGGGCCCGAGTGGATCGAGGGCGTCCTCGCCCGCCGGCCGCTCGGCGTCGTGCTCGTCTTCTCGACGCTGCCCGCGGCCGTCAAGGAACAGCTCCGCTCACGGGCCATCCCGTTCGCGGTCATCGACCCCGCCGGGGACCCCGAGCCCGACGTCCCGTCGGTCGGCTCCGCGAACTGGCAGGGCGGGCTCATGGCCACGCGTCACCTCATCGAGCTCGGCCACCGCCGCATCGGCGTCATCACGGGCCCCGAGGACATGATGTGCTCGCTCGCCCGCCTCGACGGCTACCGTTCGGCGCTCGGCACGGCCGGCATCGCGGCCGACCCCGACCTGGTGCGGTTCGGCGACTTCCACCCGCAGGGCGGCACCGACCGCGCCGAGGAGCTCCTGAGCCTGCCCGAGCCCCCCACCGCGATCTTCGCGGGTTCCGACCTCCAGGCCCTCGGCGTGCTCGAGGCCGCGCGCCGCCACGGGTTGCGCGTCCCCGAGGACCTCTCGATCGTCGGGTACGACGACGTCCCCGTGGCCCGCTGGTCCAGCCCCGCGCTGACCACGGTCCACCAGCCGCTCCAGGAGATGGGCCAGGAGGCCGCGCGGCTCGTCCTCAAGGCGCGCGAGGGCGACGTGACGAACACGCGCATGGACCTCGCGACGAGCCTCGTGGTGCGCGGGAGCACGGCGGCTCGATAGCACCTGGGATACCCCAGCCCCGTACGCCCCGCCACCGGGGGCCACGTGACTCTCTTCACGCGCATCTCGCGTCACGTCGGCCCCGCAACCGTGTCTACCGTGGTGAACGCACAACCCCGGAGGTACGAACCATGAGCACCCAGCACGCCACCGAGCCCGCCCCCGTCACGGCCGGGCTCTCGCGCCGCGAGATCCACCACGCCCAGACCGCCTCCCCTGCCCCGAGCCTCTGGCAGCGCCTGCACAGCAGCCCCTCGCACCCGGTCGTGCTCACGGTCACGACCATGGCCCTGGGCATCCTCGCGGGCATCGGCGCGGGCGCACTCCTCAACCTCTGACGGGACCTACGGCCCGGGCCGCCCGGGACCTCCAGCACGTGAGGTGAGGCTCACCTCACGTCTAGCGTCGAGAGCATGAACCTGGCTGAGGTCCCACCGGGGGCGCACGTCGTCCTGTCGTCGGTCCGCGAGGACGCACGCACCTCGCCGGGCTCCGGGGTTCGCCTGCGCGAGCTGGGACTCCGACCGGGCGCAGGCATGACCGTCGCGCTGCGGACCCCGTTCGGCGGGCGCGTCGTCCTCGTCGGCCGCCGCCGCATCGCGCTCGACGCCGCGACGGTCCGCCGGCTCGAGATCGCGTCGTGAGCTGTCCGCACTGCGACGTGGGACCCGGACGCGGCACCGAGGGGCACGACGGCGCCGCGCACCCGCCCGCGCGACGTCGCCGTCGCGGGACCGGCCCGGGGGTACCGCTCGACGCGACGGACCTCCCCGCCGCGCGGATCCTGCTCGTCGGGACGCCCAATTCCGGGAAGTCGACCCTCTTCAACCGCCTCACGGGCGCCCGCCAGACCACCCGCAACGCTCCCGGGACGACGGTCGAGCTCGCCCGTGGGACCTGGCGCCCCGGGCCCGGCCGGTCCGCGGAGGAGCGCGGCTCCCAGGAGACCGCGGTCGCCCTCGCCGCCTCGTCGACCCTCGCGATCGTCGACCTGCCCGGCGCCTACTCGCTGACCCCCGTCTCGCCCGACGAGGCCGTGACCGCGGCCGAGATCGCCCGCAGCACAGCGGGCACCGGGGGCGCTGCGGGCACTGCGGGCACCCGGCGCACGGACGACGCCGTCTGCCTGCTCGTCGCCAACGCGGCCGAGCTCCACAGCGCGCTGTTCCTCCTCGGGCAGGTCGGCGCCCTGACCGACCGTGTCGTGGTCGCCCTCACCATGACCGACGTCGCCACGGTCGACGGCCTCGTCGTCGACCCGGACCGGCTCGCGGACCGGCTCGGTGTCCCGGTCGTCGAGGTCGACCCTCGCACGGGACACGGCACGGACGACCTCGCCGAGGCCGTGCGCACCGTCGCGGCGAACCCGCGCGCCGTCGTCGGGCTGCCTGCTCCTGCCGACGACCGCCCGGCGGGCGACCTCGACCGGATCGACGCGCTGCTCGGCTGGGCCGACGACGTGGTCGAGGCGATCGACGCCCACCACTCCCCGACCCGGAGCCGAGCCGACCGGATCGACCGCTGGCTGCTCAACCCGTGGGTCGGGCTGCCCGTGTTCGTCCTGACCCTCTGGGCGCTGTTCCAGCTCGCCACGTGGGCGGCCGCGCCGATCATGGGAGCCGCCGAGGCGCTCGTGACCGGTCCCGTCGCGGGAGTCGTCTCGTGGGCGCTCGCCGGCCTGGGGCTGGGCGGCGGGTGGTTCGAGGGCCTGGTGGTCGACGGCGTCGTCGCGGGCGTCGGCGTCGTCGTCGCGTTCGCGCCGCTCATGGCCATGATGTTCCTCGCGATCGGGCTGCTCGAGGACTCTGGCTACGTAGCACGGGTCGCGGTCCTGGCGGACCGGCTCATGCGTTCGGTCGGGCTCGACGGCCGCGTCATCATGCCGCTCATCGTCGGCTTCGGCTGCAACCTGCCCGCCCTCGCGGCGACCAAGACGCTCCCGCACGCCCGGCAGCGTCTGCTCACGGGGCTCCTGGTCCCGTACGCGTCGTGCCCCGCGCGGCTGACGGTGTACGTCCTGCTGGCCGGGACGTTCTTTCCCCGGCACACGGGCCTCGTGGTGCTCGCCATGTACGTGCTGAGCGTGCTGCTCGTGCTCGGCGGGGCCTTCGCGCTGCGCGGCACGCTGTTCCGCGACCTCGACCGGGAACCCCTCGCGCTGGTCCTCCCGGCGTACCACGTGCCGCGCCTCGGCCCGCTCCTGGCGACCACGGGCCGGCGTGTGCTCGCGTTCCTGCGCGGCGCGGGCACGATCATCGTCGCGGTCCTCGTCGCCGTGTGGCTGCTGCTCGCGATCCCCGTCACCGCCGGCCACACGTTCGGCGAGGTCCCTGTGCACGACTCGGCGTACGGCCGCCTGACCGACCAGGTCGCGCCCGTGTTCGCCCCCGCTGGCTACGGCGACTGGCGCACGACGTCCGCCCTGGTCACCGGGTTCGTCGCCAAGGAGGTCGCGGTCGGGGCGCTCGCGCAGGCGTACGCCGTGGACGAGCCCACCGGGTCGTCACCGGGCGAGCTCGGCGAGCAGCTGCGCACCACGCTCGACGAGACCTCGGGCGGGCACGCCTCGGCCGCGGCGCTCGCGTTCATGGTCTTCGTGCTCGCCTACACGCCGTGCCTCGCGACGGTCGCCGAGCAGAAGCGCCTGTTCGGCTGGCGCTGGACCCTGGGTGCGGTCGCGGCCCAGCTCACGGTCGCCTGGGTCCTGTCGGTCGCGACGTTCCAGCTCCTGCGGCTCGTCTGGTGAGCACCACGGCGCACGCTCCCGCGCGGCACCGCGACCTCGTGCGGCCGGTGCTGGCGAGGATCCGCGCGGGCGACACGACCGACGAGGCCGCCGTCGCGCTCGGCCTCGACCCCGGGCTCGTCGACGCGACCGTCGCGCAGCTCGTCCGGCTGAGGCTCGTGCAGGTCGCGGGCCCGCCGCGAGCCGGGGGGCCCTGCTCGGGGTCGGGCTGCCCCGGCACGCCGGGTGCTCCGGGTACCCCGGGCACTCCCGGCGACGCACAGCCCACCCGTCGCCTCCCCTCGGCCTGCACGGGCTGCCCCTTGGCTCCGCGCTCCCGCTGAGCGGTGCTCGGTGCGCGCCGCCGTCGGGCCTCCGCGCGCGGCCCCGCACCACGCCGGGCAGACTCGAGGAAGTGAGCCCCGCACCCCGAACCCCCCGCCCGGACCGCCGGCCGGGCGCTGCGCTGGGCTGGGCGGTCGCCGCCGCGGTCGGGGCGCTCGCGTTCCTCGTGCGGTGGCACCTCGTGGGCGGGACGGTCGGCCTCCGCGGGTATCACGGGTACGACGACGGCGTGTACTTCTCGTCGGCCGTGGCGTTCGCGCACGGCCTCCTGCCCTACCGCGACTTCCTGCTCCTGCACCCACCCGGCTCGATGCTCGCCCTGACGCCCTTCGCGGCGCTCACCGCGTGGACGAGCGACAGCGACGCCCTGGTCGCCGCGCGCGTGGGCTTCCTGCTGGTCGGCGCCGCGAACGCCGTCCTGGTGACGCGGGTCGCGCGCCGGTGGGGCACGACCGCGATGGTCGTGGGCGGCGTCCTGTACGCCGTGTCGTACGCCGCGGCGTGGGCCGAGCGCATCACGCTGCTCGAGCCCTTGGGGTCGCTGTGCCTGCTGGGCGGGGTCGTCCTGGTGCTGCGCGGCCTCGATGCGGACCGGCGCCCCGCGACAGCCTCCGGGATGGGCTGGCTGTGGGCGGGCGGCGCGGTCCTGGGGCTCGGCGTGAGCGTCAAGATCTGGGGCGTCGTGCCGCTCGCGGTCGTGGTCGTCTGGTTGCTCGTGACGGCGGGGTGGCGGGTCGCGGTGCGGGCGGGCGCGGGGGCGGTCGGGGCGGTCGTGGTCGTGATGGCGCCGTTCGCGCTGGCCGCGGGCTCGGACATGTTCCGCATGGTCGTGCTCGACCAGCTCGGGCGACCGCGCGAGACGGACACGGGGGTCCTCCAGCGGCTCACGTGGATCGCGGGCACGGGGAACGCGGAGTGGGCCCGGACCCCGACGGCGCAGCTCGCCCTGGTCTGGGCCGTGCTGGGCCTCGTGGTCGTCGCGGCGGTCGCTGCCTGGGTCGGGCGGCGCGGTCGCCTGTGGGTCGCGCTGCTCGCCGTCCAGACCGTGGTGCTCGTGGCGTCGCCGTCGGCGTACCAGCAGTACGCGGCGTTCGTCGTCCCGGCGCTCGTGCTGGTCGTCGCGGCCACGGCCTCGCTCGTGCCGGCGCGTTGGCGGCAGCCGGTCGCGGCGCTCGTGTGCCTGGGCTTCACGCTCGGTGCCGGGGTGACGGCGACGCAGCGCGTCGTGCCTTTCCCGGCCGCCGCGGTGCGGTCCCACCTGCCGGAGGACGGGTGCGTCCGCGCCGACTCCCCCGCGCTGCTCGCGCTGACCGAGGTCCTGAGCCGCGACCTGGCGCGCGGCTGCGAGCTGCCCGTGGACCTGTCGGGGTACGCGTACGACGTCGGGGCGAAGGACTCCGTGGGGCGCCCCGTGCCGCGCGACCAGAACGCCGCGTGGCAGCGCGAGGCGTTGCGCTACCTGACGTCGGGGTCGGCGACGCTCCTGGTGCGCTCGGTCGGGAACGGCTTCGACGAGGCGACGACGCGGACCCTCGACGAGACGACCGCGACGGTCGTCGAGCGTCGTGGCGTGCGGGTGCTGGTCCCGCACGAGGGGCCGTAGGACGACCGTTGGGGCCTCAGGCCCCGCGCCCGCCTCAGACCGCTCCGCCCGGCGCCCTCCACTCGATCGTGTGCGCCGGGTCGCTGCGCGGCCGTTGCACGGTGCCGTTCTCGCCGAGCGCACGGATCCAGGCGTCGTCCCCGAACCAGTCGGGCATCCCGTACGGCAGGTCACCGCGCGGGATCGGTGCGTAGTCGGCCTCCTCGAAGGTCGCGCCGTAGGTCGGGACGGTCGCGTCGCCGTCGGGGTCCGGCGTCACGACGCCCCGCAGGTCGCCGACCGCGTCGCGCAACGCGTCGAGCAGCGCCTTGGGGTCGCGGCTCGAGGGGTGCGGGACCTTGTGGACGGGGACGTTCGGGGCGCCCTCCCAGCGCCCCAGGGCGTCGCGCGCCTGGGCCCCGAACGCGACGACCGCCTGGAGACCGGGTCCCGTGACGGCGTCGAACAGCTGGTTGCGCCAGCGCGTGTGCTCGGGGGCACGCAGGATCTCGCGCGCGGCCTCGTCCGCGCGCGAGGGCAACGTCGCGTACGCGTAGGCGTTGAGGCACACGTAGCTGCGCGTCAGCCCGAGCTTGGTGAGGAAGCCCTGGACGCGCTGGCCCGCGTTGCCCACGAGCGAGCGGCCCGCGATGCGTTCGGTGGGGCCGGGGTCGGACGCGATGACGAGCAGGCGCGCGGACCCGTCGAGGCGGCCCCGGTAGAGCACGGGACCCCAGTCGTGCCAGAACAGCGCGGCGTGCTCGCCGTAGCTCGGGAGCCGCTCGAATATCTCGGCGATCTCGGGCGGCGGTCCGGGGTCGTGGTCGGTGCTCATGTCGTTCCTCCGTTCGCGCGCGGACCGGCTCTCAGCCGGCGCGGAGCAGCCCCAGGCAGAACGCCTGGAGGTCGACGTTGTCCCGCAGCAGGTCGTCGCGGGTCATGTCGTACGGGACGCCCGCGATCCCGAGGTCCTCGACCGGGATGCCGTCGCCCCGGCCCGAGCGGATGGTCCGCCGCACCGCGACGGTCAGCGACGTCCCTGCGGGCATGGGCGGCAGCGCGCGCTCGGTGCCCGCGAGCGCGTCGCGCACCTGGGACAGCGTCCAGACGTTGGCCCCACCGCCCCCGGTGGCCTGCCCGACGGCGACGAGCGGACCCACGTCGTTGTCGACCCACCCGGCCGCGAACAGGTCGCCCGACGAGTACGTGTTCGGGTCGACGACCGCGACCGCGGGTCCGGGGTAGACCCGTCCGCGGTCGTTGCACCAGGCGGGGTCGGTCAGCGGCAGGGGCTGCGCGTACTGCTCGCCGGTCGACACGGCGTCCTGGAGCGAGCCGTTCCACGCCTCGAGCTCGAGCCGGTTGAACGGGCTGGCGGCCATGAGCCGGGTGAGGGGTGTGGCGACGAGGCTGAAGCGCGTGGGGACGACCGGGTGGTCCGTGAAGAGCTGCAGCGCGCGCTCGGCGGCCCAGACGAGCCCGCCGGGGTTGCCGCGCAGGTCCACGACGACCCCTCCCGCGGGCAGGAGCCCCAGGAGCCGGGTCATCTCGTCGAGGTAGGCGGCGTCGTCCCCCACGTCGAACGACCACAGCCGCAGCAGGCCGTGGTCGGCGTCGAGCGCCCGCGCGGCGAGGACGTCCTGGAGCGGGGTGGGGATCCAGTCCGTGCCCACCCCGCCCGCGTTCCCGGTCGGGAGACGGCCCGACGGCGCCGCTCCCCCTGCGCGGGCGACGCCCGCTCGCGTCGTGCTCGCCCGGGGAAGGGGCGGCGGTGGTGGCGCGGCAGGCTCGGCCTCGTCCTCGGTGGCCCACAGCTCGGGGACGAACGTGAGCTTCTTGGCCCGGCGCACGGCGTCCGCGGCGGGGTCGACCGCGACCTTGAGCGCCGCGCGCGTGGCTCGGCTGACGGCCGTCTCGGCCCGACCGGGGGCGACGACGGTCCAGTCGAAGCGTGTCTCCCGGGTGGCCCCGCGGCGCGTCCGGTACTCGACGACGACCCAGTGCTCGTCGGGCGGCGGCCCGTAGTCGAGAGCGCGGAACGTCAGGGACTCGAGCGCGCGCGAGCGCCGCGCGTCGGGTCGCCCGCCGGTCTCGCGGTCGGCGTGGACCTCGACCGCGCGGGCGATGGGCACGCCGTTCCATGCGAGGACCTCGACACCTGGGGCGAACGACCTGTCGGTCGTGGCGCCGGGGCCGACCTTGGTCACGAGGAAGTGCGGCTCGTGGTCGGGCCCGTGG
The DNA here is from genome assembly GCF_014836555.1 of Oerskovia rustica. Taxonomy (GTDB): domain Bacteria; phylum Actinomycetota; class Actinomycetes; order Actinomycetales; family Cellulomonadaceae; genus Oerskovia; species Oerskovia rustica. Next base: position 101,086 of record NZ_JACSQQ010000003.1, read on the forward strand.
GCCTCGATCAGGAACGGCAGCGTCGCGACCTGCCCGCGTGCGGCGACGGGCCCGACGTAGCGGGTGTGCGCGTCGCGCAGCCCGGTGAGGATGCCCGTGAGCGCGAGGTGGAACTCGGCGTCGGTCAGGTCGACGGCGCGGCGCCGCAGCAGCGTGAGCCCCTGCACGGGGTCGCTCGCGTAGGCCGCGCGCTTGGCGGGCAGGTGGGAGTAGAGCCCGCCCAGGACCGTGACGAACGTGTCGACGACCTGGAGCCGTTCGCCGCCGTCGAGGTGCGCGGCTGCGGGGACGTCGGCGAGGGTCGTGGCCGTGACGGCCTCGGCGAGCAGGCGCCGGACGCGGGCGTCGCGCGGGTCGGTGGTCGTCACGTTCCCTCCCAGCGGTGGTGCGGTGCGGTGGAGCGGCGGTCGGCGAGATCGCTGCGACGCGACCTCAGTAGTAGGCGCGCAGGCCGTCGAGCACTCCCTCGTGGAAGCCGCGCCCGACGACCTGGGCGAGCCAGGCGTCGTCGGGCATCAGGGACTCGAGCGGCGGGACGACGATCGTCCCGAGGTCGCGCGGGAGCCCGCCGACCGGGCCGACGCCCGTGGGCATGTCGAGCGCGAGGCGCAGGGGCGCGCCCTCGTCGCTCATGCTCCCGGCCCATGCCGCGGCGCGCGCCTGGGCTGCGGTGATCTCGGCCTGCGGGTCGGCACGGACGGCCTCGAGCCGGTCGACGACGTCGTCCCACCCCCAGGGCGTCGTGCCGTCGTCGGGGTGCGTGAGGCTCAGGCGCATGTCGCGCGAGCCGACGGTGAGGGCCGTGAGGTCGGGCGCGCCCGCGGCGGCCGTGAGCGCGGGAGTCCCGTAGCGCGCGACGCCGTCGATCACGACGAGGTCCACGTCCTCCTCGGTCGCGGCGACGACGGAGGCGAACGGGTCGGCGCCACGCTCGGCGCGCAGCACGAGGACGTCCGCGAGCGCCCCGGGCTGCAGCCGCCCGGTCTGCCGCCCCCAGCCGCGTGCGAGGACGTCGCCGGGCACGCAGGTCACCATGCGCACGAGGTCCTCGTCGCTGAGGTTCCACCCGGCGTGGTCGGCGGCGAGGCGCGCGGCCTTGAGCTCGCCCAGGACGTTCTTCGAGCCCGACGGCGCCCAGTCCGCCCCGAGGCACACGGCGAGTCCCGCGTCCCTCGCCGCGGGGACGTCGGTGGTGACGCCGTAGAGCCACAGGTTGGAGAAGGGCGACCAGACGACGGCGCCGGGGTCGGCCCAGCGCGCGAAGCCGGCCGCATCGACCGCGGTCGCGTGGACCGCGACGAACCGGGGCTGGAGGCAGCCGGCCGACTCGGCGTCGGTGTACTCGCGGGCGACGAGGCTGCCGGGCTGCCCCTCGGCGCAGTGGTAGACGAACAGCGATCCGGCGCGCATGCGGTTCGCGCGGTCGGCGAGGTCGGCGGGCTTGGCCGTGAGGACCGACGCGAGGACCTTGTTGCGGTCCCCCGTCCCGAAGCTCTCGTCGTCGATCTCGCGCACGAGCCACCCGTCGCGCGGGCGGTTCATGGGCGGGGAGCCCTGGACCGAGGTCGTGCCGCCCACGATCGCCTTGGTCTCGACGTACGCGAGGAGCTCGTGCGGGCTCGCGGTGATGAACGCGTACGCGGGCCACGTGGTGCTCGCGGCGTAGGTCCTGGCACGGGGCCACGAGTCGTGGTGCGCGAACGGGACGGCCTGCGACGGCTCGGTCCACAGGGGCAGCGTGTCGTAGGCCAGGTGGTTGTGGAGGTCGATCAGGCCCGGCAGGACGAGCGAGCTGCCGACGTCGACGACCGGGCATCCGTCGAAGCGTGCGGGACCGGGCCGGGTGCTGCGGGTGACGGCGGCGACGCGGCCGTCGTCGTCGATCCACACGCGGCCCGTGAAGACCGCGGACTCGGACGGCGCGACCGACCGGTCGTCCGACAGTGCGACGACGCGTCCACGGATCGCCCACATGAGATCCCCCCGGTCGAGCGACGGGCGTACCTGTTCTCGACGCTAGACCCGCGGGCGCGCGTCGGCGAGGGAGCGGGAGGGTGATTTCCCTGAGGTGCCACCAGGTCGGGGCGGGAGAAAGGGCGTGCTCCGCCCCACGAATCTGTACTAGTGTCCAACTTGAACACCCGTACAAATTCGACGGAAACCGGAGCCGCACGTGCGACCACTGACCCGGCAGGAGACCCGCCACGCCTTCAGGAACACCACCACGCAGGAGACGAAGGTCCTGCGGCTCCCCGCCACGTTCGACACGCTCGACTGGTCCCGCCTCGACTACCTCGGCTGGCGCGACCCCCGGTCACCCCTGCGCGCGTACCTCGTCGCCCTCGTCGACGACGTGCCCCACGGCGTCATGCTCCGCCAGTCGGCGACCCGCAACGAGCTCGCGAGCCGCGCCGTGATGTGCGTGCTGTGCCGCTTCACCCGGCGCTTCAACGAGGTCGCCCTGTTCTCGGCCGCCCGCGCAGGGGCGGACAAGCGCGCCCGCCTCGACACCCTCGGCATCTACGTGTGCGTCGACCTCGACTGCCACACGAACGTCCACAGCACCCCGCTCCCGGGCCCCCTCGACCCGCCGGCCGCGGAGATCGTCGCGTCCCGTCGCGACGGGCTGCGCACCCGGACCAGCGCGTTCGTGCGCTCCGTCGTGATGCAATAGGCCGCTGCCGACACCGAGGAGAACACCATGGGGAGCTATCTCGCACGAGACGCGCGCCGCAGGACCATCCTGGACGCGGCCGTGGTCGTCCTGGGACGCGACGGCATCGCCGCCGTGACGGCCCGCTCGGTCGCGGCGGAGCTCGGCGGCTCCCAGGGGCAGATCCACCACCACTTCGGGTCGACGACGCAGCTCGTCGCCGAGGCCTGGCTCCTGTACACCCGGACCGAGGTCGAGCAGTTCGAGGCCGAGGCGGCGAACCTCGACCCGCAGGAAGCGGTCGGCCACTTCTTCGAGGGCCTGCGCGGCGGGCAGGACGGCGGTGCCCTCGCCCTCTGGGCCGAGGCGGGCTCGTACGCGCGGTTCACCCAGGAGTTCGCCCCCGCATACCTGACATCGCTCCAGCAGGTCTGCACGGTCCTCGAACGGCTCCTCGACCGGGAACGGCCCGACGACGGCAACCGCGACGCCGCCCTGCGCCTGCTCATGGTCGGGATCGGCCTGGCCGGGCTGACCGCGATCGCACCGACCGACGAGACCGGCATCGCCCCGGGGCAGGTCGTCGGCTCGGCGATCGCGCAGGAGCTCTCCCGCCTCCGCACTCAACCACGCGCCTAGGGGGCCATCCCTCTCGGTGCCGAGCACGCGGTGGGCGTCTCTCTTCGGCTGAACTCGGACGCCAACCGCATGCTCGGGCGACGGGAACCGCATGCTCGGCGACGCTGGAGACCTTCCGGCGCGGCCGGCACCGTGCGAGCCTGGAGGGACAGCCCCGGGGCGCGGTGCTCCCTACCGCGAGCGCACAGCCGCCCGGGAAGGAGACCTGCCATGAGCTGGATCCGAGAGGCCGACGAGAGCGAGCCCAGCGGCGCCGTCGCGGCAGCGTTCGCGAAGGACCACGAGACGCTGGGGTACGTCGCGAACCTCACGCGGCTCCTCGCGAACCGGCCCGCGGTGCTCGACGCGTGGATCGGGCTCAACGGCGCGATCAAGGCGTCCATGTCGCCCCGCCGGTACGAGCTCGCGACCCTCGCGGCGGCGCTGCGGCTCCGGTCGACGTACTGCGCGCTCGCGCACGGCGCGGTCCGCGCCGCCCACCACGCCGGGGCCGACGCCGTGCGCGAGGTCGCCGAGGGGCACGACACCGTCCAGCTCTCGCCGATCGACCGCGCCGTCATGGACCTCGCGGACAAGGTCGCGGCCGGGGCCGCCGACATGACCGAGCCCGACCTCACCGAGCTGCGCGACCTCGGGCTCGACGACGGCGAGATCCTCGACGTGATCCTGGCCGCGTCGGCGCGCTGCTTCTTCAGCTCGGTCCTGGACGCGACCGGGACGCAGGCCGACGCGGTGTTCGCCGACCTCGACCCGGCGATGCGCGACGCCCTGACCGTCGGCCGGCCGATCGCGACCCCCGACCCCGTGGGCCGACACCTCGCCGGCTGACGCCCGGCCGCCCCCCTCCCCCCCCGCGGCTCCCCGCAAGGCCCCCGTCGCCCTGTGAATCACAGCGCTCATTGGCGATGTTCCCGCAGGGGCACTTGTCGGGGTGTCTCGCGCGCTCGGCGGCTGACCGTCGACGTCGTACTGGTGCACGGGGGTCTGGGGTCAGGCGTCGAGGTGTGCCAGGAGCGTGGGGATGAAGTGGCGATGGTGGTGGAAGACGCCGCCGTGGCCTGATCCCGGGTAGATGGCGAGGGTGCTGTCGGGGATGCGGGCGAGCATGTCGCGGGACAGCGCGGTGGGGACCATGCGGTCGTGGTCACCGTTGCCGATCAGCGTCGGCGCCGTGATCGCGGCAAGGTCCTGCGGCTGCTGGCGGCCCCAGGCCTTGATGCCGGTGATCTGGCGCCGGAATGCGGTCAGAGTGATGGGGTCGTCGCGGTCCGTCACGCGTTCGCGGATCCTCGTGAGGTAGTCCTTCGCAGCGGCCTTGCCTGCGGGCGTGCGGGGGAAGAAGAGGAACTCCTTGACGTCGGTGCGGGCGAGCGCGGCGCGGACCATGTCGACGTAGATGTAGGCGCCGCCGGTGGGGTGGTCGATCCCGGCGCCGCCCGCTGGCCCGGTGCCGGTGAGGACGAGCCTCCGCACGAGTCCGGGATCATCGAGGGCGACCTGCTGCGCGACGAACCCGCCGAGCGAGAAGCCGAACAGGTCGATCCTGGTGAGGTCGAGCGCGGCGACGAACGCGCGCGCGGCGTCGGCCATGCCCTGGACGGTCAGGGGGACGGTGCCGGTCGATCCGCCCACTCCGGGGAGGTCCACGGCGATGACGCGGCGACCAGCGGCCAGGGCGTCGACGACGCGCGGGTCCCACTCGTCGAGGGTGGCACCCAGGTGGGTGAGGAGCAGGACCGGTGTGCCTGCGTCGGCGCCGAGCTCGCGGTAGGCGAGGGTGTCGCCGGCGACGTCCAGATGGAGGGTGGGGGCGGTGACCCAGGTCATCGCTCGTGCTGCGCCGCCGACGGTCTCGCGGGTGCGATGGCCCGTCGGGGTGGCGGGTGCGTCAGGCATGGTTGGCGTCCTCCTCGGAGGTCGTGGTGACGAGGATCTTGCCGCGAGCTCGACCAGCGAGGAGTTGATCGAGTGCGACCAGGGTGTCGTCAAGAGGCAGGACGCGGTCGACGACCGGGCGCAGGACGCCGTCATCGACGAGACCGGCAGTCGCGGCCAGGGCTTCGCCGTCGGGCTGGATGAACAGGAACCGGTAGCGCACGCCGAGGCGCCGGGCCTGCCGCCGCAGGCGGAGGCTGAGGACGGCGAGCGCGGCCTTGACGACGCGTCCCGCGCCGGCTTGATCGGCCAAGTGCGGGTCGGGTGTCCCGGCGATCCCGACGACGAGGCCGCCGCGACGCAGGACACGCAGGGAGCGGGTGGTGATGTCGCCGCCCTGGGTGTCGACGACGATGTCGACGGGGGTGTCGGCGAGCCGGTCGACGAAGTCCTCGCTGCGGTAGTCGATGACGACATCGGCGCCCAAGGCTCTGACGAGGTCGGCGCTGTCGGCCGACGCCGTCGTGGCGACGGTGGCACCCAGGTGCTTGGCGAGCTGGATCACGGCCGAGCCGACTCCGCCGGCCCCGCCGTGCACGAGGACGGTCTGCCCCGGCCGGACCTGACCGAGGGTGACGAGCGCCTGCCATGCGGTCAGGGCGACGACGGGCAGGGCGGCAGCGTCGACGAGAGGGATGCTCGACGGGGCGGGTGCCAGGGCGGCGGCGTCGACGGCGACGACCTCGGCCCAGGAGCCCATGCCGACGACGCCCGTGTAGCCGTAGACCCGGTCACCGGGGCCGAAGCCGGTCACGTCCTCACCGACGGCGATGACCTCGCCGGAGAGCTCTCCACCCATGACCTTGGGCAGGTCGAGGTGGAAGACGGCCTTGAACTCGCCGATGCGGGTGCGCTCGTCGGCGTGATTGACCCCGGCCGCGACCATCCGCACGAGAACCTCGTGCGGGGCCGGCATCGGCTCGGGCATCTCGACCGCCCGGAGCGGCTTTCCGTACGTCTCCAGGACGAAGGCCTTCATCGTGTCTCCTCGGGCCGGCCGAAACCAGCCAAGTAGTTGCATTGTGTTACTGCTTGGTTTCAGCGTAGAGTGAGTGATCACGAAGTGCAACTACCTGGATGGAGGGCGATGATCTCCGAACCGCGATCGTCGTGCCCGATCAATCGCAGCCTGGAGCTGCTCGGTGATCGGTGGAGCCTGCTGATCCTGCGTGACATCGCCTTGCACGACCGGCGGTCCTTCCGCGAGCTGCTCACCGGCAGTCAGGAGGGCATCAGCGCGCCTGTCTTGTCGCGCCGCCTGGCCGACCTCGTCGATCAGGGCCTCCTGACGAAGGCCGAGACCGCCCGCGGCAAGCAGGGCAGGTACTCGCTCACCGAACTCGGACTGGCGACGATGCCGCTCCTGGTCGAGCTCGCACACCTGGGAGGGCGACTCGACCCCTCCACCCGCGCCTACGCGCCCGACATCGGCGACGGCCCCGACGCGATCGAAGCAGCCGTCTCCGCCCTGCGCGCAGCGCACATCGGCGCCTGACGCGCGCCAGCGTTCTGTGCCGGCCAGACAGGGCGACAGATCGATCACGACTGGCCACGACACGCTCATCGACACTTGAGTGAACATCCCGGCCGTCTCAGGAACGACCGTTCATGAGACACCAGCGGCGGTCGGGCGGCTGGCCGGCGCGTCATGTCTCACCGCCGGCACCTTCCGACTCCCCGACCGCCCCACCACCCAGATCGAGCGCATCATGCTCGGTACCGGAGCACCCGGCACCCCGGCACGTGACGCGAAGAACACGCCTCCGGCGCCACCCTGCGACGCGGTGCACCCGGGAACCGTCCTAGGGTCGAAGCATGAGGTCGTCCCGTCGAGGCGCCACGAGCGCCGCCCTGCTCACCACCGTCCTGCTGCTCGCCGCGTGCTCCCCGGGGGGCGGGACGCCCTCCCCGACGAGCGCTCCGCCGTCGGGCACGCCCAGCCCCACCGCGACCGAGACGCCCACCCCTCCCCCCACCCCCGACCCGACCGCCGACGCCCCGGACCCCCTCGCCGGGTGGAGCCTGGAGCAGAAGGTGGGCCAGCTCCTCATGGTCGGGGTGAACGTGGGGCAGATCGACCAGGCGAGCTACGACGCGGTGCACCAGCACCACGTGGGCAACGTGTTCCTCGCGGGCCGCACCCAGGCAGGGTCGGTGCGCGTGAAGAACCTCGTCGACTCGTTCACGGCCCTGGTGTCCGACGAGACGACGCACGGGACACCGATGTTCGTCTCGACCGACCAGGAGGGCGGCGAGGTCCAGGTGCTCCGCGGGCCCGGCTTCTCCGACATGCCGAGCGCCATGGAGCAGTCCGCGCTCGCCCCCGCGGATCTCCAGAACCAGGCCACGACGTGGGGCAAGGAGCTCGCGGACGCGGGGATCGACCTCAACCTCGCTCCCGTCATGGACGTCGTGACGAGCCCCGAGACGGCGGCGACCAACGCGCCGATCGGGTACTTCGAGCGGAACTACGGGTTCGGGGTCGAGACCGTGACGTCGCACGCGAACGCGTTCAGCGCGGGCATGGAGGCGAACGACGTCGACGTCGCGATCAAGCACTTCCCGGGGCTGGGCCGCGTCGGGGGCAACACCGACACGACGGCGGACGTCCGCGACGCCGCGACGACACGCGACGACCCGTCGGTCGCGGCCTTCCGGTCGGGGATCGAGGCGGGCGCGGCGTTCGTCATGACGTCGACGGCGATCTACGACCAGATCGACGGCAGCCTCCCCGCCGCGTTCTCGCCCGTGGTCGTGGACGGGCTGCTGCGCGGCGACCTCGGCTTCGGGGGCGTCGTCATCACCGACGACGTGTCGAAGGCCGAGCAGGTGCAGGCATGGTCCCCGGGCGATCGGGCGGTCCTGACGATCGCCGCGGGCGGCGACATGGTGCTCGCCTCGGCCGACCCGACCGTGGTCCCCGAGATGGCGACGGCCCTCGTCGAGCGCGCGCAGGCCGACCCCGCCTTCGCGGCCAAGGTCGACTCTGCGGTGCTGCGGGTCCTGGCGGCCAAGGAACGCCTGGGATCCTGAGGGGACCGTCGGCCGCGCCTGTCCACGCCCGTCCACACCGTGCTCCACACGTTGTCCCCATGCCTGTCCACAAAGTTATCCACAGACCTGGGGACAGTGTGCACAGGGGGCGGGCCCCCGCTCACGCGACCCCGAGGTACGCCTCCTTGATGCTCGGGTCCGCGAGCAGCTCCCGGCCGCCCCCGGAACGCACGACCTCCCCCGTCTCGAGCACGTACGCGCGGTGCGAGCGCGACAGCGCCTGCCGCGCGTTCTGCTCGACCAGCAGCACCGTGGTGCCCTGCGCGTTGATCTCCGAGACGATCCGGAAGATCTGCTGGATGACCATGGGCGCCAGGCCCATCGACGGCTCGTCGAGCAGCATGAGCCGGGGCCGCGCCATGAGCGCGCGCCCGATCGCGAGCATCTGCTGCTCGCCCCCGGACATGGTCCCGCCCACCTGCGACGTGCGGTCCTCGAGCCGCGGGAACAGCTCGAAGACGCGGGCCAGCGTCTCGTCGTGCACGGCCTTGTTCTCGAACGTGCGCCCGTAGGCCCCCATCTCGAGGTTCTCCAGGACCGTCATGCCGGGAAAGATCCCACGCCCCTCGGGCGCCTGCACGATCCCCTCCAGGACCCGCAGGTGCGGCTTCATGCGCGTGATGTCCTTGCCGTCGAACACGATCTTCCCGCGCGACAGCGGCCGGATCCCCGAGACCGCACGCATGGTCGTCGTCTTCCCGGCGCCGTTGGCCCCGATGAGGGTCACGAGCTCGCCCTCCTCGACCGTGATCGACACTCCGCGCACGGCCTCGATCCGCCCGTAGGCGACCGTCATGTCCGTGATCTCAAGCAGGGGCATCTGCGTCTCCCTCGGGCAGCTCTTCGTCGGGTACGCCCAGGTAGGCGGCGATGACCTTGGGGTCGGACGTGACGTCCTCGGGGGTGCCCTCGGCGATGACCTTGCCGAACTCGAGCACCACGATGCGGTCCGTCACGCCCCGCACGAGGCGCATGTCGTGCTCGATGAGCAGGACCGTGTACCCGTCGTCGCGGATGTGGCGGATGAGGTCCATGAGGGCCTCCTTCTCCGCCGGGTTGAAGCCGGCCGCGGGCTCGTCGAGGCACAGCAGCTTGGGCTCGGTCGCGAGCGCCCGCGCGATCTCCAGGCGCCGCTGCTCGCCGTAGGACAGGTTGCGCGCCTTCTCCGTGGCACGCGCCCCGACCCCGACGAACTCGAGGATCGCCATGGACCGGTCGATCGCGTCGCGCTCCTCCTGCCGGTGCCTCCTGGTGCGCAGCAGCGCTCCGGGCACCGAGGTCCGGTGCCGCGCGTCGGTCCCGACGACGACGTTCTCCAGGGCCGTCATCTCGTTGAAGAGACGGATGTTCTGGAAGGTCCGGGCGATGCCGAGGCGCGTGATCTGGTTGCGCTTGGCCTTGCCCAGGACCTGCCCGTCGAACCGCACGAGGCCCTTGGTGGGCCGGTAGACGCCCGTCATGGCGTTGAAGGCCGTGGTCTTCCCGGCCCCGTTGGGCCCGATCAGCCCCAGGATCTCCCCGCGCCGGATGTCGAACGAGACCGAGTCCAGCGCGGTCAGGCCGCCGAACACGACCGACACGTCCTCCATGCGCAGCAGCGGCTCGCCCACCTCGGTGCGGACCGTGCGGTCGGCCGCGACGATCGCGTCGACCAGCGCGGAGTCCGCGAGCTCGGGCCGCACCTCGGTCACGTCGACCATCACGGGCTCGGCGAGCCCGGCACCGGGCAGGTACTTCTCGGCCATGGGCTCGCCCGCGTCCGCGGACAGCGACAGGTGCGCGTCGCCGACGTCGCCGCCGGCCCCCATGCCACCAGGATCGTTGCTCATCGGTTCCCCCCGTCGGTGGTCTCGTCGCGCTCCCCGGCGCCGTTCCCGGCGGGGCCGTCCGTCCCGCTCCCCGTGCCCGACGCCGGAGCGGCCGTCGCGTACGCGGCCTGCGGGCCGCCGTCGGGCATCTTGGCGAGCGTGCGGCGCGCCGCGACGTACAGCTCACGCCCGTAGGTGAGGAGCTTCTGCCGGACGGGTATGAGCCCCTGCGGCCGGAAGATCATGAGCACCATGAGCGCGACCCCGAAGAACAGGTACTTGTAGTTCGCGATCTCGTTGCCGTCGATCGGGATGCCGAACAGGGACGTGCGCCCCAGGAAGAAGTTCGGCAGGTACACGATGATGAACGCCCCCAGGATCACGCCGAGCTTGTTGCCCTGGCCGCCGAGGACGACCGCGCACAGGAACAGGACCGAGTTGATGATGTTGAAGTTCGTCGGGATGACGAACTGCACCTGGCCCGCGTAGATCGCGCCCGAGACGCCGCCGATCGACGCCCCGATGACGAACGCCCACAGCTTGAACCGGAACGTCGGCACGCCCATGATCTCGGCCGCGTCCTCGTCCTCGCGGATCGCGACCCACGCCCTGCCCACGCGCGAGCGCTCGAGGTTCCCCACGAGCATGAGCGAGATGATGATGAAGACGAGCGACAGCCAGAACCACCACACGCCCGAGTTGAGCGTCGTCCCGACGTTGCCCGCCGAGAACACGCCGTTGGGCAGCTCCTCGGTCACGCCGAGCCGCGGGTAGGCGACCGACTTGAGGCCCTGGCCACCGCCCGTGATCTCGTCGAGGTTGTCCGCGAGCAGACGCACGATCTCACCGAAGCCGAGCGTCACGATCGCGAGGTAGTCGCCGCGCAGGCGCAGCGTCGGGGACCCCAGGACCAGGCCCGACATGGCCGTGATCGCGACCGCGACGGGCAGGATCGCGAGCCACGCCCAGTCGTCCGACAGCCAGCCCTCGGGCTGGGTCACGTTCCACGGGCTGTCCGGGCTCGTGAGGATCGCGAGCGTGTACGCGCCGATCGCGTAGAAGCCCACGTAGCCGAGGTCGAGCAGACCCGCCTGCCCCACCACGACGTTCAGGCCGATCGCGATGAGCGCGTACATCCCGAACTGCGCCATCACGGCCCCGAAGTTGGTGCCGACCGTGGTCAGGACCGGGATGTTCAGGATCGGCAGCAGGGCCACGAACAGGATGAACGGGACCCCGACCCCCCACTGCGCGGGCCGCGCGAGCGCGTCCCACCACAGCCGGAACCGGTCCCCCAGCCCGCCGTGAGGGCGTTGGGCGACGGGCGTCTGACCCGCGGGCGGGAGCTCGGGGCGGGGGCGCACGGGCTGGGTCGTGCCGTCGTTCTCCGCAGGAGTGCTGGTGCTCATGCTCGCGCCCTCCCCAAGGACTCGCCGAGGATGCCGGTCGGACGGAACATCAGGACCACGATCAGCAGGACGAACGCGACCACGTCGCGCCACTCGGTGCCGAACACGACCTGGCCGTAGTTCTCCATGACGCCCAGCAGCAGGCCGCCGAGCAGCGCCCCGCGCAGGTTGCCGATCCCGCCGAGGACCGCCGCGGAGAACGCCTTGATCCCCAGGATGAAGCCGCCCGAGTAGATGATCCCGTTGGGGACGCGCAGCGTGTACAGCAGCGCCGCGGCACCGGCCAGGACGCCGCCGATGAGGAACGTCAGCATGATGATGCGCTCGCGCGAGACCCCCATGAGGGTCGCCGTCACGGGGTCCTGCGCGACCGCGCGGATGCCGCGACCGAACTTGGTCCGGTTGATGAACATGTCGGTCGCGAGCGCCAGGATCAGCGCCGAGAAGATGATGATGAGGGTCACGTTGGTGACGTTGGCGCCGAAGAGCGTGAACTGGACCTCGGGCTCGACCAGCCGGATCGGCTGCTCGGCGTTCACGCCGCCCAGCTCACCGCCCGTCAGGGCCGGGAGCACGAAGTGCACGAACTCCTGGATCACGAACGACGCGCCGATCGCGGTGATGAGGAAGACGAGCGACGGGGCCCCACGTTTGCGCAGGGGTCTGTAGGCCACGCGTTCGAGCCCGACGGCGGCCCCTCCCGCGACCACCATGCCGCCGATCATCGCGATCCCCAGGTAGAGGACCGTGAGCAGGATGCCCTTGTCGAACGCGTCGCCGCTCGGGTAGAAGCCCAGGGCGAGAAGCGTGGCGTACTGCCCGAACATGCCGAGCATGAAGATCTCGGAGTGGGCGAAGTTGATGAGGCGCAGCACGCCGTAGACGAGCGTGTAGCCCACCGCGACGAGCGCGTAGACCGCGCCGTAGGTCAGGCCGTCGACGGTGAGGGCCCAGAAGTTGCGGCCCAGCGCCGCGAGGTCGAATCCGATGAGTGGGTCGGCGGCGAGGACGCCGTGGACGAGCATCGACATGCTGCTCCTTGAAGCCGGTGGGAGGGCGGTCGGCCGACCGCGGTGCGTCCCCCCCGCGCGGGGGGGGGGCCCCCCGCGGTCCGCTCGGCGGCTGCCGTCAGGCGACACCGCCCCCGGCCCGGCCGTGCTCGACCGGGAAGGGGGCGGCGCTGCGGGCAGGCAGGCGCCGACCGGCTACTGGACCTCGTAGATCCAGATCAGCGCGGACGAGAGCTCGCCCGTGTCGTCCCACTTGTAGGTGCGGGCCAGGCCCTCACCGTCGTAGTTCGTCACGAAGTCGAGCATCCCGGCACGGTCCGTGACGCCCGACGCGATACCCGTGAGCATGATCGTCGCCAGGTCGTAGCCCTCGACCGAGTAGACGCCCGGGGCCTGACCGTTGAGCGCCTCGTACGCGGCCGCGAAGTCGTCGGGAGCCGGACCGCACGGGCAGGACAGGATCGCGCCCTTGGACGCCGCGCCCGCCTGCGTGACGAACTGCGGGTCGTTGGTACCGTCCGCGGACACGAACGGGATGTCGACGCCCGCGTCACGCAGCTGCTGCGCGAACGGCGCGGCCTCGGCGTAGTAGCCCGCGTAGAAGACGGCGTCCGCGTCGGAGCTCGAGATGAGCTGCGTCGCGGCCGCGAAGTCCTTGTCGCCGACCTTGACCTCGGCCGAGCAGGAGTCGTCGGCCGCGTCGCCGAGGCCCGCGGTGATCTCCTTCGCGAGACCCACGCCGTAGTCCGAGTTGTCCTGGACCACGCAGACCTTCTCGTACCCGAGCGTGTCCACCATGTACTTGGCGACCGCCGGGCCCTGGACCGCATCGTTCGCGAGACCGCGGAAGAACGTCTTCCAGCCGTTCTTGGTGATGTCGGGGTTGGTGGCCGACGCCGACAGCGACGGGAGGCCCGCCTGGCTGAAGACGTCGCCCGTCGCGGAGGTCTCGCCGGAGAACGCCGGGCCGAGGAGCGCGATGATGCTCGCGTCGCCGACGATCTGCGGGGCGACCTGGGTCGCCTTCTGCGGGTCGCCCTCGGTGTCGAACTCCTTGATCGTGACCTGGCAGCCTGCGTTCGCGGCGTTGAACGCGTCCACCGCGACCTTGGCGCCGTAGAGGATGTTCTGCCCGAGCGCCGCGTTGGGGCCGGTCAGAGCACCGGCCATGGCGATCGAGGTGCCCTCGGCACACTCGGCCGCGCCGTCGCCGGCCGGGTCGACGGGGTCGCCCGACGTCTCGACCGGGACCTCGGCCCCGTCGATGTCGATCTGGACGGACGGCACGATCTTGAGATCGGCCGACCCTGTCTCGCTCGACGTCTCCGTCGATCCTCCGTCGTCCCCCTGAGACTGGGTGCCGCATGCGGTGATGGCGAGGGTGGCTGCCAGCGCGAGAGCCAGTCCACCCGTCGTTCGACGTGCTGTGCGTTGCATTCCGAACCTCCGTGCGCCAGATCGCACCCGGGTGCTCAGAGACCTCGCACCCGCGGTGGATCACCTGAATATTCAGCACTGAATATCGTGCTGACGATGGCACAGGTCGGACGAGCGCGAAACCCCAGATGCACAATTGCAACCAGGGACTCACACGCGGCGAACCGGACAAGGCGCCCGTGGTCCCGGGCCCCCGGTCCGGCGACCTGAGTGCCTGGAACGTACGCGGGCGCCGTTACACGAGACTCCGTCCCTCGTTACGGCGCCGTCACGGGAACGTCTCGATCCGGCACAGGAGCGGCAGATGCCCGGCGAACCGGGTCAGGACGGGTACTGCGAGAACGCGGCCGTCGCGGGGTCGGAGCCGAGCCGGGCGTCGGAGTCGAGCGCGTCGATCGCCGCGACCTCGTCGGGCGAGAGCTCGAACCCGAACAGGTCGATGTTCGTCGCGAGCCGCTCGGGGTCCACCGACTTGGGGATCACGATCCGGTCGCTCTGGACGTGCCAGCGCAGGATCGCCTGGGCGGGCGTGACGCCGTGGGCGTCGGCGACCGCGGCGACCGCGGGGTGGTCGAGGTCCGCTCCGCGGCCGAGCGGCGAGTACGCCTCGACCGCGATCCCGGCGGCCCGGGTCGCGGCCTGGGTCGCGCGCTGCTGGTAGGTCGGGTGGACCTCGATCTGGTTGACGGCCGGCACCACGTCGGTCTCGGCGAGCAGGCGCGCGAGGTGCTCGGGCAGGAAGTTGGAGACGCCGATCGCCCGCGCCGCGCCGTCGGCGTAGAGCTTCTCGAACGCCCGCCAGGTCTCGACGTAGAGGTCCTTGCTGGGGACGGGCCAGTGGACGAGGTAGAGGTCCACGACCTCGACGTCGAGCTCCTCCCGCGAGTCCTCGAACGCCTGCAGGGCCGACTCGTACCCCTGGTCGCCGTTGCGGAGCTTGGTCGTCACGAAGATCTCGTCGCGGCGCAGGCCGCTCGCGCGCAGCGCGGCACCCACTCCGGCCTCGTTGTAGTAGCCGGCCGCGGTGTCGATGTGCCGGTAGCCGGACTCGAGCGCCTGCTCGACGTTCTGCTGGGTCGCGTCGTCGGGCACCTTGAAGACGCCGAGCCCGACCTGCGGGACGGTGACGCCGTTGTTGAGGACGACGTCTGGAACCTGCGCGGGAGAGACCATCGTCCAGTTCTACCCCGGCGCGCGCGGTGGGCACCACCCGTCCCCTGCGACGGCGGACGGGCACGCGGGGGGAAGTCCCTCGGTGGCCGAGAGGTGAAGGCTGTGGAGCCCTTGCGACGACCGTGCACGAGGGTGCTGAAGACGACTGTGGCGCTGCTCTCATCCGCCGTGCCGGTCGCGACGCGCACCGGGTGCGGGTGGCACGGTGGTCTGGTGCCCCAGTCCCTTCCTCCGACCCACGACCAGACGCCGGGCGGCTCCGCTCCCGCGCGCCCGCGGAACCGTGCCGTCTGGGTCCTCGCCGTGCTCGTGCCGCTCCTGGTCGTCGCCGCAGGGGTCACGTTCTACCTGACGCGCGCCGCTGCGGACCCGTCCGGGGAAGCTTCCCCCACGGGCGCCCCGTCACCCACGCAGCCCCCGGCCCCCGCCGAGCGGGTCGACCCGCCGGCGGTCCTGGACCCGGCCTCGGTCGAGAACCTCGAGATCCACCAGGAGTCGACCGCGGACGCCGGTGACGCGCGCTCGATCTCGACGGTCTCGATCCCTGGGGAGCGCTCCCTCTCGCACGCCTTCGGCCGGTTCGTCGACGCGACCGAGAAGGCGTACGACGCCGCGATCGACCCGGACGGGGTGGGCAACGAGCTCAACGTCGGGTGGGACCTGGTGCTCGCGCAGGGCGACGTGCTGGGGGTGCGTGCCACGACGTACGCCTTCACGGGCGGGGCGAACGGCGAGGTCGGCTCCCAGACGTTCTACACCGACCTCCCGCGCGCGACCACGACGTGGTCGTCGGACCTCTTCACGGCCGACGGACGCACGCAGGCCGCGCAGTGGGTCGACGCGGCGCTCGCCTCGGCCGGTCTGGGGTTCGACGAGCCGGTGCCCTCGTCGGAGGACACGTTCCGGGACGTGCGTCTCGGGCCCGACGGCGCCGCGACCCTGGTCTTCGCGCCCGGCCTGGTCTCTGCCCGCTCCGACGGAGAGCTGGCCGTGCGCATCGAGCCCGACGCGACCCGGACGGCCCTGTCCGCCGTCGGGAAGCAGATCGCGGACGTCGCGGCGAGCGGCGCCCCGTTCATGGGCATCGCACCGCCCCCCGTCGAGCCGCCGCCCGTGACCCCGCCCGTCGCGCCCGACCCGTCCGGCGCCCCCGACTGCTCGGTGCTGCGGTGCGTGGCCCTGACCTTCGACGACGGCCCGGGCAAGCACACGTCCCGACTGCTCGACACGCTCGCCGAGAAGCAGGTGAGGGCGACGTTCTTCCTCGTCGGCCGTTCCGTGAAGTCGCATCCCGACCTGGTCCGTCGCGAGGTCGCCGAGGGGCACGCGGTGGGCAACCACACCTGGTCCCACCCCGACCTCTCGAAGCTCGGCACCGACCAGATCACGGACGAGCTGACCTCGACGGCGGACGCGGTCGAGGCCGCGTCGGGCGTCCGACCGACGCTCGTTCGCCCTCCGTACGGCGCGACGAGCGACACTGTGACGAGTGTCCTCTCCCAGCGGAACGAGCCGGCGATCCTGTGGGACGTCGACACCGAGGACTGGAAGAACAAGGACACCGCCATGACGACCGAGCGGGCTCTCGCAGGCGTCCGACCTGGGGCGATCCTCCTGATGCACGACATCCACGGCTCCACCGTGGACGCCGTCCCGGGCATCGTGGACGGCCTGCGGGCCGCGGGCTACACGCTCGTGACGGTGCCCGATTTGCTCGGCCCTGGCCTGGTTGGCGGACACGCGTACTTCAATCGTTAGCATCAGGGCTAGCACAGTCGGAGTAACCCCTGTACCGTAGCCGGTGAGATTGCAGTGCCTCGCTTGTCCTTGCGCAACGGCCCCATGCCACCGCGAACCTTGTTACCCAAGAGTTGACGACGAACACCGTGATGTTCGGCTCCAGATCATGGAGCTGTTTGAAACTCTAGAAGGAGATCCCCATGGCATTGGGAACCGTGAAGTGGTTCAACGGCGAAAAGGGCTACGGCTTCATCGCACCTGAGGACGGCAGCGCCGACGTGTTCGCGCACTACTCCGCCATCCAGACGCAGGGCTTCCGCTCGCTCGAGGAGAACCAGCGCGTCGAGTTCGACGTGACGCAGGGCCCCAAGGGCCCGCAGGCGGAGAACATCCGCCCGCTCTGATCTCACTCGCCTCCGGGCGTAGCTGATCATTGAACGAGTGCCCCCGACCGTCTCGGTCGGGGGCACTCGTGCGTCCAGGACCAGGCACCCTGGTGCTCGGGCGGTGACGCCGTGGTAGAACTGAGAACGGTCCAGAGGACCAGCGAACCGCCCTCCGGCGTGCTGGTCCGGCAACCGCGCGACGCGCACGGTGCTCCCGGAGGAAGACCCGCCCCCACGACCGTGGGGGAAGAGCGAGGCCCGACGTCGTAGGGCGCCTCCTCGTGCCCCTCACCCGGGGACGGTCCCGGGTGGTTGTGCGCACGGGGGCGAGCTCCGCCGTCGGGCACGGAGAGAAGGAGCACCATGGCCGAGCGCGTCATGGAACGCCGGGCGACGGTCGTCGCCTGTCCCCCGCCCGCTGTGTGCGAACGGTTCGACACCGGGCACCTCCTGCACCCCGTCCACGAGCGCATGCTCCGCAACCGGCCCTGGGGTTGGCGCGAGGGCGTCGTGCTCGCGGTGCGGGCGCACGACGGCGGAGCCGAGGTCGTCGTCGAGTACGCGTCGGGCGAGGGGGCGTGCCGGGTGTGGCATCACACGCTGCTCGACGTCGGCCCCGGTGCCACCGTGCGGGTGCACGAGCAGTACCACGCGCTCGAGGTCGAGGGCCAGGGCCTCAACGTGCGGCTGCTCGGCGGGGTGGGCCCGACGCCGGAACCGGTGCGCTCTCCCCGCTGAGTGCGTTCCGGCCGCGACCCGCCGGGCGTCTCTCGGCCGCATCATGCACTCGGCGGAACGGGTGAGCCGGGCGCCGCGTTGGACCAGTGAGGGCGTCCGCCCTCGACGGTTCGACCAAAGGACACGCTCATGGGATTCCTCGACCGCCTCCTCGGCCGCACCCCGCAGGACGAGCGCTCACCCTACGGCTCGGCAGACCGCCCCGGCGCCCCTGCCTACGGCACCCCGCCCCCGGCCCCGACGGGCCCCGCACGCAGCGAGGACGACGTCGCGATCGACCGCTACCGCTACCTGCTGCGCACGGCTCCCCCCGAGGCCGTCGAGCAGGCGCACGCCGAGGCGTTCGAGCGGCTGACGCCGGAGCAGCGGCGCCGCGTGCTGGCCGAGCTCGGTGAGAACCTGCCGCCCGCCGAGCGCGCGACCTCCGACGACCCGCAGTCGCTCGCCCGCATGGCGACCCGCGCCGAGATGCGCAACCCCGGCACGCTCGAACGGTCGTTCGGCGGCCGGCAGGGCGGTCCGGGCGGTCCGGGCATGGGCTCGATGATCGGCTCGAGCATGCTCGGCACCATCGCGGGCGTCGTGATCGGCTCCGCGGTCGCCAACATGTTGTTCGGCCCGATGTTCGGTGACCCGACCGCGGACTTCGCCGGCGACGGCGGGACCTCGGGCGAGGGCGACCCCGGCGCGACCGAGACGGGCGGCGAGACGGACCCGGGAGCCGGCGACACGGGGGCCGGAGACACTGGTGGCGGGGACGTCACCGAGGCGGGCGGCGACTTCGGCGGCTTCGGGGACTTCGGTGGCGGCGACTTCGGCGGCTTCGGCGACTTCTGAGTCCAACGCCTGAGTGCGGAGCACTCGTCGCCGAGAGCCCCGAACGACGACGAGTACTCCGCACTCAGCGGAGCGGGGCCACGCCCGACCGACACAGCCCGATGAACGCGCCCAGCTCGGCGAGCTCCTCGGGATGGTTCGGGAGGTAGTCCGTGAGCCGGGGCGAACGGACCACGACGGCGCACCACTGGCCGCGCGAGACCGCGACGTTGACCCGGTTGCGCGAGAGCAGGAACTCCATGCCGCGCGGCACGTCCTCGCGGGCCGAGGCCGTCATCGAGACGATCGCGACGGGCGCCTCCTTGCCCTGGAACTTGTCGACCGTGCCCACCCGCACGTCGCCCAGCCCCGCGGCCTGGAGCGCGTGGCGCACGGTCCACACCTGCGCGTTGTAGGGGGCCACGACGACGAAGTCGTCCTCCGTGAGGGCGCGTGAGGCACGTGCGGCGCCGTCCGACCCACCGGGCCCTCCCGGGTACCACGTCGTCCCGAGCAGCGCCTTGACCTGCCGCACCACCTCCTGGGCCTCCTCGACCGAGGACACCGCGTTGCCCGCGTGCTCGACCTCGACGACGTGCACACCGGGCTCGACGCCCACGAGGAGCCGCTCGCCCGCAGCGGCCTCGGCGTGCAGCAGGCCCTCGTACGCGAGCTCGGACACGGCGTCGCACAGCGCGGGGTGCATGCGCCACGAGCGGGCCAGGAAGTAGCCGAACTCGGGCGGCAGCACGTCGTGGCCGCCGCCCGCACGGGTCAGCCACCCGAGCGCCGACTGGTCGACGGGCTCGGGGTGCTGCCCCTGCGAGACCTGCGGGAGCTGCTGCGGGTCGCCGAGCAGCAGGAGCCGCTGCGCGGCCCGGGAGACCGCGATGGTGTTGGCGAGCGAGAACTGCCCGGCCTCGTCGATCACGAGCAGGTCGAGCTCGCCGTCGCCGAACCGTTCGGCGTGCGCGAAGTCCCACGCGGTCCCGCCGACGACGCAGGGCCCCTCGGCGACGAAGGCCGCGGTCTGCGGGGAGTCGACGAGGCGCCAGGGCACGAGCCGCGAGCCCTCGGGCAGGGAGGCCGCCGCGACGTCGTCGGGCAGGGGTCCCCCGTCCCGCCCCACCTTCGACACGTCGCGGCCCTTGGGACCCGAGGCCTTCTTGCCCACGCGGTCCGCGGGCACGCCACCCTTGGTGATGACCCCCGCGAGGACGTTCTCCACGACGTCGTGCGACTGCGCGACGACGCCCACGCGCCACCCCTCGGCCACGAGCCGGCCGACGACCTTCGACGCGAGGTGGGTCTTGCCCGTGCCGGGCGGCCCCTGGACACCGAGGTAGGAGCCGTCGAGGTCCCGTACGGCGTCGGTCACGGCGTCGATGTACCGCTCGGGGCCGTCGCCCAGGACGGGCAGCGGAGCGCCGGACACCGTGCGCGGCGGGCGACGGCGGAGCAGGTCGAGCGCGGGGTGGTCCGGGAGGTCGAGGGGCGCAGCGACGCCGGCGGGGTTCTGCGCCTGCACGGCCGTCGCCAGCGCCCGGATCGACGCCTCCTGCTGCGGCGTCGGCAGCACCTGTCCGACCGCGAGCGCCATGGGCAGCGCCTCGTGCGGCGAGACGCCCTTGGGCACGGGCAGGCGCACGTCGAGGACGTCGACCTCGCGCCCGTTCCCGAGACGGCCCCGCTCGACGCCGTGGACGCGCACGCTGCCCGTCGACCAGCGGACCGCACCGCGGGCGGGCTCGATCCCGTCGGGTGCCGGTCCTTCGAAGAGCGCGGTGGCGCCGTCGTACCCGGCCTTGAGCTCCGAGCCGTCCGGCAGCTCGCCGTACAGGCGCAGGCGCCGCGACGGGTTGCTGCGCGGCGTGGCCCTCGCCCAGTCCTCGATCACCTCGGCGCGCTCCACCAGGAAGTACGCGCGCGGCGCCTGCCACTGGTCGACCGGCTCCTTGAGGCGCGCGAAGAACTCCTGCCAGAACGGCTTGGCCTCGCGCCAGTAGTAGCCGACGCCCGCGCCCAGGAGCGCGACGGCCTCCTCGTCGTCGGTCCGCCCGTCCCCCGAGCGACCGTCCACGCCCCCCGCCAGCGCCCGGACGTCGAGCTCGACCTGCTCGGCCTCGGCACGCTTGGCGCGCCGCGCGACCTCCGCGTCGGAGAGCTCGAGCGCGGGCGGCAGGTCGTCCTCCCAGCCGTTGCCGAGGGGTGTCGCAAGCGGGCCCGGGGCGGAGGTCGCGGGAGCGGCACGCCCCGCGAGCCCCAGGAGGAACTCGTGCAGGCGCAGGGTCGAGAGGCAGTCGTACTCGTTGTAGTCGGCGATGCCGTGCAGCAGGCGCTCGGCCTCCTCGGCGCGGCCCGCGTCGCGCGCCGCGCAGTACGTCGCGTACGCCACGACGGACGCCGCCGCGTCCGTGACGTCCCCGCCACGGAGCTGGTCGCCCATGTAGAGGGGTTCGAGCTTCTTGATGGAGTACGACGGCGCCGAGACCTTGAGCGAGTGGCGCACGGTCGAGTAGAGGTCCACGAGGACGCCCTCGCGCAGGAGGTCGTCGACCTCCTGCTCGTACACGCCGTGCCGGGCCGCGATCGAGAGCAGGTGCGTCTTCTCGTACGACGCGTAGTGGTAGACGTGCAGCCCCGGGTACTGGGCGCGGCGCTTGGCGAGGTAGTCGACGAAGTCGACGAGCGCCTGCTTCTCCTGGTCGAGGTCGTGCGCCCAGAACGCGGTGAAGGGCGGCTTCTCGCCCGGGCTGCCCGGGCGCTCGACGAGCCCGAACAGGTAGTCGATGTTCCAGACGATGCCCTCGGGCGAGGCGTCGGGCGCGGACCACAGCGGGTCGCCCTCGAAGTCGAAGAACACGTCGCCCGGGTCCGGGCGCGGCAGGTCGCGCAGCGGGGCGGGGTCGACGACGACGTAGGACAGCGTGTGCCGCTCGGGCTCGGCCGTACCTTCGGGTCCGGCTCCGTCCCCGACGCCCCCGGCCGCGGGCGTGCTCCACGTGACCGACCCGCTGGGGCCGGGCCCGACGTCGGGCACCCCTCCCCCGTCGACCGGCACGTCGACGAGCCCGGCCTGGAGCCTGGCCTGGACGCGCAGCGTCTCGAACGTGCGCGCCGCGAGCCCCTGCGGGGGCGCCGTGGCGGTCGCGAGCTGGGTCATCGTCGTGATGCCGGCCGCGCGGAGCCGGACACGCTGGGTGCTGCGCAGCCCGGCGACGCGCAGCACGTCGTCGTGCTCGGTGACCTGCTGCGCGCAGTACGCGCACGCGCCGCACTGGCGCAGGCCGGGCGCGTCCCAGGCAGCGGGCTCACCGCTCGCCCGGTGCGCGTCCAGGAGCCGCAGCAGCTCGGTGCGCCGCTCGCGGAAGACGGGCAGGACGTCCGCGAGCCGGTGGTCGGTCACGGCCCTCGTCCCGAGGATCAGGTGCAGCACCGGTGACGTCTCGACCCCGGCAGCGAGGAGCTGGTCGGCGTACGCGGCGAGCTGGAGCAGCGCGGGCACCTTGGCGCGGCGCGCGAGCTTGGCGTCGTACACGGCGTACTCCGGGCCACCGGTACCCGGGACGACCCGGGTGCCCGACGTCGTCGGGCCGGCTGCGTGGGGCCAGGCGTGGGCCGCCCGGCTGTCGGTACGGATCAGGAAGTCCGCGCGACCGTGGAAGCGTCCGTCGAAGAACGAGCCCTGGTAGACGACGTCGACGCCGTCGCGCAGGGCGTCGAGCGTCGCGGCGTGCGCGGCCTCCAGGTCCGCGCGCCGCACCGTGCGCGGCACCGGGACCTCGCGGATCGCGTCGGCCCCCACCAGGTCGACGAAGCCCGCGAGCACCTGCTGCTCGTGCACGTCACCGAGGGTCGCGGTGCGCTCGAGCATGTCGTCGACCTCGACCGCGGCGTGCGCGGCACGCCCCACCTTCTCGTCGAGCGTGCGCAGCAGGCGGTACTCGCACTCGCTCGCCGCGACGAGGTCGCTCGCCGAGAAGACGAGCAGAGGCTCGGTGGACGGGTCCTGCTGGTCCATCAGGAACACGGCGACTCCTCGCGGTCACTGGGCGGTCACGGGCGATCGCTGACCGCCCGTCGGTCGAGGACCCGGCGTCGCCCCGGCCCGGTTCCTTTCTACCGGGCGCCGCCCACATCCCGGGCCTCGCCGGGGCGCATCGCGGGCCGTCGCGGACCGCGCCGGATCGCGGGGACGCCCGGGGAGCGCCTCAGGACACCCCGGAATTGGCCTCGACGGGCCGTCCTGCAGCATAGTGAGCGCGCAGGAACCGTCGAAGGAGAGCTCCCATGGCCGTACATTTCAACCCGCCGCCCGGCTGGTTGGTACCTCCCGGTTTCTCCCCTTCGTCGGACTGGCACCCGGACCCCGCCTGGCCGGCCGCCCCCGCGGGCTGGGTCTTCTGGGTCGAGGCGGCTCCGACGCCCCCGCCCGCCCCGCCGACGGCCGGGGCCGAGGCGTGGTCGCGGCAGACGCCGGGCGGCGGCATCCCGCTCCACTTCCCGACCGCGATCGTCCCCGTGACGCCCGGGGCCGCAGCCCCGTCGGCACCGTCACCGACGAGCACGCCGTCCGGGCCGACACGCCGCTCGCTGCGCGACGTCGGCGGCGGCGGCGCCCCGGCCGAGGCGCCGTCGTCGACCATGATCCTGCCGGTCGTCAACGGTGCCGCTGCCGCGGGTGGCGCCGCCGCTGGGCACGCGGCCGGTCCCGCGATCCCGCTCCCCGCCCCCTCAGCGGAGCCGACCGCGTCGGCGCACGGCCCGCTCGCGATCTTCTCGGGGGACGACGAACCCCGGGAGGAGCGCTCGTACATGCGCTGGCTCCTGCCGCTGGGCATCGGTGTCGGAGGCGTCGCCGTCGGGCTCATCCTCGGGCTGGGCGTGACGCTCAAGGCGCAGTCGGAGGCCGGCGACGCCGCCGCTGCCGCGGCGCAGACGACCGAGCAGATGGCGACCGAACGGGCCAAGCTCGACGCCGAGCGCGCCGACCTCGACACCCAGCTCGCGGGCATCGCGGCCTCGACCGAGGCGGTCGCCGCCCGGGAGACCGCGGTCTCCGCGCGCGAGACCGAGCTCGACGAGCGGCAGATCGGCCTCGACGAGCGCGAGGCAGCGATCGCGGAGAAGGAGTCCGAGGCGGGGAACGACGACGGCGGCTGGCAGGACGGCAAGGTCAACGGCATCTACCTGACGTGCGAGGCCGCGAAGCGCGACGGCAAGGCCCCGCTCAAGCAGGGCGACGACGGCTTCAACCCCGGACTCGACTGGGACGGCAACGGCGTGGCCTGCGAACGCTGACGCCTGCCGAGGGTGACGCCCCACCCCGCCGAGGGTGACGGGCACGGCCGCCGACGGTGACGTCCGGCCCGCCGACGGTGAAGCGCACGCCCGGGGGGACCGTACCCTACGGCGCTGGTCGGCCCCTCAGCGGTCCTTGGCCATGTCGGAGGGCCGACGGCGCAGCACCGGCAGGGCGACGATGTTGCCGACCACGAGCCACACCAGGCCCCCGGCGATCGTCCACAGCACGCTCGCGGCGGGAGCGAGCGCCTGACCGGCCAGGAGGAGCGTCGTCGCGGCCGAGGCCGTGACGAACGTCCCGGCCACCAGCGATTGTTCGAGTGCCAGAAGCACCCCGAGCGAACGCGGCGACGTGCCCGACAACCGGTAGGCGGCCAGCTCGCTCGACCGGAGGCTGCCGACGACGGCCACCGTCAGCCCGCCGATCGCCCCGAGGAGGAGCGGGAGAAACCGCTCGATGCGGGTGAGGAAAAGTGCGACGACGTCGGTCGTCTCCCGGAGCTCGGTCGAGACGAGGACGGGGTTGTCCTGGACGTCGAGCGCCGCGGCGATGACCGGTGCGGCTGCTGACGCGTCCGCGAAGGGGGTCAGGACGACCGAGCAGGTGGCGCTGGTCGCGATCGATCGGTCGGCGGCGACGAACACGGCCCCGGTCCCACCGAGCCCGGCGCCGTCGCCCGAGCCGACCAGTGCGCTCACGGTCCCGGAGCCGCTGGCTCCTGTGACGAGGTCGAATCGTTGGCTCGGGCCGCGTCCCGCGGATTCGGCGATGCTCCGGCCGACCACGGCGTCGTGTGTCGCGAGCTCGGGAAGGAGCGTGGTGCTCACGGGACGCACCGGAACCTTCGCGCCGAGCTGGGGCAGGTCCATGGACGGGGCGTCGAGCACCTGGATCCCTGCGCGTTCCACCACGGAGAGAGCGGTGAGCCCCTCGCACGAGTCCCGGTCGATGAGGACGGGGCTGTCCTGGACGGCCTGCGTGGCCGCGAGGACGTTTCGACCTTGGGCGCGCAGCTCGGCGATCTGCCGTTCGAGGCCCTGCCCCTGCTGGACGGCGAGGGACGCCTGCGCGGAGCCGAGCAGGACCGCGAGGAGCACCACGGGGAACAGGCGTGCCGCGGTCGAGAACACGTTCCTGGTCGCTTCACGCGCGAGGAGCGCGAGCGACCATCGGTCGGTCTCGTGCACGTCAGGCCTCTCGGAGGTTGATGCAGCGCTCGGCCGCGGCGATCAGGGCGGGGTCGTGCGTCGCGACGACGACGGTCGCGGTCGAGCGCAGCGCGTACAGGAGCTCGACGATGTTCTCGGTGTTGGCGGCGTCGAGGCTCGACGTCGGCTCGTCCGCGAGGATGATGGGTCGCCCTGAGGCGAGGGCCCGGGCGAACGCGATGCGTTGCAGCTCGCCGCCCGACAGCTCGCGCGCGAGGCTCGCAGCACGGTCGCCCAGGGACACCTTGTCGAGCGCGGCCCTCGCGATCTCCGTCGCCTCGCGCAACGTGATCCCTCGGCTCAGGACGCCGATCGCGACGTTGTCGAGGACCGTTCGTCCGCTCAGCGCGTTGGCTCCTTGCGGGACCCAGCCGATGTGCTCGGGGCGTGGCGCCTCGCGTGGCGACCGCGGGCCGGACGACACCGTGACCCGACCGGAGGCGGACTTGACGTACCCGGCGATCCCACCGAGCAGCGTCGACTTGCCGCTGCCGGAGGGACCGACGAGCGCTGTGACCCGACCCGCCTCGATGTCGGCCGAGAAGTCGGTGAGCACCTCGCGCTCGCCGAACCGGTAGGAGACGTTCTCGACATGGATCTCCATGTCAGGCGCAGGCCGCGTGCTCGTCTGCACTCAACCTCGACGGATCACGCACGATCGCGGCCCCGACCAGGTCAGCGTCGACCGCCGTCACGGCGAGCTCGCCCTCGAGCGGTCCGGCCTCAGCGAGAACGACGGCGTCGCTCCCCTCTGCCTTCCCGCCCGCGCCGGCGCTCTCGGTGTCGAGCACGAACACGCACAGGGTTCCCGAGGGCGACGCAAAGACGGCGCCCGCGGGCACGGTCCCGACCGTTCGAGGCTCGGCAACTGAGATACGGACGCCTGAGACGGTCGCGCGCGGAGCGCCCTCCTCGGATGCCGTGACCGTGGCCCCACCCTTGACGAGCGCGGTGTACAGAGCGTCCACCTCGGGAGCCTCGGGCGTGAGCGACGTGAGCGGGAGCTGGGTGGCGCGCAGGTGCGCGATGAACGGACCTGGGAGGCCGAGCACGCGCAGGGGCGCCTCTCCCGACTTCTCCACCGCGAGGGACGTCGGCCGGTCCGGCCCGGTGAGCAGTGCGTCGCCTGCGGCGAGGCGGGCGCCGACCGTCGCGCCGACCTGCCGCACCTGCGCGACCCCTGGCGGGACGTAGATGGTGAGCCCGGGGGTGAAGATGCCGGTCTCGGCCGCGCCGACGGACTTCTGGTAGGCCTTGACAGCCTTGGTCATGCTCGCCGAGAACGCGTTGTCCCGACCGAGGGTGTTGGCATGACCGGTCGCGGCAAGGTAGGCGGAGAGCTCGGCCACGTCACTGCCCTTGGCGCCCTCGCCGAGCTCACGGTAGAAGGGCTGTGCACCCAGGTGGGCGCGTAGCTTCACCCCGTCGAGGCTCACCAGGTCCCGACCCTGGGTGATCTCGTCCCCGGAGGCGACGTGCAGAGACGTGACCAGGCCGTCGACCTGAACAGCGACGGGGGCCGAGGGGGCGAGGTCGAACACCAGGACAGCCTCCTGGATGTAGTTTCGTTCGCGCTCCCCCACGACGACCGTCGCGGGCAACGGGTCACGGACGGCCTGCTCCTCGATGTCCGCCGCCTGCGGAAGCACTACGAAGAGTGCCAGGAGCGGCAGCGCCCAGAGTGCGATGACCGGCGCGAAGAATCGCACGCTCGAACCCCTCGCCGTACCTGGGGGTCGGTCAACCCCTCGTCGCAGAGCCTTCCTGCCGAACACCCCGTCATCCTCCCGACCGCGAACAGACACAACTGCGCGAGACGCACTCCGAACGATTTTCATGACGGGATTCTCCCGACCAGGTTCTCTCGACGGTACCGAAACATCATCCGCCGGTCGCGCAGCTTGGCCGCTCGATCCCTGCCTCCTCGAGGGCGACAAGGATCTCCTCGAGCGTATCCGGCGGCTCTATACCGTTCCTCTCCAAGCAATCACGGAAGAACATCGCCGTGTCCGACGTGTCCTCGTTCGCCACTTGCCACTTCCTGTCGAGGTGCTCGAACTCGCTCCCGTAACATTCGGCCTCGACACCCTCGTCAATGGCGGCCTGAGCGATCGAGTAGCTGATCACCGCGCTCGACACGTCACCACCCAGCACCTCGAACCCGGCCCCGTTCATGCAGGCGACGTACCGCCTGAAACCGGCCTCATACTCTTCACGGTCGACCTCGTCGTCCTCCAGCGCGGAGGCCTGCTCGGCCGACATCTCCACCTGTGGTGACGTCACAAGAGTCGAATCACTCTCCGTACCGCCAGAAACGCAGCCCGACGCCACGACGAGGAGCAGCGATGCCACTGCGCCACTCAGTGCGGTTCTTGATTTCACGATTCACCCATCTCGACAGATCAATGTTCGAGCGGCACGATTGAGGCATCGTGCCGCTCGAACAGGAGAGAAGCCCGGGACTACGTGTAGAGAGTCCCCTTCACCCGAATGAGGTTTCCCGTGTAGAAGGTGTGCTCGCCGCCCACCGTCTCCGACAGCTGCAATGTCGCGAGCGTGGCGCTGTACTTCCAGCTCGACACGTATCCCGGCTGACCGTTGCGCGAGTACTTCAGGCGAATACCGAACTCCCCGCAGCCCTTCGTGCCCCACGTCTCACCGTAGGTTGCCGTGGTCCGTCCGGCTGCCGAGCCCTTGGTCGCGAGGACCCCGTGCGTGCAACCCATCGACGTGCTGCCGATCGCCTGCGCCGGGAGCGCGACGACCCCTCCGGACAGCGTGACCGCGATCGCCGCAGCGATCAGACTTCTCGTGAGAATCTTCATCGAAAGCTCATTTCAATCGCCAGCGGTTGGAGGTCAGGTGTAGATCGTCTTTTCCACCTTCTTGTCGTAGCCGACGGTGTGGATCCCGCCCACCGTGCCGCTGAGCTGGTAGGTGACGATCTGGCTGCCCCACTTCTGGCTCGTCACATATCCCGGCACACCATCCCTCGAGTACTTGACTCGCAAGCCCACACTGCCGCACGCTCCGTCGAAAGATTGGAACGACTCGCCGTACGACGCGTTGGTGTACCCTGCGAACGAACTAGAATTGCTCTTCGGGCACATCGCAGTTGCGCGCCCGATAGCACTGGCGGAGGACACTCCTCCGGCCAGAGCGAGCGCGACGCCAAACGCCACGGCCACTCGAAGCCGATTCTTCTTCAACATTCTCCCCTGATTCCTCCAGGCCACCGCGGCAAGACAAGTTGCAGCAGCGACGCATGGATAGCTTGCCAGGTCACATATCGCGTCGGCGACATCGGATCGTCCCAGCCCGTCAACCTCATCCATGAGGCCGCGGTTTCGACCGTAGCCAGGCCGGGCAATGCTGTCAACCCTGACCGAAAGCATGCGGTGATGCCGATGAGCCGCCCCCGGTCAAACTCAAGGCATGGCGAAACGCCTTGCAATCAAGGAATCTGATCGGATAGCAGAAGATCGCACGGCGAGCCGCCACAAGAGCGCCAGGCGCCATTGCGAGCCTGGCCATGGCACCCCAAGGACGAAACGAGAAATGGAGAGGCGTGAATATTCACACCACGTCCGCTCTCGACCCCCTCGCAGACGCCCACGGCGACCAGAGCGGCAGCGGATCGACCAGGGAGTTATCTGTAAAGACTCCTGCCAATGGCGAGGATTGGAGCACTCTATCGAGTTCGCACAATGCCCGTCAAGGGGCTGCCGACGACCGTGAGACGCCGACGGCCCCTGAGCCTCTCGGTCCAGGGGCCGCCGTCCGCGCCGGGCGCTGGGGCGGGCTCAGGTCCTACAGCACGTGCGCCAGGAACTCCCGGGTCCGCTCCTCGCGCGGGTTCGTGAGCACCTCGCGGGGGTCGCCCTGCTCGACGATGACGCCGTCGTCCATGAACACCACGTGGTCGCCGACCTCGCGCGCGAAGCCGATCTCGTGGGTCACGACGATCATCGTCATGCCGCTCTCGGCGAGGTCGCGCATGACCGCGAGGACCTCGCCCACGAGCTCGGGGTCGAGCGCCGACGTCGGCTCGTCGAACAGCATGAGCTCGGGGTCCATCGCGAGCGCCCGCGCGATCGCGACGCGCTGCTGCTGACCACCCGAGAGCTGGGCCGGGTAGTGGTCCATGCGGTCCGCGAGGCCGACCCGTTCGAGCAGCTCCACGGCTCGCGCCCTGGCCTGCGCCCGCGACAGCCCGCGGACCTGCACCGGCGCCTCCATGACGTTCTGGAGCGCCGTCATGTGCGGGAACAGGTTGAAGCGCTGGAACACCATGCCGATGCGCGACCGCTGCTCCGCGATCACCTTGGGGTGCAGGCGGTGCAGCCGCTTCTTGCCGTTCTTGTCGACCTCGCGGTAGCCGATCAGGTCGCCGTCGACGTAGATGCGTCCCGCCGTGAGGTCCTCGAGCTCGTTGATGCAGCGCAGCAGCGTGGACTTGCCCGAGCCCGACGGGCCCAGCACGACGCACACCGAGCCCCGCGGCACCTCGAGGTCCACGCCCTTGAGGACGTGCACGTCACCGAAGGCCTTGTGTACCCCGGCGATCTCCACCATGGGCGCGACGGACGCGTCGGCGAGCGACGCCGTCGGGCCCGTCGCCGCGGCCGCTGCGCCGGACGTGCTGTCGAGTGCGTCCGCGGTCACGGGGTCACCTCCAGGAAGGGGTCGGCGTTCGCGGTCGTGCCCGACGCCGCTATCGCCTCCTGCTTGCTCGGCTTCTTCGGGCCCTTGCCCGGCTTGCGACGACGAGACGAGCCCGTCGACGTGCCGAACCCGCGCCCGTAGTGCTGCTCGATGAAGTGCTGGCCGACCATGAGGATGCTCGTGATCAGCAGGTACCAGATCGCCGCGACCATGAGCAGCGGGATCGGGAGGAAGATGCGGTTCGCGATCGCGTTGGACGCGAACGTCAGGTCCAGGCTGAACGGCACCGCGAGGACCAGCGACGTGGTCTTGAGCATCGAGATCGTCTCGTTGCCCGTCGGCGGGACGATCACGCGCATGGCCTGCGGCAGGATGATGCGGCGCAGGATCTTGCCGTCCTTCATGCCCAGCGCCTTGGCGGCCTCGGCCTGCCCCGGGTCGACCGACCCGAGACCGGCGCGCACGATCTCCGCGAGGTACGCGGCCTCGTTGAGCGCCAGGCCCAGGATCGCGGCGCGCGCAGCCGTGAAGAGGTCGGCGGTGTCGAACACGAACCACTCGGGCCCGAACGGGATCCCCAGGCTGAGCTTGGGGTACAGGACAGAGATGAGGCCCCAGAACACGAGCTGCGTGTAGATCGGGGTGCCGCGGAAGAACCAGATGTAGAACCAGCTCGTCGCGCGCATGACCGGGTTGTCCGAGCGCCGCATGATCGCCAGGATCACCGCGAGCACGACCGCGATGGCCATCGAGGAGAACGTCAGGATCAGGGTCCAGCCCACGCCGCGCATGATCTGCACGTCCCGCAGGTAGAGCCAGACGACGTCCCACCGGAACTTCTCGTTGGTGACCAGGCCGTGCACGGCCATGGCCGCGAGGACCAGGAGGACCACGGCCGCCGCCCAGCGCCCCGGCCGCGGCACCGGGACCGCGTGGATGCGGTCCGGTATCCGGTCTGCGGGCTTGGTCGCCGTGCCGTGGCTCGCTGGGCCACCGCTCGGGCGACCGTCGGGAGTCGGGGTGCTGGGCGGCTGGGCCATGGCTACCTCTGTTCTGTCAGGGGATCGGCTCAGGAGACCACGGGGTTGAGCTCGGCCGTGGTCACCGCACCGGAGGTGTTGCCCCAGGTGTCGAGGATGGTCGTGTAGTCGCTGTCGTCCATGAGCTTCTGCACCGCGGCCTGGACGGCCTGCGTGAGCGCGGTGTCGTCCTTGGCGATCGCGATGCCGTGCAGCGAGTCGGCGAAGATGTCGCCGAGCTGCTCGATCTGGCCACCGGTCTGCGTCACGGCGTACGCCACGACCTGCGAGTCCGCGTACATGACGTCGGCCTTGCCACCGACGAGGTTCGTCGTGACGTCGGCCTGGCTCGCGTAGCGCAGCGGCGTGATGTCCGCCTTGCCCGCAGCCTCGCAGTCCGCCATCAGCCCGTCGAGCGCGTCGTCCTCGACCGTGCCGGTCTGGACGGCGATGCTCAGGCCGCACACGTCGGACGGGTCGACGTCCTTGGGGTTGCCCTTGGCCACGGCGAACGCCTCGCCCGCACGGAAGTAGCTGACCATGTCGACCGCGGCCGTGCGCTCCGGCGTGATCGTGAAGCCCGAGATGCCGATGTCGTACTTGCTGCCGATCGCGGGGATGATCGACGCGAAGTCGGCGTTGGTGACCTCGACGTCGAGACCCAGGACGGCACCGATCGCCTTGGCGAGGTCGACGTCGTACCCGACGATGGTCTTGCCGTCGTCGCCGATGAACTCGGCCGGGGCGTAGGTCGCGTTGGTGCCGACCGTCAGGGTGCCGGCCTCGACGACGTCGGCCGGGAGCATCGCCGCGATCGTCTCGTCCTTGGCGATGGTCGACGGGTCGAACGCCTCGGCGGACGAGCCGCCCTCGGTGGGCGAGGAACCAGAGCCCGAGGAGGCGTCGGTGCACGCCGTGAGCGCGAGGGTCGCGGCGATGGCGGTGAGGGCGGTGAGGACGGGCAGCCTGCGCATGGGGGTCTCTCGTTTCGTGGTGGTGATCTCCGGCGCCGGCCTCAGGGGGGTGGGTCGTGCACCGCGCAACGCGGGCAGCACGGAGCGGCGCCGCACCGTTGCCCTTCCAGTTTCCCGCGCGGGCGGCCGGACTGGCAAAACGGGGGCGCGCGACGGTGCCGGTCCCGAGGGCGGTCAGCCCGTCGGACGCGGCTGCCCGACCGACGGCGGGACCGGCACCACACGCAGCGTCAGGATGCCGGCGGGTTGACCACGGCCTCGTCGAGAGCGCCCTCCTCGTTGCCCCAGGAGGCCAGGATGTCGGTGAACGTGCCGTCCTCCATGAGGACCGTGAGGGCCGCCTGGATCGCGGCCGCGAGCTCGGTGTCGGCCTTCGCGGTCACGATGCCCTGGGGCGCCGAGTCGAAGACCTCCCCGATCTGCTCGATCTGGCCCTTCGTCTGCTCGATCGCGTAGGACACGATGGGCGAGTCCGCGTACATGATGTCGGCCTTGCCGCCGACGAGGTTGGTCGTCGCGTCCGCCTGGTTGTCGTAGCGCAGGATCTGGAGCGGCTGCTCGCCGTCCTCCTCGCACGTCGTGCTGATCTCGGCTGCGCCGTCGTCCTCGACCGTGCCCGTCTGGACCGCGACGGTCAGCCCGCAGATGTTCGTCGGGTCGACGTCCTTCGGGTTGCCCTTCTGCACCGAGAACGCCTCGCCCGCGTTGAAGTAGCTGATCATGTTGGCCTCGGCCATGCGCTCGGCCGTGATCGTGAACGACGAGATCCCGACGTCGTACTTGGTCCCCAGCGCCGGGATGATGCCGGGGAAGTCCGCCGACTCGACGACGACCTCGAGCCCCAGGACCGCGCCCACGGCCGAGATGATGTCGATGTCGTACCCGACCGGCGTCGAACCGTCCGCCGCGATGAACTCGGCCGGCGCGTACTCGGTGTTCGACGCGACGACGAGCTTGCCCGCGCTCGCGATCTCGGCCGGCAGCAGCGCCGCCGCGGCGTCGTCCTTCTGCACCGACGTGAGGTCGAAGGGGGTCACCGTCGCCGTCTCGTCCGAGGCGCCGGCAGACGAGGAGTCGGCGGGCTGCGAGGCGTCCGTACAGGCCGTGAGCGCCAGGGTCGCAGCGGCCGCGACCGCGACGAGGAGTGGCATCTTGCGCATGAGAGCTCCGATCGGGTGGGTACGTCGAGGCGCGTCACTCTAGGGGTGATACGTCTCGCTCGCGTCACGGACGGGTTTCGGTTCGGCACCTGGCCAGCCCGGGTACCCCTCGGCAGACCACCCTGCGAAAAGGAAGCGACCCTCACCAACCACCTGCGCTACTGTCGGCGCGCACCGACAGCCGGCCGCCACCGACGGCAGCCGCACGCCTCCGGAGGGGAGCCGCCCATGACACGCACACCGACGTGCCACCGCTGGCGCCCCTCCCCCTGCACACCCCGCCAGGTCACCGCCGGATGACGCGGCACGGGACGTTCGCTCGGCAGGCTCCTCGGAGCCGACCAGCACCGTTCCGGGCCCGCCCCGTCCGTATCCCGCAGTCCGTCCCGCAGCCTCCGTACGCCCGCCGCACGCAGTCCCCGCGGCCCGCGCACCGACGCGACCCGGCGGGCCGCTGCGACACACCCGCACCCCACCCGACCCATCCGTCGGCGTGCCCGTCCCCGGACGTGAGCGACGCCGTCGGGCCGCGCGCCCTCGCCGGCGGGCGCGCCCGCAGACCGACCCGTCCCACCCACCGGAGGTATCGATGACCGACGACCCACCCGCGCCCGCTCCCGACGGCGCGGCGCGCCTCCCCCGTACGCGCGCGCTGAAGGCCGTGTTCGCCGCCCGCGCGTCGCGCTGGATCGACCTCGCGCAGCTCCTGCCGCAGGCCGGCAAGCCGCTCGTCGCCGCGGCCGCGCTGCTCAACGTCCTCCTGGGGCTGCTGCCGCTCGCGTTCATCGTGCTCATCGGCTACGTCCTGTACCTCGTCCCGCTGGTCGCCGAGAGCACGCGCGGGACGGGCGGCCCGCCCGGTACCCCCGGCTGGTCCGAGCTCTGGACGACCCTTGCCCTCGCGGTCGGCGTGTTCGTGGTCCAGCAGGTCCTCGCGCCCTTCCAGGCGGGCGTCACCGAGGTCGTCGCGCGCCGCGTCGACGAGCACTGCATCGACCGGCTCATGAGCGCCGCGCTGCACGACGCACCGCTGAACGCGCTCGAGAGCCCCGAGGCCCTCGACCTGCTGGCCGACGCCCGCGCGGCCTTCGCCCGCGAGGCCCGCCCGCCGGGCGACGCGGCCGCGGCGCTGCTGTCGCTCCTGTCGCGCTACGTCCAGCTGCTCGGCGCGATCGTGCTGGTGGGCGTCGTCGTCTCCCCCCTCGCGGGGGTCGTGATCCTGGCGACCGGGCTCTCGATGCGGTTCGGGGTGCGCGGGACCCTCGGGAAGTTCGCCGACATGTGGGACGCGCTGTCGGGCTCGCGTCGCAAGGTCTTCTACCTGCGGGACCTCGCCACGGGGGCGCGGGCGGCCAAGGAGATCCGTCTGCTGGGCCTGCTCCCGTGGGTGCGGGCCCGCCTGCGTGCGGACACCATGGCCGCCTACGAGCCCGCCTGGGCGGGGAGCCGCAAGCTCCAGTTCTGGCCGATCATCGGTCTCTCGTGCGTGGGCCTCGTGGGTGGCGCGGTCGTCCTCGCGCTCCTGGCCGACGCCGCCGCGTCCGGCAGGCTGAACCTGTTCCAGCTCGGCGTCGCGCTCCAGGCCGTGCTGATCCCCATGCGGTTCGGCGTCTACTTCCCCGAGGCCGACGTGCAGACCCAGTTCGGCCTGCACTCGTTCCACGCGCTGCGGACCTTCGAGCAGCAGATCGCCTCGGCACGCCCGGCTCGCCCG
This sequence comes from Oerskovia rustica, assembly GCF_014836555.1. GTDB lineage: Bacteria > Actinomycetota > Actinomycetes > Actinomycetales > Cellulomonadaceae > Oerskovia > Oerskovia rustica. The sequence continues at coordinate 135,929 of NZ_JACSQQ010000003.1, forward strand.
GCGGCACCCGTCGCCGCGCGACGCCCCGAGCAGGGCATCCGCTTCGAGGGCGTGCGCTTCCGCTACACCGACGACACCCCGTGGGTGCTCGACGGCCTCGACCTCGAGCTCGGCGCCGGGCGGTCCACCGCGATCGTGGGGCTCAACGGCGCGGGCAAGACCACGCTCGTCAAGCTCCTCGCCGGGCTCTACGAGCCGGTCGAGGGCCGGATCCTGGTCGACGGCGTCGACCTGCGCGACCTCGACACGCAGGACTGGCAGCGGCAGCTCGCGCTGATCTTCCAGGACTACGTGCGCTATGAGCTCACGGCAGCGGAGAACATCGGCCTGGGCGCGCCCGCGCTGCTCGACGACCGTGAGGCCGTCACGGCCGCGGCCCGCCGGGCCGGGGCGCTCGACGCCCTGAGCGGCCTTCCGGAAGGGCTCGACACCACGCTGTCGCGCCGCTACCCCGGCGGGCGCGACCTGTCGGGCGGACAGTGGCAGCGGGTCGCGCTCGCCCGGGCGCTCCTCGCGATCCAGGGCGGCTCGTCCGTCCTGGTCCTCGACGAGCCGACGGCGCAGCTCGACGTGCGTGCCGAGGCGGAGTTCTTCGACCGCTTCCTCGCGACCACGGAGGACATCACGAGCGTCGTCATCTCGCACCGCTTCTCGACCGTCCGCCACGCGGACCGGATCGCGGTGATCGAGCACGGCCGCGTCGTCGAGTGCGGCGACCACGTCGAGCTCGTCGCGCTCGGAGGCCGGTACGCCGACCTGTTCGAGCTCCAGGCGCAACGGTTCCGCGACACCGCGTCCGTGGGCGCGACGCCGTCCACAGAGACCGACGACCCCAGCCGCTCCACCGCAGAGAAGGAGACCGCATCGTGAGGACCATGCTCAGAGCCGCACGCTTCTTCCTCGTCCTGGGCTACCGCACGGACAGGCGGCGCCTGCTCACGGCGGCGATCCTCATGACGATCGGCTACCTCGCCGGGCCGCTCGTCGGCGTCGCGCTCGGTGCCCTGACGAACGCCGCCCTCGACCAGCAGACGAGCCTCGCGGTCAGCCTGGGCGTGTGCGTCGCGACCCTGCTGATCTTCGAGCTCATGATGGGCCACTTCGCGCACCTGTACTACTTCGAGCTCGCCGACCTGCAGCAGCTCGAGCTGACCGACGAGGTCGCGAGGCTCGCGCACGGCAACCCGCAGATCGACCAGTTCGACCGGCCGCGGTTCGCCGAGCTCCTGACCCTGGTCACCGAGGGGCTGCAGCGGGTGCGGTCCGCGCTCGAGGCGACGCTCCAGCTCAGCGGGCTCCTGCTCCAGGTCACGATCACGACCGTCATCCTGGCGATGGTCGAGCCGTGGCTGCTGCTGCTGCCGCTCGCCGCGCTGCCGCCCGTGCTCCTCAACAACACGGCGCAAAAGGTGCTCGACTCCGCGCGCGACGCGTCCGCGCACGAGGTCCAGCTCTCGACGCACCTCGTCTCGCTCGCGACCACGGGCAGCTCGGCCAAGGAGGTCCGCCTGTTCGGCGCGCAGGCCCCGATCGTCGCGCGCCAGCGTGCCGCGTGGTCGGCGACGACGGCCCGCGTGTGGTCGGCGCACCGCCGCAGCGCCCTGCTGCGCGCGGCCGGGCAGGCGTGGTTCGCGTGCGCGTACGGCGTCGCGGTGTTCCTGGTCGTGCGCCAGGCAGTCACGGGGTCGGCGAACGTGGGTCAGGTCGTCCTGGTCATCACGCTCGCGGTCCAGGTGAGCGTCCAGGTCTCGGGTGCGCTCGCGCTGCTCGGCACCCTGCAGGGGGTCGGGCGCACGGTGTCGCACGTCGAGGAGCTGCGCGCGGCCGTCGCGCGACCTGCCTCCGCGGCAGGGCCGGGACAGCCCGTGCCCGACGGCGCCGCGCACCCGGGTGCGTCCGGCGCCCTGGTCGGCGAGGACCCGGCGACCGCGTCGTCGGGCACCGTGACCGCGCCCGTGGGTGAGCCCGTGGGCTCGGGCGGTGTGCCCGCGCGGCTCACGCGCGGCGTGCGTTTCGAGGACGTGACCTTCGCCTACCCCGACACGGACCGCGTGATCCTCGACGGCGTGAGCCTCGACGTGCCCGCGGGGTCGACCCTCGCGGTCGTGGGCGACAACGGCGCGGGCAAGAGCACGTTCGTCAAGCTCCTGTGCGGGCTGTACCGGCCGACGTCGGGGCGGATCCTCGTGGACGGCGTCGACCTGCGCGACCTCGACGACGCCGAGTGGCAGGCGCGGACCGCGACCCTGTTCCAGGACTTCGCGCGGTTCGAGCTCACGATCCGCGAGAACGTGGGCGTCGGGCGGCTCGCGTCGCTCGACGTCGACGAGGACCTGTGGGCCGCGCTCGACCGGGCGCGCGGTCGCGGCATCGTCGAGAAGCAGGCGGGCGGGCTCGACCAGCTCCTGGGGCACGGGTACGGGAACGGCGTCGGGCTGTCGGGCGGCCAGTGGCAGACGCTCGGGCTCGGGCGCACGCTCCTGCGCCGCGAGCCGCTGCTGCTCGTCCTCGACGAGCCCGCCGCGGCGCTCGACGCCGCGGCCGAGCACGCCCTGTTCGAGCGGTTCGTCGCGACGGCCGACGAGGCCGGACGGGCCGGCGGCGCGATCACGTGCTTCGTCTCGCACCGGTTCTCGACCGTGCGCGACGCGGACCAGATCGTGGTGCTCGACGCCGGCAAGGTCCGCGAGCACGGCGACCACGCGGCCCTCATGGCGCGCGGCGACCTGTACGCGGAGCTGTTCGGCCTCCAGGCGGGCGCGTACGCGTAGGGGTCGCACCCGAGGTGGGTGGGGTGGGTCGGGTGGCTCGGTCGAGCTGCCTGACCCACCTCGGGTCCGGCACCGGGTCCGGCACCGCGTCAGGACGCCTCGTACGCCACGCCCCAGTGGGCCGCGAGCCGTTCCGCCTGGGCCTCGAAGCCCCGCTGCTCGCCCCGGGTCAGCGGCCGGAAGAGCTGCGTGTCGAGGCGCAGGGTCTTCGCGGTCAGGGCGTGCCGCCACCGCCCGACGACGCGGCCGTCCACGGCGATCACGTGCAGGAACGGCGACACCTCCTTGCCGGGAAGCCGCAGCGGGAGCACGGCGGGCACCTCGGCCGAGAGCGGGTCGCGGGCCAGGTCACGGCTGTCCTTGTACGACACGAAGTACTCGTCGTACCCCTGGAGCAGGTCCACCTGTACAACGCGCTCGGTGGCGCCCTGCGCGGCGGGCGGCGGGCCGTCGACGAGCCGCCAGAACGACAGGCCCTCGGTATCGCCCGCACCCGCGACCTGCTCGACGTCCGCGCCGAGCAGCGCCAGCCCCTCGCGCGTCCGCGTGAGCGTGAGACCCGACCAGCCCGCGAAGTCCTTGACCGACGCGAGCGCTCGGCCACGGAGGTAGCGCCGCAGCAGCTCGACGAGCGCGGCGTCGTCGTCGTACGTCGCGCCGAGGGGCCCGAACCCGGCCGGCACGCGCTCGTCGAACGCCGCGTACGTCTGCTGCCTACCGCGAAGTACGCCGCTGACGAGGACCCCGTCGAGCTCGGCGCGCATCACGATGTACGTGAACGCGAGCCCGCTCGACGGCAGGCCACGGTCCGCGAGCAGCGCCGCGAGCTCGGCGCGCGTGCGATGGTCTCCTCCCGCGACAGCCTCGGCGAGCAGGTCGGTCGCGGCCGCGTCCTGCGCCGGACCACCCAGGTCCGGGTAGTACGGCCGGTTGAGGCGATGCACCCGAGGCGCGGTGAGGCGCAGGAGCCAGCGGGCGTCGTCGGGCAGGACGTGGTGCCACGTGGGGCGCAGCACGTGCGTCCGCAGGAACGCTCCCGCGGAGAAGTCGTCGCGGACCGACGCGGCGGACGGCGTCCCCTCGGTGCGCTGCGCGATCCCCCACAGGGACGGGTGGAACTCTTGCGACTGGACGGCCCCCAGGTGCCCGACGACGTCGCGCACGCTCGCGAGACCGGCGCCCCGCAGGTGGTGCGCGGCGAGGCGGGTCGCGACGACCGTCGCCGCGTCGGACGACCCGGCACCCGCCATGTCTCTCACCCCACCCGGTCTCTCACGCGCGGCTCACGACACCGCGAGGTCCGCGAGCGCGACGTCCTTCCCGGACAGCTCGACCCGGATCGCCCCGTCGCTCACCCCGACCGAGGTGAGGCTCACGCCGGGCGGGAGGTCGAGCGGGACCGTCAGGTTCGTCACGAGCCTCGCGATCGGGGCCGGGAGGTCCGAGATCGTGATGGTCGCAGGGCCGAGGGTGAGCGCGGAGACGTCGACCGCGATCGTGTTGCCGTCGACGCGCGGCGTGAGCCTCGCGGACAGCGGCACCCCCAGGACGTCCATGCTCGCGACGAGCAGGTCCCCTTCGGTGCTGAACGTGACCTGGTCGCCGGCCGCCTTGCTCACGACCGCGTCGAGCGACGACGGCGCGAGGAACCCCGTCGCGGTCCCCGACCGCACGACGTAGGGGTCGCTCGTGGAGACGCCGTGGGCGTCGAGATGCAGGTCGGTCACGGTGTACCCGCCGAACGTCGCCGTCGCGGCGGACCCCGTGACATGGTCCAGCTCGCCACCCGCGACCTGGGTCAGGAACGGGAAGCCCAGGATGTCGAGGTTCGCGTCGATCAGCTCGACGTCCCCCTGCTCCATGGACCGCACCGCGGTCGCCTCGGCGATGCGCACCGTGACACGGTCCACCACCACGAGCACGAGCACCAGGACGACGAGCCCGCCGACCACCCACCACCATCGCTTCATCCGCCCACAGTAGGTGCCGAATCTGGACATCGCCTGGCCGTTGCACATCTGTGACCTGCGGACTTGGGTGCGTCCTCGGGAAAGGCCTCGCCACCGCGGCACGCCGTCTGTCTAGGGTGATCCCCATGACTCGTCCCGTACGCATCGGTGTCCAGCTCCAGCCCCAGCATGCCGACTACCCCCAGATCCGTGACGCGGTCGCCCGCGCCGAGGACGCCGGGGTCGACGTGATCTTCAACTGGGACCACTTCTTCCCGCTCACGGGCGACCCCGACGGCAAGCACTTCGAGTGCTGGACCATGCTCGGCGCGTGGGCCGAGCAGACGAGCCGCGTCGAGATCGGGGCGCTCGTCACGTGCAACAGCTACCGCAACCCCGAGCTGCTCGCCGACATGGCCCGGACGGTCGACCACATCTCGGGCGGCCGCCTGATCCTCGGGATCGGCGCCGGCTGGTTCGAGAAGGACTACGACCAGTTCGGCTACGAGTTCGGCACCGCGGGCTCGCGCATCGCCGACCTCGCGGACGCGCTCCCCCGCATCAAGTCCCGCTGGGCCGCGTCCAACCCGGCGCCCACGCGCGAGATCCCGATCCTCGTCGGCGGCGGTGGTGAGCGGAAGACGCTGCGCATCGTCGCCGAGCACGCGACGGCCTGGCACTCGTTCGGCGACGCCGCGACGCTCGCCCGCAAGAGCGCGATCCTCGACGAGCACGGCGCCGCCGTCGGTCGGGACACGGCCTCGCTCGTCGAGCGGTCGGTCGCGGTCAACCGCCCGCCCGCCGAGGTGGGCGAGGAGCTCGTGGGCCTCGGCGCGACGCTCCTCACCGTCGGGGTCAGCGGACCCGACTACGACCTGTCCCTCGTGAAGCAGTGGGTCGCGTGGCGCGACGCGCGCGCCCAGGCCTGACCCGTCTCACCCCTCGGATGCCGTACGCCGTCCGGGAACAACGACCTGGTGGTCGGGGTTGGCGCAGTCATGGCCACCCCACCACCAGCGTCGTCCACCACTGACGCGGTCTCCCGCCCGGCAGCCCCGTCAGCGTCTTCGGCGTCCGCGCCCACGCGCGCCACCCGGATCACCGTCGGCTTCGTGCTGCTGCTGTCGGCGCTCACGGCGATCGGCCCGCTCACGATCGACCTGTACCTCTCGGCCTTCCCGCAGATCGTCACGGACCTCGGCACGACCGAGTCCCGCATCCAGCTCACGCTCACCGCGACCCTCGCAGGCCTGGCGCTGGGCCAGCTCCTCATCGGCTCGCTCTCCGACGCGATCGGTCGGCGCCTCCCGCTGCTGTCCGCGCTCTCGATCTACGTGCTGGCCTCGGTCGGGATCGTGTTCGTCCAGTCGATCGAGATGCTGACCGTGCTGCGGTTCGTCCAAGGCCTCACGGCCGCGGCAGGCATGGTCCTGTCGATGGCGATCGTGCGCGACAACTTCGAGGGCTTCCTGGTCGGCAAGGTCATCGCGCGCCTCATGCTGGTCGTGGGCGTCGCGCCGATCCTCGCCCCGACGATCGGCGCCCAGTTCCTGCGCATGGGCTCGTGGCGCCTGATGTTCGTGGCCCTCGCCGTCTTCGGCGTGCTGCTGCTCGTGCTCGCCGCGCTGCGGCTCAAGGAGTCGCTGCCCCCCGCGAGGCGACGGACGGGAGGGACCGTCGCGGCGCTGCGCTCGTACGGGTCGCTCGTGCGCGACTGGTCGTTCTTCGGCCTCGCGCTGCTCGGCGGCTTCTACATGGCCGCGATGTTCACCTACATCTCGGCGTCGACGTTCGTCTTCCAGGAGCAGTTCGGCCTGAGCGCCCAGCAGTACGCGATCATCTTCGGCGCGGGCGCGGTGTCGGTGACGATCGGCAGCCAGGTCAACGGCGCGCTCGTCGGGCGCGTGACGCCCGAGCAGATCCTGCGCGTGATCGTGCCGGTCGGGATCCTGCTGTCGGCCGCGCTGTTCGCCGCGACCCTGAGCGGCGCAGGCCTGCCCGTCATCGTCGCTCTCATCGTCCTGACGCTCGGCACGGCCGGGTTCGTCATGCCGTCGGTCCCCGCGGTCGCCCTCGAGCGCAACGCGCACCGCGCGGGCAGCGCCGCTGCCCTGCTCGGGGCGATGCAGTTCGGCGTCGGCGCGGGCATCGCGCCCCTGACGGGCCTCCTCGGCGGCGACGTCACGATCACCATGGCCGCAGTGATGTTCGGCGTCATCTCGGTCGCGGGACTGCTGCTGCTGAGCCTCACACGGTCGCTGCGTGCGGCTCCTGTCGACGGGACGGCCGACGGCGCCGCAACGGGCGCAGCGGCCGCGACCGACACGGCCGACGAGCCGGTGCTGGTCTCCGACGCCTCCGAGCTCGGGGTCGTCGCTGCGGCGGAGGCAGTGGTCGAGGCGGCCGAGGCGGCGGCCCCCGTGGCCCCGGTGAACCGCCGCGCCTGAGCCCCGCCGCGGCCGCCACGCCTGAGCCCACCGCACCCGCCGCGGGGCTGCGGGAGTCCCGGTCAGCGGGTGGCCGCTTCTCTTCGTACGGTGGAGACGTGCCCGCCCCCCGGCGGGCCGCGCAGGTCACCAGCCGATCAGCAGGAGCGACGACCATGGACTGGAAGCTCGAGCTCATCCCCGTGCCCGTGTCGGACATCGACCGGGCCAAGGCGTTCTACGTCGACCAGGTCGGGTTCAACGCCGACCACGACATCCCCGTCAACGACGACCTGCGGTTCGTGCAGCTCACTCCTCCGGGTTCCGCCTGCTCGATCGTGCTCGACGTCAACATGACCGACATGCCGTCGGGCGCGCAGCGCGGCCTGCAGATCGTCGTGCCCGACGCCGACGTGGCCCGTCAGCACCTCCTCGACCACGGCGTCGACGCCCCTCCCGTCGAGGACCTGCCATGGGGCCGGTTCACGTACTTCGCGGACCCCGACGGCAACACCTGGGCGTTGCAGCAGCTCGTCCCGCAGGCGTGACAGCAGCCCGGTCCTGCCGGTGAGCCCCTCGGGACGCGACGTGCCGCGCGAGGTGGGCGCCGTCGTCGGGCCCGACGACGTCACGTACCCCCTCCAGGTCCGTTCCGCCGGGAGCGTCGCGGCGCTCGACGAGGTGCTCGTCGGGTGCCGGGCCTGCCCGCGCCTGGTCACCTGGCGCGAACGGGTCGCGGCGGAGAAGCGCGCCTCGTTCCGTGACGAGACCTACTGGGCGCGGCCCGTGCCGGGGTTCGGCGACGAGCGGGCCGCGGTCCTCGTGGTCGGGCTGGCGCCCGCCGCGCACGGCGCGAACCGCACGGGACGCATGTTCACGGGCGACCGGTCGGGCGACTTCCTGTTCGCATCGATGTTCCGCACGGGGTTCGCGAACCAGCCGACGTCGGTGAGCGCGGACGACGGGCTCGAGCTGACCGGTATCCGCGTCACGGCTCCCGTGCGCTGCGCCCCGCCCGCGAACAAGCCGACCCCGACCGAGCGTCGCACGTGCGCGCCGTACCTGGGGCGCGAGCTCGAGCTCGTCGGCCCACGGGTCGCGGTGGTGCTCGGGGCGTTCGGCTGGCAGGCGCTGCTCGCGACGCTGGCCGACCAGGGGTGGGCGGTGCCGCGGCCTCGACCGGTGTTCGGTCACGGGGCCGAGGTACGGGTCGCGCACCCCGACGGGCGCAACCTGACCTTGTTGGGCTGCTTCCACGTCAGCCAGCAGAACACGTTCACGGGCCGGCTGACGCCCGAGATGCTCGACGCGGTGCTGCTGCGGGCGCGAGACCTCTCCCGCTGACGCCCTGCGCCGAACCCGAGGCCACCCCGGAGGCCGGCGCTACGCCCGCACCGTGAGCGTGCTCGACCCGTTCGCGAGCCGCCGCACCTCGACGCGTTCCGCGATGGACTGCTTGAGCGCGTCGACGTGGGACACGACGCCGACGACTCGGCCCCCCGCGCGGAGCTTGCCGAGCTCACCGAGCACCGCTTCGAGCGTCTCGGGATCGAGCGTCCCGAAGCCCTCGTCGACGAACAGCGTCCCGAGGTCGACGCCTCCCGCCTCGGCGGTCACGACGTCGGCCATGCCGAGCGCGAGGCACAGCGACACGTAGAAGGTCTCGCCGCCCGAGAGCGTGCGGGGGTCGCGCGCCTGCTCGGTGCGGTGGTCGAGGACCTTCATCGCGAGGCCGGTCCGGCGCGTGCGGACGTCCTCCTTCTCGTCGGACCGTTCGAGCTCGTAGCGGCCGTCCGACATCTCGCGGAGGCGTTCGTTGGCTGCCGCGACGACGTCCTCGAAGCGCCTGACCAGCACGAACGTCGCGAGGGACAGTGCCTTGGCGTTGTCGCTGCCGGACCCCGCGGCGAGCGCGGCCATGCGGGCGACAGGTGCGGCGTCCTCGCGGGCGCGGCCCCAGGCGGCCACGGTCGACTCGATCTCCGTCGCGGCGGTGGCCGCCGCGGTCGCCCGCCGGGACGCGCCGTTCGCCTGGAGGGCGGCCATCCTCTCGGCAGCCTCTGCCTGCCCGACGGCGTCGCGCGCCCCGTCGAGGTCGACGTCCACGTCCGCGGGCAGGGAGACGATCGCCTCCTCGGCGAGACCCCGCCGGATGCGCTCGGTGTCCGCGTCGATCGTGCGGAGCCTGCGTTCGAGCGCCTCGCGGCTCTCCGTCGCCAGGAGCGCGCCGACCGCCTCGTGCTCGTCCTCGAACCCGGCCTCGGCGACGACTGCCGCGACCTCGGCAGCCCGAGCCTCGAGCGCGGCCGACGCGCGGGCGACGGCAGCCTCGGCGTCGAGCAGGGTGCTCACGGCGAGGTCGCGGTCCCGCAGCGCTGCCGCGAGCACCGCGACGGGGTTGGCGGGCGCGCCCTCGTCGGCCCAGGGGTCCGGAAGGTCGGCGTCGGCGAGGAGCGGTCCGGTCGCGTCGAGCTCGGCGACGATGTCCCGGCGGTCCTGCTCGATCCCCGCGGCGAGGGCGTCGAGGCGCGCGCTCTCGCCCGCGACCCGCTCGGCGAGGGTCGAGGCCAGGGTGGTCAGGTCGCCGGTCTCGGCGTCGAAGGCCGAGAGAGCCGCGGACGCCGCGGCCCGTTCGGTGGCGGCTGCGGAGGATGCCGACACGAGCTCCTTGGCCGCGGCGAGCGCCACCTGTGCCTGGTCGACCTCGACACCTCCCGCCGCCCGCAGGAACCCGTCGAGGCGTTCGGCGAGGGTCGCGACCTCGGCGGACGCCGCCGCGACGACCTCCTCCGCGGCCCGGCGCGCGGCTTCCGCAGTCTCGACGTCGTCCCGGCCCACGTGTTCGTCGCTCGTCCGGGCGGGCGCGGGGTGCTCGTGCGCGCCGCACACGGGGCACGCGTCCCCGGGCTCCAGGCCCGCCGCGAGCTCACCCGCGATCCCGCCCAGCCAGGCCGTGCGCAGCGCGTGCTCGGCGTCGGACGCGGTGCGGGCGTCGGCGACCGCCCGCTCCTGACCAGCCCGGGCGGTGTCGAGAGCCGTGCCGGTCTCGATTGCCTGGCGGGCCGCACGCAGCACGGACTCGGCCGCGAGCACCTTCTCCTGCCGTTCGCCGAGCCGTCCGGCGACGTCGGCGAGCTCGTCGCGCCGCGACTCCCGCTCGGCACGGTTGGCGGGACGAGCCGCGAGGTCCGCGACGACGCGTGCGCGTTCCTCGCGGTCGCGCTCGACCTCCTTGCGGCCGTCGACGAGGTCGCGCTCCCGGATCGGCAACGACTCCCCGACGGGCAGGAGCCGGGCGAGGCGCGCGCTCGCAGCGGCGAGGCTCGACCGCAGGACGTCGAGGGCCGTGACGTCGGCCGAGGCCAGCGACTCCGGCACCCCCGTGCGGGCGAGCAGGAGCCGCTCGTGCGCGGCGGCGTGCTCCGTGGCGGCGCGGCGGGCGCCCGCGAGCACGGGCTCCACGACGGCGGCCCGCTGCGCGGCGGCGAGGACCTCCCGGTCGGTGGCCACCTGGTCCGCGGCGGCGTCGAGCGCCGCCTGCTCGGCGAGCAGGGCGTCGCGGCGCACGACTGCTGCGCTGAGCGTGCGCGCCGCCTCGAAGGCGTCACGGGCCGCGACGAGCGCGCTGTTGGCCGAGACCTCCCGTGCGCCGAGCTCGTCGGCCGTCCGCTGCATGGCCGTGACGTGACGGTGGACGAGGGTCCGGACCGACGGCTGGGCGGCAACAGCCGCGACCTGGGCGGCGTCGTCACCGACCCCGCCGGCCCCGCCGGCCCCGTCGCTGTCGCCGTCCCCATCCCCGCCGCCGTCGACGCCGCTCTCGCCCGTGGGCTCGTCGGCCATGTCGAGCGGCCCCGCGAGCCGGACGTCGTCGCGCGCGGCCTCGCGCAGGGTCGCCGCCGCGTCGCTCGTGAGCCCGGCGGCACCGACGAAGTTCTCGACGGCTCCGGTCGCGGCTCCCTTGGCGACGGAGACCGCGCCCTGCGCCTCGCGGTTCAGTGCCGCGAGCTCGGTCTGCACGCGGTCGTAGATCTCGGTCCCGAAGACCTTCTGGAGCAGGCTGCGACGGTGCTCGGGGTCCGCCCGGAGGAAGTTCGCGAACTCCCCCTGCGGCAGGACGATGGTCTGGACGAACTGTCGGCGGTCGAGCCCGACGGCCCGCTGGATCTCCAGCCCGGCCTCGTCGAGCCGCGTCGAGAGCAGCTCGCCCGGCACGTCGTCGGCGTCGGCCCCCGGCGCCGCGACGGCCTGGTCCGCGCCCGCGAGCCGCCAGAGCTTCACTCCGGCCTGCTGGGTCGTGGTCCCGGTGCCGCGCTTCTTGGCGCGCTGGAACTCGGGGGTCCGTCGCACGCGGTAGACCCCGGAACCCGTCTCGAAGACGAGGTCCACGAACGACTCGACGTCGGGGGCGGCGTACGCCGAGCGGAGCCGGTCCTCGCTCGCGGCCTCGGACGCGACCTTGCCGTACAGCGCGAAGACGACGGCGTCGATGATGGTCGACTTCCCGGCACCCGTGGGGCCTTCGAGCAGGAAGATGCCCGAGGTCGCGAGCTCGCCGAAGTCGATCACGTGGCGCCCGGCGAACGGCCCGATCGCCTGGAGGGTCAGGGTGTGCAGGTGCATCAGGCGCTCCGCTCGCTCGCGAGGGCGCGTTCGAGCGCGGTACGCAGCGCGGCTCCCTCGGACTCGTCGGGGCCCGTCCCCGTGACGTGCTGGACGAACTCGTGGGTCACCTCGAGCGGGTCACGCCCCTGCCCGACGACGGAGATCACCGCGCGCTCGGCCGTCACCGGTGGGCGGTGCTGGACCTGGAGCGCGTGCGGGAACCGTGCGCGGACGCGCGCGTACATCTCGGTGGGCCGGGCCGGGTCGGTGACGAACACGCGGAGCCAGTCGTCGGTGTGCGGCTCACCGGACGCCCCGAGGAGGTCGTCGAGCGTCCCGGTGACCTCGGCGAGGCGTCGCGGGACCGGCGCCGGGAGCAGCTCCGTCCGGGCGTCTCCGGTCGCGTCGAGGTCCAGCAGGACGGTCGACTTCTTCTGGTGCATCTCCGAGAACGAGTACGCGAGGGGCGACCCCGAGTAGCGGGCCGTCGTGGCCGCGTCGCGATCCTGACCTGTGGTTTCACGTGAAACACCGGGCACCGTGACGGTCTGCGGGCCGTGCAGGTGGCCCAGGGCCACGTAGTCCACGCCCGCTCCTCCGAACACCCCGGCGGGCACCGAGTCCACGCCGCCCACCCGGATGTCCCGCTCGGACTCCGAGGCCTGCCCGCCGACGACGAACGCGTGCGCCACGACCACGTTCCGCAACCGGTCACCGCCACCCTCGCGGCGGCGCGCGATGTCCGCCCTGACCCGTCGCACGGCCGCCGCGGTCACGGCCTCGTGCGAGCGCGGCAACGGTCCCTTCTCACGTGTCGGAACCTGGTTCGCCTCAGGGACCTCGCCGTCGTCGACGGCAGCACAGCACCCGTCCGCGAGCTCCCACCGCACGGCGTCCGGGTCGAGGTAGGGCATCGCGTACACCGCGACGCGCCCGCCCGAGCCACCGCGCGCGGCGGGGTCCAGGACGACGGGCGTGCCGACGTCGGGCACACGCGTCCGGAAGTGGACGCCCGCACGCATGAGCGACGCCCCGAAACCCAGCCGGATCGCCGAGTCGTGGTTGCCCGGCGTGAGCACGACGTCCGCGTGCTCGGCGAGCCGTGCGACCGTGTCCGAGAGGAGGTTCACGGCGTCCACGGGCGGGATGGCACGGTCGTACACGTCGCCCGCGACGAGGACGGCTCCGACCCCCTCCGAGCGGACGACCTCCACGAGATGGTCGAGGTACGCAGCCTGGTGGTCCAGCAGGTCGACGCCGTGCAGCGTGCGACCGAGGTGCCAGTCCGAGGTGTGCAGGATGCGCATGACCCGAACGGTAGCGGGCGCCACCCACAGCCCTGCGCCACAGCCCGAAGCCTCAGGGATGACCTCGTCGTCACCCCGTGCAGGCCGAACGGGCCCCGCGGACTACGACCCTGCGGTCGCGGTCCGCACGACGGGGATGGTCCCGCCCATGCCGATCATGTCGAGCAGGTCCTCGAGCGAGGTCGTCGGGTCCTGCAGGACCACGGGACGCCCGTCCTCGGAGCCCAGCATGTAGACCTGGAGGATGAAGGCGATGCCCGACGAGTCGATGAACGTCACGCGTCCGACGTCGATCGTCACCGGTCCTGGGTGCGTGAGCACCTGCGCCATGGCGTCGCTCGCGCGGTCCCTCAGCGCTGCGTCGATCTCTCCCCACAGGGAGATGAGCGATCCCTCGGGGGTCGCCTCGTAGCTGATGCCTGAGTCGTACGTACTGGGGATGGTCATGCTCTTCTCGTGCTCCGTCAGTCGGTGAGGGTGGCCTCGCGGACCGTCCTCCTGGTCAACGATCGGGCAATGAACGGTGTTCCCGCGGTCGGGATCCGTGAAGGTCAAACTCTGAGAGGTTAGACCGGCTCGGTCACGTCCGCGACCTGCGCGCCCAACGCCGTCGCGAGGCTCGCGCCGTCGACGCTCGCCGCGACGCCGAAAGCACCCCCGCCGATCGACACGAGCGGGGACGTCCCGTCACGGTCGACGACACGGGAGGCGGCGACGACGGGCCAGGCCGTCGTCGCGCCGAACGGGGTGATCGTCCCTCGCTCGCACCCCGTGACCTCGCGGGCGACCTCCTTGTCCGGCATGGACAGGCGCGAGACGCCCAGGAGGGTCCGCAGCTTGGGCCACGAGATGGTCCGGTCGCCCGGGACGAGGACGAACAGGTAGTCGTCGTCACCGCGGCGCACCACGAGCGTCTTGACGATGTTCGCCGGGTCGATCCCCCGCGCCGCCGCCGCCTCCTCGAGGGAGCTCACCGGGCCGTGACGGGTGATCGTGAAGTCGATCCCGGACGCTTCCAGTGCGGCGCGTGCCCGCTCTTCGCTCATGTCTCGACCCTAGGCATCGCCGCCCACACTCACCATGCGAAGGGCGGATCAGCACGTGTCGTCCACGTCACCTCCCCGCGGCGTCCGCGGTCGTCCCGGTCGCGGACCTGACGTCCCGATGCTTGCATCGAGTGACGTCCGACCCGGACGAGCCGAAGGAGAGCGATGCGCCCCGAACCTCCCCCGTTGCTGCGGCCCGAACGCCGCGGGCGCTTCGGCATGGACCGCGTGGGGTCCGTCGCGACGGCCGTCGTGCTGCTCGCGATGGTCGCCCTGTGGCTCGTCCCGACGGCGGTCGACGAAGGCACCCCGCCCACCGAGACCGAGATCCCCGCGGGGAGGGTCGTCACGGTGTCCGACGGCGCCTCGACCGCGACGGTCCGGTTCCCTGCGGGATGGTCCACCACGGCCGACATCAGCGCGTCCGGGGACGCGAGCGAGTCGACGTTCGAGGGCGGCAGCCTCACGGTCGACCGCCGGGGCGTCGAGGTCCAGATCGAGGTCGTCTCGGGCGTCGAGAGTCCGAACGTGTTCTTCACGCGGCGGGCCCGGCTCGCCGAGCTGGCGACGGGCACGACCCTGTACGACGCGCAGATCGTGTCCGAGGGCGACCCCGCCGAGGTCTCGGGCGTCTTCCGGTCGGGCGGCCCCGAGGCCGCCTCGCTCTCGGTCAAGGTCACGACGCAGCACGCCCAGGGCGGGGTGTCGATCCTCGCGTACGGGACGGCGTCGGACCTCCAGGCACAGGCCGGGGCCGTGGCCGACCTGGTGGGGGCGGTGACGATCTCATGACCGAGCAGAGCCTGCGCAACGTCCCCGTGGTCCTCCCCACGAGCTCACCCGGGCGGCGGCGCCGCGGCCTCTTCCCCCACTACCAGTGGGCGACCTGGCTGTACTGGGTGTGCCTGGTCGTCGCCGGCTTCGGGATGCTGCGGGTCGCCCGCCAGGACGTGTTCCTCACCCCCGAGGGTCTGGGGATCGGGATCCTGCTCGCGGCCGTCGTCACGCTGCTCCTCACGGCGATCATCCGGCGGCTCGACCTGTTCGAGGACGAGCCGGGCGGCATGCTCGTCGCGGCCTACGCGTGGGGCTTCGTCGTCGCGCCGACGCTCGTCGTGGTCGCGAACGACCACCTCATCACCGTGTTCGAGCGGGTGGGCCTCGCCTCCTGGGCCGCTGCCGTCGTCGGGCCGACCGACGAGGAGCTCATCAAGCTCCTCGGCGTGGTCCTGGTCCTGTACGCGGGCCGCGCACACGTGACCCGCCCCCTCAACGGCCTGGTCTACGGGGCGATGGTCGGCCTGGGCTTCGAGGTCAGCGAGAACGTCAGCTACATCGTGCAGGGCGCCATCATGGACCCGAACGCCGACGCCGTGGGCGCTCTCCAGGTCGGCCTGAGCCGCGTGCTCGTGGGCCTGGGCGGGCACGCGATGTTCACCGCGATCGCGGGCTTCGGCATCGCCTACGCCCTCGTGGCGTTCCACGTCTCCACGGTGCGGCGCGTCACCGTGGCGGTCGCGACCTACGCGCTCGCCTGGGTGCTGCACTTCGCGTGGAACGCCCCCGAGATCTTCTTCCCGGCGTCGGAGGCGGGCGCGTTCGCGTCGGTCGTCCTCAAGTACGTCGTCCTGATCCTCGCGTTCGTGCTCGTGTTCCGGTACGCGCGGCACATCGACCACCGCTGGTTCGAGGCGGCGCTCGCCGACCAGCCCGACGACGTCGTGACCCCCGGCGAGAGGGAGGCCCTGCGGTCCGTCCACGGACGCCGCGCGGCGCGCAAGGCGGCCCGCCGCGCGGGCGGGCGGGCCGAGAGCCGCCGGCTGGCCGACCTCCAGGAGGCGCAGCTCCGGCTCGCGACGCTGCTGGGCCTGTATCCCGACGGGGCACCGCCCGTCGAGGTCCAGAAGGAGGTCGTGCGGGAGATCCGCGCGCAGCTCACCGTGCCCCTCTGAGGGGCGCCGACGGCTTCGCCGACAACCCCTCGTCGCCTCAGCCGAGGTGCACCACGTCGCCCTTCCAGGTCCGCCGCAGCCACCGGTCGTGCGAGGCGACGACCACGGCGCCGGGCCACGTCTCGACCGCGGCCATGAGCTCCTCCGCGAGCGTGAGGGACACGTGGTTGGTCGGTTCGTCGAGCAGCAGCACGTCGGGGGCCTGCGTCACGAGCATCGAGAGGACGACCCGCCGCCGCTGGCCGACGCTCAGCATGCCCAGGGGCCTGTCCAGGTCGCGGGGCGCCACGAGCCCGTGCGCGTCGACGTGCGGGCGGTCCGCGGGGTCCTGCCCCGTGACGAGGGCGAGCAGGCCGCGCGGGGTGCGCGCGTCGTCGTGCAGGCGGACGTCCTGCTCCAGCAGGGCGACGTCGACGCCTCGCGCGCGCCCCACCGTGCCCGACGACGGCTGCAGGTCGCCCGCGAGCACGTGCAGCAGCGTCGACTTCCCGGACCCGTTGGCCCCGGTCACGAGCAGCTTGGCGCCCGGAGCGAGGTCGATCGACGGCACCCCGGACGCCCGCAGGTCGAGGCGGGGGCGCCCGGGGGCTGCGGGGTCGGGCTCGGTCGCCCCTCCCTGCACGACGACGTCACGCGCCCACAGCGCCAGGCCGTCGGTCCCGTCCGACGCACCCCGGGGGCCACGCCGCCCGCCCGAGCGTCCCGGGGACGAGCTCGTCGCACGCTCACGCACGAGGTGCGGCGGCGCGAACCGCAAGGGCTCGGGCGGCCTGCGCACCTGCTCCGCCTGGAGCGTGTCGAGGCGCTGCTGCGCGTTGCGCACGCGCCGAGAGACCTGAGACTGCACGCGCTCGCCCTTCGCGTCGTAGAGCAGCTTCGACTGGTTGCCGCGCTCACGGTTGTGCGAGACGTTGCGGGCCGTCGTCGCGACCGACCGGCGCAGCGCCTTGAGCTCGTCCTGCTCGGCCGCGAACTGCTGCTCCCAGCGGGCCCGCTCGACACGCTTGGCCCGCAGGTAGTCGCGGTAGCTGCCCGCGTACAGGGTGCCGCCCGTGCGACCCGCAGAGCTGGCCTCCTGCGACGGGTCGAGATCGAGGATCTCGGTGCAGACCTCGTCGAGGAACACGCGGTCGTGGCTCGCGAGCAGCACGGCCCCGGGCAGGGCGCGCAGGGCCGAGGCGAGGAACTCGGCGGCCTCGTCGTCCAGGTGGTTGGTCGGCTCGTCGAGCAGGAGCGCGCCCGGCTGGCGGATGAGGAGAGCCGCGAGGCCCAGCCGCGTGCGCTGCCCGCCCGAGAGCCGCGAGACCAGGCGGTCGCGGTGGATCACGTCGAGGCCCAGGCCCGCGAGGGCGCGGGACGCACGGGCGTCGGCCCCCCACACGTCCGACTGCTCGGCGCGCGCGAGCGCCAGGTCGTAGGCCGCGGTGAGGGCGTCGACGTCCGCACCGGAGCTGTCAGAACGAGCGTTGCCCATACCGCTCGCTCGTTCTGACACCCCGGCGTCGGACAGCTCGGCGAGCGCCGCTGCCGCCGACTCGAGCTCGCGCTCGATCTCCCGGACCCCCGCGAGGGCGTCCTCGACGACCTCGCCGACCGACGTCGTCGGGCCGTACGGGAGCTCCTGGTGCAGGTAGCCGAGGTCCGGCGGCCGCGTGACCGTCCCCGAGTCGGGGTCCTCGACCCCCGCGAGCAGGCGCAGGAGCGTCGACTTGCCGACGCCGTTCTCGCCCACCAGGCCGGTGCGGTGACCCGGGTCGACGGCGAGGCTCACCCCGGCGAGGACGGTGCGGTGGCCGTAGGACCTGGTGAGGTCGACGGCAGTGAGAAGAGCGGAGGAAGGCTGGGGCATGGAATCACCTGACGAAGAGGGCGCCGCGGCGGCACGGAGGCTGCCTGCCGACGTCGAGCGCAGCCGGGGCACGACGGGAAGGTCGTGTCGCGGGGCGACGTCGGGGCGCGAGAGGAAGGGGGTCTCGCGAGCAGGCTCAGATCCACATGAGTGCCACCCTACGGCGTCGCGCGGGCGGGCCGCGAGCCGATTACCCGGACGCCACGGTCCTGCTCGCCGGTCTACCGGTCGGCCACACCCAGAAGGCGCGCGTGGAGCGCCCTGACCTCGCCGACGAGCTCGGGGTCCGGACCGGACACCGGGATCCCCGGTGCGACGACGTGGATCGGCAACGGCGCGACTGGCCCGGGGGGTATTCCCCACCGCTCACGCCACCCGGCGAGCTGCGCACCGCTCGCGGCGTACACGATCCGTCCCAGCCCGACCCACGCATGAGCCGCGCTGCACATCGGGCAGTGCTCTCCCGAGGTGTAGACCGTGCTCGTCCGACGCTGCTCGGCGTCGAGGTGCTCGGCAGCCCAGCGCGCGAGGGCGAGCTCGGGGTGCTGGGTCGCGTCGCCGCCGCGGACCCGGTTGCGGTCCGACCGCAGGATCGTCCCCTCGACGTCGACGAGCACGGAGCCGAACGGCTCGTCGCCCGCGTCGAGCGCGCCCCGAGCGAGGTCGACGCACACCCGGAGGAACGCGTGGTCGCGCGCGTCGGGACGGTCGACGGTCGGGGCGGTCACTGGTCTAGGACGTCGCGGTCGGCGCCGGGATGTTCGTCGGCGAGGTCGACGGCGCGATTGACGGCGCGGACGACGGCGCGACGGACTCGGTCGGCGACGGCGTGGTCGGTGACGGGGCCGGGGTCGTCGGCGGGTCCGTCGGGGCCGGAGTCGTCGGGGTCGGCGTCGGCACGGGGGTCGTCGGTGACGGCGCGGGCGCCGGGGGCGAGGTCGGCGAGGTCGGGGCCGTCGGCGAGGGAGGTGCCGTCGGCGTCCCCTCGGCTCCTGGTGTGTACCGGTCCGGCATGGCCCCGGCCGCGTAGAACTCGAAGTGCCACGGCTCGGGCTTGCGCCCGTCGGGGCGCGCCCACGTGGGGTTGTCCCAGCCGTAGTCCGGTGCGTGCAGGCGCATCCACAGGTACTCGGCGCTCTTCCCGGTCGAGACCGGGGAGCCGACGTCGATCGCGAGACCCCACCCGTGCTGGGAGGTGCCGGGGACAGCGGCGAGGAACGGCTTGGCCGCCTTGACCGCGACCTGGTCGTCGTAGCTGCGGTAGGAGTCGGTGATGCGCAGCGGCTTGCCGAACGCCTTCTGGTACTCGGCCGCGAGCGCCTCGAGCTGCTCTGCGGCGTCGCAGCGCAGGCTCTGCCCGGGCGCGAACGCGAGCGGGCACAGCACCGAGTCCGGAAGCTGTCCGTTGGCGTACTGGGACGTGCTGTCGGCGTACTTCGCGACGGCGGCGGCGAGCTGGTCGGCCAGGGTGTCGCCGGTGGGGACCGCCCCGTCCGCCGGGACGACGCCGACCGCCGCGAGCGCGTACGCGGGCCCCATGAGCTCGGCGAGCCGGGTCGCGGCGGCGACGACGTCGTCGATCGTCACCAGACCCTCGTGCGAGGGAGCCTCGTCGTCGGTGGGGTCGCCGGGGTCGGGGGCCGGCTCCGACGGAAGACCCGTCTCGGGGTCGAACCCGTCCCCCGCACCACCCGCAGGAGCCGCAGGAGCCGTCGGAGCGCCTGCGGTCGCCGTCCCGTCCGTGGCGGTGCCCGGGTCGAGATCGGTCGCCTGGGCGTCCGCGGCCCCGGGCCCGTCGTCGGGGCTCGTCGGGGGCGGGGCCACCGGGGTGGCGGCGGGCGCGACCCCGGGGCCCACCGGCACGACGGTCGATGGCGTACCGGTCGCCGGTGGCGCGGTCGGCGCCTGCCCGTCGACGACTCCTGGGGCGCCCGGAGCGGCTGGGGCGTCCGGAGCGTCCGGCGTCGTCGGGGTCAGGGGGTCCGGGGCCGCGGGTGGCGTCGCGAGACCCTCGCCGGGCAGCGCGCCGGGCGCGACGGGCCCGGGGGCGTCGACCGAGCCCCGCTGGCCTCCACCGGCCGCAGCCTGCTGGGCCTGATAGGTCGCGAGCAGCATGCCGAGCTCAGAGCGCGCCTGCAGCACGGTCTCCGAGACCGCGGCGTCGGCGCCGATCACCTCGTCCGACCGGTCGAGCATCTTGACCACGCGGTCGAGCTGGACGTCCTCGCTGGGCGGCTCGTAGGCCGGTGGCTGCACGCCGAACGCAGCACCGGCCACGGGCTCCTCCGCCGCGTACTGCACCGACCACGACTCGCGGTGCGTGATCGAGGACCCGACGAAGCCGACCGTCATGACCGACCCGAGGACCAGCGTCGACGAGAGGATCATGGGGACCGCCCGCGCCGGGCGCCGCACGTGACGGGCGTCGACGTGATGACCCGGCCCGGTCGGGGGACGGACGGGCTCGATCGCCTCGTCGAGCGCGACGGGGGCGGCGTCGGCAGCGGGCATACCGCTGGCGGCGGGCTCGGCGCGAGACGCGCCATGCCGGCCCCCTGGGCCGCTGGAACGCACCCGGTGCGTCGGCAAGGTCACCACGAGACTCCCATGTCCGTTCTGCGACGTTCGACCGTGCGAGGGTATCGGCGAACACGACCAGACTCCAGCCTGAGGGAGTTTGGGCGTGCGCGCCACCCGTTGTCTGGGAACTTCATGGGTGACTTCTCATCAGAGGTCTGCACAATGGAGAGATGGACACCCACGCAACGCAGCACACCGCACGCGCCCGACGCACCCGCCGGAGCGCCGCCGTCGGTCTCGCGCTCGTCCTGTCCACGTCCGTGCTCGGCGCGTGCGGCGAGGACGGCAGCATCACGATCCCCGAGATCTCCATCTCGAGCGACCAGCTCGACCAGCTCCTCGACGACGCCAAGGCACAGGCCGAGGCCATCGGCGGCGACGTCCAGTCGCTCGTCGACTCGCTCGGCTCGCTGCCCGCGGACCAGCGAGCCCAGGTCGAGGAGGCCGTGACCGCGGCCAAGACCGCGTCGGAGGACCTCCAGACCGCCCTCGACGAGGCGGCCACCGCGACCGAGGAGACCAAGGCGCAGGCCGAGCAGCGCGTCGCGGACGCCCGGGCGCGGCTCGACGAGGCGTCGGCGCAGCTCCAGTCGGCGTCCGAGGCCGTGAAGTCGGCCGACGAGGCCGTGAGCAGCTCGCTCGACGACCTCCGCGGCGAGGTCGAGAAGTTCTCGCAGGACGTCGAGGGCGCGACGTCCTGACGGCCGCCAGCGGCGCAGGGACGACCAGCTCTCTGCGCCACCGGGCGGGTTCGTCGGGACGACCTCGAGCACACGGAGAGCGCGCCGGGTGACCGGGTGCCACCATGGGTGAAGCTTCTCCATCGACGCAGAGACGATCCCGGGGGGCAGGATGAGCACCCGTCCGACGCGCAGACCGGCTGCGGCGGGCCTGGTCGTCCTGCTGAGCCTCGGCGGGGCCGTGGCGCTCGCACCCCCGGCCTCCGCGGCCGAGTTCAACGACTACGTGACGGTGTCCGAGACGACGCTGGACTTCGGGCAGGACCTGCGGTTCGGCGACCCGGACGTCACGCTGTCCTACAGCCTGACCGCGGTGCAGGACACCACGCTCTCGACGGACGGGTGGTACACGCCCGGGCCCGACGAGCCGTGGGGTGAGGTCAGCGGTGATGCCTGCCCAGGTCTGTCGGTCGACGGCACCGTCACCCTGGCCGCCGGCCAGGAGTGCGTCATCACGGTGACGTTCGACCCGAGCACGATCCTCAGCCCGTCCAGCTCCGTCTCCGGCGGGCGCACGTGGAACGCGACAGGGGCGGCAGGACCCGCGACGACGGACCAGCCCGTCTCCTACCAGGCTGTCGTCCACGCGCTGTCCTGGGAGCCGGGCTCCCTGGGCTTCGTCGCCGTCCCTGGCACGACCGGTGCACCGCAGACCGTGACGTTCACCAACCTCGCGAGGGTCCCGCTGTCCGCGCTCGACACCGGCGGCGAGGGCCCCGACTTCACGCTCGACCTCGGCACGTGCGCCTCCCCGATCCCCGTGAGCGGGACCTGCACCCTCAGCTACAAGTACACCGACAACGCCTCGACCCCCAGGACGAGCGCGCGCACCTGGGTTCACTTCTCCGCCACCGGGCCGGACGGACCCAAGGCGTACACCCACGACTCGACCGTCGTGAGCCTGGCCGGCGTGACCCCGTTCCCACCCCGGACCACCGACATCTCCGTCACGAAGTCGCTCGTCGGCACGGCCCCGATCGTCGCGGGCGACCTGATCGCGTGGGACGTCACCGTGTCCAACGTCGGCCCCGACGCTGCTGACGCCGTCACTCTCTACGAGTACCCCGGTCCTCACCTCACGCTCGACCGCGTGGACGGCGTGACGTGCACGTCCTGGGGACAATGCTCCCTCGGCGCTCTGGCCTCGGGCGACTCCATCACCGTCCGGGCATGGACCCAGGTCCTGCCCGACACCCCCGTGGGCACGGCCCTCACCAACGACGCGACCGCCTACAGCCCTCAGCGGGACCCGGACCACGACAACAACTCCGCGAGCGCCTTCGCCGGTCCCACCACGGACGCCGCGGACGTCGCGGACGTGCAGATCGCCAAGACGGCACCGACAGCGCCCCCGCAGGTCGGTGGCGAGACGACCTGGCCCCTGACGGTGACCAACACCGGGCCGGGCGACGCGACCGACGTCGAGGTCACCGACGCGCTGCCCCCGGGGACGAGCTACGTCTCCGGTCCCGACGAGTGCACCGCCGACACCGCCCGGACCACGTGCACCCTGGGGACGCTCACCACCGACCAGACCTGGACCGGGGCGGTCGTCCTGCGCGTCGAGGACCCTGCCCTGGCCGGGACGGCGATCACGAACACCGCCACGGTCGGGACCTCGGCCCACGACCCCGACCCGTCCGACAACTCCGCGACCGCGACCTCGCTCCCTGTCGTCGGTCCCGCCCGCGGCAACCTCGCGGTCTCCCTCGAGGCGCCGGCCACCGTCGTCGCGGGAGCCCGGCTCGATCCCGTCATCGCCGTGACCAACACCGGCGACGCACCGATGACAGGCGTCACCGTCGTGACCCACGCACCCCCCGGCACGACGTTCCTCAACGCCGGCGGGACGGGCACCCCGGGAACGGCCGTGATCGAGCTCGCTGCCGCGTGCCCGGCGTCGGGCACGGTCATCACGTGCGAGGCAGGGACCGTCGCCCCCGGTGACCAGCTCCTCGTCCCCGTCTCGCTCCGTGTCGACGCGGCGACCCCGCCTGGCACCACGCTCCCCCTCGTCGCGACCGTCTCCGCCAGCACCCCCGACGACGACCCCGGCGACGACACGGCCAGTGCACAGGTCACCGTCGCCGCGTCGCCGGCACCCGGTGACGGCGGGACGAGCACGGGCGCACGTGCGTCCGACCTCGCGACCACCGGCTCCGACTCCCTGGCCACGGTGTGGGTGGCCCTGCTCTTCGTCGCGGCAGGGACGTCCGTGCTCGTCACGCGACGAGCCGCGCGGCCCTGACGACCTCGCCCCGCTCGAACCGTGGACCGGCGCGGCGCCCGGCGGGCAGACTGAGGCATGCCTTCCGCCGCCCCGACGCCTGCGCCTGCATCGCCGCCCGCGCAGACCACGCGAGCCCTCGTACCCGACCTCGACGAGACCCTCGCGCTCGCCGGCATCGCCCTCGGCGCGGCGCTCGCCGAGCCCGAGCCCCTCGGCGGGTCGACGCGGTCGCTGGTCGTCCGTGCCCGCGTCGTCGCCGGGCTCACGGACGACCGCCTCGACACGACCCGTGCCGCGGCGCACGTACCGGGCAGCACGGTCGTGGTCAAGCGCTTCCTGGACGGCCCGGGCGTGCACGGCCTCCCGTTCGAGCACGAGGTCGCGGGGCTCCTGACCCTCGACCACACCCCCGTCCTGCTGGCCGTCGACGAGGCGCACCGCCTGATCGTCATGAGCGACGTCGGCGACGGCCCCACGCTCGCCGACCTCCTGCTCGGCAGCGACCGCGACGCCGCCTGGCAGGGCGCGCACGACTGGGCGACCGCGCTCGGCGAGCTCGCGGGTGCGTCCGGGCGGCGCGTCGAACGGTTCTCGGCCGAGCTCGCGGCGCGCGGCGTCGTCAAGGGGTGGGACCTCGACGCGGACGCCCGTGCCGGGGTGCGCCGGCTCGTCGACGCCCTGCCCACCCCCACGGGTCTGGCGCGAGAACCGCTCGACGCGATGCTCGCGTTCGTGCACGACGACCTCGAGGCTGTCGCGAGCCTGCGCGCGGCGGGGAGCCCCGCCGTCGTCTCGCCCGGCGACACGTGCCCCGACAACGCCGTCCGCACACCGGCCGGGTGGGTGTTCCTCGACCTGGAGGACACGAACGTCCACCACCCCGCGCTCGACGCCGCGTACACGCTCATGCCGTTCTCGACGTGCTGGTGCGTGTTCGACCCGCCGACCGGCCTGACCGACGGCCTCCTCGCCGCGTTCACCACGGGCCTGCGCAGGCACCGGCCCGACGCCGTCGTCGAGCCCGCCTGGACCCGCGACGTCCTGCTCGCGTGCGCCGGCTGGATCCTCGCCATGACGGGCTGGCTCCTCGACGGAGCGGTCGCGGACCGCCCGCGCGTCGGACCCGAGGGGAGGTCGCCGTCGTACCGGCAGCTCATGACGTCCCGCTGGCGCTGGGGTGCCGAGCACCTGCGCGACGTCACCCCGAGCATCGCGACCGTCCTGTCCGACGCCGTCGCGTGGGCCGAGCGCGAGTGGGGACCCACGCCGTCGGGCGGGTATCCCGCGTTCGACTGACGCACCGCTGGTCCCGGCACGGGAGGACCTAGGTCCCCCGCGTTCCTCGACCTTCGCCCCAGGTCCGAGCCCTCCCGCTCCGGTGGAATGGAGTCAACGCACCGGATGGGGATCCGGTCCTGGAGAGGAAGACAGACGACATGAGTGCAACGATCGAACGTCCGGCCGGCTCGGCCCGCTCGGCCCGAGCAGTACGTGCCGTCCCTCACGAGGTCTCGGGGGCCACGACGACCGCGAGCCTCGCGGTCCGCGGAACCCTCCCGACGCAGATCGTCCTGGGGATCTTCCGGATCGTCATGGGCTTCTACTTCGTGTGGGCCTTCCTCGACAAGACCTTCGGGCTCGGGTTCTCGACCCCCTCGGAGCGTGCCTGGATCAACGGAGGCAGCCCCACGGCCGGCTTCCTCGGCGGCGTCCAGGGACCGTTCGCCGGTCTCTTCAACGGGATGGCCGGTGCCGCCTGGGCCGACTGGCTCTTCATGGCAGGCCTCCTCGGCATCGGGCTCGCCCTGGTGCTCGGGATCGGGATGCGGATCGCGGCGACCGCCGGGACCGTCCTCCTCGGCTTCATGTACCTGGCCTCGCTGCCCCTGACCACCAACCCGATCATCGACAGCCACGTCGTCGAGGCCCTCGCGATCATCTCGCTGGCCATGATCGGCGCCGGTGACACCCTCGGCCTCGGCCGACAGTGGAAGAGCCTGCCGCTCGTCCGCAAGAACTCCTGGTTGGTCTGATCCCGGTTCGGCGACGCGATCCGCTCGCCACGGCGATACACCCAGGAAGACGCGGGGAACACCAGGGAACGCGAGACCCTGCCCCGCCCGACGGCCCTCCCGGTCACCTCCCGGAGGGCCGTCGCTCTTTCCCCGGCCGGTCGGCCACCCGCCGACCGGCCGGGGACACACCCGGAGCTCACGGAGATCGAGGGGGTAGTCGTGGAGTACCTGAAGACCTACCACGCACGAGAGAGCGACGTCCCGGTCCTGCCGAGGCCGGTTCCGGTCCGAACGTCTGACAGACTCACGTGGGTGACCGAGTCCCTTCCTTCTGCCGTCGCGCACCGCGTGCTCGACGCCGTCGTCGCCATCACGAGCAACCTCGACCTCGACACCGTGCTGCGCCGCATCGTCGAGGCCGCGATGGACCTCACGGGAGCCAGGTACGGGGCGCTCGGCGTGCGCGACGGGGACCGGCTCGGCCGGTTCGTGCCGGTCGGCATGAAGGACTCCGAGGTCGAGGCGATCGACCACTGGCCCCACGGGCACGGCCTGCTGGGCGAGGTCATCCGCAACCCGCACCCGCTGCGCGTCGACAAGATCGAGGGCTACCCGGCCGCGTCCGGCTACCCCGCCGGGCACCCGCCCATGCACACCTTCCTCGGGGTCCCCATCCAGGTCCGCGACTCCGTCTACGGCAACCTGTACCTGACCGACAAGCGCGACGGCTCGCCCTTCACGCGCGACGACGAGGCCGCGGTCCGGGCCCTGGCCGCCGCCGCAGGAGTGGCCGTCGACAACGCCCGCCTCTACGAGGACGGACGACGGGTCGCGGTGCTCGAGGACCGCGAGCGCATCGCGCGCGACCTGCACGACGTCGTCATCCAGCGCATCTTCGCGTCCGCGATGACCCTCATGAGCACGACCAAGCACATCGAGAACGAGCTCGTGCGCTCGCGCGTCGAGGAGGCCGTCAACGACCTCGACGACACGATCCGCGAGATCCGCTCGACGATCTTCGCGCTCCAGGCCACCACTCCTCCCGAGGCGAGCCTCCAGGAGCGGCTGACCGCGGCGGCCGGCGCCGTGACGTCCGCGCTCGGGTTCTCGCCCTCGATCATCATCGAGAGCGACGACTCCTCGCTCGTGCCCGCCGAGGTCGCGGACCAGCTCGTGGTCGTCGTCGGAGAGGCCCTGACCAACGTGGCCCGCCACGCGCGCGCGTCGCGCGTCGACGTGCGGCTGCGCGTGACCGACGACGCCATCACGCTGTCCGTGGTCGACGACGGGATCGGCTGCGCGGGCGTCGACGCGGGCGACCACCGTGGCGGCCTGCACAACCTCGCGACGCGCGCCGAGGCGCTGCACGGGACGCTCGCGGTGGGTCCGGCGGAGGTCGCGGCTCGCGAGACCGCGAAGGCGTCCGGCACGGGCGACGACCCATCTGCCGACGACGCACTCGCCGACGCTGACGACGCAGTGCCCGCTGGGCGCGGTACCGCGCTCGTGTGGCGGATCCCGAACGCCTGACGGTCAGCCAGGAGCACCGCCCGGCTGCGGAACTCGATCGCACCAGCCCGAGGTAGTGGACAGCAGGCGTCCTGCTCCACCGTGGTGAGCCCGTCGTGGTTGAGGTGGTCGACGGGGTCTCCCATGAGGTAGCCGGTGTCCACGGTCCGGACAGGACCGCCGCGGCACACCGCTCAGCCGCGCGGGCGGTCCTCCGTGCGCAGCTCGGTCGCGAGGACCGCGACCTGCGTGCGACGCTGCAGCCCGAGCGTCGCGAGGATGTGCGACACGTAGTTCTTGACGGTCTTCTCCGCGAGGAAGAGGCGCTCGCCGATCTGCCGGTTCGTCATGCCCTCGCCGATGAGGTCGACGATCTGACGCTCCTGCGGCGACAGCCCTTCGAGGCGGTCGACCTCCTGGGCCTGTGGCGTGCGCAGCCGGTCGAGGATGCGCGCGGTGCTGACCGGGTCGAGCAGCGAGCCGCCGCCCGCGATGGTCCGCACGGCACCCACGAGGTCCGAGCCGTGGATCTGCTTGAGGACGTAGCCCGAGGCGCCCGCGAGGACCGCCTGGAACAGCGCCTCGTCGTCCGCGAAGGACGTGAGCATGAGGCAGCCGATCTCCGGCATCTCGGAGCGCACGTCGCGGCAGACCTCGACGCCCGAGCCGTCGGGCAGGCGCACGTCGAGCACGGCCACGTCCGGCCGGACGGCGCGGATGCGCGTCAGCGCTGAAGCGGCGGTGCCGGCCTCGCCGACGACCGTGATGTCGTCCTCGGCCTCGAGGAGGGCGGCGACGCCGCGGCGGACGACCTCGTGGTCGTCGAGCAGGAAGACCCGGATCGGGTCGGGGGTGGTGCCCATAGGGAGAACTTATCGGAGTTGTGTCAGAACGAGGGTGCCGGGCCGCGCGAGGAGGCCCGACGGCGCCGCTCCCCCCGGGTGCGCGGGCGCCCTCGGCGAGGCGTGGGTGGGCGGGCGGGGCGCGACCGTCCTACCGTGGCTGGATGTCGTCCGCTCCCGTCCCGCCACCTCAGACCCCGCGACGGAAGCCGCGCTTCACGGGCCTCGTCAAGCCCCACGAGGCGTTCCCGGCCGTCGCCCGCCTCGACCGCCGCATGAACGACCGGACGTACCGGCGACAGCTCGGGCCCCGGGCCGACGTGGCCCTCGTGCGTCTGACGACCGCCGCGAACCACAGCGTCCTGTGGATGGGGCTCGGCGCAGGGCTGGCCACGACCGGCGCGCGCGGGCGCCGCGCCGCGGTACGGGGGCTCGTGAGCGTCGCC
The DNA here is from genome assembly GCF_014836555.1 of Oerskovia rustica. GTDB lineage: Bacteria > Actinomycetota > Actinomycetes > Actinomycetales > Cellulomonadaceae > Oerskovia > Oerskovia rustica. Next base: position 164,196 of record NZ_JACSQQ010000003.1, read on the forward strand.
GCCGCGAGCGCGACCGCGAACCTGCTCGGCAAGGGACTGTTCGGCGGCGACCGCCCCTCCGCCGACCCGCTGCCCATCGTGCGGCGCCTGCGCCGCTACCCGACGACGCCGTCGTTCCCGTCGGGCCACTCGGCCACCGCGGGGGCGTTCGCCGCGGCCGTGGCCCTGGAGTGGCCCGCCGCCGGGCTGGTCGTCGCTCCGGTCGCGGGGGCCGTCATGTACTCGCGGCTGCACGTGGGCGCGCACTGGTTCTCGGACGTCGTCGGGGGCGCGGCGCTCGGGGTCGGGCTCGCGGTGCTCGGCCGGTGGCTCGTGCCCTCCCCACCGGGCCCGGAGCCGGACGTGCCCGCCGGACCTCCCACGGACGTGCCCGCGCTCCCCGACGGCGAGGGCCTGTTCGTCGTCGTCAACACGGCCGCCGGGTCCGGGCGGATCCTCAAGGAGGACCCGCTCGAGGTCCTGCGCCGCGACCTCCCGAAGGCCCGGGTGCACGTGCTCGCCGAGGGCGACGACCTGCGCGAGATCTACGACCGTGCGGCGCGCGGCGGCGGGTCCGACGGCGGCAGCGGGGCCCGCCCCGCCCGAGCGCTCGGGATCAGCGGCGGCGACGGGACCGTCGCGACCGCTGCCGCCGCAGCGCGCGAGCACGACCTCCCGCTCGTCGTCCTCCCCGGCGGCACGCTCAACCACTTCGCCAAGGCCGCCGACCTCACGTCGATGACCGCGACGGTCCGGGCCGTCCAGGCCGGGTCGGGGGTGAGCGTCGACGTCGCCGAGCTCCGCGTCGACGGGCAGGACCCGATGACGGTCCTCAACACGTTCTCGCTCGGCATCTACCCCGAGCTCGTGTCGCAGCGCGAACGCGCCGAGAAGCGCCTCGGGAAGTGGCCCGCGACGGTCTGGGCGACGTCGCGCGTGCTGCGTTCCGCGACCCCGCTGCGGGTGTCGGTCGACGGGGTCGTCGGGAGCTACTGGTCGTTCTTCGCGGGGGTCAACAAGTACGTCCCGCAGAACCTCGCGCCCGTCGAGCGCATCCGGCTCGACGACGGCGTGCTCGACGTCCGCACGGGGCGCGCCGAGCAGCGCTACAGCCGGGCGCGCCTGTTCCTCGAGACGGTCGCGGGCGGTGCCGCGTCCTCGCTCGCCGGACGGGTCCGGCGACTCGAACGCCACCTCGCGCTCGACGCCTGGACCACGCCCGACCTGTCGCTCCGGTTCGGCGACGGCGCCCCGCACGACCCGGTGATCCTCGCGCACGACGGCGAGACGCTCGAGCTGGACGGCAACCGGGTCACCGACGCGACGCTCACCATGGTGTCCGGCGGCCTGCGGGTCTACGCGCCGACGGACCCGGCTGCGGGCTGAGGGCGCACGGCAGGTATCAGGACAGCACTCCCCGCAGGGTCGCCACGCGGCGGCGGCTCCGTCGTCCCTCAGACGGTCGGAGCAGCCTCTCCGGTGGCTCCGTCCGGCGCCGGCCGGTCCTCCTCGCGCAGACGCGGCTCGGTGCGACGCGACGGGTCGAACCCGGCCTTGTCCGCGTAGAACGCGCGCACCAGGTCCATGTCGGCGCGCACGTCACCCGTGAGCTCGAGCGTGGGGCCGAGGCCCGCGGTCATGGTCGTGCGGTCCACGTAGCCGAGCGTCACGGGCATGCCCGTCGCGCGCGCGATCCGGTAGAAGCCCGACTTCCAGTACTCGCCCTTGCTGCGCGTGCCCTCGGGCGTGATGACGAGCGAGAACACCTCACCCCTGCGGACCCGCGCCACGATGTCGTCGACGACGCGGCTCGGGTCCGTCCGGTCCACGGGGATCCCGCCGAGCGCCCGCGCGAACGGCCCCATCACGCCCTTGAACAGGGTGTGCTTGCCGAGCCAGCGGACCCTCACGCCCACGCTCGTCGAGATCGCGAGCATGAGCACGAAGTCCCAGTTGGACGTGTGCGGGGCGCCGATGAGGATGCCGGGCCGGTCGGTCGGGGGCTGCTCGGTGCGCAACGTCCACCTGCTCACGGCCCAGTAGGCGCGCGCCAGGGCGCGGCGGATCATCGGGTCGCCTCGGGGGCGGGGGCTACGGGGTGGGGCACGACGGCAACGCTACCCGCGCGACCGGGCCGTCGTGGCCGAGGCGGCCGCGCGTGGCTCCCCCGCGACTGTGGGCGAAATCTCCACCAACTGTCCATGTCCTCCCTGTCTTTTCCCAGGTTCGCCGTGCAGACTTCTCGACATGACGTCGCCGAAGACATCAGGACCAGCCGCCCGGCTCGCCGCCGCCAGCTTCCTCGCCCTTGCGATGATGCTGCCGCTGAGCGCGACCGCATCGGCCGCCGAGGTCACCCAGTTCCTCGAGGACACCCAGTGTCAGGTCGACTCGATCGGCGAGGACCTCGAGAAGGCGGCGACCCAGCTCTCCACCCTCCCCGCCGGCCTGCGCAGCGAGGTCGAGGACGCCGTCGGGAACGCCCAGGCCGCGACCGACGAGGCCAACGCCGCGCTCGCCCAGGCGGCCACCGACCAGTTCGGCGACGGCCGTGCGGTCATCGCCCTCACCGACGCGCAGGTCGCGCTCGACGCCGCCTCGGCCCAGCTCCGCTACGTCGCCGACAAGACCGTGGCCCAGGGAGCCGACGTCGGCTCCACGCTGCGCGACGTGCAGAACACGATCGACCACCTCCGGGGCGAGACGAGCCGCGCCGCGTCCTGACCCTTCCCGGGGGCCCGCCCGCGGTGCGACACTCCGGTGATGACCGAGCAGCGCGCGCACTTCGACGCCCACGTGACCTTCGCCAACGGCGGCAGCCTTCGCGCGGAAGGGTTCCGCCTCGACGTCCCGTCGGGTGATCTCGGGCCCGACGACGTCGCTCGCCTCCTCGTCCGACACCTGGGCCTCGCGCTGGTCGGGTCGGTCGAGATCACGGGGCTGACGATCGTCGAGGAACCGCACGTGGGGAGCCGTGGGGCGGGCGAGGGTGACGGTGCGGACGCCGAGGGTGACGGCCCGGGTGCCCGTTCTCCCCGCGCGACGCGGCTCGTCGACCTGAGCCACACCGTGCGCGAGGGGCTCGTGACCTACCCGGGCCTGCCCGCGCCGACCATCACCCCTTTTCCTGACGCGCGCCGACTCCGTCGCGAACTACGCGCCCGGCACGCAGTTCGCGATGGACGTGCTGACGATGATCGGCAACACCGGGACCTACCTCGACAGCCCCTTCCACCGCTACGACCACGGGACCGACCTGTCCGGTCTCGAGCTCGAGACCCTCGTCGGGCTGCCCGCCGAGCTGTTCCGGCTGAGCGAGGTCGTCGACACGTCGCGGGGCGGTGCTCGCGGGATCGGCGCCGAGGTCTTCCTCGACCGCGATCTCGCCGGGAGCGCGGTCCTGCTCCAGACCGGGTGGGACCGGCACTTCGGCACCCCGGCCTACGGCGAGCCCGCGCCGTTCCTCACGGAGGCCGGTGCGCAGCACCTCGTCGACGCCGGCGTGACGCTCGTCGGGATCGACTCGTTGAACATCGACGACACCGACCCCGAGTCGTCCGGCGGGGCGCGCCCAGCCCACTCGCTGCTCCTCGCGGCGGGGATCCACGTCGTCGAGCACCTGACGAACCTGGGCGACGTGCCGCCGCGCGGTGCGCGGTTCACGGCCGTGCCGCCCAAGGTCGAGGGGTTCGGGACGTTCCCGGTGCGGGCGTTCGCGGAGGTCCCTCGCCACGTCGACAACCTGACAGGTCAGGACAGCTAGCCCCGGGGCGTGAGCCCCGCAGTGTGCGCCAGGACCGCCGCCTCGACCCGGTTACGCACACCCAGCCGGTCGAACAGGGCGCTGACGTAGCCCTTGACCGTGCCCTCGGTGAGGTGCAGCGTGGCGGCCACCTCCGCGTTGGACAGCCCGCGAGCGATCGCGACGAGCACGTCCCGCTCGCGGGGCGTGAGGCTGTCGAGGACGGCAGGACGGTCGACAGGTCGCGCACCGAGACCGCCCGCGAGATGACGGATGAGCCGCGCCGCGACGATCGGTGAGAGGCACGCTCCCCCGGCCGCCGCGGCGGCCAGCCCGTCGGTCAACGTCGCAGGGTCGCCCGACTTCAGCAGGAACCCGGCGACGCCGATGCGCAGCGCCCGGTCGACGTACGCGTCCTCGCCGAACGTGGTCAGCAGCACGACGGCAGTGTTCGGCAGCTGGGCCCGCAGGGCCTCGGCGGCGTCGAGGCCGTCCTCACGGGCTGCCATGCGGATGTCGAGGAGGGCGACGTCCGGCCGGTGCCGACGTGCCGCCGCTGCGGCGCCCTGACCGTCGGCCGCCTGCGCGACGACGTCGAACCGCCCGTCGGCCGCCAGCACGGTGTTGACGCTCGCCCGCACGATCGGGTCGTCGTCGGCCAGCACGACCGAGATCCCCCTCAGAGCCACGAGCGCTCCCGCAGGTCGACGGTGCGGACCACCTCGTCGCCGTCGAAACAGACCTGGAGGGTGGCCATGGCGAGCGGGAAGTTGCCGTCCGTGTAGATCGCGCAGTCCCACCCAGGTTCCGCGACAGGAGCACGGACCGGGCGCAGCGGTGCCTCGCGCTCGGGCAGCTCGGCCTGGACGGCGGCGCGCTCCTGGCCGACGACGATCCCGGCGAACACGTCCTCCTCGAGGACGGCGTCGTGCGCCGCCCACGAGTACACGAGCGCGAGGCCCGCCACCACCACCGCTGCGGGCAGCAGAGCCTGCCGCGCAAACACGCGCAGCACCGAGGGCGGCAGCGGGCCGTGACCGTCGGGCACGAGGGGACGGGCCGGGAGGCTCGCCACGAGCACGAACGATCCGTCGCGCTCACCGTGGGAGAACGTCCCGCCCGCAGCACGCACGCGTCGCTCGAGAGAGTCCAGCCCGAACGGCTCCCGGCCGTCGTCCGGCCGCGAGCCGGCGGCTGCGAGACGGTTGAGGACCGTGACGCCGCGGGGGGAGATGTCGATCTGGACCGGCTCGGCGGGAGCGTGGCGGACAGCGTTGGTGAGGCCCTCTCGCACGACGGTCCGCAGGAGCGGTGCGCCCAGGCCGTCACCCTCGGAGCCGGTGAGAGTGACGTCGAGACCCGCGTCGCGCGCCGCACGGACCAGGTCCTCGACGGGCTCCAGGGTGTCGTCGCGCAGCACGTCGACGACGCGGTGAAGGTCCTGCACCGCGTCGTCGGCCTCCCGCCGCAGGTCCGCCGCGTCCGGGACGCCCGTCACCGCGAGCGCCGAGGCGCGCAGCGCGAGGCGGGCGAGCCGGTGACCGAGGGCGTCGTGCAGGTCCTCCGCGAGGCGTGCCCTCTCGACGGCCGCCGCGTCCGCGACGGCGCGGGCGTGCAGCTCGCGGGCCAGCGAACGGTAGCGGCGTACCGCCGCGACGGCGCCCGCGACGGTCAGTGCGAGCACCGCCGTGGCGAGCAGCGCGAGGGGCGAGGGCATGGGGATCCTTCCGTCAGGCGTCGCGGCGTTCGAGCACCCCCGCGGCGGCGGCGAACCCCACGACCGCCCACGCGACCAGGGCCCAGGGCGCGCCCCCTCCCTCGACGAACGACGCGACGGCCCCGGCGGGGGTCCACCGTGAGACCGGGTCGGGCAGGAGGAGCGCACCCGCGAGCAGCGCGGCGGCCAGGGCCAGCGTACCGACCGCGTGCCGGACGACCGCCGCGATCCCCGCCGTGAGGATGGCAGCGAGCGCGAGGACGACGCCGGTCCGCAGGCCGGCTCGGAGGGCTTCGGCCAGGGCGCCGTCCGGGGCCGGGGCGGCGTGCACGCCCAGGAAGGCGCGCACGGCGAAGGTGGCAGCCGTGCCCGTGGCCACGCCTGCGAGCAGGGCGGTCACCGTGACGACCGTCGTCTTGGCGGCGAGGACCAGCCAGCGGCGTGGCTCGGCCTGGAACGTGAGGCGGGCGGTGCCGGTGGCGTACTCGGTTGTCACGGGGTGCATGGCCAGGGCGGCGAGGACGACGAGACCGAGCTGGACGGCGGGCCCGAGGGCCACGGCAGGAGCGGTCGAGGTGCCAGGCGGGAGCTCACCGGTGGAGACCGCGTGGACGACGTCGTTCGCGAGGACGGTCGCCATGAGCGGCACGGTGACCAGGACGGCGGCCAGGGTGACCCACGGGGCACGCACGGACCACGTGCGGCCCCACTCGGCACGGACTGCGGCCATCATGCGATGCGCTCCTCGGGACGGGCACGGTACTGGACGTCGTCGGCGACGAGGTCCAGGTAGCGGGCCTCGAGCGTGACGGGGGCGGGGGCGAGGTGGTGAACGCGTAGACCGAGCGCGTGGGCGAGGTCGCCGACCAGCGTGACGTCGACGCCGTCCACGGTCAGTCCGTGCCCGTCGACCTGCGGGTGGTGACCGATCTCCACGAGCGCGTCCGCGAGAGGCGCCGGGGCGTCGGGGGTCCGGACGACGACGGGGGCGTCCCGTCCCACGAGGTCGGCGATCGGGAGGTCCGCCAGGAGACGACCGCGGCCGAGGACGACGACGTGGTCGGCCGTGACCTCCAGCTCGGACAAGAGGTGGCTCGACAGCAGCACGGTGCGGCCCTGGTCGGCGAGGTCCCGGAGGAGGCCGCGCAGCCACAGGACGCCGTCCGTGTCGAGGCCGTTGACGGGTTCGTCGAGCAGCACGACCTCCGGGTCGCCCAGCAGCGCACCCGCGAGGCCGAGCCGCTGGGCCATGCCGAGAGAGAAACCGCCCGCGCGCTTGCCCGCGACGTCGCTCAGCCCGACGAGGCCGAGGACATCGTCGACCCTGCGTGCCGGGATCCGGTTGTAACGAGCCAGGGCCGTCAGGTGGGCCCGGGCCGAGCGGCCTGGATGGAAGGCCCGGGCGTCGACGTGCGCGCCGACGGTGCGCAGAGGGTGCCGCAGGGCGCGGTAGGGGATGCCGTGGACGGTGACGTCCCCGGCAGTCGCGCGGTCGAGGCCCAGGGCCAGGCGGAGGGCCGTCGACTTGCCCGCGCCGTTCGGGCCGAGGAGGCCCGTGACGCTGCCCGGCCGGACCGTGACGGTGAGGTCGTCGAGCGCCGTCGTGGGGCCGTAGCGCTTCGTCGCGTGGGCGAAGGTGATCATGGCTCCATCGTCGTCGGGCCGCCTGGGCTGCGGTACCGACGAAAGTAAGGAGCCTGGGCTCCGGGCGCCCCGTCGTCCGCCGGCGGCCCGCTCGTCATAGGCTCGGCGCATGCCCGACGACCTGAGCCCAGCCCACGACGTCCTCCCCTTCGGCCGCGCCCCCCGCCCGGACACCGGCCCCGCTCTCGCCGACCGGCTCCGCGAGGTCATGACCAAGAACCTGGGCGACCATGCCACGGGCCTGGACCGTGTCCGCATCGACGCCGCGACCGTCCAGGGCAGCCCCGACGTCCAGAGCCTCGACGTCGACGTGACCGGGCTCGTCGTCCGCGCCATGGGTGCCGCCGACGCCCCCGACCCGGCCGAGAACGTCGAGCACGTGACCGCGCGCGAGCGGGCCGTCGCCCGGACGATCCGCGCCCAGGGCCACCCGGTCACGCTCGCCGGTGTCGCCGTCGACCTCGATGCCGAGATCCGGGACCTGCGCTTCACCTGGGTCGAGGGGGCGGACGGGTCGCTCTCGATCGAGGAGTCCGGCCAGAGCACCGAGCACCCCGTGAGCGGTCACCTGCGCGCCGCGGCGAGCCGCGAAGCCCTCGTCAGCACGGTCCGCGAGCTCGCGACCAAGGCCCTCGCCGACCAGGGCTTCACGCTCACGTCGCTCGACGTGGACCTCACGTCGCGTGGCCCGCGCGCCGCGTCGATCGTGGCCTCGGCGAAGATCCGCAAGGGCTTCCTGTCCGCGAGCGCCCAGATCACGGCGACCGCGTCGATCGACCAGGCCATGGTCCTCACGCTGAGCGACGTGGGGGCGTCGAGCCGCAACCCGGTCGTCGCCGCCCTCCTGCTGGCCGTTCGCGGAAAGCTCGAGGAGGTCGACGGCAAGCGCATCGACCTCGCGTCCTCGCTGCCGCCCGGCGTGACGCTCTCGGACGTCCGGCTCGACGTCGGCGAGCAGCTCGTCCTGAGCGTCCGGGTGGGCTGAGGCCCGGGCAGAGGACCTGTCGGGCGGGTCCGGTCAGCGGCGTCCGCGGGGGAAGAACAGGCTCTCGGGGCGGGGCATCCGGGCGCCGTCGAGCGTGAGGTCGGTCCGCTCGCACCAGAACGCGACGTACCCGCGCACCCTCTCGCCGTCCGACAGCGGGTCCTCGTAGCTCCAGCCGATGTCGGCGCCGTCGGGGTCGCCCGACGCGAGCGACCAGTAGCGGGCGTGACCCTTGTAGGCGCAGTCGCTCGTCGTCGGGCTCGGCGTCAGGGCCTCCCACCGCACGTCCTCGCGGGGGACGTACCAGCGCAGCGGCAGGTAGGTCTCGGTGAGCGCCATGGCCCGGTCGCTGTCGGCGAGCACCACGCCGCCCAGGGAGACGACGACGTGGCGCGCGCTGGGCACGACGTCGACCCGCTTGAAGGGGTCGCGCGGGTGAGCGGCCAGGCGCTGGTCCTCGGCGAACCAGTCGAACGCCTGGAAGTCGACGACGAGATAGCCTGCGAGGTCCTCGTCGTCGGGACGGAAGAACGGGGCGGTCGCGCCGTCCTTCGCACCTTCCGTGCCCTCGAACCACATCTCGGTCCCCGGGCAGGTGTGCCGTTCGAAGTGCAGCGGGTGCGGGATCAGGCCGTGCCGCACCTGCCCGTCGCGATGCTCGCCCTCGACGAGGGGCACCCGCACGTCCGCCGCGGGGACCGCGTACACGGGCAGCAGTCGCCACGGCTCCCAGAGGAGACGAGCCGACGTCGAGCGCAGCACGACGTCGTGCGGGTCCTCGCGCCGCACGGCCCGGATCTCCTGGGCCGCGGGGAACCACCGCAGCTGATCGAGCTCCAGCCGCCACCGTTCGACCCAGGACGTGGCCATGTCCTCAGGGTGCGCCCGGGGCGAGGCGGCCGCAAGGCCCGGGTGTGGCGTCCGCTCACCGCGTGCGGGCCCGCGGCGGCGACGAGGCAATTGAAGTTGCGACTACTTGCGAGAATGGTTGGTCGTGAGCACCGAACCGCACGGCCCCGCCCGGCCCGACCTGGACAGTCCCCTGGACACGACTCCGGTCAGGACCCCGGACGGCCCTGCGAGCACCGGCGCCGGCGCGTCCGGTCCGGAGACCGGTGGGCAGCAGCGCGAGGGCACGGGCCAGCGTCGTCGGCGCGGGGGTCGCGGCCGGGCGAAGCCCCAGGCCAGCGAGCAGAGTCTCGCCTCCGAGCAGCCCGACGAGTCCGCCGGCAGCAAGGGCTCCGCTCCCCGCAAGAACCCCGACCGGCCGCGCGGCGGGAGGGCCTCCGAGGGCGACAAGAACGCCCGGGGCGAGCGTCCGCCGTCGGGCAGCGAACGTGACGGATCGAAGCGTGGCAGCCAGCGCGGCGCACGCCGCCAGCAGGTGAGCCCCGCCCAGCTCGCGCGGGCCGCCGAGCGGCGCGCGCAGGTCGTCGTGCCGCCCATCACGTATCCCGAGCAGCTGCCCGTCTCGGCGCGGCGCGAGGACATCGCGAGGGCCATCGCGGAGAACCAGGTCGTGATCGTCGCGGGCGAGACGGGCTCGGGCAAGACGACGCAGCTCCCCAAGATCGCGCTCGAGCTCGGCCGGGGCCGGCAGGGCCAGATCGGGCACACGCAGCCGCGACGCATCGCGGCGCGCACGGTCGCAGAGCGCATCAACGAAGAACTCAGCGGAGATCGGCCCCTCGCCCTAGGAGAGATCGTCGGCTACCAGGTCCGATTCACCGACCAGTCGAGCGACCAGACCCTCGTCAAGGTCATGACCGACGGGATCCTGCTCGCGCAGATCCAGCGCGACCCGCAGCTCCTCGCGTACGACACGCTCATCATCGACGAGGCGCACGAGCGCTCGCTCAACATCGACTTCCTGCTCGGGTACCTCACGCGGCTCCTGCCGCAGCGCCCCGACCTCAAGGTCATCATCACGTCGGCGACGATCGACTCGCAGCGGTTCGCGCGGCACTTCGCGCCGGGCGGCCCGCTCCCGCCGCTCACCGCGGACGAGCTGGCCGCGGCCGAGCTGACGGACGAGGGGCCCGACGGCGACGCTCACGTTCCCGAGACGGCTCCCGTCATCGAGGTCACGGGTCGCACGTTCCCCGTGGAGATCCGGTACCGACCGCTGTCGCCCGATGTCGACCCGGAGTCGGGCAAGGCCAAGCGCGCCCCCACGAAGGGCGCGCAGGAGAAGGACCTCGTCACGGGCATCGTCGACGCCGTCGAGGAGCTCATGGCCGAGGGCCCCGGCGACGTCCTGGTGTTCCTGTCGGGCGAGCGCGAGATCCACGACACGGCCGACGCTCTCGAGTCCCGCCTGGGCGAGCGCACGCGCGACCCCAAGCGCCCCGACTTCGTCGAGATCCTGCCGCTCTACGCACGCCTGTCCTCGGCAGAGCAGCACCGCGTGTTCCAGGCGCACTCCTCGCGCCGCGTCGTGCTCGCGACCAACGTCGCCGAGACGTCGCTGACGGTCCCGGGCATCCACTACGTCGTCGACCCCGGCACGGCCCGCATCTCGCGCTACTCCAAGGCGACCAAGGTGCAGCGCCTGCCGATCGAGCCCATCGCGCAGGCCAGCGCCAACCAGCGCTCGGGGCGCTCGGGACGTGTCGCGGACGGCATCGCGATCCGCCTGTACTCCGAGGAGGACTTCGCGTCGCGCCCCGAGTTCACCGAGCCGGAGATCCTGCGCACGTCGCTCGCGTCGGTCCTGCTGCAGATGATCTCGGTGGGCGTGGTCTCCTCGCCCGACGACGTTGCGCGCTTCCCGTTCGTCGAGCCCCCGGACACGCGCTCGATCCGCGACGGCGTGCAGCTCCTGACCGAGCTCGGCGCGCTCGAGACCGTGGCGGAGCCCGCCGACCGCGACGCCCAGCCCGGCCGCGCCGTCACGCGCCTCACCGAGATCGGCCGCGTCCTCGCCCAGCTCCCCATGGACCCGCGCCTGGCCCGCATGATCTGGGAGGGATCGCGTCGCGGCGTCGCGCGCGAGGTCGCGATCATCGCGGCCGTCATGTCCATCCAGGACCCGCGCGAGCGCCCCGCCGAGTACCGCGCCCAGGCCGACCAGCTCCACGCCCGCTTCGCCGACCCCCGCTCCGACTTCCTCACGTACCTCAACCTGTGGGAGTACGTGCGCGAGCAGCAGCACGAGCTGTCGTCGTCGGCATTCCGGCGCCTGTGCAAGGCCGAGTACATCAACTTCCTGCGCGTGCGCGAGTGGCAGGACGTCGTCGCGCAGCTCCGCGAGATGAGCAAGCCCCTCGGCATCGACATGTCCTACACGCCCCGCACCCGGGGCGACGCGAGCGCGAAGGTCGCGACGCCGTCGGGCACCACGATCGCCGAGGCGACCGACCAGCCCGTCGAGCGCCGTCTCACCTGGGACGACGACACCATCCACCAGTCGCTCCTCGCCGGGCTGCTCTCGCAGATCGGCATGCAGGAGGCGACCGAGGTCAAGGCGTCGTCCGTCGCGCACCTGCGCGGCCCGCAGAAGGAGCTCGCCGTGAAGCGGGCCAAGAAGCAGGCCCGCAACGAGTACCTCGGGGCGCGCGGCGCGCGCTTCGCGATCTTCCCCGGCTCTCCCCTGTCGAAGAAGCCCCCCGTGTGGGTCATGGCGGGCGAGCTCGTCGAGACCAGCCGCCTGTGGGGCCGTGACGTCGCGAAGATCCAGCCCGAGTGGGCCGAGGAGCTCGCGACGCACCTGGTCAAGCGCACCTACTCCGAGCCGCACTGGTCCACCAAGCAGGGCGCCGCGCAGGCCAAGGAGAAGGTCCTGCTCTACGGCGTGCCCATCGTGGCCGACCGCACCGTGCTCTACGGCAAGGTCGATCCCGAGGCCGCGCGCGAGATGTTCATCCGCCACGCCCTCGTCCAGGGCGAGTGGACCACGCACCACCAGTTCTTCCACGAGAACCGCCGGCTGCTCGAGGAGGCCGAGGAGCTCGAGGCCCGCTCGCGCCAGCGCGGCCTCGTGGTCGACGACGACGTCCTCTTCGCCTTCTACGACGAGCGCATCCCCGACGACGTCGTCTCGGCCCGCCACTTCGACACCTGGTGGAAGTCCGCCAGGCGCCGCGACCCCGACCTGCTCACGTTCACGCTCGAACAGCTCGTGCCAGACGCCGAGTCCGTCGACACCTCGCTGTTCCCCGAGACCTGGGTCCAGGGCGACCTCACGCTCCCCCTGACCTACCAGTTCCAGCCAGGTACAGACGCCGATGGCGTGACCGTACACATCCCCATCAGCGTGCTGAACCGTGTCGTCCCCGACGGCTTCGACTGGATGGTCCCCGGCCTCCTCGACGAGCTCGCGACCGCGACCATCCGCTCGCTGCCCAAGCCCGTGCGCGTCCAGCTCGTCCCGGCCCCCGCCGTCGCGCGCGCCGTCGTCGCCTGGCTCCGCGAGAACACGCCCGCCTGGGAGGACGTCACCCGCGCGGGCGACATGGCCGAGCCCTTCCACGTCGCCTTCACCCGTGCCGTCCGCGCCCTGCGCGACGTGCTCATCCCCGACGACGCCTGGGACGACGCCCGCACCGAACGCCTCCCCGCCCACCTGCGCATGACGTTCCGCGTCATCGAGGAACGCCGCGGCGGCGAGGTCGTGCTCGACGAGTCCAAGGACCTCGTCTCGCTCCAACGGCGCCTCGCGCCCCAGGCGCAGGCGGCGGTGCGGGCCGCGGTCAAGGGGGCGGTCGGAGCGGCGTTGCGCGAGGCGGCTGGGGCGGAGGCCGCGGGGAGGGGGGCGGCGGCTCGAGGGCTACCATCCGCGTCGCTCGTTCCTCGCGACGCTCCCGCCAGCCCCGCCACGCCCTCCGGCGCCGCAGCCCCCCTCCCCGCGACCGCGTCCGGCGCACCTTCCGCAGGGCGACCTGGTGGGGGCTCAGGGGGTGCTGGTGCATCTGGTCCGCCCGACGGCGGCGCGCCGTCGGTGGTCGTCGCCGAGGCGACCGGGCTCACCACGTGGCCCACGGGGCTCCCCGACGGGGTGCTGCCCGAGGTCGTGTCGACGCCCGCCGGGGCCGGCATGGTGGTGCGCGGGTACCCCGCGCTCGTCGAGGAGGTCGATGCGAAGGGCAAGCCGTCGGTCGCGCTCCGGGTGCTCGCCGACCGCTCGACGCAGGACCGCGAGCACGCGCGCGGCGTCCGGCGGCTGCTGCTCGGCGAGACGGCCCTGCAGAGCGCACGGGTCACGAGCCGCTGGTCCGGGACGCAGTCCCTGACGATGGCCGCGAGCCCGTACCGGAACACCGAGGCGCTCGTCGCCGACCTCCAGCTCGCGGCCGTCGTCGCACTCACGTCCGGTGCCAAGACCTCGCAGTACGGACCGCTGCCGGATGCCGTACAGATCCGTAGTGCTGATGCGTACGTCGCCGCGCGGGACCTCGTGAAGCGGCACCTCGAGAACGAGGTGCACCAGATCGTCGGGCACGTCGTCGCCGCGCTCACGGCCGCACGGAACCTGGACGGCGAGATCCGCTCGGCCAACAGCCTCGCGCTGCTCAACACGCTCCAGGACGTCCGTGACCAGGTCGCGGGACTCGTGGGCGTGGGCTTCGTGTCCCGCACCCCGGCCCACCGCCTGCCGCACCTGACCCGCTACCTGCGGGCGGCGTCGTACCGGATCGAGAAGGCCGCGACCAACCCGCACCGCGACGCCGAGCTCGCGTGGCGCGTGCACGACGTCGAGGAGGCGTACGCCAAGGCACGCGCCTCCTACGCCGCCGGCCCCGCCGACGCTGCCCGCCTCGCCGAGCTCGACGAGGCACGCTGGCTCATCGAGGAGTTCCGGGTCTCGCTGTTCGCGCAGCAGCTCGGGACCGACGGGCCCGTGAGCGAGAAGCGCATCCGGAAGGTGCTCGCGCCGGGCGGCTGGTAGGCGCTCGCCCGGCAGGTGGACCGAACAGGGCCGAGCGCGGGACCTTCGTCACGATCACCGCGTCGGAGGTCCCGGACGCCCGTTTTCCACGGTTCTGCGGCCTAGCCTGAGGGGGACGGCCAGGAAGAGCTGGCCGCACCTGCTGCTCTGGAGGGCATCATGCGCACCGTCGTCGTCACCGGAACCGCCTCGGGCATCGGCAAGGCCCTCAAGGGGTTGCTGGAGGCCGACGGCCAGCGCGTCATCGGCGTCGACCTGCGCGACGCCGACGTCACGGTCGACCTCACCACCGCTGCGGGTCGCACCGGGCTCGTCGAGCAGGTCACCGCGCTCAGCGGCGGCACGATCGACGCTGTCGTCGCCAACGCGGGCCTGTCGAACGGCAGCCCGGCGACGCTCGCGGTCAACTACTTCGGCGCCCTCGCGACGCTCGAGGGCCTGCGCCCGCTCCTGGCCGGGTCCGACGCCCCGCGCGCGGCCGTGACGTGCTCCATGGCGAGCCTCCTGCCGGTCGACGACCAGCTCGTCGACCTCACGCTCGCGGGTGACGAGGGGGCCGCACTGGCACGCGCGGCCGAGCTCGCCGCGGCCGGGACGGGCGACATCGTCTACGGCAGCAGCAAGGCTGCGGTCGCGCACTGGCTGCGCCGCGTCGCGCCGAGCGCCGACTGGGCCGGGGCCGGGATCCCTCTCAACGCGATCGGACCGGGCATCGTCCAGACCGGCATGACGGCCGAGATGCTCGCCACCGAGGAGTCGACCAAGGCCGTCGAGTCCCACGTCCCCATGCCGCTCGGCGGGATCATGGGTCCCGAGGTTCCCGCGAACCTCCTGCGTTTCCTCGTCTCCCCGGAGAACAGCCACATGTGCGGACAGGTCGTCTTCGTCGACGGCGGTTCGGACGTGGTCATCCGGGGCGACAAGGTCTGGTGACCTGACCGGCTCACCTCGAGAAGGCGGGGCGCCGC
>NZ_JACSQQ010000003.1:179127-192644 GCF_014836555.1 Oerskovia rustica
CCCCCCCCCCCTTCTGCGTGTCGCGGCACGCCCGCCACGCGTCGAACGTGACGTTCGGGTCGTCCCAGGAGCCGGTAGCCGGCCCGAACGTCACGCTCGGCGACGAGGCTCGCCTCGCGCGAGGATGGACGGATGCACCTGACCGCGGAGCTCGGAGACCTCACGACCGTCGACGCCGACGCGATCGTCAACGCCGCGAACTCGTCGCTGCTCGGGGGTGGTGGCGTGGACGGCGCGATCCACGCCGCGGCCGGGCCCCGGCTGCTCGACGCGTGCCGCGAGCTACGACGGACGACGCTGCCGGACGGGCTGGCGGTCGGCGAGGCCGTCGCGACGCCGGGCTTCGACCTGCCGGCGCGGTGGGTCGTCCACACGGTCGGACCGGACCGGCACCGCGGCCGGACCGACCCCGCGCTGCTCGCCTCGTGCTTCACGCGCTCGCTCGACGTCGCCGCGGACCTCGGCGCGGCGTCGGTCGCGTTCCCCGCGGTGAGTGCGGGGGTCTACGGCTGGGACGGGGACGAGGTCGCGCGGGTCGCGGTGGCTGCGGTCCGCGCGTGGGGCGTGGACGGCGACCGGGGTGTGGTGGACGTGCGCTTCGTGCTGTTCGGCGAGCGGCTGCTCCGCGCCTTCGAGGAGGCCCTCGCCCCGGGCGACGCGCGCCCGACCGTGTAACACGGCGTCACGTCCTCCCGGAGCGTGGACACCCCCTTGCCCCGGTCGACGGCCACCGCCACCCTGTCGGCCATGCAGAACGTCCGCACGTCGCAGGTGTGTCCGTAGGGCGACGGCGCCGCGCTGCCCTGCGCCGGCCGTCGCCCTCGCCGCACCCACCCCGACGCCGGAAACCCGGAGGACCTGCCATGCCTGCACGCGAGAACCCCGTCCCACCCACCAGGGCGGAGGACTCCCCGACCGCCACGCCGCCCGTCGATCCCGGCGAGCCCACCGTGGCCACCGCCACCCGGCCCGTGACCGTCGACGCCGTCCGACGCGTCCACGTCTCCGAGGACTGGCTGGCGACCGTCGTCGGCCTCGCGGTCGTCGCCGTCGGCCTGCTGGGCCTGATCCCCGAAGGGCTGGTGCCCTGATGAGCGGCACGACCCCTGACGCGGGCACCGCCGTCCGCCCCGAGGCGTCCGTCGGCGACACTCGCTCCCCCGAGGCGCCCGCAGGTGAGGCGCCCCGCGCGACCCTCGAGGACTCGGTCGTCCAGGACGGGCGCTCACCGGGCGCCCTCTACCTGGTGGCGGGCTTCGTCGTCCTCCTGGGCCTCGCCTGGTCGGCCCGCTTCCTCGAGCAGAGCGTCCCGGAGTGGCTGGCCGACACGCCGCTCGGCAGCGTCGCGAAGTCCGTGGAGTACCCGGTGTACGCGATCGCGCTCGGACTCCTCGGCAACGCCGTGCTGTCGGTGACCGGCCTGCGGTCCCGGCTGGCGGCGGCCTTCCGCACCGAGTTCTTCATCAAGACCGGGCTCGTGCTGCTCGGTGCCACGGTGAACCTGTCGCTCGTCGTCTCGGCCGCCGGGCCCGCCATCGCGCAGGCCGTCCTGCTCATCACGCTCGTCTTCGGGTTCACGTGGTGGCTCGGCGGGCGGCTCGGCATCGACGACAGGCTCCGGGCTCTGCTCGCGAGCGCGGTGTCGATCTGCGGGGTCAGCGCCGCGATCAGCGCTGCGGGCGCGGTCCAGGCGAAGAAGGAGCAGCTCGCGTACGCGGCCAGCCTCGTCATCCTCTTCGCCCTGCCGTCGATCTTCGTCCTGCCCGCGCTGGCCGAGGCGCTGGGTCTGTCGCCCGCCGTCGCCGGGGCGTGGATCGGCGGGAACATCGACACCACGGCTGCCGTGACGGCCGCGGGGGCGCTGGCCGGGGACGAGGCGCTGCAGGTCGCCGCGATCGTCAAGACCACCCAGAACGCCCTGATCGGGGTCGTCGCGATCGCCCTCACGGCGTGGTTCGCGTTCCGGGTCGACCGGGTCGCGGGGGCCGCTGCTCCCCGGTGGAGCGAGCTGTGGACACGGTTCCCGAAGTTCGTGCTCGGGTTCCTGCTCGCCTCGGTCGTGGCGACGATCTACGTGAGCTCCGTCGGGGCGGACGCGGCCGCGCCCGACATCGCGATCCTCAAGTCTCTGAGCACGGTGTTCTTCATCGTCGCGTTCGTGTCGATCGGGCTGGAGTTCAACGTGACGGCGGTCCGGGAGGCCGGGTGGAAGCCGGTCGTGGTGTTCGGGTCGGCCGCGGTCTTCAACCTCGTCGTGGGGCTCGCGCTCGCGAGCGTCCTGTTCGCGAACCTGGAGATCTGAGAGCGGGGGCGCTGCCTGCTCCGAGGCGCTGCCGGCACTGCTGGTGCCACTGCGAGAAGGCCCGTCGCGACCGCCGCGGCGGGCCTTTACCAACTTGTGATTTTCGAAGTATCAGATACTTGCTTTCCTCCCCCTCGCGGCCGTTGCTAGCGTCGACGGTGATTTATCTGATACTCGGAGTTGCACCAAGGTGATGGGCACCCCGGGGTCAGACCGGCAACGACGCCGGCCACGAGAGGACCCTCGCACATGACGAACCACGCCTTCCCGCGCCCTTCGCGCGCGCACTCAGCCCTGACCATCGGCGCCCTTGTCGTGCTGGCGCTCGCCGTCGTCGCGCTCGTCGCCTACCTCCTCGTCTTCAACGGCAAGGTCGCCGACGGCGCCACGCGCCTCGACGACGGAGCCACCCGCCTCGAAGCGGGCGCGGCCGAGCTCGCCGACGGTGCCGAACGCGCCGAGGAGGGCGCGGGCAAGCTCGCCGACGGCTCGAAGGACCTCGAAGACGGGGCCAAGAAGCTCTCGACGGGCGCGACGCAGGCCTCCAGCGGGGCGACCCAGCTCGCGGCCGGCAGCGTGACCGCGCTCGACGGTGCCGCCCAGCTCGCGGCCGGGGCCGACGAGCTCAACGCCGGAGCGGCCAGGCTCGCACCGGGGGCGGCCGACGCCTCGACCGGCGCGAACAAGCTGGCCGCCGGCGCACGGACGCTCAACGGCAAGCTCGCCACCGAACTTGCGCCCGGTGCGGCCAAGGTCGCCGACGGCGCAGCCCAGCTCCACGCCGGTTCCGGCGAGCTCAGCGGCAAGCTCGCCACCGAGCTCGCGCCCGGTGCGGCCAAGGTCGCCGACGGCGCAGCCCAGCTCCACGCCGGTTCCGGCGAGCTCAGCGGCAAGCTCGCCACCGAGCTCGCACCCGGCGCAGCAGACCTCGCACAGGGCGCGTCGAACCTCTCTTCCGGTGCGGCCTCCGCGTCCACGAAGAGCACCGCACTCGCCGTAGGAGCGCGTGACGTCTCCGACGGCGCCACCGCCCTCGCGACCGGGTCGGCCTCGGTCGCTGCCGGGGCATCACAGGTTCAGGCCGGTGCCGGCGCGCTGTCGGCGGGGATCGACAAGGCTGCAGGTGCCGCAGAGTCCCTGCGAGCCGGGGCCGCTGGTGTCTCCGCGGGGGCCGACGGCGTCCAGGCCGGGGCCGCGTCGCTCGCAGAGAACCTCACGGCTCTCGCCGCATCGGTGCCCGCCGACTCGCCCCTCAAGGCTCAGCTCGACCGGCTCGCCGGCGCCGCAGGAGACCTCTCCGCGGGGGCGTCGTCGGTGAAGGGCGGGGCGGCGGCACTGGCCCAGGGAACCACGGACCTCCACGGCGGTTTCACGGCCGAGAAGGGGCTCGTGAACAGCGCGCGCGCACTGAGCACGGGTGCTACCGGGCTGCAGTCGGGGAGCGCGGGCCTGGACAAGGGCGCCCAGTCGCTCCAGGTCGGAGCCCAGAAGGTCGCGGACGGGTCCGCTCTGCTGTCCGCCGGGTTGAGCGATCTCTCGAGCGGGGCAGCGCGGGTGAACGCGGGATCGCAGCAGATCGCCGACGGCGCAGCCGCCGCAGCCACCGGCGCCACCACCCTCAACACCAAGCTCGGCGAGCTCGCCCCCGGCGCGGCGAAGATCTCCGACGGCGCAGCCGCCGCAGCCACCGGCGCCACCACCCTCAGCACCAAGCTCGGCGAGCTCGCCCCCGGCGCGGCGAAGATCTCGGTCGGCGCGCTGGCGGCGGCAGACGGTTCGGGAACCCTCTCGACGGGCGCCAAGGACCTCGCCGCAGGCAACGCCAGGCTTGCCACGGGCGCTCGGGACCTGTTCGCGGGCACCACGAAGCTCGAGGACGGGTCGCTCAACCTCCACACGGGTATCAACGCCCTGTCGAGCGGTGCGGCGACGCTCGCAGCGGGCAACACCGCGCTCGCCGAGGGGGCGGGCACCCTGCACGCCGGCACGACGACCCTCGCGGACGGCGCGGGCGTGCTCGCGAAGGGCAGCTCGACGCTGGCCGACGGTGCGGGCACGCTCGCCGACGGCACGGTCGAGATCTCGGACGGTACGACCAAGATGAAGTCGGACGTCGAGAACAGCCCGGCCGGAAAGCTCTCGCTCGGCATGTCGGCGATCGCGGGCGGGAGCCTGCTCGCCGGTGTCGTCGGGATCGGACTGGGTTTGCGCCGCCGGCTCACCATCTGACCGGCTGACCTGCGCGATCCCGCGCGGCGCCTCACAGTCGACGGTGACGCCGCGCTTCTCGAGGGTGGCGGGGCCGCGTCCATGCCCTGGACGCGGCTCCCGCCGCCCTCGCTCTGCGTCCACCCCCGGGCTCGGCTCCGCGAGGATGCCCATCTGGTATCTACTTGCCAAGTAGGAAAGTAGATGCTTCGATGGACACCATGAGCAACGACGCACTCTCCCCCACCGCCCCGACTCCCCGTGAGGCCGCCGCCGCACTGGACCTCGCGACCCGCAGCACTGCAGCGACCGCGGGCATCGGGCACCGCTGGGTCCAGAGCCTCCTCCTCGCCTGGGCCGCCATGACGATCGCCGTCGTGCTGCTCGTCGGCCTCGGGGGTGTGCCGGGGATCATCGTCGGCTCGCTGATCGGCCCGCTCTTCGCGGGCACGGTCGCGATCTGGGCCGCTCGCCAGGGCATCCGGGCCCGCAGTCTGAACGGTCGCTACCTGCTCGCCGTCCTCCTCTGGGCCGTCCTCTACGGCGCGGCGCTCACGCTCGGCCTGCCCGGGCAGGCCGGCAACCTGGGCTACTGGCTCCCTGCCGCCCTGGCCACCGCCCTCCCGATGCTCGCTGCCGCCCTGTGGCCCCGCCGCGAGGAGCAGGTGCGATGACCGAGACCCACCCCCGCCACCGGCTCGACGACGTCATCCACTCCCCCGTCCGGCTCTCGGTCGTCGCGGCGCTCGCCGGGGTCGAGAAGGCCGACTTCAGGTCGTTGCGCGACGCGATCGAGGTGTCCGACTCGGCGCTCTCCAAGCAGCTCACGGTGCTCGAGGACGCCGGCTACGTCGAGATCACCAAGGACCGCGTGGGCCGCCGCCCACGGACGTGGGCAGCCCTCACACCGGCTGGCCGGACCGCTCTCACCGCGCACCTCCAGGCGTTGCGCGCGATCGCCGAGCAGCAGCTCCCGGCGGTCACCGACGCCTGATCCACAGGGGCTGTGGACATCCCCCAGGGCCTGGGGACGCGAGCCGTGCACAGGCGCATGGGCGGGCCCCCGTCCCCACAGGGGGACCGCGCACACGCCGCACGTTGGTGCCGTGCGGAAGAGTGGGAGCCATGACCACGACCGAGGCCACCGGCCAGCACGCCCCCGAGCCCGCGACGCCGCTCGCCGCACCGGCCGACTCACCCGTCTCGCCGCCCGCGGGTGCCCGCTGCTTCGGCGACGGCGACCCGCTCTACGAGGCGTACCACGACACCGAGTGGGGGGTCCCCGTCCACGGGGACGAGGCGCTGTTCGAGCGGCTGGCGCTCGAGGCCTTCCAGTCCGGCCTCGCGTGGATCACGGTGCTGCGCAAGCGCCCCGCGTTCCGCGAGGCGTTCGCGGGCTTCGACCCGGAGGTCGTCGCGCAGTTCTCCGAGGAGGACGTCGAGCGTCTGCTCCAGGACGCCTCGATCATCCGCAACCGGATGAAGATCGAGGCCACCGTCTCCAACGCGCGCGCCCTGCTCGCGCTGCACGAGCAGGGCAGGACGCTCGACGAGCTCGTCTGGTCGTTCGCCCCGGGCGGTTCACGCGCGCCCGACGGCGGCACTCCCCTCGATCGCCCACGTCCCGCGACCTTCGCGGACCTCGCGGCCAGCACCCCCGAGTCGGTCGCCCTGGCCAAGGCGCTCAAGAAGGAGGGCTTCCGCTTCATCGGCCCGACGACGGCCTACGCGGCGATGCAGGCGTGCGGGCTCGTGGACGACCACCTGGCGACGTGCCCCGTCGCGACCGGAGACGTTTTGCTATAGCAGAACGGTTCCATCTTTTGAGACAGGATGCGATCATGAGGACCATGTCCTCGTACGTCAGCGTCCTCGACCTCTTCTCGGTCGGCATCGGACCCTCGAGCTCGCACACCGTCGGCCCCATGCGAGCGGGCACCACGTTCGCACGCGCCCTCGACGAACGGGGAGCGCTCGACCGGGTCGCCGCGGTCAAGGTCGTGCTGTGCGGCTCGCTCGGCGCGACGGGGATCGGCCACGGGACACCGGATGCGGTCGTCGCGGGCCTGCGCGGGCTCGACCCCGAGACCTGCGACCCCGACGACGTCCCGGGGAGCTGGGAGCGCCTGGGCGACGGCCACGAGGTCCGGCTGCTCGGCCGCCGGGTCGTGACCATGGCGACCGCCGACGTCCGCCTCGCACCGCTCACCCGGTTGCCCGGCCACCCCAACGGGATGCGCTTCACGGCCTTCGACGCTGCCGGCGACGTCGTCGCGGAGCAGGTGTACTACTCGGTCGGCGGTGGATTCGTCCTCACGGAGCAGGAGCTCGAGGCCGCCGCCGCGAACGAGGAGGCTCAGCACGCGGCGGAGCTCGCGGGCGCACCGATCGACCCCGCGACCGAGCCCTCGGACGTCCCGCACCCGTTCGCCAACGCGGCCGAGCTCCTCGCGTCCTGCACGCTCGAAGGACGCAGCATCGCCGAGACCGCGTGGGAGAACGAGGTGTCGCTGCGCCCCGCCGCGGAGGTCGGGGCGGGGCTCGACCGGATCTGGCGCACCATGAGCGAGTGCGTGGACGCGGGCCTCGACCGCCACGGCATGCTCCCGGGGAGGCTCAAGGTCCGCCGTCGGGCGCGCGCCCAGCGCGAGAAGCTCGAGGCCGCGGAGGCCGAGGGCTCCTCCGACCTGTCGATCGAGTGGCTCCAGGCGTACGCCATGGCGGTCAACGAGGAGAACGCGGACGCGCGCCGCGTCGTCACGGCCCCCACCAACGGTGCGGCCGGGATCATCCCGGCTGTCGGACGCCACTTCCTGCGCATCCACCCGGACCTCTCGGCCGACGAGGAGGCCACGCGCCAGGCCATGCGCACCTACCTGCTCACCGCAGGCGCGATCGGCGCGCTGTACAAGCGCAACGCCTCGATCTCCGGCGCGGAGGCCGGGTGCCAGGGCGAGGTCGGCTCGGCGTGCTCCATGGCCGCGGGGGCCATCTGCGCGGTGCTCGGCGGTACCCCGGCGCAGGTCGAGAACGCCGCGGAGATCGCGATGGAGCACAACCTCGGCCTCACGTGCGACCCGGTCGGCGGCCTGGTCCAGGTCCCCTGCATCGAGCGCAACGCGATCGCGGCGTGCACCGCGGTCTCGGCCGCCAAGCTCGCCCTCCAGGGCGACGGCGCGCACGTCGTCTCGCTCGACACCGTGATCGAGACCATGCGCCAGACGGGCCTCGACATGTCGACCAAGTACAAGGAGACGTCGACGGGCGGCCTCGCGGTCAACGTCATCGAGTGCTGACGAGCGGCCCTGGTCCCCAGGAGCGGCGCCGACCGACGACTGACATGATGTCGAGATGTCCGGCTCGTCCCCCGAGGCAGCTCGTGCCGCATCGAGACCACGCGTCTCGCTGCGCGCTCTCGTCGCGCCCCTGACGTCCGGGGCCACAGTGAGGGCGGGGGTGTTCCTGGTCGTGGGTGGGCTCGTCGCCGGAGCGTACGGGCTGCTGATCGAGGGCTTCGCGCAGATGTTCGCGGACCCGCGGACCGCGACTCCCACGACCGCGGCACTCGCCGTCGTGGCGACGACGCTCGCCGTGGCGCCGCCTTTCCTCGCCCCGGTCCGGACCGTCGAGGTGCTCGCGGCACGCACGCTCCTCGACGTCGACGTCCCGACCCCGTCGGACCGACCCCGCCCCGCCGCGCGGTGGCGGGGTGCGGCATGGTTCGCTCTCCACCTCGTGCTCGGCCTGGTCGTGGTCGTCTCGCTGCTGGTCGTCGTCCCGCTCGTGCTCGACCTCCTGCTCTCGGTGCTCGGCACGCGGTCCGTCGTCGGACCTGGTTGGCTGCCGGCCTGGCTGGCACACCCGCCCGTGCGTCTCCTGCTCGCGTTCCTCGTCGTCGTCGCCCTGCCCTATGTCGTGGTCGGGGCACGGGCGGTGCTGCGCTCGGCGGCTCCGGTGCTGCTGGGCCCCGACCAGAGCGAGCGGATCGCCGAGCTCGAGGCGCAGACTGCACGTCTGGTCGCACGCAACCGCCTCGCGCAGGACGTGCACGACGGGGTGGGCCACGCCCTGACGATCACCGTGCTGCAGGCCGCGGCCGCGGCGCGGACCGTGGAGTCCGACCCTGTGGCCACCCGCCGATCGCTCGCAGCCATCGAGGAGACCGGACGCCACGCCATGGCAGAGCTGGACGACCTGCTGCGGCGCTTGCGCAGCCCCGGGTCGGCACCGCTGCCGGGGCGCGACCCGTCGCCCGAGGACGACGACCTCACGACCCTCGTACGACGCGCCCGGGAGACGGGCGCGGACGTCACGCTGGACCTCGTGGGGGACGTGGGGCGGGCACCGGACGAGGTGGTCCACGAGGTCTACCGGGTCGCCCAGGAGTCCCTCACCAACGCGCTGCGGCACGCTCCGGGGGCTCCGGTCGCGGTTCGGGTCGTGCGCACCGCCGACCTCGGCGTCGAGGTCCGGAACCCGTTGCCTCCCGGACCGCGGGTGGCGGAGGAACGGCGTGGTCACGGCCTGGCCGGCATGCGCGAGCGCGTGACGGCTCTCGGCGGCACGCTCGTCGCAGGGCCCGACGGCGGAGCGTGGGTCGTGCGCGCGTCGTTGCCCGTCGTGGAGGACGAGCAGGAGACGCGGGAGGCGAGCACGTGAGCCCGGACAGACGGCCCATAGCCACGGGACCCGACGTGGTGCGCGTCCTGGTCGTCGACGACGAGCCGCTCGTGCGGGCAGGGCTGCGCGTGATCCTCGGCGCCGAGCCTGACATCGAGGTGGTCGGAGAGGCCTCGGACGGTGCCGAGGTGCCGGGAGCCGTCGCGGCGACCCGACCCGACGTCGTGCTCCTCGACGTCCGCATGCCGCGGGTCGACGGAATCGCTGCGACCAGGGCGATCGTCGCCCGCGACCCCGCTCCTCGGGTCCTCGTCATGACGACCTTCGAGCACGACGACCACGTCCTCGACGCGCTGCGTGCCGGCGCTCACGGCTTCCTCCTCAAACGGGCGCGCCCGCAGGACCTGGCCCAGGCGGTGCGCGTCGTGGCGCTCGGGGAGTCGCTGCTCTTCCCCGACGCGGTACGCCGGCTGGCGACCGCTCACCCCGCTCGCGGGGACGCCCTGCGCTCGGCCCGGCTCTCCGAGCGCGAGGGTGAGGTCCTGCGGCTCATGGCCACCGGGAGGTCCAACCAGGAGATCGCGAACGAGCTGTTCCTCGGGGTCGAGACGGTCCGCACCCACGTGGGGAACCTGCTGGGCAAGCTCGGGGTCCGCGACCGGACGCAAGCCGTGGTCGCGGCCTACGAGTCGGGCTTCGTCCGCCCTGCCCTCTAGCCGGTGGCGCTCCCCCGCCCGGGGGACCCCGCTCACCGTCGCGGGTGATCCGTGCCCGGCCACGGACGGCGAACCTGGAGGGACAGCTCGCCGGAGACAGCCGGCGACCCTCCCCGAGGAGCGACCGTGAAAGACATCGACATGACGGGCGGCGCCACGACCACCGCCCGACCGGGTACCCAGGGCCTGCAGCCGGACCGTCCGTCCGAGGTCACCGGGGCCCCGCCCGCGCCGCACGACGGGCGCCGGCCGACGGCCCCGCGGTGGCCGCGCCGGGTCCCTCCGATGACGATCGCGTGGTGGACCGCCGGGGCCCTCACCGCCCTCGTCGCCGTCCTCACCGGGCGGAACCTGCCCGTCGGGGCGGGGACGCCGGACGCGGCGGGGACGATCGTCGATTCCGTCCCGAGCAGCAGCCTGACCGCGGTCCTCGCGACCCTCGGTCTGGTCGGGGCAGCGCACGCGACCTGGATGACGACTCGCGCCGACCACCCGGCGACGCGCAGGGTGCGCGCTGCGGCGGTCGCGGTCTCCGGGCTCGTCGCATCCGCCGGCGTCGTGTTCGCCGACACCAGCCTCCTCGCCCGCATGGGGTACCTCCCGGTGGTCCTCGTCCGGGCCCCGTTCGATCCGGCGCTCGCGGGGGCCGTCGACCAGTACGTCGCGCCGGCGTTCCTGCTCCAGCTCGGCGTGCTCGTCGCCCTGGTGCTCCTCGCGGTCACGACCGTCCTCTTCGTCCGGCGCAGCAGCGGGGCGTGCGAGGTCTGCGGACGCCTGGACCCTCCGGCTGACCACCACGCACCGGCACCGGCCGGGCAGGTCTCCGCGCGACCGTCGGGCATCGTGGCCTGGGGTCGGCCCGCCGCGATCGTCGCAGCGATCATCCCGTGCGTGTATGCCGCCACCCGGCTGATCTGGGTCCTGGGCTATCCGCTCGGGCTCGATCCCGAGATGTACGAGCAGGACGCGGGCAAGCTGGTCGCCCCCGCAGTGGGGCTCTCGCTCTTCGCCCTGGTCGGTGCCGTGCTGACGCTCGGCCTCGTGCAACGGTGGGGCGAGGTCTTCCCTCGCTGGATCCCGGGCCTCGCCGGACGACGCGTCCCGGTCGCGCTCGCGGTCGTTCCCGCCTCGGTCGTCACGGTCGCGATCCTTCCGGCCGGCCTCTCGATGATCAAGGGTCTGCTGGAGATGTCCCCGTCAGAGGTGCTCGGCAACTGGGCTGCGTTCGGTCCTGGCGTGCTCTGGCCCCTGTGGAGCGTGGCCCTCGGGGTCGCGACGGCCGCGTACGCGACCCGGCGCCGCGGCACGTGCCCCACCTGCGGCCGCACCTCCTGACCAGCGGGTTCTTCCTGGTTCAGCCGATGAACCTCGCGTCCGTGTGCCAAGGTGGGAGACCAGCACCTTCGACGAGCGGATCCCATGCACCAGACGCACCTCCCGTCCCCGACCCCTCCCGTACAGCGGCTGCACCTCTCGGCCCGCCTCGAGGACCGCATCCGTGCGGCTGCGGTCAAGTTCCTGCGGTCGCGGGGCTGGACGCCGCGCATCGAGGCGTACGTCGGGTACGGCAACGAGGGGTCGGTGCGCGTGCTGGCGCGCGTGCTGCTGAGCCGCCCGCACCGCCGGACGGACCTGGTCTGGAACCGGCGCGGGTGGCGCAACTACCTCACGGTCTCCGCGCCGGGCGAGGTGGTCCGTGCATCGGTCACGCGGACCGACGGGTCGGGCCAGGAGGAGCGCCTGGTGACGGACCTGCCCGCCGACCGCGACGGGTACGTGGACGGGATGCTGGACGTCGCGCTCGCCCCGGGGTGGCACGACGTCCAGCTCGCCACGGCGAGCGGCGCGGTCGCGACGGCACGTGTCTTCGTGGTCGGGGCGGGGCGGCGCCTCGGTGTCATCAGCGACATCGACGACACCGTCATGATCACCATGGTCCCCAGCCTGCTGCGCGCGGTGTGGAACACGTTCGGTCTCCATGCGAGCGAGCGGCGCCCGGTGCCCGGCATGGCCGACCTCTACCAGGGCATCGCCTCTGTACATCCGGACGCTCCCTTCGTGTACCTGTCCAACGGCGCGTGGAACTCCGCGGGGAACCTGGAACGCTTTCTCGACCGCAACGGCTTCCCGCCCGGGGCACTCCTGCTGACCGACTGGGGTCCTACCGCGACGGGATGGTTCCGCAGCGGGCAGGAGCACAAGGGCAACGCGATCGACCGGCTCGTGCGCGAGCTGCCCGACGTCGGCTGGCTGCTGCTCGGCGACGACGGCCAGCACGACCCCGAGATCTACGACGCGGCAGCGACGCGGCACCCGACGCACGTCGCCGCCATCGGCATCCGCCAGCTCAGCCCCGCGCAGAAGATCCTCGCCCACGAACCTCCCGCGCCGTCGTCGGGCAGGACCGGAACCTTCCTCGGGACCGTGGCGGCGCCCGGACAGCGCCGCACCCGGCGCCCGGCGCACGGCGTCCCCACGGCAGGCGGGCCCGACGGCGGGGCGCTCGCTCGCGCACTTGGGCGCGCCCTGCGCTGAGCCAGCCCGGGACCGGGCTCGGGACGTCCGGGATGCCCCGTCCGTCACGAGATGTTTCGCTGGAGGCATGACCGACGACAAGGAGCGACCAGGCCCAGCAGGCGACCAGGACCCCACGGAACCGATCAGGCCCGCCTTCCCGGCGCCGGGCGGCATCACCGGAGGAAGCGTCCCACCCGCCGAACCCATCCCGAACGCGCCGGACCCGTTCTCCGCCACGGGAGCCTCGACGCCGCCCGGCGGACCCGGCGAGCCACCGACCGGAGGTCCGGCAGAGCCCCCGGGCAACCGCGCCTGGTGGTGGGCGCTGGGTGGGCTGGTGCTCCTCGCGATCGTGGCGGTCGGCATCTGGCTCGCGACCCGTGCCGACGCGGACGCCGACGCCGCCGCCTCGCCCGCCCCGACGCCGTCGGCCACCGTGAGCTCGCCGAGCCCCTCCGAGGAACCGACCCCCGAGTCCACGGCCACCACGGCCGCGCCCACCCCGGGCTGTGCCGCGACCGAGGCGGGTACGCCTGCGGGCGCGAGCACGCACCAGATCCTCGACGTCGACGGCGACGGGCGCCCCGACACCGCCTGGCTGACCGGCGGCGCGGACCGGACGTTCGGCATCACCACGGCGTCCGGGGCGACGTTCTCCGCTCCCGTGACCTCGGCGAGCCCGGTCCCGGCGAGCGCGATCGTCAACCTCGTCGCGGCGGGCGACGGCGAGGCGCCGATCGCGCTGGTCGACGTGGGACGCGAGGTCCTGCTGTTCTCCGTCGCGGACTGCGCCGTGACCGTGACGCAGAACGCCCAGGGCCAGCCGTACACGTTCGACAAGGGGTTCACCGGCTTCGGGACGGGGGTCGGCTGCACGGCCGTGGACGGCGTGCTGCACCTGGCCGGACTGAACGCGACCTCGGCGGACGGCGCGACGTACACCGTCGAGAGGACGTTCGTCGCCCTCGACGCACAAGCGCGGAACGCCACGAACGGTCAGGCGGAGACCGTCGCCGAAGGCGCTGCGGCGACCGACCCCGTCGTCGTCACCGCGCAGGAGACGAGCTGCGGCGACCTCGTCACGGGCGGCTCGGACCCGGGCGGGCCGGTCGAGCCGCAGGCCTGAGAACGGCCGAGAACGACGTGGGGGGCCG
>NZ_JACSQQ010000040.1 GCF_014836555.1 Oerskovia rustica
CCCGCCCCCCCCGCGGGCCCGGCGCCCGCCCCCGGCGGGGCGCCGGGTGAGGGTGCTCCGGGGCCCGACGGCGGAGCGGACGTCGGGCGCGAGGGTGCGCCCGTCGTAGGTGGGCCCGACGGCGGAGCGGACGTCGGGCGCGAGGGTGCGCCTCGACGGCCCCGGACCGAACGGAAGCAGGTCCTGCTGCGTCTCGACCCGGCGTTGACGACGGGGGTCGCGCGGCTGTCGCTGCACAGCACGACGAGGAGGTTCGACACCATGGCGGCGCGGCGCTCGTCGTCGAGCGTGACGATCGACTCGGCCTCGAGGCGCTGGAGGGCGTCCTCGACCATGGACACGGCGCCCTCGACGATCCTCGAGCGGGCCGCGATGATCGCCCCGGCCTGCTGGCGCTGCAGCATGGCCTGCGCGATCTCGGGGGCGTACGCGAGGTTGGAGATGCGGGCCTCGACGACCTCGACGCCCGCCACCACGACGCGCGCGGCGACCTCCGCGGCGATCTCCGCCGACACGACCTCCGTCGCGCCGCGCAGCGACTGCTCGCCGGCCTCGGCGTCGTCGTACGGGTGGGACATGGCCACGTGGCGCAGCGCCGACTCGGCCTGGACGCGGACGAAGTCGGTGTAGTCCTCGACGGCGAAGCTCGCCTTCGCGGTGTCGGCCACCTGCCACACGATGATCGCCGCGATGTTGATCGGGTTGCCGTCGGCGTCGTTGACCTTGAGCTCGCTCGTCTCGAAGTTGCGGACGCGGACGGACACGCGCTTGCGCGTCGAGAGCGGCACGGTGGCGACGAGCCCGGTGCGGCGGATCGTCCCGAGGTACCGGCCGAAGAACTGGACGACGAGCGTCTGGCCCGGGTTGATGACCTTGACGGCGGTGAGCGCGAGGAGGCCGAGCACGATCGCGACCACGCCGAGCAGGGTGCCGACCGGGGTGCTGGTCATGAACAGGGGGACCGACCCGCCGAGAAGGACGAGGACGAGGAGGATCGCGAGGCCACCTCCGCCGGCGCCGAGCGACCACGCGGGCTGCTCGGTGACGTCCACGCGGGTGCCGTCGTGGCCCACGGGGCGTCCGCTCGGCTCGCCGCCCACGGACTCCTGCGGGGGGGCGGTGGTGTCGCTCATGGCTGTTCCTCTCGTCGTTCACGGGTGCCGGGCGCCCCGCATCTATCAAAGTGATATCACATTACGTTCCGCGCCGTCGAGAACGAGGTTGTGGTCGCCATCCACAGGGATAGCGACCACAACCTCGTTCTCGGCACCTGGAGGGGGCAGGGGCTATCTGAAGCGGCGGCCCTCGTCGCGGCGGTACGCCCACACCGCGAGGACCGCGAACACCACGGTCCACCCCAGCAGCACGACCCACGCGAGCGCGTACGCCGGCTCGCCCGTGAGCGCCTGGACCAGCAGGTCGCGACCGGCGCGCGTCGGGGTGGTCATCGAGATCGCGTCGAGCCACGGCGGGAACAGGAACGGCGGCAGGAACAGCCCGCCCGCGAACGCGAGGGGGAACAGGATGACCTGCACCACGGGCAGCGCCGCCTTGGCGGACAACGAGTACCCGATCGCGATGCCCAGCAGCACGAACGGCACCGACACGAGCAGCACGGTCCCCACCCCCGCGAGGAGCTGCGGCCACGTCACGGAGGCCGCCGTCAGGAGCCACCCGATGAGGATGAGCGGCACGAGCCCGAACAGCGAGAAGATCCCGCCGTTGAGGATGCGCGCGATCATGCGGGGCGCGGGCCCCGCGGGCAGCGAGCGCAGGAACGGGTCGAACGGCAGCGCCCGGTCCTCCGCGACACCGAGCCCGTAGGTGAACAGGCTCGCGGAGCAGATCGCGAACAGCCCGAGCGACGCGACGGCCGTGGTCGCCGCGACGGGGTCGCCCGCGACCTCCTTCTGCGGCACGACGAAGAAGAACATCGCGAGCGCGGGGAACAACAGGTTCCCGAGGACCGCGATGGGCACGCGCACGGTCTCCAGGAACTGGTACTTGAGGTGGATCCAGGTGAGGGTCGCGGCGCTGGGCGGGCGCCCGCTCACGCCGGAGGTCGTGGTGGCTGCGTGGGTGCTCATCGCGCGCTCTCCTCCTCGGAGGTCTGGCGGTCCGGGGCGCCCGACGGCGTCGCGCCCGTCGGGCTCCCGGCCTCGTCGTGGTCGGTGGTCGCGGCGTGCGAGACCATCTGCTCGAACGCCTCCTCGAGGCTCGCGCCCCGGATCTCGAGCCCGTGGAACGGCAGGCCCGACGTCACGAGCGTGCGGACCAGCTCGTCGGCGTCGGCCGTGAACAGCTCGTACCGCCAGGCGCCGGACTCCCCCGCGTCCTTGTCGGCCGCGCGCTCGGACCGCACCACGCCCGGCAGGTCGGCCCCCAGGTCGGCGGTGCTGCGCACGACCACGCGGCGCAGCCCGACGCGGCGCAGGATCGCGTCGAGCGTGTCGTCGGCCTTGACCACGCCCTGGTCGATCACGACGACGCGCTGCGCGAGCGCCTGCACCTCCTCGAGGTAGTGGCTCGTGAGGAGCACGGTCCCGCCGGCCGCGTGGTACTCGCGGATCGCGGTCCACAGCGCCTGGCGCGCGCTCACGTCGAGGCCCGTGGTGGGCTCGTCGAGCAGCACGACCCGTGGGCGCCCGACGAGCGAGAGCGCGACCGCGAGGCGTCGCTTCTGCCCGCCGGACATGGCCCCGGTCTGGCGCCCGGCGAGGTCGGACAGCCCGAACTGCTCGAGCAGCTCGCCCGTGGGCACGGGGTTCGCGTAGTGCTTGCCGACGAAGTCGACGACCTCGCGCACCTTGAGGGTCGCGGGCAGGCCCGTCTCCTGAGGCGTGAGGCCCAGACCCAGTCGGGATGAGGCGTCGCGCGGGTCGCCGCCGAAGAGGCGCACGACGCCCGAGTCGGGCTTGCGCTGCCCGCTCACGAGCGAGAGCAGCGTCGACTTCCCGGCGCCGTTGGGGCCCAGGAGCCCGACGAGCTCGCCGGCCCCGACCTCGAGGGTCACGTCGTCGAGCGCGACGACCTCGCCGAAGCGGCGGGTCACGTGCTGCGCCGACACGAGGGACCCGTGCGGCACGGCCGGGCCTCCTCGTGTCGCGGCGGCAGCCCGCCCCGGACTGACGGTTGAGTGCTGGCTGGTCACGATCCGGCTCCTCTCAGGAGCATGCTCAGGGACTCGGTGTAGACCTCGAAGGCGCGGCGCCCGCGAGGGGTGAGGCTGATGTAGGTGGCCGGGGTGCGGCCCTCGTGGGTCTTGGTGACGGTCACGTACTCGGCGTCCTCGAGCTTGCGCAGGTGCGTCGAGAGGTTGCCCGCGGTCATCTCGAGGAGCTTCTGGAGCCTGGGGAACGCGATCTGGTCGCCCGCGCCCAGCGCCGAGAGCGTCGCCACGACGCGCAGCCGCGCCTGAGCGTGGATGACCGGGTCGAGCTCGACGTCAGGCACGGGCACCTCCCGCGAGCCGGCGACGGGTCCGCACGCGCAGGACCTGCTCGACGAACGCCATGAGCAGGAACCCGCCCCCGCCCGCGACGGCCATGACGAGGTAGAGGTCGGGCAGGCCCACGATCGTCGCGGCCCCGGCGACGAGCAGGATCCACACGCCCAGGACGTACAGGCGGGTCTCCTGCCACATGGCGCCGCCCGCGAGGTACATGATCCCGACGACCAGGCACGACAGGGAGTTGCTCGCGAGGGACATGACCTCGGGGTTCGCCCCGGCACGGGCGAGCCCGCCCAGGACCATGCTCATGGCTGCGAACGAGATGAACCAGGCCCAGCCGTAGAGCGCGCCCGAGCGGGCGCTCGCGCCGCGCACCCCGCTCACGCGCGTCATGATGTGCACGATCGTGATGGCCACGGCGCCCACGACGAGGAAGGTGAAGGCGAGGAAGGCCCAGGGCTCGGGCTGCCCGACGACGTCGCTCGCCCCGATCTCCAGGGTCGCCGTGGCGGGAGGGGCGCCCGAGCGCAGCGAGCTGACGTAGAGCGTCGTGTAGCCCAGGAGCCAGGCCAGCCCCCAGACGCCGTAGAGGACCCGGCCGTCGGGTTCGACGTCCTTGACCTTCTCCTGCTGGGCCGCGATGAGGCGCAGGCTCTCGGCGGGGTCGAGCGGCCGATCACCATTGCTGCCAGAGAGACTCGTCAAGGCTCCTCGATTCCACAGGGAAGATGACTTTGTACTTCAAAGTACTTTGTCACAAGCCGGAAGGCTTGGCAAGACGTTGGTGACAAGGAGTCCGGAAATTGTAGACGGTCCGTTCTAATTGCCCCTACACTCCTCGCGACAGGGTTGTCTTGGCCAAGGGGGCAGTAGTGCACGGTGTCCGCACGCTCATGCAGGATCTTTCCCAGCACGCGACGAACCACCCTTCCAAGGCCGCCGTGGTCTTCGCGCCGGAGTCCGGAACCGATCGCTCGATCACCTACGGCGAGCTCGATCGATCGGCCCGCGCCGCAGCCCGCGGTCTCTCCCGGCAGTGCTCGCCGGGTGCCCGCGTGCTCCTGCTGCACCCCACGGGCCTCGAGTTCGTCCAGAGCCTCCTGGCGTGCATGTACGCGGGCGTCGTCCCTGTCCCCGTCCCGCTGCCCGGCGGCTACCCCCATCAGCGCGAACGCCTCGCCGGCATCGTCGCCGACGCGGGAGCGACCCTCGCCCTCACCGACGCCGCGCACGAGGAAGAGATCCGCGACTGGGTCACCGGTTCGGAGAGCGCACCGGTGCGGGCCCTTCGAGTCGCCCTGATCGAACCCCTCACGGCGGGGGGCGGAACCGACGCCCCCGCCCCCGCCCGGACCACCCTGGACGACCTGGCATTCCTCCAGTACACCTCGGGCTCGACGGGCGACCCGAAGGGGGTCATGGTGACCCACGCGAATGTCTCGCACCACACGCAGAGCTTCGCGCAGTCCCTCGACCTGGGTCCCGGCTCCGTGTTCTGCAGCTGGTTGCCCGCCTACCACGACTTCGGCCTGATCGGCATGCTCCTCGTCCCCCTGGGCGTGGGAGCGACGACCTACCTCATGACCTCCTCGCACTTCCTCAAGCGCCCCGCAGCCTGGCTGCACCTCGTCGACCGCAGCGGGGCCACCGTGATCGGGGCGCCCAACTTCGGGTACGACCACTGTCTCCGCCAGGCACGCGACAGGCAGCTCGAGGGCCTCGACCTGAGCCGGGTGCGAACCGCCCTCAACGGTGCCGAGCCCATCGACCCGAGCGCACTCGACGGCTTCACCGAGCGCTTCTCGGCCTACGGGTTCGGGGCCGCGTGCCACGCCCCGGCCTACGGTCTCGCCGAGGCCACCCTGACGGTCTCCTACCCGGTCGCGGACTCCGGTCACACCACCGTCGCCGTCCGGTCGTCAGCCCTTGGCGACGGACGCTTCGAGACCTCCCAGGGGCTGCCCGACGCCGACGACACCACACGGCTCGTCGGATGCGGGACCCCCCGCGAGGGCGAGGTGATCCTGGTGGACCCCACGGGCGAACGGCTGACCGAGGGACGGGTCGGAGAGATCTGGGTCCGCGGACCGGTCGTCGCAGCCGGGTACTGGGGACGCCCGGACGCGACCCAGGAGACGTTCGGCGCGATCGCGGCCGACGGCAGCGGACCCTGGCTGCGCACGGGAGACCTGGGGGCACTGCACGAGGGCTCGCTCGTCGTCACGGGACGCCTCAAAGAGCTCCTCATCATCCACGGGCGCAACGTCTTCCCGTACGACCTCGAACGCCTGATGCAGACCGTGCACCCCGGCGCGGAAGGCCGACCGGGCGCGGTCTTCACCCCGTCCGAACGGCCCGGCACCGTCGTCGCCGTCCAGGAGTTCCGCGCCACGCTGCGGCCGACGGACCCCGTCACGCAGGCCGAGGCGCTCACCGAGCTGGACTCCGTCGTGCACGAGATGGCCGCCCTGCTCGCCGACGTCTCCGGCGCCCAGGTCACCGACGTCGTCCTCGTCCGCCCGGGACGCGTCCAGCGGACCACGAGCGGCAAGATCCAGCGGGGCCGCACGCGCGAGGCGCTCGAGAGCGGCGCGCTCGAACCGCTCCACTCCTTGCGGGTCGCACGGCGCAGCCCCGACCCCCGCCACGACCACGCAGGAGCCACCGCATGACCCCCGGACCAGCACGGATGCGCGAGGAAGAGCTGCGCAGCCTCGTCGTCGCCCGCGTCGCCGACCTTCTCGGCTGCCCGCCGGAAGACGTCGCGCCCTCCGCCACTCTGAGCGGGCTGGGGCTCGGATCGGTACAGGTCCTCGCTCTGTGCGGCGACCTCGAGGACGAGCTCGACCTCACCATCGACCCCGCGGTCATCGGTGACTACCCCACCCTCGAGTCCCTCGGCTCCTTCCTCATCGAGCTGCGGTCCGCCGACCAGGGCGCCGCATGACCACGCTCGTCGACGTCGCCGCGCACATCCCCTCGCACCGGGTCGACATCGCCGACATCGCCGACGAGCTCGGGATCACGCCCCTCGACCTGGGTGTCTTCCGACGGTTCTTCGGCCTGAGGGAGATCCGTACGGCCCGCGACGACGACCTCACGACCATCCTCCTCGCCGCCGCGAGGGCACTGCCCGGGCTGCGCGGCAACGAGCACCGCGTGAGGTACGTGCTGGGCGCGCGGACCGTGGCCACCGTCGCCCCCCTCGGGCGCAACCCGATCCACGACGTGGCGGACGCCCTAGGCCTGGGACATGCCGTCGTCCTCACGCTCACCCAGCACGCGTGCGCCTCTGGCCTCCTGGCGATCGACCTCGCCGGTCGCTTGCTCGCCTCCGACGGCGAGCCCGACGGGTTGGCGCTGATCATCACGGGCGAGAAGGCCTCGAGCCCGGGGACCCGCATGATCGAGGGCACCACGGTCATGGGCGAGGGCACCGCCGCGTGCCTCGTCTCCGCCGCGGCGCCGGGCGACCGGCTGCTCGCCTACGCGACCCGGACGTGGGGCGAGTACCACCAGGTACCGCTTCCGCCCGAGCTCGCAGCGCCGTTCGGCCAGGCCTACACGACCGAGCTGGCCGGGGTCGTGGCCGAGGCGGTCGCCCAGGCAGGGCTCGAGCTCGACGACCTGCGCCTGATCCTGCCGCACAACGTCAACCGGGTGTCGTGGAAGCGGGTGTGCCGGCACCTCGGCTACCCCATGGACCGGGTCCACCTGGATCTCGTCCCCGTGACCGGTCACTGCTTCGGCGCAGACGCCTTCATCAACTACTCCCACGCCGACGCCGCCGGCCTCCTGTCCGACGGCGACCACTACCTGATGGCAGCGGTCGGCCTCGGTGCCACGTTCTCCGCCATGGTCTTCCAGTACCGAGAGGCACGCGCATGACAGCAGGCACGACCACCGCACGCACCCCCTTCGTGCACCGCGTCAAGGACGCCCTCACGGGCGACGTGACGACGCCCTTCGTGTTCCTCGGCAACTTCGAGGTCGAGGACGAGTGGGCGCACGGTGAGATCGGGCTGCCGAGCGTCCGCGGGGCGGGCGCGTCCAGCGCGGTCGTCAACAGGATGGACGAGTTCGCGCTGCTCCTCGCGGGCAAGGACGACCACGTCGTCCTCAAGTCCGCGCCGGACCCGGGATACCTCGCCTACCTCGACTCGCTCGGGCTCGACCTGCCGCAGGTCCTCGTGACCGACGTCGACGACCCGCTGCGGACCGTCACCCGCGACGCGCTGGACTCGCCTCACCTGCAGTCGAGGTTGCGCGAGCTCGCCGCGGGCGGGGCACGGCTGCTCGCCCACGGCACGTCGACCGCCGAGGAGGAGCTGTGCGCCGTGACGGGACTCGCCTCGGCCCTGCCGGGCGCCGCGACGACGAAGGCGGTCAACAGCAAGATCTACAGCCGCGAGCTCTGCTCCGAGCTGGGCATCAGACAGGCGCGCGGATGGGTCTGCCGGACGGTCGACGACTTCACGCGAGCCGTCGCCGAGGCCTCGCGGGCAGTGGCCGCCGGTCGGACCGTCGGGGTCAAGGACGCGTACGGGGTGTCGGGCAAGGGGATCCTCGTGGTCGACGACGAGCGTCGGCTCGACCAGCTGCTCCGCATGGTCGTCCGCAGGGCGGAACGGTCGGGCGACGAACGCCTCTCCGTCGTCGTCGAGGAGTGGGCGGAGAAGGCCACCGACCTCAACTACCACTTCACGGTCGCGCTCGACGGGACGGTGACGTTCGACTTCGTCAAGGAGGCACTCACGAGGCGAGGCGTGCACCAGGGCCACCGGATCCCCTCACGGCTGCCCCGGGAACGGGTCGACGAGCTCGGCGAGCTCTCCGCCCGCCTGGGCGCACGGCTCCATCAGGACGGCTTCCACGGCATCGTCGGCGTCGACGCCATCGTCCTGACCGACGGAAGCCTCCTGCCCGTCCTGGAGATCAACGCACGCAACAACATGTCGACCTACCAGGTGCGCCTCCAGGAGCAGTTCCTGCCTGACGACGGCGTGGCGCTCGCGCGTCAGTACGACCTGACCCTCGATGCTCCCGTGAGCTTCGACGCGCTCGAGGAGAGGCTCGGCGACCTGCTCTACACGACGGACCGCGGTCGTGGCCTGCTCGTGGACAACACCGCGACGGTCAACGCCGCCGCCTCGACCCGTACGGCAGGGACCCCGTTCTCGGGGCGGCTGTACGGCCTGCTCGTCGCCACGTCCGACGACGAGCTCTCGCACCTCGACGACTCTGTGGCCGCGCGCCTCACGGAAGGAACAGCACGTGACTGACCTGCAACCAGAACCCCGGAAGATCGCCGTGGCAGCGAGCGGCCGGACGCCCGCGGAGGTCACCGAGCTCGCCGCACGGTTCGGCACCCCCCTCTACCTCTACGACGGCGACGTCCTGACCGCCCAGTTCCGTGGGCTGCGTGACCGCCTCGACCCCGCGATCGACATCTACTACTCGCTCAAGGCCAACCCCAACGTCAGCGTCTGCGGGCTCCTGCACACGCTGGGCGCGAAGGCCGAGGTCTCCTCCCTGACGGAGCTGCGCACCGCGCTCACGGCCCGGGTCGCGCCGCAGGACATCCTGTTCCTCGGCCCGGGCAAGAGCCGCGAGGAGATCGTCGAGTGCCTCACGCAGGGAGTACGCGCGATCATCTGCGAGTCGTTCGGCGAGCTCGAGCTCATCGACGACGTCGCGCGGGACCTCGGGACGACGGCGAAGGTCGTCCTGCGCGTCAACCCCTCCTTCACGGTGAAGGGCAGCGGGCTCACGATGGGCGGCAAACCGCGCCAGTTCGGGATCGACGAGGCGCAGCTGCTGGCGGACCCGACGCTCGCGTCGCGGTTCGGCGCCGTGGCGCTCATGGGCGTCCAGGCCTACATGGGCACGCGCATCCTCACCGAGGAGACCATCGTCGAGAACACGCGTCGGATCTTCGACCTCGCCGAACGGGTGGCAGCCTTCCTCGGCTTCGACCTCGAGCTGGTCGACGTCGGCGGAGGACTGGGTGTCGCGTACTTCGAGCGCGAGCGCGACCTGGACGTCGAGGTCCTGACCGAGACGCTGAACCCGGTCATCGCGGCGTTCGCGGCCGCGCACCCGGGCACGTCGCTCGCGATGGAGCTCGGCCGGTATCTCGTGGCCACGTGCGGCACCTACGTGACCCGGGTGCGGTTCGTGAAGGAGTCGATGGACGAGCGCTTCGCCGTCGCGGACGGCGGCACCAACCACCACATGGCCGCGGTCGGGATCGGCTCGTTCGTGAAGCGCAACTTCCCGATGCGCCTCGTCAACCGGGTGAGCCTCGCCGAGAACGTTCCCTGGAACGTCACGGGCCCGCTGTGCACCCCGAACGACACCATCGGCAAGGCCGTTGCTCTCCCGGAGGACCTGGTCCCGGGCGACCTCGTCGCGGTGGACCGGTCCGGCGCCTACGGCGTGACGGCCTCGCCCGTGCACTTCCTCAGCCACGGCTACCCGGCCGAGGTGCTCCTCCACGGTGACGAGGCGTTGCTCGTGCGACGCCGCGACCGCGTCGAAGACCTCCTCGGTCCGCAGGTCTTCCACGACCTCTCCGCCGAGGTCTCCCGACCGGAGCCGGCCTCTCCCGTGTCCCTCTGACCGGTCCCCTCAGCGCCTGCGAGCGCCGACGACCCCCAGGGACGGCAGGTCCCCACGCTTTCCCCGCCCACCCGCACCACGGCGCCGCACGGCGCACCGACCACAGGAGCAACCATGACCACGACGGCCGCCACCTCACGCGAGCCCATCGTCCTCGCCATCGTCGAGGCC
This sequence comes from Oerskovia rustica, assembly GCF_014836555.1. Lineage (GTDB taxonomy): Bacteria > Actinomycetota > Actinomycetes > Actinomycetales > Cellulomonadaceae > Oerskovia > Oerskovia rustica. The sequence goes on from NZ_JACSQQ010000040.1 coordinate 10,244, forward strand.
CTCTCGGGCGTCCTCGGACGACCGTTGGCCGACGTCACCGAGGAGACCCGGCTGTTCGAGGACCTCAACCTCGACTCGACGAGCGTCCTGGGCCTGCTCATGGCTCTCGAGGACTCCCTCGGCATGGAGGTCGATCCCGAGGCCCTCGAGCAGCACCACCTCGAGAGCGTCGGGGCGCTCACGGACTTCGTCGTCGAGCACTCGACCCAGCGCTGACCGTGCGACCGACGACGGTTGCGGGCGCGCCGCTGAGGATTCCGCTGGTCCTCGACGTCCCGTTGGCCGACGTGCTGCCCGACAGCGGGGCGTCGATGCCCGGCGAGTCCCTTCGCTGGGTCTACGGCGACGACGCCGGGGACCGGTGGCTCGACGAGGGCACCGGCCTCGACTACCCGACCATGGTCCGGGCGGCGCACCGCGCCCTCGGGGAAGCGGGAGCGCTCGACGACGTCCGCGTCGTCGTCCTCGCGGTCGCGGTACCGGACCTCCAGCACGAACGGCTGCTGGGCGGGTTCGTGGCGCACCTCTTCGGGGACGTGCCGTTCGCGTTCGCAGTCACCGACCAGGGCTCGGCGGGCCCGTTCACCGCGCTGCGCCTTGCCCACGAACAGCTCCTGGGCACCGGGGGACGGGCCGTCGTCGTGGCGCTCGAGCAGTGCACGCTGCCGACCGACGGCTCGCGGCGTCCCGGGCGCGACCGGGTCGTCGTCGTCGTCGCCGACCACGGGCCCCTGGGGCGGACGGTCGGCGACCTGGTCGTGCGTCGGGTCCCCGCCACGCACCCTGGCGCGGGCTCGCTCGTGGTGCTGCTCGACGCCGACGGCCGACCGCACCCCGACGGCTCCCACCTCGCGGACCCCGAGGCGTACTCGACGGGCGTGTGGGAGGTCCTCGCTCGCCTGACGGGTGACGCGGCGGTCGACCAGCGGGCCCTGCTCGTCGCCGACGAGGACCTGGACCTGCGCTACCGCTCCGAGCTCCGGCTCGGCCCGGTCACCGACGCCCCGACGGGCACCCCCACCCTCGAGACCGTCGGAGCGGCCTGATGACCACCACCACCCCCTCCCTCGTCGGTGCGCTCGAGGACGTCCGCGCGGTCGCCCGCACGCGAGGTGCGGCCGCCGCGCTGACGGCCCTCGCGAGCGTCGTGCCCCTCGCCTGCGTGCCCGGCGGCTACGTCCTGCTTCCTGCGGGCCTCACCCCGCCCGACGGCGCGCTCCGCACCGCGGACGTCCCCACACCCGAGGTCCCGCTCACCGTGTGGCACGTCCCACCCGACGGCACGGCGGTCGATCCTCGGTCCGCCGCCGCCGACCTCGCATGGCGGACCGGCGTCGCGGCGGTCCGCCTCGGGCTGGCCGAACGGCTTCTCGAGACGGCGTGCGACCGGCTGCGAGGCCGGACGGTCGCCGGGTCCCCCACGATCGACCTGCCGCCCGTCCGCCTGGCGATCGCCGACGCGGTCCTGGCTCACCTCACGTCGAGGGCGCTGCTCTCGACGGCCGAGGACGGGCTGCCCGCGACAACCCTCGGCACCGTGACGGCCGCGCTCGACGACTCGGGCCGCACCGTGCTCAACCTGTTCGGCGCCTCGGGCTACCTCGACGACACGCCGGGTCGTCTCGCGCGCGTGGCCGAGCTGCTCGGGCACGCGAGCGGGACCTTGCCCCACGCTCCGGAACCGACCGCGCACGACGGAAAGGCCTCATGAACACCGACGCGCTCCAGGCGGCGCTCCGCCCCCATGCCGAGGTGCTGCGTCGCCACGCCCTTGCCATCGATGCCGACCCTACGTCCCTGCACTCTCTGCTCGGTTCCGGCGAGGTTCCGTTCCGGCAGCTCTCGGGTCTGCCGCCCGAGTACGTCGACGACCCGCTGCGCGTCGACGGAGAGCCGCTGCACATCCGGACCTGCCTGGCCCGCGCGGTCGCGTCCGAGACGCTGGCCTGGGGCGACGCTTCCGTCGTCGTGGGCGCGCACGGGCCGTCGATGTCCGGCGTCCTCGTCGACGACCTCGGAGACGACGAGCAGCGCGACCGCTTCTATTCTGTCGTCGCCGGCACCCCGACCTGGACGTTCTTCGCGCTCACCGAGCCGGACCGCGGCTCGGACGCCGGCGCCATGACTGCGAGCCTCAGCGGCGACGGTGTGGGTGGTGGCCTCCTGCAGGGCACCAAGAAGTACGTCGGCAACGCCGCCCGGGCGTCGACGGGGGTCCTCTTCGCCCGCCACCGGCCGGGTCCGCTGGGCGTCGGCGTCTACCTGGTCGACGCGACCCGGCCCGGTCTCGACGCGACGCCGTTGACGACGCTCGGACTCCGCGGAGTCGAGCTCAGCGAGATCCGCTTGCGCGACGTCGTCGTCGAGCCCGCGGACGTCCTGGGCCGACACCTGTCACCGACACGTCGCGGCCTGCTCGGGGCCGTGCGGACCTTCACCCGCCTGCGTCCTGTCGTCGGGGCTCTCGGTCTGGGCGTGGCCCAGGCTGCCCACGACTACGTCGTCGACAACCGGCGCACGCTGCGCGTCCACGAGCGGGCGAGCCTCGACCGGTTCGCCGACCGGCTGCACGCCACACGCACGATGGTCCGGTCGGCTGCGGCCGCGGCAGACCAGGACCCGACGGACGGCACCCTGTCGGCCCTCGCCAAGGCGGCGGCCATCACCCTGGCAGACGACCTCACCGCTGCGGCACCAGCCTTCTTCGGGGCGGGAAGCCGCTGGGAGCACCCCCTCCTCGACAAGCTGATCCGGGACGTCCGGGGGCTCGAGCTCATGGAGGGCACGACGACCATCCAGCGCCTCACGGTCGCACGGGGCTACCTCCAGGGCAGGACGCTCGATGTCGCGATCTCCTGAAGCACCGGCCCGGGCCGTGCTGCGCCGCCGGATCCTCGGGCTCGCGCTGCCGATCTGCGCGGCCCTCGTCGTCGGGGCGGCTGCACAGTCCGTCATCGCGGCGCTCCTGGGGCACATGGGCGACGACGCCCTCTACGTCCGCAGCGTGTTCATCCCCGTCGCGTTCCTGGTGCTCGCCCTGCAGGAAGGTCTCGACATCTCGACCCAGGTCGGGTTCGCCCGCCTTCGCGGGGCGCAGGACGTGGCACGGACGCGGCGCACCCTCGGGGCGTTCGTCCGGACCGGGGCGCTGGTCTTCGCCGTGACCGCCCTCGTCATCGCCGTCACCGCTCCCTGGCTGGCGTCGCTGCTCGACGTCCCCGCAGAACAGAGGGCGCAGTTCGTCGAGTTCGCCCGCTGGATGGCGGTCGCGAGCGCCCTGACCGTGCCGACGACGATCGCCGCCGCCGCCCTGCGCGGCTGGGGTCGACCCGGGCTGTCCGCCATCCTGTCGGTGCTCGCGGCCGTGATCCAGGTGGGTGGGGTCTGGCTCGTGGGCGAGGTCGGCGGCCTCGGGGTGATGTCCGTCCCCCTCGCCACGGCGGCTTCCGCGGTGATCGGCACGGCGGCCGCGTCGATCCTCCTGCTGCGCGAAGGACTGGCCCGCGGACCTCGCCCTGCCTCGCCGACGGGCGTGACCGCCGGCGAGACGGGAGAGCCCGGTCCTACGAGCTCCGGCGTGGACGTGCGTGGTCTCCTCCTGGGGATCGGCGTGCCGGTGGGTCTGTCGTACCTCCTGCTGACCGTGACGAACTTCGTCACCGTCTGGATCCTGTCGTCCTCCGGGTCGTCGGTCGTCGCCGGCTACGGCGCGGCGGCGACCGTCCAGACCGTGCTCATCGTCCCGGCCATCGGGCTCGCGGCCGCCGTGGGGGTCGTGATGAACCAGCAGTGGGGCATGGGCGACCTCGGGCTCCTGCCGCGCACGCTGCGCGTCGGGACGACGATCGTCGTCGGCGTCTACGTGACGACGGGGCTCCTCGCGTTCCTCACGGCCCCGCTCGTGGCTCGCCTCATGGCGGCGGACCCGAGGGTCGTCGAGGAGACCGAGCTGTACCTGCGCGTCGTCGGCCCCTCGCTCGCGGGCCTCGGCATCGTGCTCTTCCTTCTCACCCTCCTGGAACAGCTCGGGCACGGACCGGTCGCGGTCGCGCTCAACGTCGCCTACGCCGCCGTGTCGCTCGGCATCGGGGGGATCCTCGCCCGGCAGGGCGGCGGGCCCGAGGCCCTGTACCTGGTGATCGCGTGCTCGAACGCGGTCGGTGTCCTCGTCGTCCTGCCGCTCACGTCCCACCTCGTGCGCAGGAAGGCCGCGGAGGTCCCCGCCTCCCCGGCGGGCGCCGAGGTGGAGCCCACCGACGTCGACCGCACGATCGAGTCGGGCATCGACCGATGACCGCGCGCGCCACGGGACCGGTCATCAGCGCGGTCGTCATGCACCACCCTGCCCGGGGCCCGGTGGATGCGTTGGTGGACGCCTGCCGCCCCCTGGACGTGCGTGTCGTGGAGGACCCGGACCCCTCGGGGCCGCCGAGCCCGCTGCGCACCGCCAAGGTCGCGTGGGCGGCGATCGCCCCCGGGGCGACGCACCACCTGGTGCTGCAGGACGACGTCACCCCGGTGGCCGACTTCGCCGAGCATCTGCACCACGCCGTACGGAACCGCGACCGCCACGCTCTGGCTCTGTACACGAACTGGAACAGCCCGCACAACGCGTACCTCGTCCGGTCTGCCGCGGTCTCGGGTCAGGTGTGGGCACCGCTCGGTCACCACGAGTGGGTCCCGACGCTGGGCCTCGTCCTGCCCGCCGACGCAGCCAGGCGGCTCGCCGAGCACCTCGCGACGTTCCCGGACGACTACCGGGACGACGACGAGGCCGTCGTCACGTTCTGCGCCAAGGAAGGCCATCCGGTCGTCGCCACGGTGCCGCACCTCCTCGAGCACGGCAACGGCCCGAGCCTCGCAGGCAACGCGGCGCACGGCCCGCGGCACGCGACGGTGCCGGCGGGTGCGCGCGTCCTGCCGGTGGACCGGTGGTCGACGCCCGGCGTGGACGCCTTCCCCGCGCGACGGTCCCAGGCCCGGAGCCCGGTGGCGGTCGAGCTGCGCGACTCCCGGTGCACCGTCCGGGTGCTGCGGCCGCACGTCGGCGAACCCCTGGAGCACCCCTTCGGGTGGGACTGGGCCGACTGGTCGTGGTGGCTCGGCGCGGATCCCCAGGTCGTCGCGTCGGCGGTCGCGGACCTGCCCGTGCCCTCCGGTGCTGCACACCTCCCGGGCAGGCTGCGCACCGAGGTCGGGGCGGCGGCGTTCCTGCTCGGCTTCGACGCCTCCCACACGGCGTGGCCCGGCGGCGCACCGAGTGCCGTCGGACCTGCCCCGGGTGCAGCACTCCCGGGGCACGCCGAACGGGACGCGGCGATCCGCACCTGGGTCCTGTCGGGCCTTGCCCGCCCGGACGAGCGGACGGTCGTCGGCCTCCCTGAGCGCGTCGAGGCATCGGCGAGCGACCAGGGCGGCAGCGTCCTCGAGGCGCTCGTCGGGTTCGGCCTGTCAGCGCTGGACGCCGGTGCGCTCGCTGCGGGGGGCTCGGTGCGTGCCGCACGTGCACAGGCCGACGCCTCCCCCGGTGCCGTCCCGACAGGACCTGTGACCGAGGCCGCCGCAGAGCTGGTGCTGAGGGAGGCTCGTACCTTGACCGGCGGGGCTGCCGCGCCGCCACCCACCGACGTCGAGCTGCTGACCTGCCCCTGGTGCGGGACGCGCGGCGAACAGGTCCTCGGCAGGCTCACCGCCAGGCACGGTGCGGGTGGTGCCGTCCGGTACGGCTCGGCCTCCAACGGGTCCGGCGGCGCCACCCTCGCGGGGGCATCTGCAGGTGGGCCCGGCCGCGCCCACCTGCAGATGCTGGCCTGCGAGGAACCCAGCATCCGCGGGTTCCTCGCCCTGACCCGTCACGGGGCGGCGCGCTATCGGACCCGCGCGGTCCATCTGACCGGCCTCCTGCCCTCCACCGACGGCTACCCGTCGCCCGACGAGGTACTGGCTGCCCTGCCCGAGCTGGCTCGTGCCGAACGGGCGTGGTGGGACGGTTCGGCAGCCTTCCGCGACGCGAGTCCCGGAATCCTTCCGGTGTCCTCCGGGCGACCGGGATCCGCCGGCAACGTCCTCGGGGTGCCGCACGTCGCCGCTGGTCTCGGGGCGGGTGCGCTGGACCATCTCGCGCGCACCTGTCGTGAGCTCCGCCTCACGGAGGCGGCGAGGCTCCTGTGAACCTCGTACCGAGCCCGGGCCGCCAGGCACCCAGCACCCGCGAGGCCGCCGCGTGGGTGTGGTCGGGCCGCGCCCTGCTCTTCGATCTCGACGGCACCCTGGTCGACTCGCTCCCCACGATCGAGCGACACACCGAGCTGTGGGCCGCGCGCGTCGGCCTTCCGGCCCAGCACGTCATCGCGGCCTCGCACGGTCGCCGCGACGCCGAGCTGATCCCGTTCCTCGCCCCCTGGCTCGACGCGGAACGCGAGGTCGACTGGTTGCACCGACTCTCGTGCGACGACACGGTCGGGATCCTCGCGGTCCCCGGGGCGGCCGACCTCCTCGACGGGCTGCCACCGGGCTCGTGGGCGATCGTCACCTCGGCGGCCCGCGAGGTCGCGCTCGCACGCCTCGACGCGGCCGGGCTTCCCCGGCCTCGCCACCTCGTCTGCTCGGAGGACGTGGAGCACGGCAAGCCGGATCCCGAAGGCTTCCTGCGGGGTGCGGCGCTCCTCGGCCACCCCTCGCAGACGTGCCTCGTGCTCGAGGACTCCGGTGCGGGGGCCGCCGCCGCTCACGAGGCCGGAGCCACGGTCCTCTCGGTGGGACGAGGCGCGGTCCCCGGCGTGGCGCACAGCACGCTCGACCTGAGGACCGTCCGAGCCAGCCCGGCGCCGGACGGCCTGGACGTCGTCGTCGGTGGGGCACGGGCGGCGGACGTCGCAGGCATCAGCGCGTGAGCGCCGGGATCGACGTCTGGCTGGTGGACCTGTCTCCGCAGCAGACCGGCCTCACGGCCCCCGCAGAGCCGGACGGGATGCTCGGCGGGCCGCTGGGCGCGGTCCTCGACGCCCGCGAGCGCGCCCGCGCCCACCGTCTGGCGACGCACGACGACGTGCGACGCTTCGTCCTGTCCCACGCGGCCACCCGGCAGGTCCTGGCCTCCTACCTCGGCACGGCCCCGGAGGTGCTCGCCTGGGACCTGGGCCCGCACGGGAAGCCCGGCCCGCTCGACCGCGGGCGGGTCCGCTGGAACCTCAGCCACAGCGGTGAACGCGCGGCCGTCGCGGTGAGCACGTCGGTCGACGTCGGGGTGGACGTGCAGGTGCTCGACCCCCGGGTGGACACGGGCCGGCTCGCCCGACGCTTCTTCCCCGGCACGACGCCCTCGCCCGGCGCAACGGACTCCCGCCAGGCCGTCTTCCAGGCCCTGGCCCGCAAGGAGGCGTGCGCCAAGGCCGTCGGCGGACGGCTGCTCGACCTGCTCGACCTGGACACCCGGCGCCCGGGCGTCGTGACGTGCGACACCGGTCGCTGGGCAGGTCACACCTGGTGGCTCTCCGACCTGGACGTCCCCGACGGACACGTCGGGGCACTCGCCGTCCCTGGCGAGACACCACGAACCTTCCGCACGATCGACTGGCTCTGGCCCGCAGGACGAGGAGCACGATGACGCACGAAGTGAAGACCCCGCCCGTCGCCCGCCGCCTGCGCACGGCGTCGTTCGCCGGCGCCACGTCCGGCGTCGGACCCACGACCTGGGGTCAGACGGCGATCCGCCGCGCTCTGGCCGCTCTCGCCCCGCACGACGACCAGTTCAACATCCAGTGGAGCAGCCGGCTCGACGAGCCGGTCCCCGTCGACGTCGTGCTACGCGTCGTCGGCGACCTCTTCTGGAGCCACGAGTCGCTGCGGACGCTCCTGCGGGAGCGAGACGGCGGGTACGAGCAGACGGTCCACGCCGACGGGGAGATCACGGTCGTGGAGGACGTCGTGGCGCTCCCGGGCACGGCGGACGATCCCGAGGACGCGGCCGAGGAAGCCGCCCAGCGGCTTCGCACCGAGCTCCTCGCGGACCCGTTCGACTACGGGGACGAATGGCCGGCCCGCGTCGGGCTCGTCACGTCCGGCGGGCTCGTGCGCCACCTCGTGCTCGCCATGTCGCACACCGCGGTCGACGGGTGGGGACTGCCGCAGCTCGGCACCGACCTTGCCGCGCTCGCGCAGGGAGCCTCACCGGCGGAGCTCGTCACGTCCCGGTCGGCCCTGCAACCGTTGGCAGAGGCCGCCGACCAGGCGAGCGAAGGTGGCCGCCGCCGTGACGAGGCCGCCAGGTCACGCACGATCGCGCTGATGCGCAGTGCGCCGACCGTCATGTTCCCGGCCACCGCGTCCCCCGGCTACCGGCAGGCCGTCCTCCGCGGGCGCCGTACGACGAGCTCGCTGGACCGGGCGGTCGACCGGCTGGGGGTGTCCTCCTCGACGATCCTCCTGGCGGCATCCTGCGCAGCGATCGCCGAGGCCGCCACCCGAGACGACTGCGTCGTGCAGGTCATGGTGAACAACCGGTTCGTCCCTGGTCTTGCCGGTGCCGTGTCGCCCGTCGCGATGGAAGGGCTCCTGTACGTCGACGGTCTGGACGCACCGTTCGACACCGTCGTGCGCCGCGTGTGGAAGGCGTCGATGACCGCGTACCGGTCTGCCTACTACGACAAGGACCGGCTTCTCCAGGACGTGGCGCTCGACCCGACCGCGCGGTACGACGGCACGTGCTGGTACAACGACCGGCGCGGCACCGGCCCGGACCAGGCCGTCCGTGCACGCCCCACCCGTCACCACCGCCTGGCCTGGGGAGACGTGCCCGAGAAACAGGGCGGTGCCACTCTCGTCCTGCACGTCCTCGACGCGCCGGGGGCCCTGGACCTCTCCCTGATCGTCGACCTCGCGCGGGTCGACGCCGCGGCGGCCGAGCGGATCCTGCGGGCGACCGAACGCAACGTGCTTCGTGCGGGCGGGGTCCTACGCGGTCGGTGACGGACGGGGCGCCTAAGCCGTTGGCGCGGAGCCGGAGGTACTAGGAGCGTTCTCCGCACCCGCCCCGCTACCGGTTCCCGTTCCGGGCTGCTGTTCGAGGTCGGTACCTCCCGAGCCCGAGCCGCCGGTCCCGCCCGTGTCCCCGCCGGTCCCGGGCGTCGGGTCCGGTGCCGGGGTGACCGGCGTGGTCGGCTCGGGCTCGGGGACCGTGGTCGGCGGGTCGGTCGGCGCCGGGGTCGGGACCTCGCTCGGGGCCGGGCTAGGCGTGGTGCCCGTTGCCGGGGAGTCGGTCGTCGTGTCGCCGGTCGTGCCGGTCGTGCCGCCCGGGTCCCCGGTCGACGCGGGCTCACGAGAGACGACGTGGCTGATCGACGTGCCCGAGCCTTCCTCGCCGCGCAGGATCTCGCTCAGCGGGCGACCGGCGACGACCTCGACGAGCGTCACGCCCACGATCAGCACCAGGAACACCCCGACGGCCGAGAGGATCAGCGTCTTGCGGCTCGGGCGGCGGGACGTCGTGCCGTCGCCGTCCGGGGTGTCGCCCGAGGTGCCGTCGTCCTGCGGACCGTCCGTGCCGTCGTCGGGCCCGTCCATGGCCGAGGTGCGCAGGTCGTCGAGGCGCGTGCCGCCCAGGTCGTCGGCCGAGAGGACCGCGGTGTCCGCAGCCTGCCCGTCCGCGCCGGCCGCGGGCAGCACCGCTGTGCTCGCCGTGGTGTCGCCGGAGCTCTCGCCGCTCGCCGAGTGCGACCCCGCGAGCGTCGGCAGCAGGACCTTGCGGCCGTTCTTGCCCACGGGCAGCACCACGCCGGCCTTCATCGCGGCCTTCATCTGGCGGCGCGTCTTGAGGATCGAGCGCGTGTAGAGGTTGTTGCCGACGACCGTCAGGATCGACGCCACGCCCGCACCGATGATCGTCCCGGCCACACCCAGGTACGACAGCAGGACCGTCGAGCTCACGGCAGCGAGCGCGCTCGCGACGACCTGCGTGACGGAGAGACCTGGCGGCTTCTCGTCGAGGTCGTCGTCGGCGGCGCCCGGTGCGGGGGCGTCTCGGGCGGTCGGGCTGATGGAGGGGGGTCTGTTCGAAGTCACGGTCCTTCCAGGGTAGGAAGCCCGTCTGCACGCCCCCCGGACACCTGTTGACCAACCGACGAGGATTGTGTGAAGACCGCGCAGCGCTCCCTCTCGGTGGGTGCTATAACGGCCAGGTGACCACTCCTCCCGGCACTCACTCCGAGACCGGCAAGCGCTCCCGCTGGGCGCCGACGACGGCCGACCACCCCGAGACCCGCCGCCGCATCGGGGCCGAGATCTGGATCCTGCTGGGCCTGAGCCTCGGCCGGTCGGGGGTGTACGCGATCGTCAACATCGTCGCGCGCCTGACCGAGGGCACCCCGCTCGCGGAGCAGAGCACGAGCCTCAACAACAGTCAGTCGCCCCGCCCGTACCTCGACCTGACCTATCAGATCCTCAGCATCGGGTTCGCTCTCATCCCGGTCGCGCTCGCGCTGTACCTGCTCTCGGCGCGCGGGCGGTCGGTCACGAAGGCGATCGGGCTCGACGGCAGCCGCCCGTGGCGCGACACCGGGTGGGGGTTCGCGCTCGCCGCGGTCATCGGCATCCCTGGCCTGGGACTGTACGTCGCCGGGCGCGCCCTGGGGATCACGGTCGAGGTCAACCCCGCCAACCTCGCGGACTACTGGTGGACCGTGCCGATCCTGATCCTCGCGGCCCTCCAGAACGGCCTGCTCGAAGAGGTCGTCGCGGTCTCCTACCTGTTCGAGCGCACCAAGGACCTGGGCTGGGGACGCGTGAAGTTCGTCGTGTGGAGCTCGCTGCTCCGCGGCTCGTACCACCTGTACCAGGGCATCGGCCCGTTCGTCGGGAACGTGGTCATGGGCGTCGTCTTCTCGTGGTTCTACACGAGCAGATGGGGGCGGCACCGGGTCGTGCCGCTCGTGATCGCCCACACGATCCTCGACGTGGTCGCGTTCGTGGGCTACGCGCTGCTGCCGCGCGAGTGGCTCGAGGCGCTCGGCGTCGGCTAGCCGAAACTCAGTCCCCGCCGCACGTCGCTGAGAGCGGAGCAGGTGTCGTCAGAACCGCCGTTCGGCAGCAGCTGCTCCGCACTCAGCGGCCCGGCACGGGCAGGCCGGACCCTCAGACCCGCAACGCCCGGAGCTCCTCCCGGCGCGCGGCCTGGAGCACCGGGTCCGGCACGGGCAGCGACGCCAGGAGCTGCTTGGTGTACGTGTGCTGCGGCGCGCCCAGCACCTGGGCCGACGTGCCCTCCTCGACGAGCCTGCCCCGGTAGAGCACCGCGATCCGGTCGGCGAGCAGGTCCACGACCGCGAGGTCGTGGCTGATGAACAGGCACGCGAACCCGAGGTCTCGCTGGAGCTCGGCGAACAGGTCGAGCACGCGCGCCTGGACGGACACGTCGAGCGCCGACGTGGGCTCGTCCGCGACCAGGAGCTCGGGGTCGAGGGCGAGCGCCCGTGCGAGGCTCGCACGCTGACGCTGCCCGCCGCTCAGCTCGTGCGGGTACCGGTCACCGTACGAGCGCGGGAGCTGGACCGACTCGAGCAGCTCGTCGACCCGATCGCGCGCGTCGCCCGCGTCCGCCGCCCGCCCGTGCACCACGAGGGGCTCGGCCACGCACTCGGCGATCGTGAGCAGCGGGTTGAAGCTCGACGCGGGGTCCTGGAACACGAACCCGATGCGCGGCCGCACGGGCCGCACGTCGCGCTCGCGTGCGCCCAGCATCTCGACGCCCAGCACCGACAGCGACCCTCCTGTCACGGGCGTGAGCCCGCCGATCGCGCGGCCGATGGTCGTCTTGCCCGAGCCCGACTCCCCCACGAGCCCCAGCACCTCGCCGGGTCGGATCGACAGGTCCACCCCGTCGACGGCCACGAAGGCGGGCTTGCGGAAGCGGCCCGGGTACTCGATCCGCAGCCCTTCGGCCACGACCACGGGCGCACCCTCGGCCCAGCCGTCGGCGCGGGCCTCGACCCGCGCGGCCGCGTTGACCACCCCGCCGCCGACGCGCGGCACGGCCTCGAGCAGCGTCCGCGTGTACTCGGCCTGCGGGTCCTCGAACAGCGACCGGACGTCCGCCTGCTCGACGACCTTGCCCTGGTACATCACGGCCACGCGGTCCGCGAGGTCCGCGACCACACCCATGTTGTGCGTGATGAGCACGATCGCGGTCCCGAACTCGTCGCGGCAGCGCCGCAGCAGGTCCAGGATCTCGGCCTGCACGGTCACGTCGAGCGCGGTCGTCGGCTCGTCGGCGACGATCAGCCCGGGGTCGAGGGCGAGCGCCATCGCGATGACGACGCGCTGCTTCTGCCCGCCCGAGAACTGGTGCGGGTACTTGTCCACAGCCGTCTCGGGGTCGGGGATGCCGACCCGACGCAGCACGTCGATCGCCTGCCTGCGCCCTTCCGCGCGTCCTACGCGCCGGTGCGCGCGCAGCCCCTCGACGATCTGCCACCCCACGGTGAAGACCGGGTTGAGCGCGGCCGACGGCTCCTGGAAGACCATCGCGACGTCCGTGCCGCGCACGGCCCGCAGCTGGGACCGGCTCAGCGCGACGACGTCGGACTCGCTCGTCCCCGCCTTGTTCGCCAGCACGACGGCGCCCCTCGCCGTCGCGGTCTCCGGCAGCAGGCCGAGGATCGTCTTGGCGGTCACGGTCTTCCCGCTGCCGCTCTCGCCCACGACCGCGAGCACCTCGCCCGGGGCGACCTCGAGGTCCACCCCGTCGACCGCGAGGATCGGCCCGGCGTCGGTCGCGAACGAGACCGTGAGATCCCGGACGGTGACGACCGCACCCGAGGCGCGCGACGCCGTCGGGCCGGTGGTTGTTGCCTGCGCGCTCACGGGCGCACCTCGATTCCCTCGTCGCCCAGCGTCCCCGAACCTTCCAACCCGCCCAGCCCCGCGGGGCCGGCGCCGAGCGTGCCGCCCGGCACGACCGACGTCTCCGCGACCTCGCCCGCCCCGACCGCGGCCGCCCGACGGCTGCGCAGGCGGGGGTCGGCCAGGTCGTTGAGGCTCTCGCCCACGAGCGTGATGCCCAGGACCGCGAGCACGATCGCGAGACCCGGGAACAGCGCGGTCCACCAGATGCCGCTCGTGACGTCGGACAGCGACTTGTTGAGGTCGTAGCCCCACTCGGCCGCGGCCGTCGGCTCGATGCCGAAGCCCAGGAACCCGAGCCCCGCGAGCGTGAGGATCGCCTCGGACGCGTTGAGCGTTACGATGAGCGGGAGCGTGCGCGTCGCGTTGCGCAGCACGTGCCGCCCCATGATGCGACGGTGCGACGTGCCGATGACGCGTGCCGAGTCGATGAACGCCTCGGCCTTGATCCGCACGGTCTCCGCGCGGATCACGCGGAAGTACTGCGGGATGAAGACCACGGTGATCGAGAACGCGGCCGCCAGGATGCCGCCCCACAGGTCGGACTGCCCGCCGCTGATGACGATCGCGAGGAGGATCGCGAGGAGCAGCGACGGGAACGCGTAGACGGCGTCGCACAGGACCACGAGCACGCGGTCGAGCCAGCCCCCGAAGTACCCCGAGACCAGGCCCAGCAGGACGCCGATCACGATCGACGCCGCGATCGCGACCACGATCACGAGGGCCGCGGTGCGCGCTCCCCAGATCACGCGGGACAGGACGTCGTACCCGCCGACGGTCGTGCCGAGCAGGTGCGCGGCCGACGGCGGCTGCTGCGCCCCGAACAGCACGTCGCCGCTGCGCAGCTGGCTGAACCCGTACGGTGCGAGCCAGGGCGCGGCCAGCGCCGTGAGCAGGAAGAGCGCCGTGATGACGAGGCCCGCGACGAGCATGCCGCGCTGGAGGCCCACGCTCTGACGGAGCTGGTGGACCACGGGCAGACGGCCCCAGGAGAGTCGGCGTGCCATGTCAGTACCTCACCCTCGGGTCGATGAGCGCCGCGAGGACGTCCACGAGGAAGTTCGTGACCGCGACGATCACGGCCAGCAGGACGACGATCCCCTGGACCGCGACGAAGTCCCGGGCCTGCAGGTACTGCGCGAGCATGAACCCGAGGCCCTTCCACTCGAACGTCGTCTCGGTCAGGACCGCCCCGGCCAGGAGCAGCGCGATCTGCATGCCCATGACCGTGATGATCGGGATCAGCGCGGGCCGCCACGCGTGCGTGCGCACCAGCCGGTGCTCGGACACTCCGCGCGAGCGGGCCGCGTCGACGTAGTCGGTCGCGAGGGTCCCGATGACGTTGGTGCGCACGAGCCGCAGGAACACCCCCGCGGTCAGCAGGCCCAGGGCCACCCCCGGCAGGACCGCGTGCATCAGCACGTCGCCCAGGACCGCGGGGTCGCCCGTGCGGATCGCGTCGACGACGTAGAAGCCCGACGGGTCGGGCAGGGCCATCATCTGCAGCTCGGCCCCCGTGGACGCGCGCCCCGCGACGGGGAACCATCCGAGGCCGACCGAGAAGACCAGCTTGAGCAGGAGGCCCGCGAAGAACACGGGCGTCGCGTAGCAGAGGATCGCGAAGACCCGCAGGAACGCGTCGGGGATCCGGTCGCGGTGGTGCGCGGCGAGGAGCCCGAGGGGCACGCCGACCAGGAACGCGATGATCAGGGCGTAGACCGCGAGCTCGAGCGTCGCGGCGCCGTAGGTCGTCAGGACCTCGGACACCGGGCGGTTGTCGCTGATCGTGGTGCCGAAGTCGCCGCGCACGATCCCGCCCAGGTACTCGAGGTACTGGACGATGATCGGGCGGTCGTAGCCGGCCTCGTGGATGCGCTCGGCGAGCTGGTCCGCTCGCAGGCGCCCGCCGAGCGCCGCCGTGATGGGGTCGCCGGTCGAGCGCATGACGACGAACACGGTCGTCACGAGGATGAAGACGGTCGGGATGATGAGGAGGAACCGGACCAGGACGTACCGTCCCAGCCCACCTCCTCCGGACGTCTTCTTCCGCGGGGGTGTGGAGCGGGAGGTCCCGGTGCCCGGCGGGTCGGCCGTGGTCACCTGGTCGGTCGTCGTGGTCATGTCGTCCGTTCGTCGTGGTCCGAGCCGCGCTGCTCGGTGGCCTGCGGTGCTGCTGCGCGGGCTCGGGCGACCCGAGCCGGCGGGGCTCGGGGTGGTCAGGACGTCATCGGCCGGACCACCCCGAGCGCCTGGGGGGTCAGCCCTTCGAGAGCGCTCCGTAGCGGAACTTGAAGGACGCGTCGAGCGTCTTCTCGGTCCCCTCGACGCCGGTGCCCACGACCGCGACCTGCGCGCCCTGGAGGTACGGGACGGTCGAGAGGTCCTCGGCGACCTTGGCCTGGATCTCCTCGATGAGGGACGTGCGGGCCGCCGGGTCGGGCGTGGCGGCCTGCTGGAGGATCAGGTCGTTGACCTCCTGGTCGTCGTAGTGGTTCGCGAGGAAGTTCTCCTGGAGGAAGAACGGCGTGAGGTAGTTGTCGGCGTCGGAGTAGTCCGGGAACCAGCCGAGCTGGTACGCGGGGTAGACGTCGGCGGTGCGGTCCTTGGCGTACTGGACCCACTCGGTCGTCTGCAGGTTGACCGTGAACAGGCCGCTCTCCTCGAGCTGGTCCTTGATGAGCGCGTACTCCTCACCCGAGGACGGGCCGTAGTGGTCGTTGCTGTACTGCAGGTCGAGCACGACGGGGACCGTGACCCCGGCGGCCTCGAGGGCTGCCTTGGCCTTGTCGGCGTCGGGTCCGCCCTGGCCGTCGCCGTAGAGCTCCTTGAGCGGCTCGACCGCTCCGGTCAGGCCCGCGGGGACGTACGAGTACAGCGGCGTGTAGGTGCCCTTGTAGACCTGGCTCGCGATGGCCTCGCGGTCGATCAGGTCGGCGACGGCCTGGCGCACGGCGAGGGCCTTGGCCGGGTCGGCGCCCTCGGCCTTGGCGCCGTAGGGCTGGGAGTCGAAGTTGAACGTGATGTAGCGGATCTCGCCGCCCGGGCCGTCGACGACCTTGACCTTGTCGTTGCCCCGCAGGTCGTCGATGTCGGTCGCGGACAGGCTGCGGAAGGCGACGTCGATGTTGCCCTCCTGGATGTCCAGCTTCAGGTTCGACGCGTCGGCGTAGTACTTGGTGTTCACCTTGGCGGTCGCGGCCTTGCCGAGCACGCCCTGGTAGTCGGGGTTGGCCTCGTAGGAGATGAGGTTGTTGAAGTCGTACTTCGCGATCGAGTACTGACCGGCGAACGCCTTGCCCGCGACGATGTCGGCGTCCGGCGTCAGCGCGTCGGCCGCGAACACCTCCTCGTCGACGATGGGGCCGGCCGGGCTCGACAGGATCTGCGGGAAGACCTGGTCGTCGGGCGACGTGAGCGTGAAGACGACGGTCGTGTCGTCGGGCGCGGCGACGCCGGCCAGGTTGTAGAGCAGCGAGGCGGGGCCGTTCTCGTCGTTGATCGCGACCTGCCGGTCGAACGTGAACTTCACGTCGGAGGACGTGAGGTCGTTGCCGTTGGCGAACTTGAGTCCCGGCTTGAGCTTCACGGTGTACTCGGTGGGACCGGTGAACTCGGCGGACTCCGCGATGTCGGGCTCGACGTCGGGGCTGCCGTAGGGGGTGTTCAGGAGGAACGGGAACACCTGGTTCATGACCGCGAAGGACCCGTTGTCGTAGGAGCCCGCCGGGTCGAGGGTCGTGACCTTGTCGGTCGTGCCGATGGTCAGCGCGCCGCCGGCGCTCGCGCCGCCGCCGCCGTCGTCGTTCCCGCCGCTGCCGCACGCCGTGAGCGTGAGCGTCACGACGGCGATGCCCGCCGTTGCGGCGAGGAGCCGCTTCCTGGAAACGGTCGTCATCCGTCACACCTCTTCTTCGGGGTCGTCAGGTGGGTGCGCGGTGGCGCTCCCACGACCTGGCGCTGTGACCAAGGTGCGTGATGTCTAACACACAGTTGTTTCGGTCAAGCACCCCGAAAGGGCGAGACGGCGCGGTTCCGGTCATGTTGTTACCCGGTCGTAACCCCACCCTCCACATGGTGAGACAGATCACACGGGTGAAGTTACCCAGGAGTACGTTCCGGTGCGTCACGGCCGTTTCGCGGCGCGGCGCGTCGTGGTGGCAGCGCTGTCATCCCCATCCGCTCAGCGGTCGGCCGTCCCCCGCCCGACGCCGGAGCCCGGCTCGCGCGGCCAGGTCCCCTCGTCCGGGTCGCCCGCCGGGAGCGGGTCGCCGGTCGGCGTGTCGCCCGCCCCGGCCACCTCGCCCGCGACGTCCCCGCCCGGGGCGAGCTCCGCCGTCGGGCCGGAGGGCGCACCCGGGACCGGGGCAGGCGCTGCTGCCGCCTCCGCGACCACCGGGGCCGACGGCCCGGCCCCCAGGACCGACCCGCCCGTGACCACCACCCCGGCCGCGACCGCCCGCGCACGCAGCTCCGCGAGCTCGCGCGCGACCGAACGGACCCCGAAGCCCGAGACCACGTGGATCGCCCCCGCGACGAACGCGTACAACCCGAACACGACGACCGTGAGGCTCAGGACGTCGCCCGAGTCCACCGGACGCGTGACGAGGAGCAGGCCGAACAGCGCCGACACGATGCCCACCGTGAGCATCCACGGCCACCCCAGGTCGCGGTTGCGCACCAGCCCCGCCGCCCCCACGACCGCCGTGATCCCCAGGACCAGGACCCATACGACCAGGACGTAGTAGAGCGCGGTCGAGCTGAGGTCGGGCCAGAACATGATCGCGACCCCGAAGAGCACGTCGACGACCGCCTGCGCGAGCCACCACCGCCAGCCCACCTGCTTGCGGTGGGCCAGCCCCTGGGCCGCGACGAGGGCCGCGTCCGCGACGAGGAAGATCCCGAACACCCAGCGCAGCGTCTCGAGCGCCTCGAGCGGCTGGATCATGAGCAGCAGCCCCAGGACCACCAGGAGCACGCCGCGCACCACCGGGAGCCACCAGACGTTCTTGAACGCGTTGGGCGGCTCGTGCACGTCGCTGCCGCTCACCCTGCCCCTGCTGCGGACCACGAGCCCACCACCGTTCGCGTCGTGCGCCGTCCACCTGAGCGCGGACGTCCGCGTGCGTCGTCGTCGCAGGTCACGTGGGAGCGCTGCCTTCCTTCATCGTGCTGGACGTTGGTCACACTCGCGCGTCGAAGCCGCCTGGACACCGGGAGCAAGCGGGCAAATCACCCGACCGAAAGTGGCGTAATACCGCGCCTCCCGGGACCCTCAGCCCTAGACTCGCAAGCATGTCTGCGCGCGCTCACGACCCGGCCGGTCCTCCGGCGACGGCCGAGCCGCGCCCGCGGGTGCACGAGGTCGGGTCACGCTCCGGCGAGCCCCCCGCCCCGGACCCCCGCTCGTTCCGCTCGTTCCTCGCGACCCCTCGCCCGGTGGGCGACGGCACCGACCCGACCGTCATGGTCGTCGACACCCCCGAGGCTCGCGTCCGCCATCCCAGCGACCTCGTGGGGATCGTGCTGTGCGCGCTGGGCGTCGCGCTCGTCCTGTTCATGTCCGTGTACGCGCACGGCACCACCGCGGGCGTCGCCGAGGACGTCCAGGGATTCTCCGACCTCCTCGCGAGGATCCTCTTCATCCCCGTCGCGGTCCTCGAAGGTCTCGTGACGCTCGCGATCCCCACGGCGGTCCTGATCGAGCTGGGGATCCGCAAGCTCGGGCGGCAGGTCGTCGAGTCGATCGCCGCGGCCGCGCTGGGCATGATCCTGGGCATCGCCGTCACGTTCTCGGTCATGACGTTCGGCTCCGACGACCTCATCCAAGGCCTCTCGGTCCGGATCCGGGGCGAGTGGCACCTCAGCATCCCCGGCTACGTCGCCGCGATCAGCGGGCTGCTCACCGCAGCAGGCCCGCGCACCCGGCGCCGGACGGTCGCCTGGTCCTGGAACCTGCTGTTCATCGCGCTCGGCGTCGTCCTCATCACGGCCCAGGTCTCGCTCCCCGGGGCGATCATCACGCTCCTGCTCGGCCGCATCGCCGGCAACACGGTCCGCTGGGTCTCGGGCGTCCGCAGCGAGCGCGCCTACGGGCCGCACCTCGTCGACGGCGTCCGCCGGGCCGGCTACTCGCCCACCGCCCTCGTCCGCGTCCGCGACGTGTCCCAGCCCGCCGAGCTCGCCGAGGCGGCCGACGACCCCATCACCGAGGTCAACGCCGACGGCGAGATCACGGCCGAGGTGCACGTCGGCGTGGTCCGCGTCGCCGGGTCCGACGAGGACTCCGCGCTGACCGCCGACGCGCGGATCACGGGCGACCACCTCTCGGGCGCCCTCGGCGAAGGAGTCCGGGAGCCGGCCGAGGCTCCCTCCGACCCCGCCGCGATCGCCCTCACCCGCTCGGGGGACAACCGCGTCTACGCGATGTTCACCGAGGACGGGGTGCGCCGCGACGTCGTCGTGCTCGACGGCGACCGGCAGGTCGTCGGCTTCCTCACCCGGCTCTGGCGCTCCCTCCGGCTGCGCGGCATCGAGGGCCGCGCGGCGATCTCGCTCAAGGCCGTCGCGGAGCGCACCGCGCTCCTCGCCTACGCGGCCCGCGCCGCGGGCGTCCGCACGCCGCGCCTGCTCGGCGTGGCCGAGTCCGACGACTCGATGATCCTGGTCCAGGAGCACGCGGTGGGTGCGGTCTCGCTGCGCGACCTGCCCGACGACGAGGTCACCGACGCCGTCCTCACCGAGGCCTGGCACCAGATCCAGCTCGCGCACGACGCCGGGCTCTCGCACCGCGCCCTGACCTCGGACGTCATGCTCGTGAGCCGTGGCGAACCGGGCGGGGCCGCGACGCACCCTGCCGGAACGGGTCCGGGCACCGGGTCCGCGACCGTCGACCTGAGCCCCCGGAGCGGCCCGGACGACTCCGAGGTCAAGGTCTGGCTGACCGGCTGGGAGCAGGGAGACATCGCGTCGTCCGAGCTGTCGCGCCGCATGGACCTCACGCAGATGGTCGCCCTCCTCGCGCTGCGCGTGGGTGCCGAACGGGCCGTGGCCTCCGCCGTGAGCGTGCTGCCCAACGAGGACATCGCGGCGATCGGGCCGCTGCTCCAGTCGATCGCGCTGCCCGTGAGCACGCGCGAGGAGATGCGCGCCAACAAGGCGCTCTTCAAGGACCTGCGCGCGGCGCTCGTCGAGCGCCTGCCCGAGACCGACGTCGAGCCCCAGCGCATCACGCGCTTCGGGGCCCGGACGATCATCACGCTGACCCTGACGATCGTCGCGGTGACCGTGGTCGTCACGACCATGAACTTCCAGCAGATCACCGAGGCCGTCTCCCAGGCGAACCCGTGGTGGGCGGTCATCTCGTTCGCGCTGGGCATCCTCACCTGGTTCGGCGCGGCCCTGACGTTCGTGGCGTTCTCGCCCGTGAAGCTGCCCATGATCCGGGCGACCCTGACCCAGATGGCCGGGTCGTTCGTGGCCCTCGCGGCCCCCGCCGGGATCGGGCCCGCGGCGCTCAACCTGCGCATGCTGACCAAGCGCGGTGTCTCGGCCCCCATGGCCGTCGCGACGGTCGCCCTCGTGCAGGTCTCCCAGTTCGTCATCACGATCCTGCTGCTCGTCGTCCTGTCGATGACGACCCGCTCGGGCGGGCTCATCAGCCTGCCGTCGACGACCGTCCTGCTCGCCATCACCGGGGTGGCCCTCGCGGTGATCGCGACGCTGCTCGTCCCCGCCGTGCGGCGCTGGGTGCTCGCGAAGATCCGGCCGACCGTGCAGCAGGTGTGGCCGCGCCTGTCCGAGATGCTGAGCCAGCCGGGCCGGCTGGCCCTCGGCTTCGGCGGGAACATCGTCATGACGCTCGGCTACGTGCTCGCGTTCGACGCGGCCCTCGCGGCGTTCGGCCAGGAGCTCGCGCTCGTCGACGTGGCCGTGATCTACCTCGTCGGCAACGCGGCAGGCGCGGCGGTCCCGACTCCCGGCGGCCTGGGCACGATCGAGATCGCCCTGACCGCCGGCCTGACCGCCGCGGGGATCCCGCCAGCGATCGCCACCTCGGCCACGATCCTGTTCCGTGTCGCGACCTACTGGGCCCGCATCCCGATCGGCTGGGGTGCCATGCGCTACCTGCAGCGCAAGGGCGACCTGTAGCGCTCGTTCCCACA
>NZ_JACSQQ010000041.1:0-23822 GCF_014836555.1 Oerskovia rustica
GGGGGCCCCCCTCCCCGAGGGAGCGACGGAAGAAGAACGATTCATGAGAGCGACTCCACGATGGGACCGAGCGACAGCACGGGGACGAAGGTGAGCCCGACGACGACCAGGGCGACGGTCCCCAGGACGCCCACGAAGAGCGGCTGGTGCGTCGGGAGGGTGCCCGCGGTGGCGGGGACCGTCTTCTGGGAGGCGAAGCGTCCGGCGAGGGCCAGGACGAGGGCCATGGGGATGAAGCGGCCGGCGAGCATCGCGATGCCGAGGGCCGTGTTGTAGAAGGGCGTGCCGGAGGTGAGGCCGCCGAACGCCGAGCCGTTGTTGTTGGCCGCGGACGTGAACGCGTACAGGACCTCGGAGAGCCCGTGCGGGCCCGCCTCCTGGATGCCGGCCTGCCCGGCGGGCAGCGCGATCGCGAGGGCCGTGCCGACCAGCACGAGGAACGGGACGGTGAGGATGTAGAGCGCGACGAGCGTGATCTCCTGGCGGCCGATCTTCTTGCCCAGGTACTCGGGGGTGCGCCCGACCATGAGGCCCGACACGAAGACCGCGACGATCGCGAGCATGAGCATCCCGTACAGGCCGGAGCCCACGCCGCCCGGCGCGATCTCGCCGAGCATCATGGTGAACATCGTGACGCCGCCGCCCGGGGCGGTCAGGGAGTCGTGCATGGCGTTGACCGCACCGGTCGAGGTGCCCGTGGTGGACGCGGCGAACAGGGCGCTCGCGGCGAGGCCGAAGCGGGTCTCCTTGCCTTCCATGGCGCCGCCCGCGGCGAGCGGGGCGGCACCGGGGCCGGCCATCTCGGCCCAGGTGATGAGCGCGACCGCGACGAACCACAGCGCGCCCATGGCCCCGAGGATCGCCCAGCCCTGGCGCTTGTCGCCGACCATGAGGCCGAACGTGCGGGGCAGCGTGAAGGGGATGACGAGGATCAGGAAGATCTCGAACAGGTTGGAGAACGGGGTGGGGTTCTCGAGCGGGTGCGCCGAGTTGGCGTTGAAGAACCCGCCGCCGTTGGTGCCGAGCTCCTTGATGACCTCCTGCGAGGCGACGGGGCCGCCGAGCACGTGCTGCGTGCCGCCCGCGACCGTGTCGATCGCGGTGTGCGCGTCGAAGTTCTGGATGACGCCCGTGGCGAGCAGCACGAGCGCCCCGACGAACGCCATGGGCAGCAGGATGCGCACGCAGGTGCGGGTCAGGTCGGACCAGAAGTTGCCGACGCGCCCGTCGGTGCCCGAGCGCATGAAGCCGCGGATCAGGGCGACCGCGACCGAGATCCCGACGGCCGCGGACACGAAGTTCTGCACCGCGAGCCCGGCCATCTGGAGCAGGTGCCCCGCGGCGGCCTCGCCCGAGTACCACTGCCAGTTCGTGTTGGCCACGAACGAGACCGCGGTGTTCCATGCACCGGCAGGGTCGAACGCCGAGAACCCGAGGTTCATCGGCAGGTGCGCCTGGAGGCGCGCGAGCCCGTACAGGACCAGGAGCGAGGCCGTCGAGAAGCCGAGGAGCGAGAGCAGGTAGGTGCTCCACCTCTGCTCGGCGTCGGGGTCGACGCGCATGATCCGGTACCCGGCCCGTTCGACCCGCAGGTGCCGGGGCGAGGTGAAGACGCGCGCCATGTAGGCGCCGAGCGGGGCATGGACCGCGGCGAGCGCGAGGAGGAGCAGGGCGACCTGCCCGACGGCGATCCACACGCTGGGCGTCTGTGTCGCCGCCTGCGTCGCTGTCTGGGTCAGGACGGCGGTCTGGGCCAGCGCGGAGGTCTGGGTGAGCACGGTCGCGCTCACCGGACCTTGTCGCTGCGGAGCAGGGCGACGAACAGGTAGCCGAGGAGCACCACGACGGTGCCGAGCCCGACCCAGTCGAGGACCGTCATGACGCGGACCCCCCGGAGGAGCCGTGGCGGCGTGCCACGAGGCCGACGGCGGTGAAGAACACCACGGTCAGCAGGATGTAGGCCAGGTCGGCCATCTGAGCTCTGCCTTCGAACGTCGTGCGGCGGGCGGCTCCGTGGATCGCGAGCGGCTGCTCGTGGTCGGTGCGGGAGGCGCGGTGCCGGTGCGCAGCTCCTGCGCACACCTCAGGTCTACGGCGTGGGCGGGGCGTCACGGGT
This sequence comes from Oerskovia rustica, assembly GCF_014836555.1. Taxonomy (GTDB): domain Bacteria; phylum Actinomycetota; class Actinomycetes; order Actinomycetales; family Cellulomonadaceae; genus Oerskovia; species Oerskovia rustica. The sequence goes on from NZ_JACSQQ010000041.1 coordinate 2,117, forward strand.
CGGCGTTGACGGGTTCTTGACGGGGCCCGGGCGCGTGTTGACGCAACCCTGACGGCGGGTGGTCGGCACCGCCCGTGCTCCTCGCGGGGGCCGGTACCGGGGTCGGCTCCGGCGCCCCCGGGCAAAGGGTCGCGGCGGGATCAGAGGGGCGGCGAGACGGGATCAGTCGGCGTCGAGGCGCTCGCGCAGCTCCTCGGCGAGGTGCAGGTCGTCGTCGAGCGCCGCGAGGGCGTCCGCGAGCAGGGGCAGCGACTCGGCGCCGGCGAGGAACCGGGCGGCCGCGACGTCGTCGTGCAGCTGGAGCGCGAGGTCCGCCCGCAGGACGAGGGCCCGGAAGCGCAGGCGTTCGGAGACGGTCCGGGTCCGCACGCCCTCGGCGTCGAAGGCCCGGTCGAGGACGCGGGCCGCCCCCGTGGGGTCGCCCGCTCCTCGCAGGATGCGTGCGTGCTCGACGGCACGGGCGATGTCGGCGGGCGCGTCGACGGTGCGCCGTGGGAGGCGGCCCAGCGGCACCTCACCGCGCTGCACCACGTGTGCCTCCTCGCACTCGTCGGGCCACGTGGGCTGCCGACGGGCTGTGTCCGATCTGTCCGTCCTCGTCCACCCTAGCCGCGAGGTATGGCCTGCGCGCGGGATGCCGCCCGGCGCGCCGCCAGGAGGCGCGGGCCCGGCGGAGGGCGGACGGCGGCGCGCCGCGAACCGTCCCGAGATGCGGCCAACGGGGGTCCGGAACGTTCCCGGACCCCCGTTGGCCGCACCTCGACGAGCGCCTCAGCGCTGGACGCGCGCGCTCCCGCCCGACGCGAGCTTGCGGACCTCGGCGAGCGACGCCGTCGACGTGTCGCCCGGCGTGGTCATCGCGAGGGCGCCGTGCGCGGCGCCGTACTCGACGGCCTCCTGGATCGAGCCGAGCTCCATGAGCCCGTACGCGAGGCCCGAGGCGAACGAGTCGCCGCCGCCCACGCGGTCGAGGATCTCGAGGTCGGCGCGGTGCGTGGCCTCGGCGAACCCCTGCACGCGCGACCATGCGATGGCGCCCCAGTCGTTGCGGGTCGCGGAGTGCACGGCGCGCAGCGTGGTGCCGATGACCTGGAAGTTCGGGTACGCGGCTGCAGCGGTCTCGATCATGGCGCGGAACGCCGCGGTGTCCAGGTCCGTGAGGTTCTCGTCGACGCCCTCGATCTCGAAGCCGAGGCTCGCGGTGAAGTCCTCCTCGTTGCCGATCATGACGTCGACGTACTGCGCGAGGTGGCGGTTGACCTCCTGCGCGCGCGCCGGGCCGCCGATGCCCTGCCAGAGCGACGGGCGGTAGTTGAGGTCGTAGGACACGATCGTGCCGTGCTTGCGTGCGGCCTTCATCGCGGCCTCGGCGACGTCCGCGGACGACGCGGAGAGCGCTGCGAAGATCCCGCCCGTGTGGAGCCAGCGCACGCCGCGTCCGAACAGCTCGTCCCAGTCGACGTCGTCCGGCTGCATCTGCGCGATCGCGGTGTTGCCGCGGTCGCTCACCCCGACCGCGCCGCGCACGCCGTAGCCGCGCTCGGTGAAGTTGAGGCCGTTGCGGACCGTGCGGCCGATCCCGTCGTACGGCGCCCACTGGACGTAGCTCGTGTCGAGCCCGCCCGTGAGCATGAGGTCCTCGACCAGGCGGCCGACCTCGTTGTCCGCGAGCGCCGTGACGATCGCGCCGCGCAGGCCGAAGCAGCGGCGCAGGCCGCGCGCGACGTTGTACTCGCCGCCGCCCTCCCAGGCGTCGAACGAGCGCGTGGTCTTGATGCGTCGCTCGCCCGGGTCGAGGCGGAGCATGACCTCACCGAGGGAGACGACGTCGTAGGTGCAGTCCGCGGCCGGGCGGAGGTTCAGGGGGGCGCCCACGGTACGGGTGCTGTCGGTCATGTCAGCTCACTTTCCTGCGGCAGCGGAGGCGGGCGCGGCTGCGGACGTCGGAGCCGCCGCGAGCGCGACGGCCTGCGCGGAGCGTCGCGTGATCTCGGCGAAGTCGCCCGCCTCGACGAGGGCCTTGTCGACCATCCACGAGCCACCCACCGCGAGGACCGAGGGCACCGCGAGGTACTCGGTCGCGTTGGTGGCGCTCACGCCGCCCGTGGGGACGAAGCGCAGCCCGGGGAACGGTGCGGACAGCGCCTTGATCGCGGGCACCCCTCCGTTGATGCCGGCGGGGAAGAACTTCACGACGTCGAGCCCCAGGGCGAGGGCGGCCATGATGTCCGACGGCGACGCGACCCCGGGGAAGATCGGCAGGCCGTGGTGCTGGGCGCGGCGCACGACGTCGGCGCTCAGGCCGGGCGAGACGACGAAGCGGGCGCCGGCGTCGACGGCCTGGTCGACCTGCTCGGCGTTGATCACGGTCCCGGCCCCGGTCACGAGCTCGGGGAGCTCGCGCGTCACGGCCGCGATCGCGGCGCGTGCCCCGGCGGTGCGGAAGGTGATCTCGGCGATGGGCAGGCCGCCGTCGAGGAGGGCGGCGCCGAGGGCGAGCGCCTGGGCCTCGTCCTCCACGACGACCACGGGGACGACCCGGACCCTGGCGAAGAGCTCGTGGAGGTCGGTCGGGGGCGCAGCGGGTGACATGAGGCCTCGCGTTTCGTTATAGTGAACGGATGTTCTGGAATGCGAAATCACTCTACGCGAACGGCCCCAGCCCGTGGTAGCCCGGCCGCCCGCCGACACGGACGCTCCCGAAGCCGACCCCGCACCGGCCACCAGCCCCCTCGGCTCGGTCGACAAGGCGCTGCTCGCGCTCGAGCACCTCGCGGCCGCAGGCCCGCACGGCACCCCGCTGGGCACCCTCGCGGCAGACCTCGGCCTGAACAAGACCTCGCTGCACCGCACGCTCGCCGCGCTGCGCTTCCGCGGCCACGCCGAGCAGGACCCCGCGACCGGGAGGTATCGCCTCGGCCCTGCGGCGACCGCGCTCGGGAACGTCTTCCTCGGGGAGGAGCACCTGCCCGCACTGCTGACGCCGGCGCTCACCGCGGTGTGCGAGGCGTCGGGCGAGCTCATCCACCTGGGCGTGCTGTCCGGGCCGGAGATCGTCTACCTCGACAAGGTCGAGCCCGCGCGCGCCGTCCGCGTGTGGTCCGCGATCGGCCGCCGCCGCCCGGCCGCCACCACCGCGCTCGGCCGCGCCCTGCTCGCGTTCCGCGCGACCGACCGTTCCGCGATGGGCTGGTACACCGCCGCGGCCGGCGACACCAGCCCCGTGACCGACGACGCGCTCTGGGAGACCCTGCGCACGACCAGGACCCGCGGGTACGCGACCGAGACCGAGGAGAACGAGCCCGGCATCAGCTGCCTCGCGGTCCCGCTCCTGCGCGCCGGGCAGGCCGTCGCGGCCCTGTCGGTGACCGCCCCGGCGGACCGCATGGACACCCGCCGGCACGTCGAGCTCGCCCGGATGATCGACACCGTCGCCCGGCCACTGCTCCCCCCGTCGCTGAGCCTGCCCGCCGACCTCGCTCCCTCGAGCAGCTGACCCGACCGCCGCCCCGGATGCCGGCCGGGAGCCCGGCCACCGACCGGGCCGAGCAAGGACGCCGACGGCGAGCGACGCCGTCGGGCAGGGAGCCCTCGACGCGCTCCGCCGTTCGCTGCGCGGCCCCCTGCGGTGTGAGAGAGTTCAGATCACACGCGATCTGCCCGTCGACCCGGGCACGACGAACGAGGAGCACCGCGGCGATGACCGTACTTGTGGCCTACAACGACTCGCCACAGGGTGAGGCGGCACTGCGAGCCGGAGCCGCCGAGGCGCTCCGTCGAGCCCTGCCCCTCGCCGTCTTCGTCCTCACCCCGCTCGAGGGTCCCCCGCAGGAGGACCCGCCGCTCCCGCCGGACCTCGCGCACCTGCTCGACGCCCTGCCTGAGGGCACACCGGTCGCGACCGTCACGTACCGCGAGGCACGCGTCGACCCGCCGGTCGCGATCCTCGACGAGGCCGAGCGCCTCGCAGCGAGCCTCGTCGTGATCGGCTCGCGCAAGCGCTCCCCCGTCGGCAAGTTCCTCCTCGGCAGCACCACCCAGCGCGTCCTGCTCGACGCCCATGCTCCCGTGCTCGTCATCAAGGCCAAGCACTAGCCCACATCACGCCAGGAGGTCCCCATGGACCCGGTCGTCGCTGGTCTCGTCATCGTCGCCGTCGGGTTGCTGCTGTGCTTCCTCGGCGTCGGCTCGGTCCACCTCGCGGTCATCGCGTCCGGGTTCGGTCTCGGCTGGATGCTGGGCGACCTGTTCGGCGCGAGCCAGTCGACCGCGCTGCTGGTCGGGGTCTTGGGCGCGCTCGTCGCGTGGATCACGGTCGCGTTCGTGTTCAAGCTCGCGTCGTTCTTCATCGGGATCGTGACCGGCGCGGTGATCGGCGCCAAGCTCTACGGCACGGTCTCGGGCGACTCGGGGAACTGGGTCCTCGCGGCGATCATCGTCATCGCGGTCGCGGCGGCCTGCGGATTCCTCGCGGACAGGTACCGGCGGCGGGCGCTGCTGTGGCTCACGACCATCGGTGGTGCGGGCCTCGTGCTCGGCGGCCTGGGCAGGGTGTCTCCGGACACGCTGGGCTTCCTGCGCGACCCGTCGCCGGGCTGGGAGCAGGTCGTGTCGTTCCTCGCGTGGGCCGCGCTGGCCCTCGCGGGGTGGCTCGTCCAGCGGCGGCTGTTCGCCAAGCGCCTGGGCATCGAGCGCGACGAGGAACCCTCGAAGCGCTGACCCGCGCGCGCCGGGACTCCCACGGAACGCCGAGTGCGGAGCAGATGCCGCCCCGACGGGCTCGGGACGGCGCGTGCTCCGCACTCAGCGGCCGAGGCCGGGCGGGCTAGCGCACCGCGACCTCGATGAGGTTCTTCCACGGGTCGTCGAACCGCAACGTCGCGCCGTCGTGGCGCATCTCGATCCCGCGCCGGGACAGCCGGTCGACGAGCGCCGTGACGTCGTCCTCGGAGGGCACGGAGATCGCGACCTGCCCCAGGCCCAGCGTCGAGGCGCGCGGCCCGGCCCCCTGGCTGTTCCACGTGTTCATGGCCATGTGGTGGTGGTACCCGCCCGCCGAGACGAACAGCGCGCTGGGCAGCGAGGCCGTGGCCTCGAAGCCCAGGGTGTCGACGTAGAACTCGCGGGCCGTGGGGATGTCGCCCACCTGGAGGTGCACGTGCCCCACCACGGTGTCGTCGGGGCCGACGACGTCGGTCGTCAGCGCCCGGTGGAGCGCCTCGTCCGTGAGGTGCTCCTGCATGAACGCGTGGGGGTCGATGTAGAGGGTGTCCATCGCGACCTGGCCGTCCTGCCAGCTCCAGGTCTCGCGCGGGCGGTCGTGGTAGAGCTCGACGCCGTTGCCCTCGGGGTCCGTGAAGTAGAACGCCTCGGACACCAGGTGGTCGCCGCTGCCGACGAACGTGCTGGGGGCCGTGCGCGCGACCGACGCGACGGCAGCGGCGAGCGCGGGGGCGTCGTCGAACAGCAGGGCCGTGTGGAACAGACCGGCCTCGCCACGGCGGGCACGGGGCAGGTCCTTGCCGCGGCGCAGGACGACGAGCGGCGTCGCGCCGCGCCCGAGGACCACCGTCTCGTCGCGCGAGCCGGTCCCGGCGCCGGGGACCGACGCGAGCAGGGCGTCCGACGGCGTCAGCACGGCCAGGGAGAGCGCGTCCCGGTAGTAGCGGGTCATCAGGTCGAGGTCGGCGACGTGCAGCGTCACGGCGTCCATCGAGGTGTCGGCCGAGAGCAGGTCCTTGGTCGCGAAGCCGGTGGCGTCGGAGCCGGGAACGCTCGTCGTGCGGTCAGTCATGGTGTCCTCCGTCCAGGGCCGGGTCCCGACCTCTGCTCACCAGAATAGTTGATGCTTCAACTAAAAGGAAGCCGGTGTTGTCCCACGCGCCGGGCGCCCGGCCGCCCGGCCAACGCAGAATCACGCACTCGGCGCCGCGCCACGCCTCACGCGGCCGACGCCACGCCCACCGCAGCCCGCAGCCCCTCGGCGAGCGGCGTCGTCGGGCGCCCGAGGAGGCGCGACAGCTCGCCCGACGTCGCGGCGAGCAGCCCGTCGCGCGTGTTGCCGTCGAGGGCGACCACGAAGCCCGCGGTCCCCTCGTCGAGGCCCGCGTCGAGCAGGATCTGCGCGTGCACCTCGGGGGTCACGTCCTGGTAGACGACCTCGCGGCCGACGATCTCGCCGACGGTCGCGGCGAGGTACGGGTGGTCCCACGCGACGTCGCCCGAGAGCTCGTGGACACCGCCCTCGAAGGCCGGGTCGGCCTCCGCCGCCGCGAGGACGACGGCCGCAGCCTCGGCGTAGTCCTTGCGGCTCGCCGAGGCGACGAGGCCCTCGCCGACGCTGCCGAGCACCACTCCGGTCTCGCGCGCCTGCTCGACCGCGCCGAGGTAGTTCTCGGTGTACCAGCCGTTGCGCAGGATCGTGGCGGGCAGGCCCGAGGCCGCGACGAGCTCCTCGGTGGCCTTGTGCTCGGGGGCGAGGACCAGCGCGGACGTCGTGGCCTGCGGTGCGCTCGTGTAGACGAGGTGGCGGACACCTGCGGCCCTCGCGGCCTCGACCACGTTCGCGTGCTGCTGGACGCGCTGCCCGACCTCGGAACCCGAGACGAGGAGCAGCACGTCGACGCCCGCGAGCGCCGTCGCCAAGGTCTCGGGACGTGAGTAGTCGGCCTCGCGGACGACGACGCCGCGCTCGGCGAGGTCGGCGGCCTTGGCCGGTGTGCGGACGGCGGCGACGATCCGCTCGGGGGCGACGCCGCGCTCGACGAGCGAGTCGACGACGAGGTGTCCGAGGTGTCCGGTGGCGGCGGTGACGGCGATCATGGGGTCCTCCTGAGGGGGTGGTGGGTACCGCGACAGCCTGGCACTAACTTTTCGTAAGTGCAATCCATTCAGCAGTGCGTTCTACGTCACAGTGCTCACGATCGGCTTGCGCGCTAGGCTGGCCCCGTGACCGACCTCCACCCCGCCCTCGACGCCACGGGACCGTCCGACGAGATGCTCGCCGACGTGTTCCAGCGCGGCTGCACGTCCCGCCACGCGCTCGAGGCCGTGACGGGCCGGTGGGGAGTCCTGACCGTCGCGGGCCTGCGCGACGGCGCGGTCCGCTTCAACGCGTTGCGCCGACGCATCGACGGCGTGAGCGAGAAGATGCTCGCCCAGACGCTCCAGGGGCTCGAGCGTGACGGACTGGTCGTGCGCGAGGTCCGCGCGACCATCCCCCCGCACGTCGAGTACTCGCTCACCGAGCTCGGGCAGGTCGTCGCCGACAGGCTCGTCGACCTCATCGACGTCCTGGAGGGCGCGGTGCCGCAGGTCGTCGCAGCCCAGGAGGCGTACGACGCCCGGGCCGCGCGCTGACCGTCGCCACGCGTCCGTCGCGGCTGGGCAGCCTCCGCCTCGGCACCCGCCGCTGCGTAGACTCGCGAGCATGACCGCCGTCGCCCTCGGGCTCCCGCGCGTGCGCCCGACCGGGGCGCCGAGCACCCCGGGACGCCCGGACACCGAGGCGCTCGTCGACCGCTACGGGCGCGTCGCCCACGACCTGCGGGTGTCCGTCACGGAGAAGTGCTCGCTGCGCTGCACCTACTGCATGCCCGCCGAAGGACTCCCCGCGATCCCCCGCGACGACCTGCTGACGCCGGGCGAGATCGGACGGCTCGTCGGGATCGGCTACCGCCTCGGGATCCGCGACGTGCGGTTCACGGGCGGCGAGCCGCTCATGCGCCCCGACCTCGCCGAGATCGTCCGGCGCACGCGCGCGGCGGCCCCCGGCGTCCGGATCTCGATGACGACCAACGCGATCGGCCTCGACAAGCGCGTCGGCGAGCTCGTGGACGCCGGGCTCGACCGCGTCAACGTCTCGCTCGACACGGTCGACCGCACGCACTTCGCCGAGCTCACGCGCCGCGACCGCCTTCCTCAGGTGCTCGCGGGCATCCGGGCCGCTCTCGACGCAGGACTGTCCCCCGTCAAGCTCAACGCGGTCCTCATGCCCGAGACCCTCGCTGGCGCGACCGACCTGCTCGCGTGGGCCGTCGAGCACGGGTGCCGGCTGCGCTTCATCGAGCAGATGCCCCTGGACGCCGACCAGAACTGGGCCCGTGACCAGCTCGTCTCGGCCGAGCGGCTGCTCGACGTCCTGGGCGAGCGCTTCGCGCTGACCCCGGTGGGTCGCGAGGACCCCTCGGCCCCGGCCGAGGAGTGGGCGGTCGACGGCGGCCCCGCGACCGTCGGGATCATCGCGTCGGTCACGCGCTCGTTCTGCGGCGACTGCGACCGCACGCGCCTGACCGCCGAGGGGACCGTCCGCTCGTGCCTGTTCGGGAACGAGGAGGTGGACCTGCGCTCGCTCCTGCGAACCGGTCGGGCCGCCGGCTCGCCCGGGGAGGCGCGCGGCGAAGGGCCCGACGACGCAGCCACCGACGCCGCGATCGTCACCGCCTGGCAGGGCGCCATGTGGGCCAAGCCGTTCGCGCACGGCCTCGACCGCGGCGCCCCCGACACCGGTGCGGTCGGCGGTCCGGCCGACGACCCCGAGGCCTTCGCGCGCACCGAGCGCAGCATGGGCGCGATCGGGGGCTGACCGGCCCGGCGGCCAGACCGGCCGACGTGTCCAAGATCATCCTCCGCGGCGGCGCGAGAGCCGCAGGATCCCGCGCCTGGACGCGCCCCGCGACCTACCATGGAGGCGTGGCCCTCCTCGACCTTCCTCGCGACAGCCGTACCCCCGACGAGCCCGCTCCACGAGCCGACTCCCTCCCCGTCCACCGGCCCGGTCCGAGCCGCCTCACAGCGGGGCCGAGCACCGTCCTCGGCACCCTGATCGGCGTCACGGCAGGCACGTTCCTGCTGGCGGGCCCCGGCCTCATCCTGGGGGCGCTCGTCGGCATCGGGTTCGGTCTCCTCAAGGACAACCCGCGCGACTGACCGGGCCGCACGTCAGCCGCTACAGCCCGACCCACTCCGAGTCGCCGTCGGTGAAGTGCTGGCGCTTCCAGATCGGCACCTCGGCCTTGATGCGCTCGACGAGGAGCGAGCAGGCCGCGAACGCCTCGGCACGGTGACCCGAGGCGACGCTCGCGACGAGCGCCACGTCCCCGATCGTCAGCACCCCGTAGCGGTGCACGGCTGCGACGCGCAGCCCCGTCTCGGCGGACACCGTCGCGCAGCAGCGCCGGAGCACCTCGGTCGCGTCGGGGTGCGCCTCATAGTCGAGGCCCGTGACGTCGCGCCCGCCGTCGACGTCGCGCACGACCCCCCGGAAGGTCACGACGGCGCCGCACTCGCGCGAGGACACCGCACCTTCCACGGACCGCACCACGGCGTCGTCGAGCACGTCGCTCGTCACGCGGGACACGTCGCCCGGTGCGGGCGCACGGTGCGGGTCGTCAGCCGTCATCTTCCCGTCCTCTGCTCCCGGAGCGCCGCTCACAGCCGTACCACCCGCACGCTCTCGCCCTCCTCGACCCTTGCCACGCCCTCGGGCACCTCGATCAGCACGTCGGCCGCCGCCATGGTCGCCACGAGGTGCGACCCCGCGCCACCGACGACCTCGACCGCGCCACCGGGCACCGTCCGCCCGCGCAGCATCTGCCGCTTGGCGGGCGGGGAGTCGATCGCCGCGGTCACGGTGCGCGTCTCGTCATCCCGGTCCGGGAGGCCCGCCGCGCGTTCGAGGAGGGGGCGTGCGAAGACCGCGAACGAGACCTGGGCGCTCACGGGGTTGCCGGGGAAGGTGAGGATCGGGGTCCCGTGGTGGGTCCCCAACCCCTGTGGGCCGCCGGGCTGCATCGCGACCGACCGGAACGTCACGCCGTCCCCGAGGGTGTCCTTGACGACCTCGTAGGCGCCCTGGCTCACACCGCCCGACGTGAGGACCAGGTCGGCCGCCTCGGCGGCCCGTGCCAGGAGTGCGGCCAGCTCGCCCGGGTCGTCGCCCGTGCGCCCGGTGAGCACGACCTCGGCCCCCGCGCGCCGGGCAGCGGCCGCGAGCCCGGGCAGGTTCGCGTCGTACACCTGCCCGGTCGCGGCGGGCTCGCCGGGCCCGACGACCTCGGTGCCGGTCGAGACGACCGCGACGCGCACCCGTGCCCGGACCTCGAGCGAGGGCACTCCGCACGACGCCGCGGCGGCCAGGTGCTGCGGTCCCAGCCTCGTCCCCGCGGCCAGCACCAGGTCGCCACCACGCACGTCCGTCCCGACGTCGCGCACGAACTCGCCCCCACCGCGCGGCGCCAGCACCCCGACGTCCGTCCCGACGGACCCGCGCGGAGCCCCGGTCGCGTGCGCACCGAACCGCACGGCGTCGGTGTCCTCCACGGGCACGACGGCGTCGCTCCCCTCCGGCACGACGGCACCGGTCATGATCCGGGCCACCGTCCCCGGGGCGAGGACCGCCGGGCTGCCGGGCCCCGCGGGGACCTCGGCCACGACCGGCAGCACGACGGGCGACCCGTCCGAGGCCCCGGCGACGTCCGCGGACCGCACCGCGTAGCCGTCCATCTGCGAGCTGCGGAACGCGGGCAGGTCGACGGGTGCGAGCAGGTCTCTCGCGAGCACCCGGTCGAGCGCGTCGACCAGTGCCACACGCTCGACGCGCCGGTCCGCGAGCGCCGGCCCGAGCAGCGCCTCGACCTCGCGACGGTGCTGCTCGACGCTCACGCGACCAGCGCCTGCGGCCTGCTGGTGCTCCGTCCCGGGTCCGCTCGGCGCGGTGGCGGGCGTCGTCGTCGGGCCGCTTCTCGCCTCGTCGCTCGGCGCTGCCTGCTCTGCCGTCACTTCTGCTCCTCACGCCGCCCGGACGGGCCGCCCGCCCGGCGGCCACGGGACCCAGCCTGTCACGATCCGCGGGCCACGAGCGTGCCCGTCCGACGGTTGCGCCGCGCGCCGCGCGCTGCGACCTTGGAGCGGTGACGTCCACTCCCCCGGTCCCGCCGGCGCAGCCCGGCGGGCGGCCGCTCCTCCCGACGCTCGACCAGCGGCCGGGGCCCCCGCTGCGCTTCCCCGTGCGACCGGTCGCACCCGCGGTCCGGCAGTTCCTCGCGACCGAGGCGGGCGGCGCGGTGCTGCTGCTCGCGGCGACCGTGGTCGCCCTCGTGTGGGCGAACTCGCCGTGGTCCGCGGCGTACGACGACCTGTGGGCCACGACGGCCGGTATCCACCTGGGCGGCTGGTCGCTCGACATGGACCTGCACCACTGGGTCAACGACGCCGCGATGGCGGTCTTCTTCCTCGTGATCGGCCTCGAGATCAACCGCGAGGTCACGAGCGGTGAGCTGCGCAACCGGCGGACGGTCGCGGTCCCGGCGCTCGGCGCGCTGGGCGGGCTGCTCGTCCCCGCGCTCGTCTACCTGGCGTTCAACGCGGGCACCGACGCGCAGCACGGCTGGGGCGTGGTCATGTCGACCGACACGGCGTTCCTCGTGGGGGTCCTCGCGCTGTTCGGCCCGCGCTGCCCCGACCGGCTCCGGCTGTTCCTGCTGACCCTCGCGGTCGTCGACGACATCGGCGCCATCACGGTCATGGCCGTCTTCTACAACGACGGCGTGTGGCTGCCCGGCCTCGCGATCGCGGGAGTCCTGGTCGCGGGCATGCTCGTGATGCGCTGGCTCGGCGTCTGGCGCCTCGCGCCGTACGTGGGCACAGGCGTCGCGCTGTGGCTCGCGGTCTATGCCTCGGGCGTCCACGCGACGCTCGCGGGTGTCCTGGTCGGGCTGCTCGTCCCCTCCCGCCGGGCCCGCCCGGACCAGGTCGACGACGTCCCGGGGTACGCCCAGCGCCTGCGCGAGGAGACGACGGCGGAACGCGAGCACCTGACCGAGCTCGCCGCACGCGCGGCCGTGCCCGCGAGCGACCGGCTCCAGCGCGTCCTGCACCCGTGGAGCGCCTACGTCGTCGTGCCCGTCTTCGGCCTGGCGAACGCGGGCGTGCAGCTCGACGCCGAGTCGCTGTCGGCCGCGATGACGTCGCGGCTGACGATCGGGGTCGCGGTCGCGCTCGTGGTGGGCAACGCCGTCGGGATCTTCGGCGCCTCGGCCCTGGCCCTGCGGCTGAACCTGGGCGACCTGCCCGGCCGGGTGCGCTACTCGCACCTGCTGGGCGGCGCGATGCTCGCGGGGATCGGGTTCACCATCTCGTTGTTCATCGCCGAGCTCGCGTTCGACGACGAGGCGCTCATCGAGCAGGCCAAGATCGGGATCCTCGCGGGGTCGCTGATCGCGGCCGTCGCCGGGTCCGTGACGCTGCGCATCCTGGGCGAACGCCTGCCCCTGTGCTCGCCCGAGTCCACCGGACCGCCGCCCGGGCTGCCCCCACGGCCGTGGCGCGCGCCCGAGGCGGTCGAGGACGTCGAGGCCTAGGCCCCTCCCGCGCAGGCCTTGGGGCGGTGGCCACTCGTGCGGTGGCCCGTCGGCCCCTCGGGCGACACACTGAGACTCACGGCGGGACGACCCGTTGCCGCGACGCAGACGACCGGGGGCGACCATGGGCTCGTGCAGCACCGGAGCAGACCGTGGCTCGAACCGCTGAGCGCGCCACGGGCGTCGTCCTGCTGACGCTCGCCTCGGGCCAGTTCGTCATGACGCTCGACAGCTCGGTCATGAACGTGTCGATCGCCCAGGTCGCGCAGGACGTCGGCACCACGGTCACCGGCATCCAGACCGCGATCACGCTCTACACGCTCGTCATGGCCACGCTCATGATCCCGGGCGGGAAGGTCGGCGGGCTGATCGGGCGCCGCCGGGCGTTCGTGCTCGGGTGCATCATCTACGCGTGCGGGTCCTTCACGACCGCCCTCGCGCCGAACCTCGGCGTGCTGATCCTCGGCTGGTCGGTGCTCGAGGGGGTCGGGGCGGCGCTCATCATGCCCGCGATCGTCGCGCTCGTCGCCTCCAACTTCGCGGCCCCCGACCGGCCGCGCGCCTACGGGCTGGTCGCGTCCGCGGGGGCCATCGCGGTGGCCGCCGGGCCGCTCGTGGGCGGGTTCGTCACGACGTACTGGACGTGGCGCTACGTGTTCGTCGGCGAGGTCGTGATCGTCGCCGTGATCCTGCTGCTCACGCGCCGGATCGCCGACGCCCCGCTCGGTCCGCGGTTCCGGCTCGACCTGGTCGGTGCGGTGCTGTCCGCGGTCGGGCTCGGCATCGCGGTGTTCGGCGTGCTGCGCTCGGGAGAGTGGGGCTGGGTCCAGACGCGACCCGGTGGACCGTCGTGGCTCGGCCTGTCCCCGACCATCTGGCTGATCCTGGCCGGGATGCTGGTCGTCCGCCTCTTCTTCGCGTGGGAGCACCGCGTCGTCGCGGCGGGCAAGGAACCGCTCGTGCGGCCCGACATGCTGCGCAACGCCCAGCTCAACGGCGGCCTGACCATGTTCTTCTTCCAGTTCATGCTCCAGGCAGGCCTGTTCTTCACGGTCCCCCTGTACCTGTCGGTCGCCCTCGGGCTCTCCGCGCTCGACACCGGCATCCGACTCCTGCCGCTGTCCGTGACGCTCCTGCTCGCGGCCGTCGGGATCCCGCGCTTCTTCCCACGCGCCTCGCCCCGCACGGTCGTGCGCTGGGGCGTGGCCGCGCTGCTCGCCGGAATCGTGAGCCTGCTCGCCGGGCTCGAGGTCGGTGCCGGGCCCGAGGTCGTCACGGTCCCGCTCGCCCTCGCGGGGCTCGGCGTCGGGGCGCTCGCCTCGCAGCTCGGGGCCGTGACCGTCTCGGCCGTGCCCGACGAGCAGAGCGGCGACGTCGGCGGCCTGCAGAACACCCTGACCAACCTGGGCGCGTCGCTCGGGACGGCGCTCGCGGGCTCGGTCCTCATCGCGGGCCTCACGGCGACCTTCCTCACCGGGGTCGCGAACAACCCTGCGGTGCGCGCCGAGATCGCCGCGACGGCCCAGGTCGAGCTCGCGGGCGGCGTCCCCTTCATCTCCGACGCGCAGGTCGAGGAGGCGCTCACGAGCGCCGGGCTGCCGCCCGACGAGGTCGCCGCCCTGACCGAGGAGAACGAGGCCGCACGCATCACGGGCCTGCGGGCGAGCCTCGCGGTGCTCGCCCTGGTGGCCCTGACGGCGCTGTTCTTCGCACGACTGGTCCCGACCGCGCCCGTGGGCGGTCCGGCGGCGCCGCGGAAGGACTCGAACGCCCCCTCGGCTCAGGCGCCCTGACCTGGTGCCGGGCCCGTCGCCCGTCCCGCGTCCGCGAGCGCGGCGGCGACCGCCGCCCGGACGCCGTCCTCGGTCACCCGGCCCCGATACCGCACGCCCTCGACGTAGAGCGTGGGCGTGCCCCGCACACCGAGCGCCGTCCCGGCCAGGTAGTCGCGCTCGACGGCGTCACCGTGCTGCTGCGCGGCGTCACCGACGACGCTCGCACCGTCCAGACCCAGCTTCTGCGCCCAGTGCGCGAGCCCGACGTCGTCGAGCCGATCCTGGTGCGCGAACAGGAGGTCGTGCATCTCCCAGAACCTGCCCTGCGCCCCGGCGGCCTCGGCCGCGAGCGCCGCCGTGAGCGCATAGGGGTGGACCTCGAACAGCGGGAAGTGGCGGAAGACGAGCCGGACCTGACCGTCCGACTCCTCGACGACCGTCCGCAGGACGGGGGCCGCGTCGTGGCAGTAGGGGCACTCGAAGTCGCCGAACTCGACGATCGTCACGGGCGCGTCGGGAGCGCCGAAGACGTGGGCGTTCGCTGGTACGAGGTCGGCGGGCGAGGTCATGTCCCCCAGCATCACACCGGGTCCTCGTCGACGCGCGTCACGTGCCCGGGCGTCCGTCCGCTCCGGAGCCAGTCGAGGAGTCCGTCGAGGGCCGACGCCTCGCCGCGCGCCGTCACGAGCACGGTCCCGTCGGGGAGGTTCTGCGCGTCGCACGCCAGCCCGAGCGCGGCGCCCTGGCGGGTCGTCGCCCACCGGAAGCCGACGCCCTGCACCTGCCCGTGCACGACCACGCGGACCGCAGCCTCCCCTCGGCCGTGGTGCGGCCGGCCGTCGTGCGACCGGTCGTCGTCCGCCATACCCACGCCTACTGCCACACGCCGAGGATCGCGCCCATGACCGCGAGCTCGACCACGTCGTGCAGCCCGTCGATCAGGGTCAGTCGCGTGGGCAGGTGCGCGAACCCGTTGTGGATCACGTGGGCCCCTGCGCGGAACACCAGGCCGACCACCGCGCCGAACAGCAGTCCTTCCCACAGCCCGTCGACCCCGGTCGCGAGGATCAGCGCCCCCAGGAGGATCGCCGTGAGGAGCGAGGCGACGCCCGTGGCGGCGAAGCGCGGCCCGGCGCCCTCACTGCTGTTCATCTCCTCCTCGGTCAGCCCGACGAGGCTCGCCCACTGCCGCCCCAGCGCACCGGTCGAGTAGAACAGGAGACCGACGACGAACGTCGAGAGGGTGGCCACGAGCACGGCCCACCAGTTGAGGTCTCCGATCGTGTCCAGCCATGCCATGTCTCGCTCCTTCCGCGCGGCGCCGGAGAGGCGTGCGGCCCGACGACGCAGCGCGCCACCGGTTTCAGGCTAACCGCCGGGGCGCCCGCCGCGCCGGGCGGAACGTCGACGCTCAGGTCAGGACGAGCCGTCGGGGGACGTCGGTGAGGGTCGGCACGGCCTCGACCGCGAGGTCACCACCGGCGGCCTCCTTCCACCACGCGATGTTGCGCGCGTGCCTGGCGTAGTCGGACGCGGGGTCGGCGCTCAGCGCGAGCGCGAGGTCGGACAGCAGGACGTCGTCGACGTAGCCGTCCTCGAGCGGCACCCCGGCGAGCAGGCGCCGCGTCCCCTTGAACCGAGGCCTGCGCTTCCACCGCTTGGCGGTGTTGAGCACGCGGTACAGCGCCCGGGGCGTGAACCGCCCGACCAGCTCCGGCTCGTCGCCGAGCTGGGCGAGCACCCGGTCCGGGTAGAACGTCAGCCCGCACGTCGCGGCCTCCCCCATCATCCACAGCAGGGCCACGTCGGACAGCCCCGACGAGTCGTTGCCCCCGCCGACGTCGGAGTGGGCGCCGGGGAACCAGACCTGCTTGACGCCTCCCGGCCGGTCGTCGTCGGTCGGGACGTCCCACAGGCACGGCTCGAACGTGAGCCGGCGCTCGTCGATCGCGAGGGCCTGGCGCGCGCACTGGACGGCGCTCGAGAGGCGCACGTCGTGGAAGCGGCTCCTGCGACGGGTGATGCCCGGGACGCCGAGGGCCCCCACGGTGTCGAACACCCCGAGAAAGGTGATGGGCACCTGCGGGTAGCAGTACCTCTCGCGGAACGCCGAGACGCGAGCGCGGCGACCCGGTGAGTGGTCGCGGTAGAGGGCCTCGGCCTCGGCCAGCAGGTTGCCGGCGCCGCGGTCGGCGAGCGCGTCCGCCGTGAGCAGGCCGACGCTCGCGATCATCCCCGCCACGCTGCGCGCGGTGTACGCACCACGGCTGAACCCGAAGACGTACACCTCGTCGTCGGGCTCGTAGTTGAGCGCAAGGTCCCGGTAGCCCGCGACGACGTTGCGGCTGAGCCCGTACCCGAACGCCCCGCCCAGCAGGGCGTCGACCCGGTAGCCGCGGGCGCCGACGCCCTCGACCGAGAACACCATCTGCTGGACCCCGTCGGGCCCGATGCCCGTGTGGACAGACCGGGCGATCTTCTCGATGTTCGACACGCTCGCACGGACCGGCGAGTTCCACGTGCCGTCGCAGCAGAGCACCAGGCGCTTCATGGCTCCTCCTCGAACCCTCCCGTCGCCGTCGGCGGGCCTACCTGGAGGGCGCCCCGCGCGCCGCCGGGTGATGCAGCGCCGCGCTCCGCCGACCAGGCCCGCCGGCCCCGCCGGCCGCAGCCCGCGGGCTCAGTGGTGCACGTGCGCGGGTACCCCCGTCGCCCCCTCGATCTCCGACTCCGCGATGCCGAGCAGCCGGTCCGCGAGCGCGCGCAGCGCGCGAGCCGCCGCGACGTGGTCGCCGATCGCCTCGATCTCCGTGTCGCCGGGGTCCTTGCGAGCCCTGCCCACGGCGTGGAGCTCGGACGGGACGTCACCGACCAGGATGGCCTCCGCCGTCGTCCGCCCCTCGCTCTCGACGAGGCTCACCTGGACGTGCCAGGACTTCGCGTGCACCGGGACGGCCACCTCGTGCGCCTCGGCGCCCTCGACGGGAGCGCGGACCATGGTGTCGGGCCCCGGGTAGACGAGCGTCCGTTCGCCCGTGTCGGCCCACTCGACCAGGTAGGGCGGCGAGCCGTCCTCGTGCTGGACCTCGACGACCATGCCGTCGCGGACCGCGCCGCCGACGACCCCCGAGGCCCGGATGATCCTGTCTCCGACCGCTGCCAACATGTCGCGCCTCCCCGCTGAGGAACCTGCTTCCATGATGCGCGCCGGGCGGCCCGCGCGGAAGGGCGGTGTCCCCGCGGCCCGGTCAGCGCAGCCGGCGCAGGAACTCCCGGGTCCGCTCGCGCTGCGGGTCGCCGAGGACCTGCTCGGGCGTGCCGCGCTCGTGCACGCGGCCCTGGTGCAGGAAGCAGACCTCGTCGGCGACCTCGCGAGCGAAGCCCATCTCGTGGGTCGCGACGAGCATGGTCACGCCCTCGGCCCGCAGGTCCGCGAGCAGGTCCAGGACCTCGCCCACGAGCTCGGGGTCGAGCGCCGAGGTGACCTCGTCGAGGAGCAGCAGCTCGGGCGAGGACACGAGCGCCCGCGCGATCGCGGCACGCTGCTGCTCGCCGCCGCTGAGCTGGTCGGGGTAGGCCGTCATACGGTGCGCGAGACCGACGCGGCGCAGCATGGCCTCGGCCACCGCCTCCGCCTCGGCACGGCCGCGCTTGTGCACGAGGCGCGGGGCGAGGGTCACGTTGTCGATGACCTTCATGTGGGGGAACAGGTTGTACGACTGGAAGACCAGGCCCATGCGCGCCCGGACGGCGTTCGCGTCGAGGCGCGGGTCGGCGACGTCCTGCCCGTCGAGCAGGATCTCGCCGTCGTCGATCTCCTCCAGAAGGTTCACGACGCGCAGCAGCGTCGACTTGCCCGACCCGGACGCCCCGACGAGCACGACGCATCGGTGCTCGTCGACGTCGAGGTCGATCCCGTCGAGCACGAGGCGCTCGCCGTACGTCTTGCGGATCCCCCGCAGGGACAGCAGGTGGCTCATCGGATCGCCCCCGCCCCGCTCACGGTCGCGAGCGACCCGCGCCACCCCTGACGGGCCGAGTACACGTCGACGACGCGCGTGAGCGGGATCGAGACGAGCAGGAACAGGACGCCCGCCACCACGTAGGGCGTGAAGTTGTAGCTGCCGGACGCCGCGATCTGCGCGGCCCGGATCGCGTCCACGGCGCCCAGGATCGAGATGAGCCCCGAGTCCTTCTGGAGCGAGACAAGGTTGCTCGCGAGCGGCGCGGTCACGTGCCGCACGGCCTGCGGCAGCACGACCTTGCGCGTCGTCTGCGCGCGGGTCAGCCCGAGCGAGCGCGCGGCCGAGACCTGCGAGGGGTGCACCGACTCGATCCCGGCCCGGAACACCTCGGCGAGGTACGCGGTGTACGTGAGGATGATCGCGAGCGCGCCGAGGAACTCCCCTGACGTCGGGAGCCACTCGAGCCGCAGCGCCGGCAGGCCGAACCCGACCAGCAGCAGCACGAGCAGCAGCGGAACCCCGCGGAACACGTCGACGTACGCGACCGCGAACGCGCGCAGCGGGAACAGCGCCGGGACGCGGCTCGTGCGGATCACGGCGAGCGTCATCCCGAGCACCATCCCGACGACCGACGCCACGACCCACACCCGCAGGTTGAGCCACAGCCCCTCGGCGATCGCGGGCAGCGAGTCCCACGCGCTGGCCGGGGAGAAGAACGCGTCGCGCGTGCGCTCCCACCCGGGGGCCGTGGTCACCACGACGTACAGGACCGCGACCACGACCACGGTCGAGAGCGTGGACACCCACGCTGCCCGACGGCGCCGCGCACGCCGGTAGGAGTCCCTCGCCACCGCGAGCGGGGACGGGGTCCAGGCTGCGGTCCCGGGGTGAGCGCCGCCGTCGGGCCTGCTGTCCTCGGGCGGTGCGACGCCCGACGCGCCCCCGCTCACCTCAGCCCAGCTCGGGGATGTCGTCCGACTTGAGCCACGTGGTGCGCAGCTCGGCGAGCGT
Source organism: Oerskovia rustica (assembly GCF_014836555.1). Classification (GTDB taxonomy): domain Bacteria; phylum Actinomycetota; class Actinomycetes; order Actinomycetales; family Cellulomonadaceae; genus Oerskovia; species Oerskovia rustica. The sequence continues at coordinate 21,227 of NZ_JACSQQ010000041.1, forward strand.
GCCGTCCTCCTCGAGCGAGTCGACCGCGGCCGAGACGCAGTCGGTGAGCACCGAGCCCAGGTCAAGGACCAGGCCGTACTGCTCGACCGTGCCCTGGTCCGGCAGGGTGCCGATGACCACGGAGTCGGGGAAGTACTCGGTCGAGGCCGCGACGCCCTGGTCGACGTCCATGACCATGACGTCGATCGTGCCCGACTGCAGGGCCGTCATGCCGTCGCCCGCACCGTTGAACGGGACGATGTTCGCGTCGTCGCCGAACGCGGCCTTCGCGAGCGTGAGGCTCGTCTGGGCGGCCGTGACGCCGATGCGCAGGTCCTTGAGCTCGTCGAGCGTGGTGGCCCCCGCGTACGGGCCGGCCTCCTGCACGATCACGCCCTGGCGGGTCGTGAGGTAGGGGCTCGAGAAGTCGACGGCCTTGCGACGCTCGTCCGAGATGGACGTCTGCCACGCGGCGAAGTCGAACTCCTTGATGCTGGGGCTGACGATCTGCTCGAACGTCACGAGCTCCCACTCGACGTCGTCCGCTGAGTAGCCGAGCCGGTCGGCGACCTCGTAGACGAGCGCGGACTCGAAGCCCTCGCCGCTGTCGTGCTCGCCGATGTACCAGGGCGAGTACGCCTCGCCCGCGGCGACCGTGAGCTTGCCGTCGGTGTGGGTGGGCAGGGCGCCCGGCACGCACGCGGGCGTCGAGCCGGCCGAGCCGGCGTCGTTCGAGGAGTCGTCGGCGGAGCAGCCCGCGAGGAGCAGGGCGGTCGAGACGGCTGCGACGGGCAGCACGGCGTTCAGGCGGCGCATGAGGACCTTCCGGGGTCAGGAGGGTGACGAGGCGGCTCCGGACGGCCGCGGGTGACGCGTGCTGCCGGGACTCGCCGGAGGTCGACTCTACGCCGGTCCCATGCGGTGAGACATGGGCGGGACGCACGGTGAGACGGTGGGTCGCGTCACACCGTCGCACCGTCGCTCCTTCCCTCCGTCGCTCAGTCCTCGGGGAGGTGGAGGGCGTCGAGGCGCCCCTCGGTGTCGAGCGACTCGAGGATCGAGCGCGCGATCTGGTCGAGCTGGTCGACCTGCTCCGGGGTGAGGCGGTCGATGATGTGCTCGCGGACCGTCCCGACGTGGCCGGGTGCCGTCGCGACGACCTTGTCCCAGCCTGCGCCGGTCAGGACCGCGAGCGTGGCCCGACGGTCCTCGGGGCAGGGCGAGCGCTCGACGTAGCCGCGGCCCTCGAGGCGCTTCACGACGTGCGAGAGGCGGGGCAGGGTCGCGTTGGTCTTGAGCGCCAGGTCCGTCATGCGCAGCGTGTGGTCCGGCGCCTCGGAGAGCATCGCGAGCACGAGGTACTCGAAGTGGGTGAGCTGCGCGTCGCGCTGGAGCTGGGCGTCGAGCACACCGGGGAGGAGCTCGGAGACGGCCTGGAGGCGCATCCAGGTCCGCAGCTCGCGGGGGGAGAGCCATCGCACGTCGTCGGTCATGGGACCAGTCTACCGGCAATGGTTGACACGACAACTAAGCGGGTCTACGTTAGTTGTATCAACAACCAATCACGTCGGTGCGGCACCGGCGTCGCAGCCCCGGAGGACTTCATGACCAGCATCACGATCATCGGCGCAGGGAACATCGCAGCAGGCGTGGCGCGCATCGGCCTCGACGCCGGCGCACAGGTCCAGGTCCTGGCGCGCGACGCCGAGAAGGCCGCCGCACTCGGCTCCGGCGCATCGTTCACGTCGGGCGTCGTCGGCGACGAGATCACGGGCGAGCTCGTGGTCCTCGCGCTCCCCTACCCCGCCGTGCCGGAGGTCCTCGCGCAGTACGCCGGCCGGCTCGACGGCAAGGTCCTCGTCGACCCGACCAACCCCGTCGACTTCGCGACGTTCGACTCTCTCGTCGTCCCGGCCGACTCCTCGGCCGCCGCCCAGATCGCCGCGCTCGCCCCGACCGCCACGGTCGTCAAGGCGTTCAACACGAACTTCGCCTCGACCCTCGCGAGCGGCAAGGTCGCCGACCAGTCGACCACCGTGCTCGTCGCAGGCGACGACAACGACGCCAAGGCCACGCTCGTCGACCTCGTCCGCGCGGGCGGCCTCAAGGGCATCGACGCCGGGTCGCTCAAGCGCGCCCGCGAGCTCGAGGCCCTCGGCTTCGTCCAGATGACGCTCGCAGGCTCCGGCGCGACCCAGTGGACGACCGGCTTCACACTCGCCGACTGACGCGGTGTCCTGGGCGCGACCCGGGAATGACGAAGGCCCGGTCCAGCATGTCTGCTGGACCGGGCCTTCCTTTTGTAGCGGGGGCAGGATTTGAACCTGCGACCTCTGGGTTATGAGCCCAGCGAGCTACCGAGCTGCTCCACCCCGCGTCGGTGAACACCACTCTACGCGACCTTTCGCCCCTGCCGTGACCAGGGCGCCTGTCGGGCACGTCACACGCGGGCGGCACGTGGGTCCGGCACTCCTCCCCGATGGCATCCCGGGAATGACGAAGGCCCGGTCCAGCATGTCTGCTGAACCGGGCCTTCCATGTGTAGCGGGGGCAGGATTTGAACCTGCGACCTCTGGGTTATGAGCCCAGCGAGCTACCGAGCTGCTCCACCCCGCGT
>NZ_JACSQQ010000041.1:23922-31105 GCF_014836555.1 Oerskovia rustica
CGGTGAACACCACCTTACGGGACAGGGGCCGGGGCGCCAAATCGGGCGCCCGGGTCCGATCAGGAGCGGTGCGGTGCGACGATCCCGACCCCGAAGCGGAACACGCGCTCCTCCCCCGGCGCGAGCCGGACGTCCTGCGCACAGTCCTCGCGGTTGTACGCGTTCGTCAGGCTCTCGACGGGTTCGAGCGCGATCGACGCCCGCGCCCGCTCGTCCAGCCCGTCTCCCGTGTACACGTGCATGTTGCCGCGCTCCTGCCACAGCTCGAGGCCTGCGCCGGTCGACGGGTCGAGGACGCGCGTGCGCGCGCGACCGTCCGCGTCGGTCACGAGGTCGGTGAACGCGGTGTCGAGGCAGGTCCCGGCAAGAGCCACCGGCCCGACGGCGTCACGCACCACCCGGGCGGCCTCGCCGTCGAGCGGGAGAAGGCTCGCGTCGGTCGCGACCGTCGCACGGGCGGGCACATGGAGCTCCAGGCCGTCGATCGTGTCGTGGCCGGGGATGCGGAAGTACGGGTGCCAGCCGGCCGTGACGGGCGCCGCGTCCCGCCCGACGTTGCGGTAGGACCAGGTCACGTCGAGCGTGCGCTCGGTCAGCTCGAAGCGGATCCGCGTCTCGAGGTCGAACGGATAGCCGGCTAGGTCGGTACCCCGGATCTCGGTCGCGAGGGTCAGGGCCACGGACTCCTCGCCCGTACGGTTCGTGCCGCCAGGCGCACCCGTGCCGTCGGTGCGCCCGGTGCCGCGCAGGGCGCCCTCGTCCTCGTCCTCGGGAACGATCTCCCAGTCGAGGACGCGCGCGAACCCGTGCATGGTCTGGGTCTCTCCCGGGGCGACGGGCGGGACGTGGTGCGCGACGCCGTCGAACACGTAGCTGCCGCCCGCGATCCGGTTCGCGAACGGGAACATCAGGCCCGACCGCGTCGCGTCCTGGGCGAGGAGCGCCTGCTCGGTCGCGTACCCGTCGAGGAGGTCGACGACGTCGCGCGACGTCGAGGAGGGCCGGCTCCACGGCGCCCGCCAGGCGAGGACCGTCGCGCCGCGCAGGGCGACGACGAGCTCGGCTCCGGAGGGGTGGACGAGCGCGACCGTCGGCAGTGCGCCGAGCGATCCCTCGACGATGTAAGCGTTGCTGCAAACGGTTGCACTGGTCATGAGGCCCCATGTTCGTCTTCCGCACGACAAATGACAAACGCACCCGCCGACGGTGAGCGCGTCACCCTCGGCGGGAGGGGGCGTCGCCCTCGGCGCAGACGACGGACGCCGCCCCCGACCCTCAGGTCAGGAGCGGCGTCCGTCGTCACCTCGCTCACCCCAGGGGGTGACCGGTCATCCGCGCGTCACGGGGTCTCGGTGCCCAGCGACTCCTCGGCGGCGATCGCCGACTCGAGCGCCGTCTGCAGGCGTTCCTGCGACTCGCCGTAGGCGGCGAAGTCCCCCTCGGCGAGGGCGGCCTGACCATCCTTGATCGCCTGGCTGGCGGCCTGGAGAGCCTGGTCGAGCTGGGCGCGCGCCTCGGGGTTCTCCGTGACGGGCGCCGGGGTGTCCGTCCCGGTGTCGGTGCCGTCCGTGGGCGGCGGGGTCTCTCCGTCGGTCGGGATGACCGGAGCGACCTCACCACCGGCGTCACCGGCCGACGCACCCGACTCGCCGCCGAAGACCTGGTTGAGGGCCTCGTCGAGCGTGTCGGCGAACCCGACCTGGTCACCGAAGCTGACCAGCACCTTGCGCAGCAGCGGGAACTTGGTGCCCTCGGACGCCTGCACGTACACGGGCTGCACGTAGAGCAGACCGCCGCCCACGGGGAGCGTGAGCAGGTTGCCGTGGATCACGGTGGAGTTGCCGCGGCTGAGGATGTTCAGCTCGTTGGACACCGTGGGGTCCGAGTCGAACGTGTTCTGCACCTGTCCCGGTCCGGGGACCGTGGCGTTGCGTGGCAGCTCGAGGAGCCTGAGCTTGCCGTAGGAGTCGGCCTTCACGCCGGCGGTACTCCCTGCCTCGGCATCGACCGCGAGGAACCCGGTGAGGATCTCTCGGTCGGAGTTACCGCCCGGGATGAACGTCGTCATGAGGGAGAACGCGGGGTCCTCCTGACCCGGCATCTGCAGCGTCAGGTAGTACGGCGGCTGGTAGGGCTTGGTGCCGGTGCCGCGCACGGTGGGGTCGCGCGGGACGTTCCAGAAGTCCTGACCGGAGAAGAACTCGCGGGCGTCGTCGACGTGGTAGCTCGTGAGCAGCGCGCGCTGGACCTTGAACATGTCCTCGGGGTAGCGCAGGTGGCTCATGAGGTCGCCGCTGATCTCGGAGATCGGCTTGAGCGACGTCGGGAAGACGTTGTCCCACGCCTGCAGGATCGGGTCCTCGGTGTCCCACGCGTAGAGGTCGACCGAACCGTCGTAGGCGTCGACCGTGGCCTTGACCGAGTTGCGGATGTAGTTGACCTGCTGCGGCGCGAGCGCCGCGACCGACTGCGAGTTGACCGTCAGGGTGTCCTGCGTCGCCTCGTCGAGCGGGCGCGATGCGGAGTACGGGTAGGAGTTGGTCGTCGTGTAGCCGTCGACGATCCACTTGACCCGGCCGTCCACGACGGCGGGGTAGACCTTGCCGTCGAGCGTGAGGTACGGCGCGACCTTGGCGACGCGGTCACGCGGCGACCGGTCGTACAGGATCTGGGAGTCGGGCGTCACACGGTCCGAGAACAGGATCTGCTCGGAGCCGAACTTCAGGGCGTAGAGCAGCTTGGTGCCGAACGAGCCGACGCTGGGGCCTGCGACGGCCCCGTCCTCGGCACCGAACGTGTTGTTGACCTGGCCGCCTGCGTCGTCGTCCGGGTAGTCGAACTCCCAGGGCTTGGTGCCCTCGGGGGCGCCGACGATCGAGTACTGGGTCGAGTCCGGGCTGAAGTAGATGCGCGGCTCGTACTCGGGCAGGGACCCCACCGACGGGATGTCGCCCTCGTAGAACGCGGGCTGGCCGCCCGGGCCGATCTGGTTGCCGTACGCGGCCACGACGCCGTACCCGTGCGTGTACACGGTGTGGTCGTTGACCCAGTTGCGCTGGCTCGCGCCGAGGCCCTCGAGGTTGAGCTCGCGGACCGCGATCACGGTGTCACGGCTCTCGCCGTCGATCATGTACCGGTCGACCGAGAGGGTCTCCTGGAAGTTGTAGTACTGCTTGTTCTGCTGGAGCTGGCGGAACGTCGGGCTGACGATCTGCGGGTCGAGCAGACGGATCGACGCCGTGGTGTCCGCGTCGGCGCGCAGCGCGCCGGCCTCGGCCTGGGTCTTCGCGTCGTAGTTCGACGCCTCGACCCCGTCGAGCCCGAACGCGGTCTTGGTCGCGTCGATGTTCCGCTGGATGTACTCGGCCTCGAACTCCTGCGCGTTCGGGTTGACCTGGAAGCGCTGGACGACGGCCGGGTAGATCCCGCCGATCGCGATCGCGGAGACGACCATGAGCCCCACGCCGATCGCGGGCAGGCGCCAGTTGCCGCGGACCGCGGTCGCCACGAACAGCAGCGCGACGAGGATCGCGACGCCCGTCAGGATCGCCTTGGACGGGATGACGGCGTTGACGTCGGCGTACGAGGCGCCGTCGAACTTGTCACCCGTCGTGGTCAGGAGCGAGTACCGGTCGAGCCAGTAGTTGGCACCGATGAGCAGCATGAGCACGGCGGCCGTGACCGAGAGCTGCACGCGAGCCGCCTTGGTCGTGCGCGGGCCGCTGCCCGCGCCACCGCCGATGCGCACCCCGCCGTACAGGTAGTGGGTCGCCAGGGCACCGATGCCCGAGATGATGACCGCGGCCATGAGGAAGCCCACGGCGAAGCGCAGCACGGGCAGCGTGAAGACGAAGAACGAGATGTCCAGGCCCCACTGCGGGTCCTTGGTGCCGAACGGCACCGAGTTCAGTGCCAGGAGCACCGTGCTCCACTGCGAGGACGCCGCCGCACCGGCGAAGAAGCCGATGAGCGCGGGGCCTGCGATCGTCACGACCTTGCGCAGGGGCTCGATCGCCTCGCGGTACTGGTCGAGCGTGGCCTGCTCGGGGGTCGAGGGCGCGTAGATCGGGCGGGACCTGTACGCGAGCGACAGCGACAGGAAGACGAGTCCGCCCATCACGAGGAAGCCGCCGACGAACAGCGCCGCACGGGTCCCCCACTCGGTCCACAGGACGCCTTCGAAGCCCAGCTGGGTGAACCAGAGGACCTCGGTCCAGAACTGTGCGAGCAGGAACAGCAGGAGGACGAGGGCAGCCACGACGGCAACGGCTATGCCGAGCGGGCTGCGTCGTCTGCGGGAGCCGGCCTCGGACCCCGAAGGGCGTCGTGGCGCTGCGGCGAATGACACGGTGGGCTTACCTCTTTGCGTTCGGTCGAGCGTCAGGTCGTCAGGCGTCGGTACCTGTCCGCGCCGGGCCCACGACCACCGGATTCACAGGCGGTCCACGATCTCGACAGGGTCAGGCCACAGGCCGTCCATCTCGTCAACGGCCCACAGCGGTTCCAGGTTCCCACACGTACCTGGCCACGACCCGCCGACTGCGCCGAGGTCGTCGGGCCTGACATGCTGGGGACATGGCAGACACAACCTCCCCCGCGCCCGACCAGCCCGCCCCGAGCACGTCCCAGGCCGCCTCGGGCGTCCCCGACGACGCCCCCGCCCCCATCGTCCCCCTCGCGCAGCTCGCGCTCGCCGACGCCGTGCGCGACGTCGAGGCGCACGTCGCCGCCGACGGCTGGGACGCTCCCCCGCGCGTGTTCGCGCTCGTCCGCACCGCCGACGCGATGGCCGCCGACCCGGGCCTGGCCGACCGCCTCCCGCCCGAGGTCGTGACCGCGGCGCGCGGCATCCCGGACCACCTGGTCTCGGTCGAGCAGGAGGGCCTGCCCGACGTCGAGACCCTCGAGGACCTGCTCGCAGGGATCTCGTGGCCCGGCACGGTCGACGGCGCCGCGATCGTCGCCGAGCGCGTCATCCTGCCACCGTCTGCCGAGGAGGGGCTGCCCACCGACCCGGCTGCGGCCCTCGCCTACCTGTCGTCGCACCCTGACCGTCAGGACGTCCGTCTCGCGGTCGGTGTCCTGCGCGACGGCACCCCGTGGTGCGCGGTCCGCACGCGCGCGAACGACGACGGCGACGACGTCGCGTTCGGCCCGGACCTCGTGCCGGGCCTGATCGAGGGGCTGCGCGCGACGTTCGAGTGACCGCCGGGCAGCCGTCCGAGCCAGCGCGCGCCAGCGCGAGCCGGGCGAGCAGCGCCACGTGCGAGGGAGACGACGCGGGGCCGGCTGACGTGGTCGTCCGGCCCCTCGGGTCGTGCGGAGGTGGTGCGGTTCGCGGGCCGTGGTCGCCGCGGGCTCAGCGCCCTGCCGTGCCCCGACGGACCGGCGGGCGCCGGCTCACGTGCACGTCGGCAGGCTCTCGCCCTCGCCCGCCCCGATCGCGACCATCGCGTCGCGGGCCTCGTCGAGCGTCGAGACCTTGACGACGTTCAGCCCCTCGGGCACGTTGCCCACGACCTCGTCGCAGTTCGCCTCGGGTGCGAGGAACCATGTGGCCCCGTCACGCTCGGCACCGTAGAGCTTCTGCTGGATGCCGCCGATGGGCCCCACGTTCCCCTCGACGCTCATGGTCCCGGTCCCGGCGATCACGGTGCCGTTCGCCTCGTCCTCGGGCGTGAGCCGGTCGATGATCCCGAGCGCGAACATGGTCCCCGCGCTGGGGCCGCCGATGTCCTCGATCTGGATCGAGACGTCGACCGGCAGGTCGAAGGCCGGGTCGATGAAGACCCCGAGGATCGCCTTGCCATCGGCCTCCTGCGTCGTGATCGTCAGGTCGACGGCCTCGCCGGCGCGCTCGACCCCGAGGACGACGTCGTCACCCGGCGTCACGGTCGCGAGCTCGTCGATGAGGTCCTGGTACGTCACGACGTCCTTGCCGTTCACGGTCGTGATGACGTCCCCGGTCTCGACGACCCCCTCCGCGCCGGTGTCCTTCGCGGCGCCCTGGATCGTGAGGGTCGCGGGCACCTCGTAGCCCAGCTCGGTCAGCGCCGCGACGGTCGCCATCTCCTGCGAGGAGAGCATCTCCTGCTGGCTCTCCTGCTCGCTCTGCTCCTGCGTGACGTCGCGCGGGAACGTCTCCTCGACGGGGCGCACCGAGCGCGACCGCTCGGCCCACCCCTCGACGACCTGGACGAGGTTCGCCGGGTACCCGGGCCCGCCCGCGACCGACACCGTGGTGAGCAGCAGCTCGCCCGTCGAGTCGTACGTCTCGGCGCCCTCGATCGTGATGAGGTCCTGGTCGTTCTGCGCACCGAGCGTGTCCTGCGTAGGTCCCGGCGAGCGCACGACGTACGGCGCGGGCATGACGGCGAGGCCGGCGACCAGGAGGGTCGTGGCCAGCAAGGAGATGCCGAGCGTGAGCGAGCGGCGCGTCACGGGCGGGGGCGTGTAGTCCTCGTCCGGCGCGGGGCCGAACGGGTCGCCAGCACCTGCGGGCTCGTACGGTTCGCGGGAGAGCGGTTCTGTCACGTCGCTATCATCCCCGAGAATCCTGGACGTTCGCTGGCGGTCCGCCGCAAGCCCCCTGTCCCCCTGCCCAACGGCGCCGCTCGCCGCAGCCCTGCGGGTGCGCCCCGCGCGGGCCGGGGAGCACGCGAGGGGAGCTCACGACGCGCGGCGACTCACCGCCGTCGGGCCTGACGCCAGATCGCCGCGGTGCCCAGGAGCGCGACCGCGGCACCCGCCGCACCGAGCGCGGCCGCGTCCCGTCCGCCCACGCGTCGACCACCGAGCGCCATCCTGCCCCGCACGCCCTCCATGAGGACGTCGACGCTCTGGGCGCTCGACCAGGCGGGCTCCCAGCCGGCCGCGTGCAGGCCGCGGGCCGTGACCGTCCACGGGTGGACCACGTAGGCCAGGTCGCTCGCCGGCGACGGCAGCACGCCCACCCGGTGCAGGCGCTCGGCGGCGCCGAACGCGGTCGCGGCGGGCAGTGTCACGTTCGCGAGCCCGGTGCGCTCGACGAGCTCGGCCGGGGTCACGACGTCGGGCGCACCGTCCGTGAGCGCCCCGACCGTGAACGTCCCCGACAGCCCCTGGTCGACGACGACCCCGTCTCACCCGACGCCGGGGGCTTCGTCGCGGACCTGGTGGCGTTCGAGGAGGCCCTGGTCGAGGA
>NZ_JACSQQ010000042.1:0-23999 GCF_014836555.1 Oerskovia rustica
GGAGGAAGCTCCCGCCCGACGACGACACGCGCCGCGAACAGCGTCACCGCTGGACGGTCAGCTCCAGCCCCTCGCCCTCGGTGAGCGACCGGTCGACGACGATCGTGTCGCCGTCCGCGACCTCGCCCGCCAGGAGCTTGCGCGCCAGGCGGTCGCCGATCTCGCGCTGCACCAGGCGGCGCAGCGGGCGCGCACCGTACGCCGGGTCGAAGCCCTCGAGCGCGAGCCACTCGCGCGCGGCCGGGGTGACCTCGAGCGTGAGGCGACGGTCCGCGAGGCGCTCGCCGAGCCGGTCGACCGCGATGTCCACGATCCGCCCCAGCTCGTCGAGGTTCAGCGGGTCGAAGATCACGACGTCGTCGAGCCGGTTGATGAACTCCGGCTTGAAGTTCGACCGGACCGCCGACATGACGGCCTCGCGCTTTGCCGCGTCGTCGAGCATGGGGTCCACGAGGAACTGCGAACCCAGGTTCGACGTCAGCACCAGGATGACGTTGCGGAAGTCGACCGTGCGGCCCTGGCCGTCGGTCAGGCGCCCGTCGTCGAGCACCTGCAGCAGGATGTCGAAGACCTCGGGGTGCGCCTTCTCGACCTCGTCGAGCAGCACGACCGAGTACGGCCTGCGCCGGACGGCCTCGGTGAGCTGGCCGCCCTCCTCGTACCCGACGTACCCCGGAGGGGCACCGACCAGGCGCGCGACGCTGTGCTTCTCGCCGTACTCCGACATGTCGATGCGCACCATGGCACGCTCGTCGTCGAACAGGAAGTCCGCGAGCGCCTTCGCGAGCTCGGTCTTGCCGACGCCCGTGGGGCCGAGGAACAGGAACGAGCCCGTGGGGCGGTCGGGGTCGGCGACGCCCGCACGAGAACGTCGTACGGCGTCCGACACCGCAGCGACGGCGGCCTTCTGCCCGATCAGACGCTTGCCGATCACGTCCTCCATGTGGAGGAGCTTCTCCGACTCGCCCTGGAGCATGCGGCCCGCGGGGATGCCGGTCCACGCTGACACGACCTCGGCGATCTCGTCCGCGCCGACCTTGTCGGCGATCATCGGTGCCTGCGGGGCCGTGGCGGACTCGTCGCTGTCGATCGACGCCTCCTCCTGCTCGGCGGCCTGGAGCTGCTCCTGGAGCTGCGGGATCTCGCCGTACTGGATGCGGCCCGCGGTCTCGAGGTCGCCCTCGCGGATGGCCCGCTCGACCTGGACGCGCAGCTCGTCGAGCTTGGCGCGCAGGTCACCGACACGGTTGTGGCCCGCCTTCTCGGCGTCCCAGCGCGCGGTCAGCGCGGACAGCTCCTCGCGCCGGTCGGCGAGGTCGGCGCGCAGCTTCTCGAGGCGCTCGCGCGAGGCGGGGTCGTCGGACTCCGAGAGCACGACCTCCTCCATCTCCAGGCGCGTGACGGCACGCTGGAGCTCGTCGATCTCGATGGGCGAGGAGTCGAGCTCCATGCGCAGGCGCGACGCGGCCTCGTCGACCAGGTCGATCGCCTTGTCGGGGAGCTGGCGGCCCGTGATGTAGCGGTCGGACAGGGCGGCGGCGGCCACGAGCGCCGAGTCGGCGATCGTCACCTTGTGGTGCGCCTCGTAGCGCTCCTTGAGCCCGCGCAGGATCGCGACGGTGTCCTCGACCGAGGGCTCGCCCACGAAGACCTGCTGGAAACGGCGTTCCAGGGCGGGGTCCTTCTCGATGTGCTCGCGGTACTCGTCGAGGGTCGTCGCGCCGACCAGGCGCAGCTCGCCGCGGGCGAGCATGGGCTTGAGCATGTTGCCCGCGTCCATGGCGCCCTCGCCGCCCGCACCTGCGCCGACGACGGTGTGAAGCTCGTCGATGAAGGTCACGACCTCGCCGTCGGAGGACTTGATCTCCTCCAGGACCGCCTTGAGGCGCTCCTCGAACTCGCCGCGGTACTTGGCGCCCGCGACCATGGCCGCGAGGTCGAGCGAGATGAGCTTCTTGCCCTTGAGGGAGTCGGGGACGTCGCCCGCGACGATGCGCTGGGCCAGGCCCTCGACGACGGCCGTCTTGCCGACGCCGGGCTCACCGATCAGGACGGGGTTGTTCTTGGTGCGCCGCGACAGGACCTGCACGACGCGGCGGATCTCCGAGTCGCGCCCGATCACGGGGTCGAGCTTGCCCTCGGCCGCGGCCGCCGTGAGGTCCTGGCCGTACTGCTCGAGCGCCTTGTACGTGCCCTCGGGGTTGGGGCTCGTCACGCGGCCCGAGCCACGGACCGCGGGCAGCGCCGAGCGCAGCGCGTCGGCGCTCGCCCCGGCGTCGCCGAGGATCTGCGCAGCGGGCGAGGAGCCCGCAGCGATGCCGATGAGCAGGTGCTCGGTCGAGACGTACTCGTCCCCCATGCCCTGGGCCTCCTTCGAGGCCAGGTCGAGCGCGGCCGACGTGCCACGGGACGCGGTGGGCTGGGCGACGGCCGAGCCGCTCGCGGTGGGCAGCGCGACGAGCGCGGCGCGCACCTTCTGGCCGATGGCCTGGGCGTTCGCGCCCACGGCGTCGAGCAGCCCGACGGCGACGCCGCCCTCCTGCGTGAGCAGCGCGGCGAGGAGGTGGACGGGTTCGAGCTGGGGGTTGCCGGCGGCCGAGGCGGTCTGGATGGCCTCGCCGATGGCCTGCTGGGACATGGTGGTGAACTTGGTGTCCATGGGGTCTCCGGATACTTCAGGGTCTGGGTCTACCTGGAACAACAGGACCTGACTTGAGCCTATTCCACTCAACTCTGTCCGTCATGTCGGCGATGAGGCGTCAGGGCGAGGACCGACCGGTGGCCTCCCCTTCTCACCGGCACCGATCCACGGGATGCTGTGGGCGTGAAGACACGACGGCTCGAACCTCTCGCCACCATCGCACCGGACCACTCCGACCGCACCACGGCACCAGCCGCCCGTCTCGACGGGGGTCTCTGATGGACGTCGTGCTCCTCCTCGTCCTCGGCGTCGTGCTGGTCGGTCTCGTCGTGATCGGCGTCGTCGCGTGGCTGCTGCTGCGTCCCAAGAAGGTGCCCGCGCCGCAGCCCTACGGGTACGGCGCTCCGGTCGCCGGTTACCCGAGGCAGCCTGGGCACCCGGGGCAGGGTGCATACCCGGGACAGGTCGCCCCGCCCGCCCAGCCGTACGGCCTCCCTGGCGGGCAGCAGCCCCCGCACCAGCCCTACCCCGCGCAGCCGCCGGCTCCTCCTCAGCCGCCCACGCACCAGTACGCCCCGCCGAGCCCCCCGCCCGCGCCTCCGGTGACTCCGGTGGCTCCCAGCGGTGCGGCCGCGCCCTACGCTCCAGCACCCGTCGCGCCCGCGGCGCCCGTCACGCCCGCAGCGCCCGCCCAGACGTGGACCGCGCAGGTCACCGACGCCGGCGCCGAGCAGGTCGACGACTCCGAGATGGAAGAGTCGACCCGCCTGCGCGAGACCCCTCGGGCCGTCCCGCCCACGACGCCCCCTGCTCCCCCGGTCCCCCCGACGGGTCTCACCCCGCCCGCGTGAGGACCACGGCAGGTCCTGTCGGAGCGAGCGCGGCCCAGGGAGCACGCTCGCTCTGACAGGTGCGTCGCCGCGGTGGACAATGGCGGCACCGCGGCACCGCCCGAGTCCGCGCGCGAAGGGCAGCACCATGACGCACGGCTGGCAGCAGGACGTCCTCGGACCCGACTGGGTCGCCCGCACGCTCGACCTCCCGGGGGGCGACACCGCGACGCTCGTCCGCAGGGCGACGAGCCCCGTGCCCGACCGTGCGACGACCCCGGGGGGTGAGCGGCGCCGTCGGGCCGTGCTGTACGTCCACGGGTTCGTCGACTACTTCTTCCAGACCCACCTCGGCGACGCCTTCGAGGAGCACGGCTACGCGTTCTACGCGATCGACCTGCGCGGGTACGGGCGGTCGCTCGCGCACTGGACCGAGGCCGGCAAGGACCCCAACATGGTCGACGACCTGAGCCTCTACGCCCAGGACCTCGACGCGGCGGCCGCCGTGATCCGGGCCGAGGGGCACGACGAGCTCGTGGTCGTCGGGCACTCGACAGGTGGCCTCGTCACGAGCCTGTGGGCCAACGCGCGCCCCGGCAAGGTGGCTGCGCTCGTCCTCAACAGCCCCTGGTTCGACCTCAACTCGTCCTGGTTCGACCGCGTGATCTCCACCCGGGTGATCGACGTCGTCGGGCGCTTCGCCCCCCGGCTGGTCGTCGGGTCGCTCGACGACGCCTACGGGCAGGCCCTGCACACCGGGACCGGCGGCGAATGGACCTACGAGCTCGGCTGGAAGCCGCACGAGGGCTTCCCCGTCCGGGCGGGCTGGCTGCGCGAGATCCGGCGCGGGCACGCGCAGGTCGCGCGCGGGCTGCACGTCCAGTGCCCCGTGCTCGTCCTGACCTCGACGCGCTCTGGGCCGCACAAGGGCTGGCACCCCGAGGTCGTGACGACCGACAGCGTGCTCGACGTCCAGCACATCAAGGACCGAGCACCCGGGCTGGGCGACGACGTGACGCTCGTCGAGATCGAGGGCGGCGCGCACGACCTCGTGCTGTCCCCCGAGCCGGCGCGGACGGCGTTCCTCGACGAGGTCTTCGCGTGGCTCGACGAGCGGCTGCCGGGCTGACCGGCCCGGTGCCGTAGGGCGACCCGCTGCGGCGCGCCGCCCTACGGAGCCGCCGGACCCGACGAGACCGACGGCACCAGGGACGGCTCGCTCGCCGGGGACACCGAGATGACGGCTCCCGCGATGACGGCCGCCGCGGTCGCCCGCCGCTCGAGCGCGTCGATGCGCTCGGCGACCACGTGCTCGTCGTCGTCCCCCACGAGGTCGACGCTCGCGACGAGGTACAGCGACCGCGGACCGACGAACTCGAGGCGCAGGTACGTGACCCGGTCGACCTCGGGGTCGGCGAGCAGCTCGCGGAGCACGGCGTCGCGCGTCGCGACCCCCGCGGGCTCACCCACGAGGAAGCGCCGGTTGCGGTCGATGAGGATCCACGAGATGACCCCGAGGATCAGGCCGACGACGATCGAGCCGATCGCGTCGGGCACGGGCGAACCCGTGACCTGGTGCAGGAGGATGCCGACGAACGCCACGACGAGGCCCATGAGTGCTGCGGCGTCCTCGGCGAACACGGCCCGCAGCGTCGGGTCGGACGTGACCAGGACGTGCTGGAGCAGGTCGCGCTCGGCCTTCTTCGCCTCCTTGCGCGCCTGCCGGTTCGCCTGGAGGAACGAGACCCCCTCGAGGACGAACGCGACGCCGAGCACCGCGTACGCGATCCCGAAGTCGTCCGCGGGCTCAGGATGGACGAGCTCCTGGATGCCGTGCGTGATCGAGACCCCCGCCCCCACCGCGAACAGCCCGAGCGCCGCGAACATCGACCACACGTACGCCTCGCGCCCGAACCCCAGGGGATGGTCGTGGTCAGCGGGCTTGCGTGACCGCTTGTTCGCGAGCAGGAGGAACACCTCGTTGCCCGTGTCCGCCCACGAGTGCACGGCCTCGGCGACCATCGACGCCGAGCCCGTGAGCACCGCCGCGGCCGACTTCGCGACCGCGATGAGAAGGTTCGCACCGAACGCGACGACCACCGTGAGCGCGCTCTCGGCATGCTCATCGGTCTTCACGACGCGCGGGCTGTCGGCCACAGGCTGCGTGGGGGGCTGTGCACGGGGCGACGAGGTCATGTAGCGGGTCTATCACCGGACCTGCCGGGGCGCGCGGGGGCCGGTCGCCCTCGGCGGGCGTGTTCGTCACCCTCGGCGGTCGGCCGTGCGGTCGGCTGCGCCAGTGCGAGTCACACCGGTCGTGCTGTGTAGTCTCAGGCCACACACGGTCACGACGGGGGTGCGTTCATGCGAGGAAGCAAGGCGGCCGGGGCTTCGGCTCTGGTGTTGGTGGCGCTGATGGCGGCTGGTTGCAGCGGCGAGAGCAGGGCCCTTCCCGGACCCCCGGAAGAGGTGGTCCAGGCGGGCACGTCCGAGGATGACGTGGCGCAGGATGTCGCCGCGTGCGCGGCTGTCTCCGACGTCATGTCGATCGTGGAGAACGCGGACATCGCCCTGACGGAGGGTCGCGTGGCCGTCCAGGAGCAGCAGGGCTGGTACGAGGTCGCGACACGTGTGCTGCACCGCATCCCCTCGAGCGGTGACAGTGCCGTCAGCCAGGCGGTCGCCGACCTGCAGGGGACCGTTCCGGCGGTCGAGTCCTGGGCGAGGACCGAACCCACGGCCATCAGGTCGGACGCCTGGTCCGTCGCCCTCGACGCCCTGGCCGGGCCCTGCCTCGCGGTGGACTCTGAGCTGTTCATCTCCATGTTCACCGGCGGCTGAGGCCTGCTCACCCTCGGCGGGTACCGCCGTCACCCTCGGCGTCCTCCGCACGAGCCGCCGCCTCGCGGTCGGCCACGTCCTTCTCGCGGTCCGCCGCCTCCTGGTCCGCCGTGAGGTCGTCGAGCACGAGCAGGTCCGGGCGGACCTTGCCGGTCCGATAGCCGGCCCGGCCCACCATGTGCGCCGCGACGGGCGACGTCATGAGCTGGAAGATCACGACGAGCACGAGCATGCCCACGGCTGACCAGCTCCGCAGCCGCAGCCCGAGCGCGATGAGCACGAGGATCAGTCCCAGCACCTGTGGCTTGGTCGCGGCGTGCATGCGCGCGAGCAGGTCCGGGAACCGCACGACACCCACACCGGCGGCGAACGCGAGGAACGCCCCGCACAGCAGGAAGATCGCGGCGACGACGTCGGCCACCAGGGTCCAGCTCATGAGCGTGCCTCCTCGGGTCCGGTCGTGCCGTCGACCTCGGGGGCCGCGGCCTCCTCGACCTCGTGCAGCGCGTCGGGTTCGTGCTCGGCTCCGTGCTCGGGGTCGACGGCCTTCTCCTGCTCGCCCTCCTCGGCCGCGAGGCGCTCGGCCTCCTCGGCCGCGATCTCCTCACGGGTCTTGATGCGCCCTTCGCCCTCGGGTTCGACCGACGCGAACCGGGCGATGGTCACGGACCCGACGAAGCCCACGAGCGAGAGCACGACGAGGATCGGGATGGTCTCGGTGCGCCGGGACCAGGCGGCCTCGAGCGCGATCGTGCCGACGAGCGTCGTCGTGAAGACGTCGAGCGCGATGGTGCGGTCGAGCATCGACGGGCCCTTCTCGGCCCGGACGACGGCGAGCGTCGCGGCCGAGGCGAGGAGCACGGCGCAGATCAGGACGACGACGATCATCGCTGCCCCTCCCCTCGGTCGGTACGTCGTTCGGTCCGGCGAGCGGCGCCGTCGGCCCCGGGGGCCCCGGTAGTCCCGCCCGACGGCGTCGCGCCCGCGGGTTCGGGCGTCTCGCCCCGGTGGTGGTACAGGCCGGCGGCCTTGAGCTCGTCGTTCGACGCGAAGGCGCGCAGCACGCGGGCCTCGAGGTCGAGCGTGTCCTGGCGGACCTTGTCGGCGCCGCCCGCCGCGTCGAGGTCCAGCACGTGGAGGTAGAGCATCCCGGTGAGGCGGTGGGCCTCGATGACGAGCGAGCCGGGCACGAGCGAGCTGAGCTCGGACGTGATGGTCATGTAGATGTCCGAGGGGTTGCGCAGGCGCACGCCGACCACGGCCCCGTGCGGGGTGTGGCGGAAGCGGAAGGCCTGCATGCTCACCTGGAAGGACGCGACGACGAGGTCCGCGACGAACCGGGCGACGAGCACGAGCAGCGGCCAGGGGCGCGCGGTGCCGCTCGTCGCGATCGACGGCAGGGGCATGAACGTGATGAGCAGGCTCGCGAGGAGGATCCCCGCGAGGACGTTGCCCCACGACAGCTCGCCCCACAGCATGACCCACACGACGGTCAGCCACACGACGGTGCGCCACTGCGCGGTGAGACGGTTGAACCAGCCGCCCGCGAGCGGGCCTCTACGACGGTGCAGGCTCACGACCCCTCACCTCCCTGCTCCTCCTCGACGAGGTCGCTCGAGACCCCTTGCCCGCGACCGGAGTCGTCGGGGAAGACCGCGTCGACGTACGTCGAGGGCTGCATGAGGTTCCCCGCGGCCCGCTCGGCGTACGAGTACAGCGGCCCGGCGGCGAACGTGAGGGCCAGGCCGAAGGCGACGAGCGCCGTCGTCGGCCCGACCATGCCGCGCGGCGTGCCGGTCGACGGCAGCTCGACCGGCGCCGTCTGCCAGAACGCCTTGTTCCACGCCTTGACGATCGCGTAGAGCGTCAGGAGCGAGGTCACGACGCTGCCGACGACGAGCGCCCACGTGAGCGGCGTCCCCTGGGCGACGCCTTCCTGGAGCAGCCCGACCTTGCCGAGGAAGCCCGACAACGGCGGGATACCCGCGAGGTTCATCGCGGGGATGAAGAACAGGATCGCGAGCCCCGGCGCGATCTTCGCGAGGCCGCCCAGCTTGTCGAGCGACGTGGAGCCGCCTCGTCGCTCGATGAGCCCGACCACGAGGAACAGCGTCGTCTGGACGGTGATGTGGTGCACGACGTAGAAGATCGACGCCGCCATCCCGGCCTCCGACGCCATCGAGATGCCGAAGATCATGTACCCGATGTGGCTGACCAGCGTGAACGACAGCAGACGTTTGATGTCGTTCTGCGCCACGGCACCCAGGATCCCGATCACCATGGTCAGCAGCGCGAGCCACATGAGGACGGTGTCGAGCCGGTTGTCGGGGAACAGCAGCGTCTGGGTGCGGATGATCGCGTAGACGCCGACCTTGGTCAGCAACCCGGCGAACACCGCCGTGACGGGCGCGGGCGCCGTCGGGTAGGAGTCCGGGAGCCAGGCCGAGAGCGGGAAGATCGCCGCCTTGATCCCGAACGCGAGCAGCAGCAGGAGCTGGAGCGTCATGCGGACCCCGGGGTCCACGTCGGGCAGGCGTTCGGCGAGCTGGGCCAGGTTGACCGTGCCCGTCGCGGCGTACGTGAGCGCGATCGCGACGAGGAAGATGACCGACGACAGCAGCGCGACGACGACGTAGATCGACCCTGCGCGTATCCGTTCGCCCGTCCCGCCGAGCGTCAGCAGGACGTAGGACGCCGCGAGCAGGATCTCGAAGCCCACGTAGAGGTTGAACAGGTCGCCCGAGAGGAACGCGTTCGAGACCCCCGCGGCCAGGACCAGGTAGGTCGGGTGGTAGATCGAGACGGGCGCCTTGTCGTGCCCGTCCGCGACACCCTGCCCCAGCGAGTAGAGCAGGACGCACAGCAGCACGAAGCTCGACACCGTGAGCATGAGCGCCGAGAGCCGGTCCGCGACGAGGTCGATGCCGACGGGCGCCGCCCACTCCCCGACGTCGACCACGATGGGGCCGTTGTCGGCCCCCACGAGCAGGCCGATGGAGGCGGCCAGCACCAGCGACAGCGCGGCGACCGAGATGATGTGCTGGGCGCGCGGGTGGCGCCACAGCGCGAGCGCGAGGCCCGCCGCGAACAGCGGCAGGACCACGGGCAGCGGGACGAGGGTCGCGAAGCCGTAGGTGAGGTTCATCGGCCCTCACCTCCCTCGGTGCCGGGCCTGCCCGGCGGCGGGACGTCCTTCTCGGCACGGCCGGCGTCGCGGACGTCGGTCTCCCCGTCCCCGTCGCCGTCGGTCTCGTCGTAGACCTGCGAGGCCTCGTCGTCCAGGGTGGCTCCGCTCTCCTCGGTGTCGCTGTCCTCGAAGGCCGGGGCGTTGCGCGCCGCGGGGCGCGCGACCCGGCGGTCCTCGAGGTCGTCCTGCACCTCGTCGTGACCGTGCAGCTGCCACGACCGGTAGGCCATGGCGAGCACGAAGGCTGTGAGGCCCAGGGTGATGACGATGGCGGTCAGCACCATCGCCTGGACGAGCGGGTCGCTCATCTGGTCGGTGGGGGTCGTCCCGATGAGGGGCGCGCCCCCGGCGCGGCCACCGGCGACGAGGAACATGAGGTTCGCGCCGTTGCCGATGAGGATGAAGCCGATCAGGACGCGGGTCAGGCTGCGCTCGAGGAGCAGGTAGACGCCGGTCGCGAACAGCACCCCGATCGCGAGCACGAGGATCAGGCTCGGGGTCATGTCGATGCTGTCGGTCGTCCGGGCGACGTCCGCCGGGTCCACCTCGGCGGCCGGCAGGACGAGGGCGAGCAGGTTGCTGGTCGAGCTCATCGTCGCCCCCCTCCGATCTGGTCCGGTTCCATCGCTTCCATGGGTCCTGCGTCCTCCCGGGCGGAGGCTTCGGCCTGCCGGTCGATCTCGGCGCCGAGCGTGCGCAGGATGTCGAGCACGAGACCCACGACGACGAGGAACACCCCGACGTCGAAGAACAAGGACGTGACGAGGTGCACGGTCCCGATGAGCGGCAGGCTGATGTCGATCGCGGTGCTCAGCAGGACGCTCTTGCCCATGAACAGGCCGATCAGCCCGACCCCGACGGACAGGAACAGGCCGGTGCCGAGCAGCAGGCCCGGGTGGACCGGTGCGGCCTCACCGAGCTCGTACCGCCCGCCCGCGAGATATCGCACGATGAGCGCGATCCCGACGACGAGCCCGGCCGCGAACCCGCCACCCGGCGCGTTGTGCCCCGAGAACAGCAGGAAGATCGCGAACACGATCATCGAGTGGAAGAGCACGCGCGTGACGACCTCGAAGATGACCGACCGCCGCTGCGGGGCGAGCGTCCTCCCGGCGCTGAGCCACACGAGCATGCGCGGCTGCTTGCCGGCCTCGGTGGCCTGCTCGACGCCGCGGCGGCGCAGCGCGGCGCCCGGGTCCTCCTCGTTGGCCCAGATGCCCGGAGTGGTCGCGCCCGACGACGTCGCGTTGCGCTCGCGCAGGATCTCGCCGCTGCGGGTGCGCAGGAACACGAGCGACGCGACGCCCGTCGCCGCGACGAGGAGCACGGAGATCTCACCCATGGTGTCCCAGGCGCGGATGTCGACGAGGGTCACGTTGACGATGTTCTTGCCGTAGCCGTGGATGTACGCCTCGGCCGGGAAGTCGAGCGAGATGGGGCTCGCGACGCGTGCGAGCGGGACCGTCAGGGCGAAGCCCATCATGACGACGCCGACCGCGACGCCCAGCCCCAGGCGCACCCACCGCGACGCGACGAGCGGACGGTTGGAGAAGTAGGGAGGCAGGCGGCGCAGCACGAGCACCATGACGACGAGCGTGATGGTCTCGACGAGCACCTGGGTCAGCGCGAGGTCCGGGGCGCCGTGCAGCAGGAACAGCATGGCGTTGCCGTAGCCCGCGATCCCGACGAGGATCACGGCCTTGAGGCGGCGGCGCGAGCGGGCCGCGAGGATCGACGCGACGCAGATGGCCGCGACCGCAGCGACCTGCGCCGGGCGGTCCCAGGCCTTGACCTGCTCGGGCCACTGCCCGCCGATGAACATCAGCAGGCCGGGCCCGGCGACCAGGACGACGAGGATCGCACCGAGGTAGAACGGCAGCGAACCACGCTGGGTGACCGCAGTGACGTCCGCCGCGACCTCGTCGAGCCGGCGCATGATCCGCCGGTACGTGCGGTCGGCCTCGGGGCCCGTCCACAAGGAGGCCTGGAACCTTTCGACGGCGTTGCGCTGCCAGAACAGCACCGCACCGACCCCGAGGATCAGGACCGTCAGGCCCAGTGCAGGGGTGAAGCCTGCCCAGAGGACCAGGTGGCCCGGCTCACCGACCGGGTACGTGTCGGCGTAGGGCGCGAGCAGGTCCTCGCCGAAGTGCGGCACGAGGGCCGTCGCGAGACCGAGCAGGGCCAGCACCAGGGCGGGCCACACGAGGAGCGCGGGCTGCCGGTGGATGCGTGCGGGGTCGATCGGTGCGTCGTCGGGCAGGAACCCGGCGCGCTGTGCCGGCGCCGACGGCGCGGCCGAGCCCTGCGCCGCCGCGTCCTTGGTCACGGCGTCGACCCGGACGTGCTCGTTGGCACGCGCCACGGCCGCGGCGACGTGCTGCTTGGTCGCGAACGCCCCCCAGAAGAACCGCACACCGTAGGCGACGGTGAACATCGAGCCCACGACGACGCCGACCAGCACGACGGTGTTCACCCAGGCCGGCCCCTCGCCGTGCAGGAGGGACTCGAGCGCGGCCTCCTTCGCGACGTAGCCCGCGAGCGGGGGCAGCCCGATCATGGACGCGGTCGCGAGCCCGCCGGCGAGCGCGGTCAGGGGCAGCGCTCGCCCGACGCCCGTCAACCGGCGCAGGTCGCGGGTACCGGTCGCGGCGTCGACCACGCCGACCACGAGGAAGAGCGACGCCTTGAACATCGCGTGCGCGCCGATCATCGCGAGGCCCGCGAGCGCGGCGGACCGCGTCCCGAGGCCCACGAGCAGGACGATCAGGCCGAGCTGGCTCACGGTGCCGAACGCCAGGACGAGCTTGAGGTCGTGCTGGCGCAGCGCGCGGTAGCCGCCCACGAGGAGCGTGCCGACACCCAGGACGATGACGATCGTGCGCCACACCGTGGTGTCGGAGTACGCGGGGGCGAAGCGCGCGACGAGGTAGACACCGGCCTTGACCATGGCGGCGGCGTGCAGGTAGGCGCTGACCGGGGTGGGCGCGGCCATGGCCGCGGGGAGCCAGAAGTGCAGCGGTATGAGCGCGGCCTTGCTCGCCGCACCGGCCAGGAGGCACACGATCGCGGCGGTCACGGCGCCGCCCGTCGGCGGGTCCGCGATGATCTCCGAGAGGCGGAACGTCCCGCCCTGGACCCCCAGGATCACGACGCCCACGAGCATCGCCAGGCCGCCGGCCGTCGTGACGACGATGGCCTGCATCGCGGCTCGCCGACTCGCCTTGCGGTCCGCGTAGTGGCCGATCAGCAGGTAGGAGAAGACCGTCGTGAGCTCCCAGAAGATGAACAGGAGCAACATGTCGTCCGACGTGACGAGGCCGACCATGGCCCCCGCGAACGCCGTGAGCACGGCCCCGAACCTCCCGAGCCCGGACGCGGTGGGAGAGAAGTAGGCCGAGCAGTACACGAGGACCAGCGCGCCCACGCCGCCGACGAGCAGCAGCATGAGCCAGGACAGGGTGTCCATGCGGAAGGCGAGCTCGAGCCCCAGCCCGGGCACCCACTGGGTGACCTCGGTGGGGTGCACGCCTTCCATGACGCGGGTGGTCCAGCTGAGGGCGTAGACAGCGGCGGAGGCGGGCGCGAGGGCCATCACCAAGAACGCCTTGCGGCCCAGCACCGACACGAGTGCGGGCGCGCCGAGTGCCATTGCCAGATGCGCAACGAGCAGATAGAGCACGTCCGCTCCGTCCTGGTCGGGGGCGGGTGGGCGAGAACATGGACAGGCGGCGCCGCGCGGACCGACCGTTCCCGCTCGACGGCGCGCAGGAGAAGGACGGCCCGGAGACACACCGGGTCCGGTAGGTATTTTACCGTTCGACGAGACCCGCAAGACCACTCGACGCCCCGTCGACCGGTGGGAGATGTCACAGGTTCAGCGGGAATGCACCGGCGGGCCACGGATCGGCCACCGCGTGGACCCGACTAGCTGGAGGACGCCGCCCCGTCGGACGCTCTCGCCCGCCACTCGTCGAGACCGCGGAGCGTGCCGTCGCCCAGGCGGCGGACCAGGGCCTCGGTGTACCGGAGCTCGGCGAGCAGCAGCGCGAGCTCGTACTCGGTCTCGGCAGTGAACGGTGCCGGGACCGCCTCGACGCGGCGCTCCACGTCGTCCTCGAGCCGGCGGACGGCGACCCGCAGCGCGACGAGGCGGGTGCGCAGGAGGGCGGCGGCGTCGTCGGGCGCCAGGACCTGCATGAAGCTGAGCGCTGCCAGGAACTGCGGGAACTCCTTGACGGGGGCCCCGAGGAGGCTGCGCATCCAGTCGTCGACCTCGTCGCGCCCGGTGTCCGTGAGGCGGTAGACCGTGCGCTGGGGACGGTTGCCGTCCTGCTCGGTGCCTGCGGGCTCGATGAACCCGTCCCGCGCGAGCGCCGTGATGACCGAGTAGAGCGAGCCGTAGTTCAGCTTGACCGACTCGTCCTTGCGGCCGTCCTTGAGCACGCGCGCGATCTCGTAGGGGTGCATGGGCTTGTCACCGAGCTGCGCGAGGACCGCGAGCGCCAACGGGTTCCCGCGGCGGCGGGCCGTGGCTGCTCCGCTGCCCGCTGCGCCCTGCGACATGCCCACCTCGCCCTGTTCATCCCGTTCCGACCGGACGGTCGAGAGTATGCGGGCAGCCGTGAGAGCGCAACCAACCCTCAGACGTCCTGCGGGTCCACCAGGAAGTCGGCCTCGTCGGCGATCTCGCCCCCCACGGCCGCGTACAGCGACCGGGTCACCGTCGCGACGAGCTCGGCCGCTCGCTTGCGCGCGATCTTGAGCTCGAACGACGGCACCTCCATCTGCGACTCGACGAGGTCCCGCGGCTCCCAGCGCACCCGGTAGGCGACCGCGCCCTGCGACGCCCACGGCAGGTTGCGCAGCAGCAGCGGGAGCTGCTCCTCACCGCCCACCTCGACCGCCACGAGACCGTCGACACCCATGTCGACCAGGAGCCCGTAGCCGTCGAGGACCTTGCCGCTCGTCAGGGCCACGATGTCGATGTCGTCCGCCTGTGCGTGGAGCGCGCGACGCAGATCCGGGTCGAGCGTCTCGCCCCGGTACAGGGGCAGCTCGCCGATGCCCTGGGGCGGCCCCTGGTACGGGCTGCCCTCCGTCGCGAGAACGACGCGCGGGTGGACCGCCCCGACGACGGCCATCGCGGCCTGCGGGTCGAGCCACACGTCCGAGAAGACCGACATGTCGACCGCGACGCCCGGGTCCGGGGTCAGGACCACGCCCGGCGACGCCGCGTCGGCCGTGTCGACGCGGATCGAGCCGCCCAACCGCCGCGCGACCTCGACGAGCCAGGAGATGACGCGCTCCTCCTCGCGCGTCGGCAGCCCCGCCGGGAACGCGCGCCCCACCCCGTCACGGTCGCCGCCACCGGGGATCGGGGCGTCGCCGCGGTCGCGCGGGCACACGACGTCGAACACCTGGTCCGTGCCCGGCGGCAGGCCGGGGTTGACGCCGTCCGCCGACCACGGCGAGTACGGCCCGGTCAGCGTCGTGTGCCGCGACGTCCGCAGCACGCCGGGCTCGCCCGGCTTGGCGGTGCGGGGCGCCGGGGTCAGGGGATCCGTGCCCGACGGCGCCACGTCCCACCGCGCGCCCGCGAACCTGGACACGGCGAGGGTCTCGACCTCGTCGACCTCGACGTCCCCCGGGAGGGCGAGCAGGTGCCGCGCCTGGTGGGCCTGCGCCGAGGACGCGGGGAACGGCTGAAGGGTCGGGCTGGTCGGCTGCGACACGGTGGGATCGCCCTCTCTGCGGTGGCGACGTCCGATCAGGCGGGCTCGCTCGAGCCGGCTCGGGATCACACGTCGGTGCGGTGGAAGTTCTGCCAGGAGCGCGAGGCCGTCGGACCCCGCTGCCCCTGGTACCGAGAACCATAGATCGACGAGCCGTACGGGTGCTCCGAGGCCGACGACAGCCGGAAGAAGCACAGCTGGCCGATCTTCATGCCCGGCCACAACGTGATCGGGAGCGTCGCGACGTTGCTCAGCTCGAGCGTCACGTGCCCGCTGAACCCGGGGTCGATGAAGCCGGCCGTCGAGTGCGTCAGGAGCCCGAGCCTGCCCAGGGAGGACTTGCCCTCGAGGCGGGCCGCGACGTCGTCGGGCAGCGACACCTGCTCGAACGTGGCCCCCAGGACGAACTCCCCCGGGTGCAGGATGAACGGCTCACCGGGTTCGACCTCGACGAGGCGCGTCAGGTCCGGCTGGTCGGTCGACGGGTCGATGAACGGGTACTTGTGGTTGTCGAACAGCCGGAAGAACTTGTCGAGCCGCACGTCGATGCTCGACGGCTGGAGCATCGCGGGGTCGTAGGGGTCCAGACGGACCCGTCGGGCATCGATCTCGGCAGTGATGTCGCGGTCGGAGAGGAGCACGGGGCAACCGTACTCCGCAGGACGGCGCGCCGGTGCGCGGTCCCGGGGGCCGAACCCGTGGCCGGTCGGGCGACGACGTGCGGTCGTCCGACCGGCCTCGGGTCCAGCATGCGAGGCGCCCCGTGCCGTCAGCTGCGCAGCGGGCGCCCCGTCGAGTCGACCGAGTACTGACCGCTCTTCGACGTCAGGTAGAGGATGCCCTCGACGAGGCCCCAGATCCAGACCGCCCAGCTCAGCATGCCCAACGAGAGGACCGAGATCAGCAGCATGGTCACACCGATACCGGTGTACCCGAGGTAGAAGCGGTGGATGCCGAACGTCCCGAGGAAGATGCCGAGCAGGCCGGCCGCGAGGCGCGACTTCGCGTTCGGGTCCTCGTAGTAACCGGGCTGCTGGGCACCGTACGCGCCGTACGGCTGCTGGTAGCCCTGCTGGTAGCCCTGCTGAGGGGCTCCGTACCCGTACCCGGGCTGCTGGCCGTACGGGTCCGTGCCGTAGGTCGGCTGCGGCTGCTCGCCGTAGGCGGGCTGCGGCTGACCGTAGCCCGGCTGCTGGGCGTAGGGGTCGGCCGGCGCACCGTAGGCGGGCTGCGGCTGCTCGCCGTAGGCCTGCGGCTGCGCGTACGGGTCCGCTCCAGCCGCAGGATCGGTGGGCTGCTGCTGGTACGGGTTCTCGGACAAGACGCCTCCTCAGGCAGTGCTCAGGCACAAGATGCTGGCATCCTGGCCCGACGTGGGTATGATCGTGGACGCACGCCGGTTCCTCACCGGCTCGCACCGGCCGGAGACGGCCCGCGAGCTGCGGGGTTCCACGTCACGCGGATGTAGTTCAATGGTAGAACTTCAGCTTCCCAAGCTGATAGCGCGGGTTCGATTCCCGTCATCCGCTCCACGACACGAGGCCCCGCACCGGATGGTGCGGGGCCTCGTGCGTTGGCGTGGGACCGGCCGGCGGGTCTGGCCCGCCGTCCGCCGCCGTCACACCTCGTCGCGCGAACGGGACCGGACGAGGGCGCTCCCGATGCCCACCAGCACGGCCACGCCCCCCAGCACCACGAACAGGATCGGGGACTGCGGTCCGTCCTTGCCGGTCAGCGCGGCGACCCCTCCGCCCAGCGCCCAGACGGCGCCGATCACGATCAGGGCGAGCGAGCTCCAGTACCGACGAACCACGAGTCCTCCTACCGGTCCCGGCGCACCAGCGTGTGCGCACCGCCCGAGCATGCCACGGTCCCACGTGAAAATGGGGCATATGGGCCAGAATCGGTGCTGAACAGTCACGCACACGGCCACGAGGCCCGCATCTGCGGGCCTATAGTCGTCCTCATGCCGCACTATCGGATCAAGGAAGCAGCCGACCTGCTCGGCGTCAGCGACGACACCGTGCGCCGGTGGGTCGACGCGGGAGACCTCGACGCGGCCCTCGACGGCTCCGGCCGCAAGGTCCTGGACGGCGCGCAGCTCGCCGCGTGGGCCGTGCGCACCGCCCAGGCGGCACCCGACCCGTCCGGCGTCGCCCGCTCCGCGAGGAACCGGTTCGTCGGGATCGTGACCCACGTCGTGAGCGACACCGTCATGTCCCAGGTCGAGATGCTGTGCGGCGGACAGCGCGTCGTCTCGCTCATGAGCACCGAGGCCGTCCGCGAGCTCGGTCTCGAGCCGGGCAGCCTCGCCGTCGCCGTCGTCAAGGCCACCACCGTGATCGTCGAGACGCCAGGAGGCCTCGCGTGAACCGCACCACCCGTACCTCCCGCACCGCCCGCTCCCCCCGCGCCACCGCACGCCCCGCCCGGCGCGCGCTCGCCGTGACGACCACGGCCCTGCTCACGGCCGCCCTCGCGGCGTGCGCGGCGCCGTCGGGCACGCAGGGCGCGAACGCGACCGGCTCGACCGCCCCCGTCGAGGAGCAGACCCTCACCGTGCTCGCGGCCGCGTCGCTGCGCGACGTCTTCGCCGACCTCGCCGAGGGCTTCGAGGCCGAGCACGACGGCGTGACCGTCGCGCTGTCGTTCGCGGGGTCGGCCGACCTCGCCGACCAGCTCCTCGCCGGGAGCCCGGGCGACGTGTTCGCCTCGGCCGACACCAAGAACATGGACCGCGTCGTCGAGGGCGGCGACGCCGCCGACCCCGTCGTCTTCGCGACCAACACCCTCACGGTCGTCGTGCCCGCCGGGAACCCCGGCGGTGTCACGTCGTTCGCGGACCTCTCGCGCGAGGACCTCAAGGTCGTCGTGTGCGCGGCCGAGGTGCCCTGCGGGTCCGCGACGGCCAAGGTCGAGGCCGCCGCCGGGACCACCGTCCACCGCGTGAGCGAGGAGGCGAGCGTGACCGACGTCCTCGCCAAGGTCACCGCCGGGGAGGCCGACGCCGGGCTCGTCTACGTCACCGACGCGACCCTCGCCGGGGACGACGTCGAGGTGGTCGACGTCCCCGAGACCAAGACCGTCGTGAACACCTATCCGATCGCCGTGACGTCCGGTGCCGCCGACGCCGCGCTCGCCCAGGAGTGGCTCGACCTCGTGACCGGACCCGTCGGCCAGGCCGCGCTCGCGAAGGCGGGCTTCGGGGCGCCGTGACGCCCGACGACGTGCGGCGCCCCGGGCGAGGACACTCGCCTCGCCCGGGCGACAGCCCTGCGATGACCGGGGAGGCCACCTGATGCGTGGCCTGCCCCGCTGGGTCCTGGCCCCCGCGATCCTCGGTGCACTGTTCGTCGTCGTGCCCGTGGTCGCGATGGTCGCGCGCCTCGACGTGTCCGGGGGGCTCGGCGGGATCTGGGACCTGCTCACCTCTCCGACCGCGACCGACGCCCTGTGGCTCTCGGTGCGGACCTCGCTCGTCGCGACCGTGTGCTGCGTGCTGCTCGGCGCACCCATGGCCCTGGTCCTCGCGCGGACCACGTTCCCCGGGCAGCGCGTGGCCCGGGCGCTCGTGCTGCTCCCCCTCGTCCTGCCACCCGTCGTGGGAGGCATCGCGCTGCTCCACACGTTCGGGCGACGCGGGCTGATCGGCCAGCACCTGTCCGTCCTGGGCATCGAGGTCGCCTTCACGACGACCGCGGTGGTCATGGCGCAGACCTTCGTCGCGCTGCCGTTCCTCGTCCTGAGCCTCGAAGGGTCGCTGCGGACGCACGACGCACGCTACGAGGAGGTCGCCGCGACGCTCGGCGCCTCCCCCTCGACCGTGCTGCGCCGCGTGACCCTGCCGCTCGTCCTGCCCGGGCTCGTGTCCGGGGCGGTGCTCGCGTTCGCACGGGCGCTCGGGGAGTTCGGCGCCACGATCACGTTCGCCGGCGCGCTCCAGGGGGTCACGCAGACCCTGCCGCTCGAGATATACCTCCAGCGCAGCGCCGATCCCGACGCCGCCGTCGCCCTGTCGCTCCTGCTCGTGGTCGTGGCCGTGATCGTCACGGCCGCCGTGCACGGCGGCCCGTTCGGGCGCGAGCCCTCCGCCGAGGGCGACCGGCAGCGGGCCGAGGGCGACGGGCTCCCCACCGAGGGTGACCGGATTCCGGCCGACGATGACGGGGCGCGTCACCGTCGGCGGGTCGGCACGTCACCCTCGGCGGGCGAGCCCGTCACCCTCGGTGCGCCCCTGCGCGTCCGGGTCCGCCTCGCCGCGCGCGCCGTCGACCTCGCCCACGCGGTCGAGCCCGGGCAGGTCGTCGCGGTCCTCGGCCCCAACGGCGGGGGCAAGTCGACGCTCCTCCAGGCCGTCACCGGCCTCCTCCCCCACCGCCCCCGGCCCCGGTCGGGAAGCCCCGACGAGCTCCACGTGTCGATCGACGACACCGTCCTCACCGACACCACCCGCGGGACCGCCGTCCCCCCACGACGGCGCAGGATCGGCTGGCTCACGCAACGTCCCCTGCTCTTCGCGCACCTCGACGCGGTCGACGACGTCGCGTTCGGGCTCCGCGCCCGCGGCACGACCCGGCCCGAGGCTCGCGCCACGGCCCGCGAGCGCCTCGCCGAGCTCGACGCGGAGCACCTCGCCGGGCGCCGACCGCACGAGCTGTCCGGGGGGCAGGCGCAGCGCGTCTCGATCGCGCGCGCCCTCGCGACCGACCCCCGTGTCCTGCTGCTCGACGAACCCCTCGCCTCGCTCGACGTCGGGGTCGCCCAGCAGGTGCGCCGCGCCCTGCACGACGCCCAGCGTGCGCACCCCCGCACGACCCTGCTCGTGACGCACGACCTGCTCGACGTCCTCCTCCTCGCCGACCGCGCGGTCGTCCTGGAGGGCGGCCGGGTCGTCGAGGACGGTCCTGCGCGCGAGGTCCTCACCCGTCCCCGCTCACGGTTCGCGGCCCGTCTCGCAGGCATCAACCTGCTCTCGGGCACCGCGACCGACGACGGCGGGCTGCGGCTCGGCGCCGGCGGCGACGCGGCGACCGGCCCGAGCGGCGCGAACACCACGAGCACCCTCGCCGCCATGCAGGTCGTCGCAGGCGTCGTCGCCGACGGCGCGGGGATCGTCGTGGGCGACCCGGCGGTCGCGATGTTCGAGCCGCGGGCTGTCGCGATCCACCGTGAGGCGCCGTCGGGCAGCCCGCGGAACGCCTTCGCGGTGACGATCACGTCGCTCGAGCCGCACGGGCAGCTCTTCCGCGCCTGGGGAGAGGTGACGGGACCTCGTGAGGTGCGCGACGCCGTCGGGCACCTCGCCGCGGACCTGACCCCGCGGTCCGTCGCGGACCTGCGCCTGGCGCCGGGCGAGCGCGTCTGGTTCGCCGTCAAGGCGGCCGAGGTACAGGTCTACTCCACGCGTTGAGCGCGCCAGGCGCGGACCGACTCCGCGAGGCTCCCCGTGACCGGCACGTCCGCGAGGAGGAGCGCCTGCCCTGCGTGGTAGACGTCGGGCTTGCCGACCCAGACGACCGCCGACGGGTGGTTGAGGGCGTCGAGCTCGTGGTGCCACGAGCCGCGCTCGACGTCGACGAGGGCGGTCCGCGCGTACGCCCACCAGTCACGGGCGAGCCGTGCGTACCGCTCCTCGCCCGTGACCCGGGCGAAGACCTCGGCGGCCGCGATCGCCTCGGCCGCGACCCAGTGGAACCTGCGCTGTTCGACGGGTCGCCCGTACCAGTCGACGGTGTAGACGAACCCGCCCCCGTCGGGGTCCCATCCGTCGGCCGCGGCGCGGTCGAACAGCCGGCGGGCGGCGTCGAGGCGCGCGCCCGGCGCGGCGACGACCTCGTCGGACGCCCCGGGATCCTGCGCCGCGTCGAGCTGCAGGAGCAGGCGCGCCCACTCGAACCCGTGCCCGGGCGTCGACCCGTAGGGCTTGAACTGGTCGGTCGGGTGGTCGACGTTGAGCTCGGGCTGTGGCCGCCACGAGGCGTCGAAGTGCTCGACCACGCGCCAGTCCCGCTCGGAGGCCCAGCCGAGGACCCGGTCCGCGATCGCGCTCGCGCGCTCGAGCCACAGGGGGTCGCCCGTCGCCGAGTGCGCGGCGAGCAGCGCCTCGACGCCGTGCATGTTGGCGTTCGCCCCACGGTAGGGCGCGCACGTGGTCCAGGCGCGGTCCCACTCGTCCCGCAGCATGTCCTGGTCCGCCTCCCAGAACTCCTGGTCGAGGATGCGCAGCGCGTCGTCGAGCAGCCCGCGCGCCCCGGGCCGTCCCGCGACCACGGCGCTCGACGCGGCGAGGACGACGAACGCGTGCGCGTAGGCGCTCTTGGTGTCGTCGACCGCGTCGCCCGGCCCGCGCGACGCGAACCAGCCGCCGTCCACGGGGTCGGCGAGGTAGCTGCGCAGCCCGTCGAGGGCCAGGTCGGCGAGCGCGTCCGCCCCGGGCACCCCGAGCAGGGTCCCGAGCGCGTACATGTGGGCCGTGCGCGCGGTGATCCACGTGTGCACGGGTTGGTGCGCATCGGGGACGCCGTCGTCGTCGAGCCACCGCGCCCCGCCGTCGGGCCCGAGCGACGCCTGCGCGAAGGCGAGCAGCCTGCGCAGCTCGTCGTGGCGCCACGCGGCCCCGCCCGTCGTGCGTGCCGGCTCGTCCATGACCGTCATCGTTCCCCGTTCGTCGTCCTCGTCAGTGATCTTCCCCGGGCGGGCGCTCCTGCGTCGAACGCCCGACGGCGGAGCGCCCGTCCCGACGTCGTGCCCGGCCAGGTCGGCCCGCCCCGTGGGAGCGGCCGCCTCACCCCTTGACCGACCCGGACATGAGCCCGCCCATGAAGTACTTGCCGAGCAGGATGTAGACCAGGAGGGTCGGGAGCGACGCGAAGAGCGCCCCTGCCATCGACACGCCGTAGTTCTGCAGCAGCGCCCCGTTCGCGAGGTTGTTGAGCGCGAGCGTGACCGGGCCGTTCTGGCTCGAGGAGAAGAACACCGCGAAGAGGAAGTCGTTCCACGCGGACGTGAACTGCCAGATCAGCACGACCACGAAGCTCGGGATCGACAGCGGCAGGACGATCGCCCAGTACGTGCGCAGCATGCCCGCCCCGTCGACGCGCGCGGCCTCGATGAGCTCGTTCGGGACGGTCTGGTAGTAGTTGCGGAAGATCAGCGTCGTGATCGGCAGGCCGTAGATCACGTGCAGCACGATCAGGGTCGGGATGCCGCTCGGCAGGTCGAGGCTCAGGACGAGCTGGTTGAGCGGGATGATCACCGCCTGGTAGGGGATGAACATGCCGAAGAGGATGAGCGTGAAGACGAGGTTCGCTCCCCGGAACCGCCAGCGCGAGAGCACGAACCCGTTGAGCGACCCCAGGAACGCCGAGATGAGCGCGGCGGGGACCACCATCTGGAGCGTGCGCAGGATCGCGGGTGACAGCGCGGTCCACGCAGCCTGCCAGTTCTCCGTGGTCCACACCTGCGGCAGGTTCCATGCGCGGGTCGGGGCCGCGTCGCCCGGTCCCTTGAAGCTCGTGACGAGCAGGACGTAGACGGGCACGAGCACGACGAGCACGAACAGGATCAGGAGCGCGTAGCGCAGCGTGCGGGCCACGGAGAACCGCTCGACCGGCTTCTTGCGCCGACGCGAGCCGGCGGCACCGGACCCCGAGCCCGATCCCGGGGCGGTCGCCTCGACGGGGGTGGTGACCGTGGTCATCGGATCTTCTCCTTGCGGTTCAGGGAGATCAGGTAGGGCACGATCACGAGGGCGACGATGATGAGCAGGATCGCGCCCACCGCAGCCGCGTTCGCGTAGTCGAAGCTCGACTTGAAGACGTACATGTCGACCGCCGGGACCTTGGTCTGGTAGTTCGACGGCTTGGAGATCGACATGATGAGGTCGAACGCCTTGAGCGACATGTGGCCCACGATGATGAGCGCGGACAGCGCGATCGGCGTGAGCTGCGGGAAGAGCACGTAGCGGTACAGCTTCCACTCGCTCGCGCCGTCGATGCGGGCCGCCTCGCGCAGCTCCTCCGGGATGCCCCGGAACCCTGCGAGGAAGAGCGCCATGACGTAGCCGGAGAGCTGCCAGATCGCGGGGATCGCGATGGCCGCGATGCCGAACGTGACGTTGTTCCACCAGTTGTTCTGGAGCGCGTCGAGCCCGATCATCTGGAACAGCCGGTTGAGGCCGCTCGCCTTCTCGTCCTGGTTCGAGTTGAGGAGCCAGCGCCACACGACGCCCGAGGCGATGAACGAGACCGCCATGGGGAACAGGTAGACGGCGCGGAAGAAGCCCTCGCCCTTGACCGGCTTGTCGAGGAGCCAGGCCCAGACGAACCCGATGACCATGGTGCCCACCAGGAAGACCACGGTGTAGATCAGGAGGTTCAGCAGCGAGTGCTGGAACTCCGGGCTCGCGAGCAGGTCGAGGTAGTTCTGGAAGCCGACCCGGGACACGGGCGCCTGCCCCGTGGACTGTGCGGCCTTGTGCATGTCGGTGGTCGAGGTCGAGAAGTTGATCGCGATGAGGCCGTAGACGAACACCCCCACCAGGATCAGGGACGGGGCGACGAGGAGCAGTGGCGGCCCCCAGCGTCGGGCGGAGTGGATCACCGGTGATCCTCCAAGGGTGCGGGCACGGTCCGGGGCGCACGCCGCGCACGTGGGTGCGGGGGCGCCCGCCGACCGGTGCGGCGGGGAACGAGACGGTGCGGCGGGGCGCCGCGGGTGCGTGACGTGACCGGGCGGCTCCCGTCGCGGGGCTGCGCGAGCAGCCC
>NZ_JACSQQ010000042.1:24009-29816 GCF_014836555.1 Oerskovia rustica
GGCCCCCCCCCCCCCCCCCCGCGACGGGTACCGCCTGCGCCCTACTCGGCGGCGGCGGCGGCCAGGTCGGCCTGGTACTGCGCCAGGTCGGAGGCGCCGGAGGTGAACTTGCTCGTCGCGTCCGAGATGGCGTTGAGCACGGCGACCGAGGCGGCCGCACCGTGGGCGAGCGACGGCACGATCGTGTCGTCCGCGAACGAGGTGATGGCGGTCTGCTGGTACTCGGAGAAGTCAGCAGGGTCCGCATCGGTGCGGGCCGGGATGGAGCCCTTGGCCTTGTTGAACGCCGTCTGGCCCTCGAGGCTCGAGACCGTCTCGATCCAGGCCTTGGCGCCGTCGGCGTTCTTGGCGCCCACGGGGAGCGTGAACGAGTCGGCGAGGAATCCGAACATGCCGTCCGTCCCGGGGACCGGGAAGTAGGTGAAGTCGGTGCCGGCCGTCTTGCCTGCCTCCTCGAACGCTGCCACGGCCCAGTCGCCCATGACGTTGAACGCGGCGTCGCCGTCCATGACGAGCTGGGTGGCCTCGGGCCAGTCCAGGCCGTCGCGGTCGGTGTTGGTGTAGCTCATGAGCTTCTGGAAGTCCTCGAGAGCGGCCGTGACCTCGGGGCTCTCCCAGTCGGTCGTGCCGTCCCACAGTCCGTTGTAGGCCTCGGCGCCGAGATCGGCCATGAGGACCGTCTCGAGCAGGTTGACCTGGGTCCAGGTCTGGCCGACCGAGAGGGCAGTCTTGCCCGTGGCCTGGACCGCGTCGAGGGCGGCGAACCAGTCGTCGAGGGTCGCGTACGTCGCTGCGGGGTCGAGGCCCGCCTCGGTCAGGACCGCGGGGTTTGCCCAGACCATGTTCGAGCGGTGGATGTTGGACGGCATCGAGTAGATCTTGCCGTCGACCGTCAGGAGGTCGATGAGGTCCTGCGGGAAGACGTCCGTGACCCCGAACTCGTCGTACAGGTCGGAGATGTCCTCGATCTGGGCGGCGTCGATGTAGTCGGTGAGCTCGGCCCCCGCGTGAGCCTGGAAGGTGTCCGGCGGGTCGTTGGCCTGGAGCCGGGTCTGGAGCAGGTCCTTGGCGGCCGATCCGGCGCCGCCGGCCACCGCGCCGTTCACGAAGGTGTAGTCGGGGTGCTGCTCGTCAAACACCGAGACGAGGGCGTCGAGGCCGGCCTTCTCGGAGCCGGCGGCCCACCAGGTGAAGACCTCGACGTCGCCGCCCGCAGCATCACCCGAGCCGCCCGAGGTGGAATCGCTACCAGAGTCGCCGCTGCAAGCCGCGAGGGCCAGGAGGGCTGCGGTGCCCACCAGTGCCCCGGCGACGCGTAATCCGTTACGCATGGGGTCCTACTTTCGTCGTTGACAGCGCTGTCAGGAACAGGTCGAACGTAAGACCGCGCACCGGGGTCTGTCAAAGAGGTGCGCCGAATCGTTACCTCGGGGAGACCTGGGCGGGGTTCGAAGAGGACGACGACGACAAAGCGACCGACCCGGCAGGACCGGGCGCCCAGGGTGTACCGGCCGCCGCGCACGCCGAACGTCTCGCCGGACGTGTCGCACCGCGCCGTCAGGTCACCGGCCTGCCGGGACCTCCACCGCAGCCAGGCGCGGCGCGATCTCCCCGGAGCCCCGGGGGATCAGCACGGTCGGGACGACGCGCAGCCGGGGGGCACCCCCGGGCGACTCGATGCGGTCGACCGCGAGCCGCGCGGCCTCCTGGCCCATCACGGAGATCTCGTACCCGACGACGGTCACGTCGAGGACGTCCGCGAGCTCGAAGTCGTCGAACCCGACGAGGGCTACGTCGCGCCGCGTGCCGTGACCGGTGCGCAGCGCCCGGAGCGCGCCCTGGGTGATCTTGTTGTTGGCCGTGAGGATCGCGGTGGGCGGCTCGTCGAGCGCGAGGAGCCCCTCGACCGCCTCGCGGGCCGTCGCGGCGTCGTGCAGCCCGTCGCGCACGTAGCGCTCGGGGTCCTCGATCCCGGCGTCGCGCAGCGCGGCGACGAAGCCCTCGTGCCGTTCGCGGAACGTCCACAGGCGGGACAGGTCGCCGGCGAGCGCGATCCGGCGGTGCCCCTGTGCGAGCAGGTGCCGGGTCGCGGCCGCGGCGCCGACGCGGTTGTCGAGCACGACGGTGTCGGCCTCGATCCCGCTCGGCGGGCGGTCGAGGAACACGACGGGCACGCCGGTCGCGAGCTCGGCGTGCAGGTACGAGTGGTCGGCGGCCGTGGGGGCGATGAACAGGGCGGCGACGCGTCGTTCGATCAGCGCGTCGATGAGCTCGCGCTCCTGGTCCGCGTCCTCGTCGGAGCTCGTGGTGATGAGCTGGAGACCGTGCTTGCGCAGCTCACGCTCGATCCCGCCGGCGAGGTCCGAGTAGAAGGGGTTCGCGATGTCCCCGGTCACGAACCCCACGAGCCGGGAACCGCCTCCGCGTGCGAGGTCCGCCGCGACGGCGTTGCGTCGGAACCCGAGCGCGTCGGCGGCCGCCCGCACCTTGAGCCGGGTCGCCTCGGCGACGCTGGGTTCGTTGTTGAGCACGCGGGACGCCGTCTTGAGGCTGACTCCCGCGGCCTCGGCCACCGCGGCGAGGGTCGGGCGACCTCCGCCGCGTGCGGTGCGGCCTCCTGCGGCCATGTGCACCCACCCCCGCACGGTTCGACTGGCGGGGATTCTTCCACACCCCCGGCTGGCTCCGCCCCGACGTGTCACGCCCGACGCGGTTCGGGCGGCCAGGACCGTCCGGCGTTTCCTGGGGCGAGTAGACCGTGAATCTGACAGCGCTGTCAAGAGCAACGCGCGCCCACCCCTCGCCGTCCCTCCGTGAGACCGCGCCCACGCCCCGCGCCAGGGGCACGCCGGACCGATTCGTGACCACCCGACGCTCTCCGCTAGCCTTCGATCGCCCTGTCGGTCCAGGACGCCGCCGGCGGGTTGCACGCAGGCGACCAGAGCAGCAGGAGGCGTCATGGGTCGCACCGCTCCGGGGTGGTACCCCGACCCCTCCGCAGCCGGTACGGAACGCTGGTTCGACGGCGACCGCTGGTCACAGCACACCCGCCCCACGGTCCTGCCCACCAGCACGCAGCGCCTCCCCCTCGGCGTCGGGACGCTCGGCGGCGACGCCCCCCGCCCGACGAGCCCGTCGGGCGAGCACACCTCCGGCATGCCGTTCGCCGAGGTCCGACCGGCGGTCGACGAGCAGCCCGCGTCGTTCGCGCCTGCCTCGACCGTGCGGGCGCTACCTCCGATCCCGCCCCCGCCGGGACCGGTCGCGCAGCCCGCTCCACCCGCAGGCCCGACGACGTCGCGCGCCTCGGCTCGTCGGGACCGCCTGACCCGCCAGGGCACCTCGGCGCGTCGGCCGGCTTCCCGGCAAGGGCTCCTGTCCGGGCCCGCACTCTGGGCGGGCTGCGCCGTGCTCGTCGTGGCCCTCGCCGGGAGCGGGGTGGCCCTCGCGCAGAAGGGTGGCTCGGACAGGCCGCCGGCTCCCGTGACCTCCAAGGCGACGAACGCCCCGCCACCCGTCGAGGAGCCCGCGGAGGACCGGACCCCGGACTACCTCGAGGTGGCCAACTCGGCCGTCCTCGAGGTGCAGGCGCTCGACGTCGACGCGGTCGTGGCAGCAGCTCCCTCCCAGTCGGCGCTCGCGACGGTCGCGCTGCTCGAGGTCGGCGACCGGGACGTCTCCGCCGCGTTCTCGGTCGAGGCCTTCGGGGCGCGTTTCGCCGACACCGACGGCAACGGGTGCGACACCCGCAACGACGCGCTCGCCAGGTCGTTGTCCGGGGCGTCGTTCAAACCCGGGACGGACGACTGCGTCGTCCTGACGGGCCTGCTCGCCGATCCGTACAGCGGCACCGAGATCGCCTTCGAGCGCGGCCCGCTGTCCTCGGAGAAGGTCCAGGTGGACCACGTGGTCACCCTGACCGACGCGTGGCACAAGGGCGCGCGAGCGTGGGACGCGGCGCGACGTGAGGCCTTCGCGAACGACCCGCTCAACGTCCTCGTCGTCGACGGCGCCCTCAACCAGCAGAAGGGCGACGGGGACGCCTCGGCCTGGCTCCCCCCGAACGAGGCGTTCCGCTGCGCGTACGTCGCACGCCAGGTGGGCGTCAAGTACACCTACGGGCTGCGCGTGACCAGCACCGAGAAGGCGGCCCTCGTCGCCGTCCTCTCGACGTGCCCGGGTGAGCCGCTGCCGACCGGCAGCACGCTCCCTCCGCCCCGCGACCCCGTCGTCCCCCCGGTCGAGAAGCCCCGGCCGCGCCCCACGCAGACCCCGACACCCGAGGCGCCCCCGGCTGCCGAACCACCGCCCGCCCCGGCACCCTCGACTCCCACCCCTACCCCGACGCCCACCCCCAGCAGGACCCCGGTCCCCGAGAACTGCAAGGTCAAGGGTCTCTACGTGCGCGAGATCGACGGCGCGACCAACGTCTACTACGTGCGGGGCGAGGAGTGGAACTTCCGGGACGTCACGGCCGACGTGTGCTTCGAGAGCCGCAAGGACGCGGAGGCGGCCGGCTTCAAGCGGGCGTGGTGGTAGGGCGCCCGACGCGCTCTCCGCCGTCGGGCCGAACCGGGCAGTCCCAATTCCCTTGCACGCGGCAACCGGCTCCGGTGCACTGGCCCGATGGACCCCACCGCACGAGCCCTCTTCCCCGACTTCACCGTGGTCGAACGCCTCGACACCTCACGTGAGGTCCTGGACCATGCGGGCATCGTCCTGGCCCAGGGACGGCACTCCTGGTACAGCGGCCACTATCACCGCGAGAGCTTCGCGGGGCGCGCCCGCTACCTGTTCGCCGACTCCCCCACCTACCGAGGTGTCCCGACGGACAAGCTCGTGATCGGCAACTTCTGCCAGTTCGCGTCCGGGACCACGTTCCTGCTGGGCGGCAACCAGGGCCACGACATGGACGCCGTCACGCCGTACGGGTTCAACTTCGTCGACGGTGCGTCCGACGCGTGGAGGCCCGTCGGACACACGGTCGTCGGGCACGAGGTCTGGTGCGGGTACGAGTCGACGATCCTGGGCGGTGTGCACATCGGGGTCGGCGCGATCATCGGGGCGCGCGCCGTCGTCGCGAAGGACGTGGCACCGTTCTCGGTGGTGGTGGGCGAAGGGCGCGTGGTGCGTCACCGGTTCGACCCGCTGCGGCGCAAGCTGTTGTGGCGCGCCCGGTGGTGGACCTGGGACGACGAGCACGTCCGCGAGGCGCTGCCGCTCCTGCAGGGCGGGGACGTCGAGGCGCTCGCCAGGTCGGTGGGCATCACGCCCGACGACGTCGCGCACGACCCGGACCCGGCCCACCTCACGGGCCCGCGGGCCGCGCTACCACCCGAGCACGGCAGCGCCGCGAGCTGAGACCCGCCGCAACCAGGCGGCAGGCACGAGCCGCCCCGCCCCTGCGACGTCGGTCGAGGGACGGGGCGGTCGGTGTGTTCCGTCGGTCGGTGATCGTCCGACCGAGGGTCAGCGGTCGGCCCAGGCCTCCGGGTAGCCGGGCAGGTCCTCGCCGCCGAACTTGGCGTAGTGCAGCGAGGGCATGTCCTTGTTGGCCTCGAGGTACGTGTCGAGGTCGTCCTCGGTGATGGGCGACTGGGGCAGGACCCACTCGGCCGGGACCTGCTCGCCGTTCCAGATCTTCTGGGCCGCGAGCACGGGTGTGCGCCACTGGAACGTCGAGTAGACCGTCCCGAGCGCCGTCATGTCCGTCTCCTGCCACTTGCGCAAGAAGCTCAGCTCGTCCTCGCCCATGAAGACCGGGTAGGGCTTGCCGGCGTCCTCGAACGCCTCGACCGCCGCGACCG
>NZ_JACSQQ010000043.1:0-23154 GCF_014836555.1 Oerskovia rustica
GCGCTCGCGCTCGTGACGATCTTCGGGTCGCTCGCGATCTTCGTGCTGCCGTGGCTCGCCGGGCTGCTGGGCCTCGCTGACGACCGCGAGCCCTCACCACCCGAGCGCGAGGACCTCGGGCAGCGAGAGCTGGAGCCCCAGCAGCACGACGCCGGCGCGCAGGACACGCGTCGCGGTCCACCGCGCCCCCTCCTGGGTGCGGGACGTGAGCACCGCGGCCCACCGCGCGACCCCGGCTCCCTGTCCGACGGCGGCGCTCGCCCCGCCCGCGCGCCGCAGGCTCCCGAGCAGCGAGCCGACGGCGGCGCCCACCAGGAGGGAGAGCACGAGCGGCGAGAGCGGGACCACCTGCGCGAGCAGGTAGGCGCCGAGGGTCGCGACGGCGCAGAGGACGAGCCCGGGGGCGGCGCGCCGGATCCAGGGTGCGGGGCTCCCGGTCGGGGCCGGGCCGCCGGACGTGGCGGGGCGGTCGGGGGCGCGCGTCGCGCCCGGGGTGCGGGCGGCGAGGTCGTTCGTGGGGGTCATGCTTCCACGGTGCCGCGACCGGACCCGCACCAGAAGGCCCGGTTCACGACCTAGCCATAGGATGAGGCTATGACCGAGGCCGACCGGGGAGCCCCCACGAGCACCGCTCACCCGCGCCGCGAACGCACCTCGCTGGCCCTGCTCGAGCTGCTCGTCGCGACCGACCGGCACGGGTCCATCAGCGCGGCCGCCCGTGCGCTGGGGGTGTCGCAGCCCAGCGCCTCGGCCGGCATGCGACGCCTCGAGAGGCACCTGGACCTCGAGCTCGTGACCCGCTCGACCCGCGGAGCCCGCCTGACCGAGACGGGGCGCGCGACCGCGACCTGGGCCCGTGAGGTCATCGACGCCTCCGACCGGTTCGAGACCTCGGCCGCGGCACTCCGCGAGGCCCCCTCGGCCCGCATCCGGCTCGCGGCGAGCCTCACGATCGCCGAGTACCTCGCGCCCCGATGGCTCGCGACGCTCGCTGCTCCGAGAGCCGCGGGTGGCATGACCGGCCCGGAGGACCCGACCCCGGCCCCCGACGTCGAGCTGCTCGTCCGCAACTCGCGCACCGTCATGGAGCTCGTGCTCGCCGACGAGGCAGACCTCGGGTTCATCGAGAGCTCGACCATGCGGCGGGGGCTGCGCAGCCGCACCCTCGCCCGCGACGAGCTGCTCGTCGTCGTCGCCCCCACGCACCCGTGGGCGTCCCGGAGGCGCCGCACCGCGACCGTCGACGAGCTGCTGGGCGGAGGCCTCGTGGTGCGCGAGCGCGGGTCCGGCACCCGGGAGACCCTCGAGAAGTCGCTGCTCGCGACGGGCGCTCGGCTACCGGAGCACCTGCCCTACCTGGGGTCGACCGCGTCGCTCAAGACCGCCGTGCAGTACGGCGGGGCCGTCGCGGTGCTGTCCCGGCTCACCGTGGCCGACGACCTCGCACGAGGGTCGCTCGTACAGGTCGACGTGCCCGGCCTGGACCTGACCCGGCGGCTGCGCATGATCTGGAAGGACGGCACCGAGCTGACGGCGGCGGCACGGCGCATCGCGGCGGTCGCGACCGCGAGGTAGAACGCGCCGCGCACCACCTCGATGCGGCACGTTCTACCTCGCCGT
This sequence comes from Oerskovia rustica, assembly GCF_014836555.1. Lineage (GTDB taxonomy): Bacteria > Actinomycetota > Actinomycetes > Actinomycetales > Cellulomonadaceae > Oerskovia > Oerskovia rustica. The sequence continues at coordinate 1,621 of NZ_JACSQQ010000043.1, forward strand.
CCGACGAGCGGTCAGCGGCCGTCGAGCACCAGGTCGCCGACCTCGTCGAGGCTCGCCACGACGTGCACCCCGGCCGCTCGCGCGGCCTCGGGATCCTCCTCGGCCGGGCCGCCGCGCCGGGTCCCCGGCCGGTCGATCCACACGCCCGTCAGCCCGGCCGCGGCGGCCGCGCGGGCGTCGACGTCGAGCTCGTCGCCCACGTAGACCGTGCGGGCCGGGTCGGTGCCCAGGCGCGCGCACGCCTCGACGAAGACTCTCGGGTCCGGCTTGCCGAAGCCCAGGGTGTCGACGCCCACGAGCATCGGCACCTCGGACAGCCCCGACCGCGACAGCTTGTCCGTCTGGAGCTCGACGGCCGCGTTCGACAGGGCGCCCACCCGCACTCCCGCGGCGGCGAGCCGCTTGAGGACGGGGGCGGCGTCGTCGTGCGCGCGCCAGCCCTCCTCGAACGTGCCCCAGAAGACCGACCTCCAGCCTGCGTACCCGTCCTCGTCGAGGACCGCACCGCCGAACGTCTCCTGGAGCTCGTTCGCGCGCAGCATGCGCTGCCCGTCGAACGTCAGCTCGCCGCGCGTGTACGCCCGGTACCAGCCGTGCGGGTCGCTGCGCCACAGCGCCAGGACCTCGCCGTACCGCTCGACCGGCAGGTGCGGCAGGTACACCGCGCACACCGCGTCGATCGCGAGCGCGAACGCTCCGCGGGTGTCGACGAGCGTGTCGTCGACGTCGAACAGGACGCCGTCGACCGCGCCGGGCGCCGCTCCCCCACCGGGGTGAGCGGCACCGCCGGGGTGAGGGGCGCCGTCGGGCAGCGTGGCCTCAGGGGTGCTCACAGCGACGCGCGCAGCGCACGCAGGCGCGCGAGGGTCGACTCCTTGCCGAGGATCTCCATCGACTCGAACAGCGGCGGCGAGACGCGACGGCCCGTCACGGCCACGCGCAGCGGCGTGAACGCGAAGCGCGGCTTGATGCCCATCTCCTCGACCAGGACGGCCTTGAGGGCCTCCTGGACCGGGTCGGTCGAGAAGTCGTCCAGGGCGTCGAGCACGCGGATCGCGGCGTCGAGCACGGCCGGCGCCTCCTCGCGCAGCGCGGCGCGCGCCTCGTCCTCGACGGGCACGGCGTCGTCGGCCACGAACAGGAAGCCCAGCATCCCCTTGGCCTCGCCGAGCAGGACCATGCGCTCCTGCACGAGCGGGGCACCCGCCGTGACGAGCGCCTGGTGCTCGGCCGACAGGTCCGCGAACGAGTCCGCCGGGACGAACCCGCCCTGGTGCAGGTACGGGACCAGCCGGTCGCGGAAGTCCTCGGGAGCCAGCATGCGCAGGTGCGTCGCGTTGATCGCCTCGGCCTTCTTCAGGTCGAAGCGGGCCGGGTTCGGGTTGACGTCGGCGACGTCGAACGCCGCGACCATCTCCTCGACCGTGAAGATGTCGTTGTCCGCGGAGATGCTCCAGCCCAGCAGCGCGAGGTAGTTCAGCAGGCCCTCGGGCGTGAAGCCGCGCTCCTTGTGCAGGAACAGGTTGGACTCGGGGTCACGCTTGGAGAGCTTCTTGTTGCCCTCGCCCATGACGTACGGCAGGTGACCGAACTCGGGCATGACCTGCGCGACGCCCAGCTCGAGCAGCGCGCGGTACAGCACGACCTGGCGCGGCGTCGAGGACAGCAGGTCCTCGCCGCGCAGCACGTGCGTGATGCCCATGAGCGCGTCGTCGACCGGGTTGACGAGCGTGTACAGCGGCTGGCCGTTGCCGCGCACGATCACGTAGTCCGGGACCGAGCCCGCACCGAACGAGATCTCGCCGCGCACCAGGTCCGTGAACGACACGTCGGTGTCGGGCATGCGCATGCGCAGCACGGGCTCGCGGCCCTCGGCGCGGAACGCGGCCTTCTGCTCGTCCGTCAGGGTGCGGTCGAACCCGTCGTAGCCCATGGCCTTGGGGCGACCGGCTGCGACGTTGCGCGCCTCGATCTCCTCGGGCGTCGAGAACGACTCGTACGCGTACCCGCCCTCGACGAGGCGGCGGACGACGTCCTGGTAGAGGTCCCCACGCTGTGACTGGCGGTAGGGCTCGTGCGGGCCGCCGACCTCGACGCCCTCGTCCCAGTCCATGCCGAGCCAGCGCAGCGCCTCGAGGAGCTGCTGGTAGCTCTCCTCGGAGTCGCGCGCGGCGTCCGTGTCCTCGATGCGGAAGACGAACGTCCCGCCCACGTGCCGGGCGTACGCCCAGTTGAACAGGGCCGTGCGGATGAGGCCGACGTGCGGCGTCCCCGTGGGCGACGGGCAGAAGCGGACGCGGACGGGCGAGGAACCAGGTGCAGGGATCACGTCCCACAGCCTATCGCCGCCCGGTCGTGCGGGCCGTGCGCCGGCTCCGCGCCCGCTCGGCAGCCCGCCGGCACGAGGCCGGGCGCCGGCCTGGCACGATGCCGTCCGCCCGCCGGGCACAGGACCGGCGCGAGGCGCACAATCGCGTACATGGCAGGTTCCGATCACTCCCCGACCATCGCGACCGACACCTCCGACCACCCGGCCGGCACCGGTGCGAGCGGCCTCATCGCGGACGCGCTCGCCGGCGTCCACGAGGCGTTCCGCGGTCTCGACGAGGGCACGGTCGCGACCTACATCCCCGAGCTCGCGACGGCCGACCGCTCGTTGTTCGGCGTCGCCCTGGCCGGGGTCACGGGCAGCATCTACACCGCGGGCGACGCCGACGTCCCCTTCACCATCCAGTCCCTGTCGAAGCCTTTCGTGTTCGCCCTGGCGCTCATGGACCGGGGGCTGCCCGAGGTGCTCGCGCACGTCGGCGCCGAGCCCAGCGGCGAGGGCTTCAGCTCGATCCGCCTCGACCCCGTCACGGGGCGGCCACCGAACCCCATGGTCAACGCGGGCGCGATCGTCACGACGTCGCTCGTGCGCGGGGACACCGAGGAGGAGCGGTTCGCGCGCATCCTGCGCGTGCTCGGCGCGTTCGCGGGGCGCCCGCTCGAGGTCGACGGCCGGGTCTACGTGAGCGAGTCGGAGACGGGCGACCGCAACCGCGCGATCGCCTACCTCATGCACAGCACGGGGGCCCTGACCGCGGACGTCGAGGGCACGCTCGACACGTACTTCCGCCAGTGCTCGGTCCTCGTCAGCGCGCGCGACCTCGCCCGCATGTCGGCGACGCTCGCGAACGGCGGCGTCAACCCGGTCACGGGCGAGCGCGTGGTCGACGAGGTCGTGACCGAGTGGGTGCTCGCGGTCATGGCGACGAGCGGCATGTACGACTACGCGGGCGAGTGGCTCCTGCGCGCGGGGCTGCCCGCCAAGAGCGGCGTCTCGGGCGGGCTGGTGTCGGTGGGCGTGGGCCAGTTCGGCCTGGGCCTGTTCAGCCCGCCGCTCGACGCGCGCGGGAACAGCGTGCGCTCGGTCGCGGCGGCGCAGGAGATCTCCCGGCAGTTCGACCTGCACCTCATGCACCGCCCGGACCGCGACCTGCCCACGCTCTACCGCTCGACACGGGCGGACCGCCTGCGCCACCTCGCGCACCGCACGCCCGCCCAGCTCCTGCGGCTGCGGGAGCTGGGCGCGGCCATCTCGGTGCGCGCGGTCCAGGGCACGGTCGAGTTCGCGGCCGCAGAGACGATCCTGCGCTCGGTCGACGACCTGCCCTCCCCGCTGCCGGGCGGCGAACGGTGGCTCATCCTCGACCTGCACCGCACGTCCCGCGTGGTCACGCTCGGTGCGCAGCTCCTGCGCGCCCTCGTGGCACGGTTGCGCGCCCAGGGGGTGCACGTGGTCGTGGTCGACCCGTTCGAGCGTCGCCTGCTCGCGGGCGTCGACCACGAGTTCACGACGTTCGAGAACGCGCAGCGCTGGTGCGAGGACCGCCTCCTGGAGGCGGCCCGAGGCACCTGAGTCGTCAGCCCCGCCGGACGACCGGGTTCGCGAGCACTCCGAGCCCCTCGACCTCGCACTCGACGCGGTCGCCCGCGTCGATGCGCCCGACGCCGGCCGGTGTGCCCGTGAGGATGACGTCACCGGGCAGCAGCGTGAACGCCTCGGAGATGTAGGACACCAGGTACGGGACGTCGAAGATCATGTCGCGCGTGCGACCGTCCTGACGGGTCTCGCCGTTGACGCGCGAGGTCACCGCGAGGTCGTCGACGTCGAGGTCGGTGTCGATCCACGGGCCCAGCGGGCACGCGGAGTCGAAGCCCTTGGCGCGGGCCCACTGGCCGTCGGTGCGCTGGGCGTCACGGGCGGTCACGTCGTTGGCCACGGTGTACCCGAGGATGTAGGACGCCGCGTCCTCGGGACGCACGTCCTTCGCGATGCGCCCGATCACGACCGCGAGCTCGGCCTCGTAGCTGACCTCCTCGGTGAAGTCGGGCAGCACGATGGGGTCGTCCGGGCCCACGACCGAGGTGTTGGGCTTGAAGAAGATGAGCGGCGTCGTCGGCACGTCGTTGCCCATCTCGGCCGCGTGGGCCGCGTAGTTGCGGCCGACCGCGACGACCTTGGAGCGCGGGATCACGGGCGCGAGGAGGCGGACGCCGTCCCCGAGCTCGATGCGCTCGCCCGTCGGCAGGACGGGCATGTAGAGGGGATCGCCGTTGAGGACGGCGAGGTAGGTCTTGCCCGCCTCCTCCTGCACGAGGGCGTAGCGGGGGTCTTCTCCGGTGGTGAATCTGGCGATGCGCACGGGCCCAGCCTACCGACGCGCGAGGCCGCGGCCCCCTGGGCGGGGGGCGCGGCCTCGTCGCGAGTCGTGCCGGGCTGACGTGCAGCCCGACGGCGGCGCTACGCCCGGGCGAGCACCTCGCCGTTGAGGACGGCGAACCATCCGGCGGGCTCCTCGGCCCAGCGCAGCCACTCCTGCGCGAGCTGTTCGAGGGCGACGTCGTCCGCGAGCGCCGACTCCTTGGCCTGGACGGCGAAGTTGGACGCGATGCAGCGTTCGGCCCAGAGCCCGCCCCACCAGGCACGGTCGGCGGGGGTCGAGTAGCACCAGACCCCGGCCGAGGGCACGATCTGGGCGGGGTCGAAGCCCGCTTCCTGGACCCAGGCGAGGAGGCGACGACCGGCGTCGGCCTGGTAGCCGTAGGCGTGCGTGACCTCGTGGTAGAGCTCGTTCCACTCGGTGAGGCCCGCGGACTCGGGGTACCAGGTCATGGCGGCGTAGTCGGCGTCGCGCACGGCGACGATGCCGCCGGGCTTGGCGACGCGCTTCATCTCGCGCAGCGCGGCGAGCGGGTCGGACAGGTGCTGGAGGAGCTGGTGCGCGAACACGACGTCGAACGTGTCGTCGGCGAAGGGCAGCTCGTAGGCGTTGGCCTGCTGGAACGAGACGTTGCTCAGCCCGGAGCCGGCGGCGAGCTCGCGCGCGCTCTCGAGGACGGCGGCCGAGGCGTCGACGCCGATCACTGTGCCGCCGGGCACGTGGCGGGCCAGGTCGACCGTGAGGGTCGCGGGCCCGCAGCCGACGTCGAGGACCTGGTGGTCGCTGCGAAGGTGGGGCAGGAGGAAGCCCGCGGAGTTCTCCGCGGTGCGCCAGCGGTGCGAGCGCAGGACGGACTCGTGGTGGCCGTGGGTGTACGACTCGGACTCCATGCTGGGTGTGCTGCCCAGGGCCCCGGTGGGGGCGTCGGGCGCATGGGCGTCGGGCGTGGCGTCGGCGGTGACGTCCTGGTCCGGCGTGGGGGTGTGGGTCATGCTTGCACGGTAGAACGCTTCCACCCTTCCCACAGCCCTGTTCTCACATCATGGGCGGGGAAGGGTCGGGGTGCGGCCCGGCGCGTCGCGCGCGCCGCGCGGCCGGGGCGGGCGACCACCCGGGAGAATCGCTGCGTGACCACTGTCCCGGCCGCCCCTGCCCGCCCTGCCCACGCGACGTCGTCGGGCGGGTTCTGGCGTCGGCACGCCGCCCTGCTGCTGCCTGCGGGCGAACGGGTACCCGGCGTCGACCTGGCCCGGGGGCTCGCGATCCTCGGCATGTTCGCCGCGCACGTCGGCGTGACGTCGGACGACTTCTCGACGGGCGACGGCTGGCTCTCGCTCGTGCACGGCCGGTCCTCGATCCTGTTCGCGGTGATCGCGGGGGTCTCGCTCGCGCTCGTCTCGGGGCGCCGCGCTCCCCTGTCGGGCGTCCCGGCGCTCCAGGCACGCACGCGCATCCTGGTGCGGGCCGTGCTGCTGCTCGCCCTCGCGGGCCTGCTCGACCTTCTCGGCACCCCGGTCGCGCTGATCCTGGGCTTCTACGCGGCGTACTTCGTGCTCGCGCTGCCGTTCCTGCGGTGGGCTCCGCGGCGGCTGTTCGGCCTCGCGCTCGTGATCGCGGTCGTGGGTCCGGTCCTCGTGCACTGGCTGCCCGAGGTCCTGCTGCGGGCCGAGCTCACGCTGCCCGTGGACGGGTCGGGGGCGCTCACGGACTTCCTGCTCACGGGGCACTACCCGGCGCTCGTGTGGATGGCGTACGTGCTCGTGGGGCTCGGGGTGGGGCGGCTCGACCTGTCGTCGCAGCGTCTCCAGGTGCGGCTCCTGGGCGGCGGCGCGGCCGCTGCGCTGGGTGCGTACCTGCTGTCCGCGCTGTTCACGGGCACGACGCTGACCCAGGTCCTCGCGGGGTCGGGGCGGGCCGCGCTCATCCAGCAGTCGGCCGTGGACGCCTCGGGCCTGTACCAGCCCGAGCCGCTGCCGTGGACGGCCCCGCTGCCGACGTCGGACTACCTGTGGCTCGCCGGGCCGCACACCGACACGACGCTCGAGGTGCTGGGCTCGGGCGGGTTCGCGCTCGCGGTCCTGGGCCTGTGCCTGCTGCTCGGCAGCCGCCGCCCGGTCCTGCGCGTCCTCGCCCCGCTCGCGGCCGTGGGGTCCATGGCGCTGACCGTCTACTGCCTGCAGATCGTCGCGATCCGGGTCTGGGAGGAGCCGCTCATGGCGGGCACGGGGAACGGCGAGCTGCTGGTGCTCGTCGTGGCGAGCCTGGTGCTCGCGACGGTGTGGCGGTGGTCGTTCGGGCGCGGCCCGCTCGAGAGGTTCATGGGCTGGGTCGCGGGGCGAGCGGCGTCGGTCTCCTCGGGCGTCGCGCCGGACGGCGCGTCGCCCACCCGGCGAGACGTCGTCCCGACGGCGCCGCCCACCTCCAGCGGGGACGTACAGTCGGGCGCATGACGACTTCTTCACCCGACGCCCCTGCCCGCCCCGAGGTCCGTCGCCTGGGTTCGTCCGGACTCGCGGTGTCCGCGATCGGCCTGGGCTGCAACAACCTGGGGCGCCCGCGCACCGCGACCGAGTCCCTCGAGGGTTCCCGCGCGCTGGTCGACGCAGCGCTCGACGCGGGCATCACGTTCTTCGACGTCGCGGACGTCTACGGCGCGCAGCCCGGCCTGAGCGAGGAGCTGCTGGGCAAGGCGCTGGGCTCGCGCCGCGACGACGTCGTGGTCGCCACGAAGTTCGGCATGCCCATGCACGGCGCGAACGGCGAGGACTTCCGGGCGCGCGGCTCGCGGCGGTACGTCGTCAAGGCGGTCGAGGCGTCGTTGCGGCGCCTCGGGACGGACTGGATCGACCTCTACCAGTTCCACACCCCGGACAGGCGCACGCCGGTCGAGGAGACGCTGTCCGCGCTCGACGACCTGGTCCGCGCGGGCAAGGTCCGCTACGTGGGGCACTCGAACCGCGCGGGCTGGCAGATCGCCGACGCCGAGTACCAGGCGCGCCTGACCGGTACCGTTCGGTTCGTGTCGGCGCAGAACCAGTACAACCTGATCGACCGCGAGGCCGAGCTCGAGGTCCTGCCCGCGGCGAAGGCCTACGGGCTGGGCGTGCTGCCGTTCTTCCCGCTCGCGAACGGCCTCCTGACGGGCAAGTACGCGGACGGCACGGGGCCCGACGACGGCCGCCTGGTCCACTCCAAGCCGCACCTGCTGGAGTCCGCGCCCTGGCAGGCACTGAAGGCGCTCCACACGTTCGCGCGCGAGCGCGGCGTGACCGAGGTCGAGGTCGCGTTCGGGTGGCTGCTGGCCCAGCCGCAGGTGTCGAGCGTCATCGCCGGCGCCACCCGGCCCGAGCAGGTCCGCCAGAACGCCGCGGCGGGCTCCTGGGTCCCGACGGCCGAGGACCTCGCCGCGCTCGACGCGATCTTCCCGCCGGCGCGCAAGGTCGCACCGTTCTAGCCCACCGCCGCGGAGCCTGGGGGCGTCGGTAGGCTGGGCCCATGGGAGAGAACCCACGACCGGTCGTCCTGGGAGTCGTTCGTGGGCAGCCCGAGGAGGTCCTGCGCACCGCGTCCGGGCTCGCGGCGCGCCTCGGCGCCGAGCTGATCTGCGCGACGGTGAACCCCGCACGGTTCGTGGTCTCGGAGAGCGCCGACGGTCACGTGACGTCCGCACCGATCGACCCGGACTTCCACGACACGCACGACGACGAGCTCGACCCGGAGCTCGCCGAGCGTCTCGCGTCGGCCCTGGACGCGGTCGGCGTCCGTTGGAGCACCCGGCTGCTCGCCGGGGACCCGGCGGACGCTCTGGCCCGGCTCGCACGGACGGTCGACGCGGAGCTGATCGTCGTGGGGACCCACGGGCCGGGCCGCGGGGCCCACGACCTCTTCAACCGGTCCGTGGCGATCCATCTCGCGCACCGCCAGCACCGTCCGGTCGTGGTCGTCCCGGCGGTCCCCCCGGGCACCGAGCCCGTGCCCGCCGGGAGCCCCTCCTGATGCCCGCGCGCGAGCGGCCGAACCACCTGCGCCCGGCCGCGATCGGGCTCGTCGTCGTCGGTGGGGCGCTCGGCGCCGCGGGTCGTGAGGCCGTCGTGCTGGCCGTGCCGGACGTCGACGGGCTGCCCGTCGCGATCCTGCTGGTCAACGTCGTCGGTGCCTTCGTCCTCGGCCTCCTCTACGAGTCCCTCACCCGCCGCTCCCCCGGCGAGCCGCGCGCCGGGCGGCTGAGGCTTCTTCTCGGGACGGGGTTCTGCGGCGGGTTCACGACGTACAGCACCCTGGCGACCGGCACGGCGCTGCTCCTCGACGCCGCGCGCACCGACGTCGCGATGATCTACGTCGCCGCCACGCTGGTCGTCGGGACCGTGGCGACGGTGCTCGGGATCGTCGCGGGCTCGAGGCTCCCGGCGTCCGACCGTCCCGTCGACGGGGGCGTGCGCCGGTGACGCTCGCCCTCTTCCTCGCCGTCGCCGTCGCCGGTGGCCTGGGTGCCGGGACGCGCTTCGTCCTCGACGGCGTCGTGCGCTCGAAGGTCCGCACGGCCTTCCCGTGGCCGACGACGATCATCAACCTGTCCGGCTCGCTCGCGCTGGGCGTCCTCACGGGCCTGGTCGTGGCCAGGCTCGCACCGACCGACGTGGCCGCGGTGATCGGCACGGGCTTCCTGGGCGGCTACACGACGTTCAGCACCGCGAGCTACGAGACCGTCCAGCTGGTCCGCCAGAAGCGGTACGGCACGGCGTTCGCGTACTCGATCGGGGTGCTCGTGGCGTGCGTCGCGCTGGCGTTCGCGGGGTACCGCTGGGGGTCGTCCCTCTGAGCGTCGGTCATCGCCCGCGCCCGGGCGGGGGCCATGACAGCACCCACGGCGAGGCGTAGCGTCGGGAGCATGGCCACGTGGGAGGACGTCGGGCGGATCGCGGCGGTGCTGCCGGACACTGCCGAGCACCGCCCGCACGAGTGGGCCGTGCACGGACGGAACTTCGCCTGGGAACGTCCGCTGCGCCGTCGGGACCTGGACGAGCTGGGCGACCTGGCACCGGACACCCCGCCCCTCGGGTTCTACGTCGCCGACGAGGGCGAGAAGCTCGCGCTCGTGGGTGACGAGCCGAGCACCTTCTTCACCACCGCCCACTTCGCGGGCTACCCGATCGTGCTCGCGCGGCTCGACCGCGTCGCAGTCCCCGAGCTCGAGGAGCTCCTCGAGGACGCGTGGCTCGCGCGGGCGCCCCAGCGCCTCGCGCAGGCGTTCCTCGACGCGACCGAGTAGGGACGTCGCCGCCTAGGAGGCCAACCGCTCCCGCACGTCCTGGCCGACGCGACGATCGTTCTCGGGCTGCGTGACCTCGGCCCAGACCGCGTCGAGCGAGAGGCCGAGAACGTCTGCGATCGCGGCGACGGTCGGGAAAGCAGGGGTGGCGACCCTGCCCGTCTCGATCTTCCGGAGGGTCTCGGGCGAGACGCGCGCAGCGAGTGCGACCTCGAGCATCGAGCGATCCCCTCTGGCCCGGCGCAGGAGCGCGCCGAGGCGCTGTCCGCGCTCGACCTCGGCGGGAGTGAGCGGCAACCTGACCATGGATCCGATTATAGTACCGGGATAACATGGCCGGTATAGTTATTGGAAACGCGAGGAAGACACCACATGATCGAGATACTGAACCCCACCGAGCTGACCCGAGCACGAGAGACGGGAGCCCTGGTCGCTCGTGTCCTGCACACGCTCAAGGACCGCAGCACCGTCGGGACGAACCTCCTGGACATCGACCGGTGGGCGAAGGAGCTGATCGTCGAGGCCGGCGCACTGTCCTGCTACGTCGACTACGCGCCGTCGTTCGGGCGCGGGCCGTTCGGCCACCACATCTGCACGGCCGTCAACGACGCCGTGCTGCACGGACGGCCGCACGACTACGCCCTTGCTGACGGCGACCTGCTGACGCTCGACCTCGCCGTCTCCCTGGGAGGCGTCGCGGCGGACGCCGCCATCAGCTTCGTCGTGGGTGACGCGCGGCCCCCGGAGAGCGTCGCCATGATCGAGGTGACCGAACGCGCCCTGGCGGCGGGCATCGCAGCCGCTCGACCCGGCGCCCGGGTCGGCGACCTCTCCCACGCCATCGGCACGGTCCTCGGCGACGCCGGATACCCGATCAACACCGAGTTCGGGGGGCACGGCATCGGCTCGACCATGCACCAGGACCCCCACGTCTCGAACACCGGACGCCCGGGCCGGGGATACAGGCTGCGACCCGGGCTGCTGCTCGCCCTGGAACCCTGGGTCATGCAGGACACCGCCGAGCTCGTCACCGATGCCGACGGATGGACGCTCCGGAGCGCGACGGGCTGCCGGACGGCGCACAGCGAGCACACGATCGCGATCACGGACGACGGGGCCGAGATCCTCACCCTGCCGAGGCCCTCGTGAGGTCGCCGGCGCACGCAGGCCGGCCCGCCTGACTCGACGGCCGCCGCCTCGTCTCGTCCGGCCCGCGCGGTCGTTCCGGCCTACGCTCGGCTCATGACGTTCGCCGAGGTGATCGAGGTCGTCGGCAAGGTGGTCGACGCGGCGGGGGTCGCCGCGATCGTGGTCGGCGCCCTGTACGCGGCGTTCCTGTCCCTGACCCGACGCCGGGAGGGCAACGTCTACCGCCTGTTCCGGCGGCGGCTCGGCCGCTCGATCCTCCTCGGGCTCGAGCTCCTGGTCGCTGCCGACATCATCCGTACCGTCGCGATCACGCCGACGCTCGAGAGCGTCGCGGTGCTCGCCGCGATCGTCCTCATCCGGACGTTCCTCAGCTTCTCGCTCGAGCTCGAGATCACGGGTCGGTGGCCCTGGCAGCAGTCCCCCGAGCAGGACCCCGCGCCCGCCGGGGACGCCGCGGCGGAGCCCACGCGCCCGTAGGCTCCGCCGGTGGCGGGCGTCAGCTCGTCGTCGAGAAGATCACGGCGTCGTACTCCCACGCCCCCACGTTGACCTCCATCGTCAGGTCGGCGGGATCCGTGACCCCGAAGACCACGGGGAACGTCACGGACTGCCCCGGGAGGACGGACGTGCTGGGGGTGCTGCTGATCTCCTGCGCCGCGTCGAAGACCTGGGACCCCTCCGCGCCGCCCGAGGAGACCGAGACGTAGGCGAACGTCGGGTCGAACGTCTCCGCGGTGCCGTTCGTCAGGGTGACGTCGAGGCGCACGAACTGCGTGAAGCCCTCGTCACCGGCAGCCGTGTCGCTGGGCGTGAAGGCAGCCGGGGCGCTCACGCCGACCTCGAGACCGTCCTCGTAGACCGCGACGTCACCGAAGGCGAGGGCCGGCGACGGGGCGCCCGCCGCGCCGTCCCCGGCGCCCTGGGAGTCCGAGCCGGTCCCGTCCGCGGGGATCTCGCCGACGGCGGGCTCCTCGGGGGCCGAGCTCGAGATGCTCGTCGACCCGAGGCTCGAGGAGAGCTCCTCGAGCGCAGCGACGAAGAAGATCTGGGAGACGACGACACCGATCCCTGCGACCACCGAGATGATGATCGCGGCGATCGACATGCCCTTGCCGTTGCCGAGGGTCCCCGCCTTGACGAGCCCGACGATGCCCAGGACGAGCCCGGCGAGCGCCAGGACCGCTGCGAAGAAGTTGACGAACGGGATCAGGCAGAGCACGAGCCCGACGAGCGCGAGGACGAGGCCTGTGATCGCCAGCACGTTGGTCTTCCTGGGCGGGACGGCTCCGTAGGGCGGGTAGCCGCCCTGCTCCGGTCCCCAGGCCGCGGGCAGTCCGGGGTATCCGGGCTGTCCGGGGTATCCGGGCTGCTGGTAGGGCGAGGGCTGCGGCGCTCCGGGATGGCCGAGCGACGGCGGGGTCGGCTCTGCGGGTCCGGGAGGGGGGTACGTCATTCGGCTGCTCGTCTTCTGGTCGGGCGCGGCACGGCGTCGCCTGGGTGTGCGGAGAAGGGAGGCGCGCACGCTCGGGGCGCACTCCGGTACAAGTGTTCCATGTGTGGAGATGGCGCGGAGGGGACGTTCGGGTGAAAACGCCGGGGACGCGCACGCGCCCCACGACCGCTCCGCTCCGGCCGACACCTACCCTGGAAGCATGCCCACGCTCCCTGCACCCCACCGGGCGCGCCCCGCGACGGCGCGCACCGCCGTCGGGCCGGACCCTCTCGCCGACGACGAGTGGCTCCCCCTCGCCGCGGCGCACGCAGAGCGCGCCGACGCACTGACCGCCGGCTGGCGCGAGCGCAAGACCCGTGGAGAGAAGCACGCTGTCGAGGACTTCCTCTTCACCTACTACCCCACGCGCCCCGCCCAGCTGCGGCGGTGGCACCCGGGCGCGGGCGTCGTCCTCGCGCCCGCGGACGCCACCCGGCCCGACGACGTCGCGCCCCTCCTCGCCGAGCGCGCCGCCTGGCGGTGGTACAGGACCGGCCCGGGCGGCGGGGTGACGCTCGACATCGACGCGTTCCTCGCCGACCGGGGCGACACCGTGCGCTACGCCCGCGACCTGCTCGCGGCCACGGCCTCCCGGCCCGCGACGCTCGGGTGCTTCGGGCTGCACGAGTGGGCCATGGTCTACCGCGACCACGCCCAGGGGCGCGACCACCGCCACCCGCTGCCGCTGCGGCTCGGGGCCCGCGGCACCGACGAGGTCGTGGCGACGCACCCCGTGCGCTGCTCGCACTTCGACGCGTTCCGCTTCTTCACCCCGGAAGCCGTGAGCCTCAACCGGCTGCAGCCCACGCGTGAGACGCAGCCCGCGCTCGAGCAGCCCGGCTGCCTGCACGCCAACATGGACCTCTACAAGTGGGCCGTGAAGCTCAGCCCCGCGGTACCGAGCGGGCTCGTGCTCGACGCGTTCGAGCTCGCACGCGACATCCGCTGGGTCGACATGCGGGCCAGCCCTTACGACGTGTCGTCGTACGGCGAGGCCCCCGTCGCGATCGAGACCCCTGCGGGCAAGGCCGAGTACGTGCGGCTCCAGCGCGGGTTCGCAGAGCGCTCGGGCGTGCTGCGCGCGCGGCTGCTCGAGGTCTGCGAGCGCCTGCTGGGCTGATCGGGCCCCGGCCACGAGAAGCTCAGCAGACTGGCAGGATCGGGGCATGTCGCGTCCGCCCCTCGCAGAGATCCCCACTCGTCCCGTTCCTGTGCCGCCCGCCGTCCGCTCGCTCGTCGACTCCGCCGGAGGCGGGGACCTGGTCGCCGTGTGGGAGAACAGTCTTGGCGGCCTCACGTTCCGCTGGGGCGCCGACCGCTACGTCAAGTGGGTCGCGGCCGGGACCCCGGAGATCGACCTGCTCGCCGAGGCCGAGCGGCTGGCGTGGGCGTCGCGGTTCACGGCCGTGCCGCGCGTGCTCGACGCCGGGCAGGACGAGTTCGGCGCCTGGCTCGTGACCGAGGCGATCGACGCGGCCTCGGCCGTCGACCCGCGCTGGATCGCCGAACCGGCCACCGCCGCGGCGGCGATCGGCCGCGGGCTGCGCGTCCTGCACGACGCCCTGCCGGTCGAGGACTGCCCGTTCACGTGGAGCGTCGAGCAGCGCGTCGTGCGTGCCGACGAGCGCATCGCCGCCGGCGAGGGCCCGTCCGAGTGGTTCCCCGAGCACTCGCGGCTCACGGTCGCCGAGGCGCGCCCCCTGCTCGACCTCACGCCCCCGGTGGACCGGTTGGTCGTCTGCCACGGCGACGCGTGCGCGCCCAACACCCTGCTGTCCGCCGACGGCTCGTTCGCGGCGCACGTCGATCTCGGGTCGCTCGGCGTCGCGGACCGCTGGGCCGACCTGGCCGTGGCCGCGTGGAGCACCGAGTGGAACTACGGGCCGGGCTACGACGGGATCGTGTACGAGGCCTACGGGATCGAGCCGGATACCGAGCGCATCACCTACTACCGGCTGCTGTGGGACCTGGGCTGACACTGCTCCCCCGCCCTCGGCCGCGCGACCCGGCAGGGTGCGACCATGGAGCCGTGCCCCCGCTCCCCCTCCGCACGTCCGCGCACGCATCGCTCGTGCCGGCCCTGGTCCTCGTCCTCCTGGCCGGGTGCGCCGTCGGCCCTGCCCCGTCGCCCACCCCCGGGGCGAGCGACCGTGAGACGTCGGCCTCGACGAGCGGCGCGGTCGGGCAGGTCGGCGCGGCGCCCGCACCCCCGCCCGCCGGGGCCGGTCTCGACTACCAGCTCGGCGGTGCCTACCCGCCGCCCGACGGCGTCACGGTCGTCGTGCGCGACGTCACCGACTCCCCCGCGGGCGCGGGCTACGACGTCTGCTACGTCAACGGGTTCCAGACCCAGCCCGGCGAGAGCGAGACCTGGCTGCGCGACCACCCCGACCTCGTCCTGCACGACGACGGCGGTACACCCGTCGCCGACCCCGGCTGGCCCGACGAGCTGCTCCTCGACACCTCGACCGACGCAGCGCGCCGCGAGATCGCGCAGGTCGTCGGCGCCCAGGTGGACGCGTGCGCGGACGCGGGCTTCGACGCGGTCGAGCCCGACAACCTGGACTCGTTCACCCGCTCGGACGGCGCGCTCACGAGGGACGACAACCTCGCGCTGGCCGCGCTGCTGATCGAACGCGCCCACGCGCGGGGCCTGGCGATCGGGCAGAAGAACACGGTCGAGCTGGGCGGTCGCGGCCCGGCGCTCGGGTTCGACTTCGTGGTCACCGAGGACTGCGCGGTCCACGACGAGTGCAGCGACTACGCCGCGGCCTACGGGACGCGCGTCCTGGAGATCGAGTACGACGACGGGCCCGCCCTCGCGGAGCGCCTCGCCTCAGCATGCGCTCGCGGGGCGTCGGTCGTGGGCCGCGACCGCGACCTCGCCCGGCCGCGCGACCCGGGCTACGCCTTCGCGTCCTGCTGAACCGGTGCCCACACGTCACCCGGCACGTCGCCGGGCAGGTCCGGGTTCCCGGTCCCCACGAACCGGGCGTCGGTCCCGTCCTTGCGGACCCGCTCGAAGTCCTTGAGCGCACCGAACGCCCACCGGCCGAGCAACGTGATCGCGACGAGGTTCACGAGGGCCATGAGCGCCATCGCGACGTCCGCGACCGCCCACACCGCCTCGAGCTCGATGAGCGACCCGATGCCGATCGCGGCGAGCACGAGCGTGCGCAGCGCCGTGAGCGCCTTGGCACGGATGCCGAGGAACGTCAGGTTGACCTCGGCGTACGAGTAGTTGCCGAGCACCGAGGAGAACGCGAAGACGAACACGAGGATCGTCATGGGCCACACGGTCCACGACCCGAGCTGGGCCGCGACGGCCTCCTGCGTGAGCGAGGCGCCGGCCGCGTCGGTCGTCGTCCCCGGGTCGAAGACCTCGGGACCGGCCATGAGGATGATGAAGGCCGTCGCCGAGCAGACCACGATCGTGTCGACGAACACCCCGAGCGACTGGATGAGCCCCTGCTTGGCGGGGTGCGAGACCGTCGCGGTCGCGGCGGCGTTCGGGGCGCTGCCCATGCCCGCCTCGTTCGAGAACAGTCCGCGCTTGACCCCGTTGAGCAGCGCCGCGAGGATGCCGCCTGCGGTGCCGGCGACGGCCTGGTCGAGCCCGAACGCGCCCTCGACGATCTGCCGGACCACGCCCGGCACGGCGCCGAGGTTCATGAGGATGATGGTCGCCGCGAGCAGGACGTAGACGCCGGCCATGACCGGCAGCACGATCCCCGCGACCTTCGCGACGCGCTTGACGCCGCCGAACAGCACGGGGGCCGCGAGGATCATGAGGAGCACCGCGGTCCAGCCGGGCGAGACCGCGTGGCCGTTGTCGAGCGCCTCGCTGATCGTGTTGGCCTGCACCATGTTGAACGCGAACCCGAACGCGAAGATCAGCAGGATCGCGAACACGATGCCCCACCGGCGCGAGCCCAGGCCGCGCTGGATGTAGTAGGCGGGGCCGCCGCGGTAGGAGCCGTCGTCGGCGCGGACCTTGAAGATCTGGCCGAGCGTCGCCTCGACGAACGCCGTGGCCATCCCGATGAGCGCGACGCACCACATCCAGAAGATGGCCCCCGGGCCGCCGAGCGTCAGCGCGATCGCGACGCCCGCGATGTTGCCCGTCCCCACGCGGGACGCGAGCCCCACGCAGAAGGCCTGGAACGACGAGATGCCACCCTCGGCCGAGCCGGTCGAGCCGCCCACGAGCCGGAACATGAGCCCGAACAGCCGCACCTGGACGGCGCGCGTGCGGACCGTGAAGTAGATGCCTGCGCCGATGAGGACGTAGATCAGGACGTACGAGTACAGGGCGTTGCTCAACGGGTCGATCAGCGCCTCTTGCAAGACGTCCATGCTTCATTCCTCCAGCCCGACGGCGGGGCAGCCGTCCGGAGGGACGCTAACCTCTCGCGGTGGTCGTTGTCGCGACGGCCTCTCAGCGGGGCTGGGAGTGCGCGCGCTCCCCGCGCTGTGCCTTCTCGGCCGTCTCGGCGATCCGGGTCGCTCGCGTCTGCGGCCGCCGGGCCTCCGCGATCCAGCCGAGGATCAGTCGCCGCACGCCCGGCGGGAAGCCGTCCCAGCACTCACGAGCGGGCGGTGCGGCGGCGAATGCCGAGGCCAGGTCGTCGGGGACGACGAGCGCCTCGGCGTCGTCGTACCTCGTCCACGAGCCGTCCGCCCTTGCGGCGTCGACGACCGCGCGACCCGCGTCGGTCATCCTGCCGTCGGCCTCGGCGCGGGCGACCCTCTCCTTGCTCAGGCGTGTCCAGCGGCTCCCCGGCCGCCGCCGTGTGAGCCACATCATGGAGCGCTCGTCGTCGATCGTCTGCACCGTCCCGTCGATCCACCCGAAGCTCAGCGCCTCCTCGATGAGCGCGTCGTAGTCGATCGGGTCACGGCCGCTCGCCCGCCGCCACTGCACGACCCAGACCCCCGGCACCTCGTCGTCGTGGTGCTCGGCGAGCCACGCACGCCATTCTGCCGCGGTCTCGGGGTGGAAGCGGGGCGCGTCCGCGCGCCGGTCGGTCACCATGCGCACACACTTCCACGGGCAGCCGCGGGCGCGCGCGGCGAGGGCACGGGAGGCCCGCGATCCCCCGGGGGACAAGGCCTCTGCGACAATGGCCACGATGAGCACCACGACCCCCACCACCCGTCCCGAGCCCGGCCTGGTCCGTCACCTGCCGGCACCGGACGGCTCGGGCACCCCGGACCCTGACGCCCTCTACGAAGGGTTCACCGAGTGGGCCACCGAGACGGGGATCGACCTCTACGCCCACCAGGACGAGGCCGTCATCGAGATCTTCTCGGGCGCGCACGTCATCCTCGCCACGCCCACGGGCTCGGGGAAGTCGCTCGTGGCGGTCGGCGCGCACTACGCGGCCCTCGCCGCGCACCACGCGGGAGTCCCCGGCCGCAGCTACTACACGGCCCCGCTCAAGGCGCTCGTGAGCGAGAAGTTCTTCGCGCTCGTCGCGGTGTTCGGGTCCGCGAACGTCGGCATGATGACGGGCGACTCGTCGGTCAACCCGACAGCTCCCATCATCTGCTGCACCGCGGAGATCCTCGCGAACATCGCGCTGCGCGACGGTGCGGACGCGGACGTCGCGCAGGTCGTCATGGACGAGTTCCACTACTACGCGGACCCGCAGCGCGGCTGGGCGTGGCAGGTCCCGCTGCTCGAGCTGCCGCAGGCGCAGTTCGTGCTGATGTCCGCGACGCTGGGCGACACCTCGACGTTCACCGAGGACCTCGAGTCCCGCACGGGACGTCCCGTCGCGGAGGTCACGAGCGCCGAGCGCCCCGTGCCGCTGACGTTCAGCTACGTCGTCGAGCCGCTGGGCGAGGTCATCGAGGAGCTCGTCACGACGCACCGGGCGCCGGTGTACGTCGTGCACTTCACGCAGAAGGACGCGGTCGACCGTGCCCAGGCCCTGCTGAGCATCAACGTCGCGAGCCGTTCGGAGAAGGACGCGATCGCGGCCGAGCTGGGCGACTTCCGCTTCACCTCGGGGTTCGGCAGGACGCTCAGCAAGTTCCTGCGCCACGGCGTGGGCGTGCACCACGCGGGCATGCTGCCCAAGTACCGTCGCGTGGTCGAGCGCCTGACCCAGGCCGGGCTGCTCAAGGTCGTGTGCGGCACCGACACCCTGGGCGTGGGCATCAACGTCCCCATCCGCACGGTCCTCATGACGAGCCTCGTGAAGTTCGACGGCGAGCGCATGCGTCACCTCACGGCGCGCGAGTTCCACCAGATCGCGGGCCGCGCGGGCCGGGCCGGCTACGACACGCTCGGCGAGGTCCTCGTCATGGCCCCCGAGCACGTGATCGAGAACCGCAAGCTGCTGGCCAAGGCCGGGGACGACCCCAAGAAGCTCAAGAAGATCGTCCGCAAGAAGGCCCCTGCCGGTGCGGTCAACTGGACCGACGCGACGTTCGAGCGCCTGCGCGACGCCGACCCCGAGGCCCTGACCAGCCACTTCACGGTCAACCACGCCATGGTGCTCAACGTGCTCGCGCGGGGTGACAAGGGCGAGGACCCGGTGCGAGCCATGAAGCACCTGCTCACGGCGAACCACGACACCGACGCCCAGCGCGAGCGCCACGTGCGCCAGGTGTTCCGCATCTACCGCTCGTTGCGCGTCGCGGGCATCGTCGAGCGCGTGCGCGTGCCCGACCCGACGTACCCGAGCGGGCAGCGCCCCACCGTGCGCCTCACGGTCGACCTGCCGCGCGAGTTCGCGCTCAACCAGCCGTTGTCGCCCTTCGCGCTCGCGGCGCTCGACCTGCTCGACGTCGAGTCCCCCACGCACGCGCTCGACGTCGTCTCGGTCCTGGAGGCGACGCTGTCCGACCCGCGCCAGGTGCTCGTCGCGCAGCAGCACCGGGCCCGCGGCGAGGCCGTCGCGGCCATGAAGGCCGAGGGGTACGAGTACGAGGAGCGCATGGCGCTGCTCGAGACCATCACGTGGCCCAAGCCCCTCGCGGACCTGCTCGAGCCCGCGTTCGTGACGTACAAGCACTCGAACCCGTGGGTCTCGGACGCCGAGCTCTCGCCCAAGTCGGTCGTGCGCGACATGGGCGAGCGGGCCATGACGTTCGCCGAGTTCGTCTCGGTGTACGGCCTGGACCGCACCGAGGGCGTCGTGCTGCGCTACCTCGCGGACGCATACCGCTCGATGCGCCAGACCGTCTCCGAGGAGCACCGCACCGAGGAGGTCCAGGACATCACGGAGTGGCTGGGCGAGCTGGTGCGCGGCACCGACTCGTCGCTGCTCGACGAGTGGGAGCGGCTGGCCAACCCCGTCGACGACGACGCGGACGACGAGATCGGCGACGGCCCGCTGTCCGGAACGGGGGCCGAGGCCCCCGCCCGTCCCGTCACGGGCAACCCGCGCTCGTTCCGCGTCCTGGTCCGCAACGCCCTGTTCCGCCGGGTCGAGCTCGCGGCGCGGGAGAACTACGACGCGCTCGAGGCCCTCGACAAGGCGAGCGGCTGGGACGGCGACGCGTGGGCCGACGCCCTCGACCCGATGTTCGAGCTGCACGGCAACGACGCGATCGGCGTGGACGCAGCGGCCCGGTCGTCGGCCCTCGTGCAGATCGTCGAGAACGGCGTGCGGCCCGACGGCGAGCGCGTCGAGCCGGGCACGTGGTTCGTCCGCCAGGTGCTCGACGACCCGGCCGGCGACCACGACTGGGCGATCAGCGCCGTCGTCGACCTCGCGGCGAGCGACGAGGCCGGCGCCGTGGTGCTGAGCGTCGTGGCGGTCGGGACGATCTGACGCGGCCTACCGGAGCACGTCGTCGGCCGGGCGGCGGGGCGTGCGGGGAGACGTCGGGCTGTAGCCCAGCCGCATGACCATCTGCGGGACGCCCGCGTCGAGCGCCGTGGCGAGCTCGGCGCGCGTGGCGGGGTTCTCGAGGACGGTGGTCGCGAACGAGGCGTGCACGAAGTAGGTCGTCGCGGTCAGCAGGACACGTTCGAGCGCCTGGCCGGCCACGAGCCAGTCGCGCACGGTGTCACCCGGGGTCGTGAGGACGGCGAGCGTCGAGCGGTGCTCGAACGCCGCCCGGTCGCTCGTGGTGTCCCCGCCGAAGTGGCGCACGGGCGCCAGGGCGTCGTCGCTCGCGGGGCCGAGCGCAGAGACGGGGATCCCGTCGGGGCGGTCGGGATCGTTCGTGATCCAGCGCGCCTGCTCGACGCGACCGGTGTGGTCCCGCCCGGCCTCCTCCTCGGCCCGCCGGACGAGGTCCAGCAGGACGGTCCGCTCGGGGGCCTGCGGTGCGAGGCTCACGAGGCGCGCACCCTCCGAGGCCGCCGCCTCGTCCAGGTCGTCGACGACGTCGGCGTCGAGCGGCTGATCCTCGAACGGCACGCGGGACGTCGAGCGCCGTTCGATCGCGACCGCGAGGTCGAGCTCGTCGGCGTCGGGCAGGACGCCCGGCACCAGGTCGACGCGCGCGACGAGCGCAGGATCGCCGTCGTCCGGGACGAGCGAGAGCACCGGACGGAAGGACTCGCGGCGGGCCGCGATGCGCAGGTTCGCGAGGAACGCTCCGCAGCTGACGAACATCTCCCGGCCCGCGGGGTCGGCGTGGGTCAGGCGGCGCGAGTCGTCGGCGCGCACGTCGAGCGTCGTGCCGTGCACGTGGACGGACCACGGCTGAGTGTTGTGCACGCTGGGAGCGCGGGACGCGGCCGCGAGGATCCGTTCGATTCTGGGGTCGTCGATGCTCATGTGCGTTCTCCCTGCTTCCGATGCGCCCCTGACGCATCCCCTGCCGGCGGTCACCTCTGCCACTCCGAGCGTCCCAGGAGGTGCCCGGGTCGGCCAGTGCCAAAGGTCCCGGCGGGGCCGAGGTGCAGGTCACAGGCCTGGGCGACCAGAAGGCGAGACCCGTGGGGGGGGGGG
>NZ_JACSQQ010000043.1:23164-29130 GCF_014836555.1 Oerskovia rustica
CCCCCCCCCCCCCCCCCCACGCCTGCTCCACCGTCCTACGGTGGCCTCATGAGCACACCGGGACCGCAGTCGACTCCGCACGAGGGCGAGCAGCACCGGAGCGAGGGGACGGGCGCGCGGCTCAACCGCCTCCGGGCCGGGGTGCTCGGCGCGAACGACGGCATCGTGTCGACCGCGGGCGTCGTCGTGGGCGTCGCCGCGACCAGCACGTCGATCCTGGTCATCGCGACGGCGGGGGCCGCAGCGCTGCTCGCGGGCGCCCTGTCGATGGCCGCGGGCGAGTACGTCTCGGTGAGCACGCAGCGCGACACCGAGGAGGCGATGCTCGCCAAGGAGCGCCAGGAGCTCGCGACCATGCCGGACGAGGAGCTCGCCGAGCTCGCAGGGATCTACCGGGCCAAGGGGCTCACGCCCGAGCTCGCGCACGAGGTCGCGGTCCAGCTCACGGCGAACGACCCCCTCGCGGCCCACGCCGACGCCGAGCTGGGCATCGACCCCGACGACCTGACGTCGCCGTGGGAGGCCGCGGTCGCCTCGATCGTGTCGTTCACGGTCGGTGGTCTGCTGCCCCTGGCGGCGATCCTGCTGGCGCCCACCGCGGCCCGGATCCCCGTGACGTTCGTCGCGGTGGTCCTGGCGCTGGTCCTCACCGGCTGGGGCAGCGCACGGCTGGGGCAGGCGCCGACCCGGCGCGCGACGATCCGCACGGTCCTGGGCGGTGCGATCGCCATGGCGGTCACGTACGGGATCGGGTCGCTCGTCGACGTGAACGTCTAGCCGGGGGCCGGCTTCGCGGCTCAGCGCATGAAGGGCCCGAAGATGGAGGCCACCATCGACGCCGCACGGTCGGCGTCCCCGTCAGCGATCGCCTCGACCAGCTCGTGGTGGTGGCGGTGCGCCGCGTCCTCGTCCTCGCGCTCCTCGTCGCGCATGTGGACGGCGAAGACGTCGAGCATGCTCGAGTAGAGCTGCAGGTAGAGCGGGTTGTGCGTCGCCGCCACGATCGCGCGGTGCAGCGCGAGGTCTGCGTCGGCCCGGAAGTCGCGATCACCGGTCGACCAGATCGCCTCCCGTCGGTCGCGCAGCTCGCGCAGCTGCTCGACGTCGGCGTCCGAGCGACACGATGCGGCAAGCGATGCTGCCGTGCTGTCCAACGCGCGGCGCAGCTCCAGGTAGTGCCGACGGCTGCCCCCCGCGAGCTGGCGCTCGAGGGTGCCCGTGAGCTCCGAGCTGGAGATGACGAAGGTGCCGCGGCCCTGCTCACGGCGCAGCAGGCCGCCGTGCACGAGCGACTGGATCGCTTCGCGGACCGTGTTCCGGCCGACCCCGAACTCCGACACCAGATCGGCCTCGGTCGGGATCCGCTCGCCGACCGGCCAGCGGCCGGAGACCACCTCCGCACGGAAGCGTTCGACGGCCTGGTCGATCAGGCCTGCTCGACGCACGGGCCGACCTGTGTCAGACTCACCAGAATTCATCCCATGATCCCATCATTCGCCGACCTCATCGTGGAGTTTAGCGTGACGACACTCTCTCCAGCACGCCTCCCGGTACGCCGCGGACGGCTGATCCTGTGGGCTGGCCTGGCCATCGCCCTCACCGCGGTCAACCTTCGGACGGCCGTGACCGGAATCACCCCGCTCCTCGAGATCATCGGGGCGGACCTCGGGTTCGGAGTGGCGGTCGCAGGCCTGCTCGGGACCGTGCCCGCGGCGTCGTTCGGCATCTTCGGGTTCCTCGCCCCCGTGGTGACGAGGCGGTTCGGGCTGGAGCGCACGGCCACGGCGGCACTGGGACTGACCGCGCTCTCGCTCCTGGGCCGCGCGTTCTCCGGGACGCCCGTCGCGCTCGTGCTGTCGACCGCGCTGGCCCTCGCCGGGATCGGCGCCGCGAACGTCGTGATCGTCCCCCTGGTGAAGGCCTGGTTCGCGGACCGGCTCGCCCTGTGGACCTCGCTCTACCTGATCCTGATGCAGACGGGCCAGTTCGTCGCCCCGCTGCTGGCCGTCCCGGTGGCGGAAGCGACGACCTGGCGGCTCTCGGTCGGGATCTGGGCGGGCCCGGCCGCACTGGCTGCCGTGGTCTGGCTCGTCCTGGCAACCAGGCTGCCCGCCGGTCATCACAGCCCCACCGCCCCGGCGACGACCGGTGCGAGACCGAGGATCAGCCGGTCCTCGACCGTCTGGGGTCTGGTCGTCCTGTTCGCGATGATGGCGCTGTCCAACTACGGGATCATCACCTGGGTGCCGGCCGTGCTCTCCGACGCAGGTGGGAGCCCGACCCTGGGCGGCTCCATGGTCGCCCTGTACTCGGCGTGGGGCATGGTCGCCGCCCTGGTGGTCCCCCACGTGGCCACGCGCATGACGAACCCCTTCGTCGTGGTCGTCGCGTGCTCGGTCGTCCTGATCGCCGGATACCTGGGCCTGATCCTGTCCCCGTTGGACGGCACGCTGCTCTGGGTGTGCGCGCTGGGCATCGGGGTGAGCACGTTCCCGCTCTGCATGACCCTGATCAACCGTCGGACCAGGACCCCGGAGTCCGCCTCGGCGGTGTCCGGGTTCGTCCAGGGGATCGGCTACAGCCTGGCGTGCTTCGGCCCGCTCGGCCTGGGCCTCCTCCGCGAGGCGACCGGCTCATGGTCGGTCCCGCTCCTCGCGCTCGCGGCGACCGCCGTCCCCGGCGTGGTCGCCGGCTGGTTCGCGTGCCGACCGCGTTTCGTGGAGGACGCTGCGACCCCGCCGGACGTCGCCTCCGCGCCTTCGCAGCCCCCGGGCACGCGCACCTAGGGGCACAATCGTCCTGTGGCCAAGAAGCAGAAGTCGCCCCACGCCGGCACGCCCGCGCTCGTCGCGCTCGAGAAGGCCGGGGTGCCGCACACCGTGCACCCCTACGAGCACGACCCGTCCTCCGACCTGAGCTATGGGCTCGAGGCCGCCGCGGCGATCGGCATCCCGGCCGAGCAGGTGTTCAAGACCCTGGTCGCCTCGGTCGACGGGACGCTCGTCGTGGGCGTCGTGCCCGTGGACCGCAAGCTCGACCTCAAGGCCCTCGCGCACGCGGCGGGCGGCAAGAAGGCGGCGATGGCCGAACAGGCCGCGGCCGAGCGCGCTACCGGGTACGTGGTGGGCGGCATCTCGCCGCTCGGCCAACGTCAGCGGCTGCGCACCGTGGTCGACGAGTCGGCCCTCGGGTTCGACGCGGTGTACGTCTCGGGCGGGAGGCGCGGGCTCGACGTGGGGCTGGCGCCCGCCGACCTGGTGTCCCTCACGGGCGCGGTGACGGCGCCGATCTCGCGGGACTGACGGTTCCTGCGACGACTCCACGACCGCTACCGGGGCAGCGGGTAACACTGTCTCAGCATGCGCGACGGGCCTTCCGGTCCGTGGACCGCGTTCCTAGAGTGGCGAGCGTGCCCGCCGGTACCGACCGCACCACCCTCGGACACCCCGCCAGCCCTGCCAGCCCCGCCAGTCCATGAGCCATCAGGAGGACACCATGTCCGCTCCCCTCGACACGAACGAGAAGATCGCCGCCTACGCCCACCCCGACCGCCTCGTCTCCACGGACTGGCTCGCCGAGCACCTGCACGACGAGGACGTGGTCGTGGTCGAGTCCGACGAGGACGTGCTGCTCTACGAGACGGGCCACATCCCGGGCGCGGTCAAGGTCGACTGGCACACCGACCTCAACGACCCCGACCTGCGCGACTACCTCGACGGCAAGGGCTTCGCCCAGCTCCTGGGCTCCAAGGGCATCTCGCGCGACACCACGGTCGTCCTGTACGGCGACAAGAACAACTGGTGGGCCGCGTACTCCGCGTGGGTCTTCACTCTGTTCGGCCACGAGGACGTCCGTCTCCTCGACGGCGGGCGCGGCAAGTGGATCGCCGAGGGCCGCGAGACCACGACCGACGTCCCGACGCCCGAACCCGTGGAGTACCCGGTGGTCGAGCGCGACGACGAGACGATCCGCGCCTTCAAGGAGGACGTGCTCGCGCACCTGGGCAACGGCCCGCTCGTCGACATCCGTTCGCCCCAGGAGTTCACGGGCGAGCGCCTGCACATCCCGGACTACCCCGAGGAGGGCGTGCTGCGCGGGGGCCACATCCCCACGGCGCGCAACGTCCCGTGGGCGACCGCGGTCGCAGCCGACGGCACGTACAAGTCGCGCGAGGAGCTCGAGGCGATCTACCAGGAGGGCGGCCTGGGCCTGTCGACCGACGACGACGTCATCACGTACTGCCGCATCGGCGAGCGGTCGAGCCACACGTGGTTCGCGCTGACGTACCTGCTGGGCTTCGACAAGGTCCGCAACTACGACGGCTCGTGGACCGAGTGGGGCAACGCGGTCCGCGTCCCGATCGTCAAGGGAGCCGAGCCGGGCGAGGTCTCCGCGCGCCTCTGACGTCCGCCGTCTCCCGCGGATGCCCGCCGGGCGGGGGGGGGGGCGGGGCACGTACCCGGCCCACCGCCGTCGGGCCTCCGTCGTGTCACCACGGCGCCGCGGGCGCGGACGTGCGCCGGCTCAGACCCTGCGCACGACCGGCGGCACCCAGCGGCCGTCGAGCGCCTCGGGGAGCGGTGCGTAGAGCCGCATCGTCACGCCCAGCGGGCCTCGCGGCGCGGGGAGCCAGTTCGCCTCGCGGTCCGCGCGCGGGCTCTCGTGCTGCAGGTACAGGTCGAGCGACCCGTCCTCCCCGTACTGCAGGTCGTCGCGGTCGCCGATCGCGAACCGGTCGAGGGCGTTCGCCACCTGGTAGCCCTCGGCGTCGTACATCGTGACCGACCAGAAGGCCGCCGCGGGCGGGAGCTGGTCGGCGTCGAAGTGCAGCACGTAGTCGTGGTCCCCGTTCAGGGCCTGACCGTCCGCGTCGGTCGCGAGGAGCGGGTAGATCGCGTCCTCGACCGGGTTGGCTCCCAGCCCGACGAGCGTGACGACGGCCCGCTTGAGGTAGAAGTTCCCGTAGACGCCCATGGTGTCGCGGTAGAGCATCCAGCCGTTCGCCACGGTCCCGAGCGTCGCGCGCGACGTGTCCAGCAGCGCGCGGGCGCTCTCCGCCCCGGCCTCGATCTCCGCGATCTCGGCGTCGTCGAACTGCCCGGCGTCGAAGTCCTCGCCCGGGACGATGCCCAGCGCACCGATGCGGGCGAGCACCGAGAAGTCGGTCAGGTGCGGCGGGTTCGTGTCGAGGAGCCTGGTCGCGTACGTGAAGAAGTCGACCGCGCTGAGGGAGTCCACCAGGTGCAGCGGCTCGGTGCGGGTGTCCGCGGTCGGGTCGATCGTGAACGGCGGCCGCTCCCCCAGCTCCTGCACCGACAGGCCGTCCTGCACCGCGTGGACCGCCGGGTAGTCCGCGACGCCGTTGGTCTGGATGCGCCCGATGACCCACACCTGCGGGGTGGGCGCGACGATCAGCGCGACGTCCTCCGGGAGGTCGTCGTAGAACTCCGTGAGGTCGCCCTCGTAGTCCGGTCCGACGATCAGGTAGTCCCCCGCGCCCGTCCCCGTGGTCCGCTTGCCGATCGTCGCGAAGACCTCGGTCCACATGTCCAGCAGGGGCAGCATGTAGTAGCGGTCGTCGGTGTCGGGGACGTGGAGCAGCACGGGGCCGTCGGTCAGGTCGAGCCACAGGTTCGCGTACAGCGTGTCGAAGTTGGGGCGGACCACGGCCCGGAAGTCCGCGGGCGGGAACTCCCGCAGGTGGTGGAACACGTTGGGCGGCCCGAACCCGGGGCGGACGCCGGCCGCCACGTTCGTGGCCTGGCGCCGGCTGAGGTCCATGGTCACGAGCGGGTACAGGTAGACGTACGCCTCGTGGCTCAGCGTGCGCAGGTCGTTCGACAGGGTTCCCATGACGCTCCGTCCGTCCGCGCCGTGCGTCGGCGCACTCGTGGCTCAACGTATCGACGGGGAGCAGGTGGTGCGCGTCGAGCGCGGCGTGCCGGGCCCGGGCCGGCCCCCCGGCC
>NZ_JACSQQ010000044.1:0-21966 GCF_014836555.1 Oerskovia rustica
GGCACCGCGGGCCCCGCGCCCGACGCCTGCTGAGCGTCGGGCCCGGGGGCCGGTGATGAGCACTGCGGGCGGTCGCACGGTCAGCTCTTGGCCTCGGCGCCGGGCCGTGCGTAGAAGTGCCAGGCGATGCCCGCGCACAGCAGCGCGTAGGCGATGATCCCGCCGAACACGGCCGTCCTCGGCAGGTAGTTGAACAGCATCGAGAACAGGAACGGCCCGAACGCCGCGATCGCGGCGGTCCAGCCGATCACGCCACCCGCCTGACGGGCCGGGAAGATCATGGGCATCTGCTTGAAGGTCGCGGCGTTGCCGATCCCGCAGAAGAAGAAGATCAGGACCATCCCGGTCATGAAGATCGGGAGGCTCGGCGTCTCGCCGTCCACGACCGTGACCTGGCCGAACAGGACGAGCCCGGCCGAGGCCGCGACGCCGATCCCGGACACCACGGTCCAGACGCCGCCGCCGAAGCGGTCGCACAGCGGCCCCCAGCACATGCGGGCGAGCGAGCCGACGAGCGCACCGAGGAAGACCCACGTCAGGTACTCGGGCCCGAACTGCTGCTTGAGGAGCATGCCGAACGTGCCGGCGAGCCCGGAGAAGATCCCGAACGTCAGGACGTACTCCATGGTCATGAGCCACGTGTGCTTGTTCTGGAAGATGTCGAACTGCTGCTTGAGGTTGGCCTTGACCGGCACCGACTTGAGCAGGGTCCAGGCGAGCACGACGCCGACCACGGCGAACGGGATGAAGATGAGGCCCGGGTTCTGCAGCCAGACCTGTCGGGGCTCGGCGTTCTGCGGGTGCGCGAGCTGGCCCGCGAGGCCGAACATCCCGAACCCGATGGCCCACGGCACGACGAACTGGACGACCGAGACGCCGAAGTTCCCGATGCCGGCCTGCAGGCCCAGGGCCGTGCCCTGCTTGCTCTTGGGGAAGAAGTACGACGTCGAGGGCATGTAGCCCGAGAAGACGCCGCCGCCGAGGCCCGCGGCGAGCGCGAGCGCGACGAGCAGCGCGTACGAGGGCTGCGTCGGGAGCATCACGACCCAGGTCCAGCCGACGAACGGGATGATCATGAGGAGCGCGGACAGCGTGAGCATCTTCCGGGTCCCGAGCATGGGCGGCAGCATCATCCAGACGATGCGCAGGAGCCCGCCCGTCAGGCCGGGCATCGCGAGCAGCCAGTACGACTGGCTCTCGCTCAGGTCCCACCCGGTGACCGTGCCGAGCGTGGGGATGAGGGCCCCGGGCAGGTACCAGATGATGAACGCGAGCATGAGGTTGAACGTCGTGACCCAGAGGGTGCTCCACGCGACCTTCGAGTCCCAGCGCTGGGGGTCGTTGGGGTCCCAGTCGAGGAGGTCGCGGCGCGCGTCGGTGCTCACCTGGTGTGCTGGTCTGGGGGCTACGTCGGCTGTGACCACCGGGTGTCTCCGTCCGAGAAGTGGGGCTGGGGGCACCCACAACATATGGACGAGCTCACTCGTGCGTACCGGGACCTAGGTCCCGTCGCAGCGTCCTTGGTCCCGAACCGGGACACGGGCCGGTAAGGGCCGTTGACCTGGTGCTTTGCAGGCCGGAGGTGTTGTTGCGGATCAACTCTGGCGGGCCGTGGCCCGTGAGGCCCGCAGTGCCCGACGGCGGGCTGCGGCCCGTGCGCGGGCCACGGTCCGCGCGGGTCGTTTCGTCCGAAGAACGGGGCACTGGTCTGGTGCGGAGCGCCGCAGCGGCGACTTTGTGCTTTCCGTCACAAAGTCGGTCGTTCGAGGGTCGAGAGGCAGCTGGTCGTTCAGCCGGTCGACCGCTCCCGCGCTGGGGACGGCTACGCCCGCGTCGCCCAGAACACCACGGCGGCGCTCGCCGCGACGTTGAGCGAGTCCACTCCTCCGGCCATCGGGATCTTCACGACGTGGTCGACGGCCGCGAGCGTCGAGCGGTGCAGCCCGTGCCCCTCGGTCCCGAACACGAACGCCGACTTCTCGTCCCCGCGCGCGACGTACTCGTCGAGGGTGAGCGAGTCGTCCGACAGCGCGAGCGCCGCGACGGTGAACCCGTGCTCGCGCAGCTCCTCGACGCCGCCCGGCCACGACTCGAGCCGCGTCCACGGCACCTGGAACACCGTCCCCATCGAGACCCGGACGCTGCGCCGGTACAGCGGGTCCGAGCACCGCGGTGACACGAGCACCGCGTCCACGCCGAGCCCGGCCGCCCCGCGGAAGATCGCGCCGACGTTCGTGTGGTCGACGATGTCCTCCAGCACCGCCACGCGCCGCGCACCCTGCCCGTCGCGGGCCGTGGTCAGCAGCTCGTGCACGCTCGGCAGGACCGGCCGGTGCATCGCGGACAGCGCGCCGCGGTGCAGGTTGAACCCGGTGATCGACTCCAGGACGGCGGGTTCGGCGACGTACACGGGCACGGGTTCGCCCGTCCCGCCGGGCCCGTCGTCCAGCCCGACGGCGGAGATCGCCTCCTCGAGCCCGGGGAGCCACTTCTCCGCCATGAGGAAGGAGCGTGGCCGGTGCCCTGCCGCGAGCGCCCGGTGGATCACCGTGGTGCTCTCCGCGATGTACATGCCCTTCTCCGGCTCGTTCTTCGAGCGGAGCTCGACGTCCGTGAGGTTCGTGTAGTCGGCGAGGCGCGGGTCGGCGGGGTCGGTCACGTGGATGATCTGCACGCTCAGATTCTCCCGCACCCACGGAGGCGGCCTGGCATCGCCCCCCGGTGCCGAGCACGAGGTTGTGGTCGTTCTGAAGGCATTCGCGACCTCAACCTCGTGGTCGAACGCGCGGAACCTCGTGCTCGGCGGTCGGGCGACCCTCAGCGCACCTCGCCGGCCCGCCGGACGTCCGCCGGGAGGCCCGGCCGATCCACCTCGCTCGCACCATTACCCAGATGCTGCTCGTTGTCGCCAGATGACGCACCGAGGCGACAACCAGCAGCATCTCGCGGGGCCGACGGCGCCACGCGCCCGAACACCACGCGCCGCTGCACCTCGTAGCTCGTCGCGAAGAGCAGCACCTCGGTCACGACCTTGGCGGGCAGCAGCGCGAGCCCCAGCCCCGTCAGCCCCCAGAGCACGCCGTACCCGGCGGCCAGGAGCGCGACCGCGAGCGCCGCGTACCGCAGCGCGGCCCTCCGCCCGGATCCGGGCCCGTGCCCTCTCCCGGTCCAGCGCCCTCCCTCAAGCTCGTGCGCACAGGCACCCTCGCCCACGCCCGCACGGCCGCCCACAGCACCAGCACCCGCACCCGCACCGCCCCCAGCCGCACCCGCGAGCACCCGCCGGTTCACCACGAAGTTCACGGCCCCGCTGACCCCGCGCGCCCCGACCACGGAGAGCAGCAGCGACCCCGTCACCGCGTCGAGCACGAGCAGCGCCGCGGTGTCGATCCCGAAGGCAAGCAGCGACGACAGCGAGAACGCGAGCAGCGGCGCGTAGATGCGGGCCGAGTCGGCGAGCGGCCGGAAGTGCGAGGACGCGTTGTCGTCGAGGTAGATCGTCTCGATCCCGACCTCGACCACTGCCAGCCCCTCGCGGGCCGCGGCCAGCAGCACGTTGAGCTCGTACTCGTAACGGTCCCCGCGCACGTCGAGCAGCCAGCCGATCATCGAGGCGGGGTACCCACGCAGACCGGTCTGCGTGTCCTGGACCCGCAGACCGGTCGCGGCCCGGCACAGCCACCGGGTCACGGTGTTGCCGACCCGGCTGCGCAACGGCACGTCTCCCGCGAAGGTCCGTGAACCGAGCACCACGGCCGTACCTTCGTCACGGACCCGCTCCCCGACCCGGAGGACGTCGGCGACGGCGTGCTGCCCGTCGGCGTCGGCACACACCACGTCCTCGCCGGGCCAGCGTCGCGCGACCTCGGCGAGCCCGTACCGCAGCGCCGCGCCCTTGCCACGGTTGGCAGGGAACCCGACGACGACGGCCCCGAGGTGAGCGACGTCGTCGAGCACGGGGCGGGAGCCCGGTCCGCTGCCGTCGTCGACCACGACGATCCCCCGTACCTCACGCGTCGCGCGCAGCGCCGCGACCAGGCGGACGAGCGCCACGTCCGGCTCGTAGGCCGGGATCAGCACGATCACGGCGCCTCACTCCCCGACGTACAGGATGTCGGAGGTGCCGCGCTCGGCGCCGCGGCCGAGCGGGTCGTTGACGAGCTCGCCGTCGTAGTACATGGTCGACGACCCGCCGCCGTCGAGGTTGTACGCGGTCGTCGCCCCGAGGTCCTGCATGATCTCGGCGAGCCCGATCATGGTCACGCCGCGGCTGTACCCCGCGCTGCGTCCGTCGACGACGACGAAGACCAGGTGGTTCTCGTCGACCAGGCCGACCGCCGTCCGGGGCTGCTCGCCCTGGATCGAGTGGTTGCCCACGTTGGTGTCGACCTCGACGTCGTCGATGCCGTCGACCACCTCGCCGCCGTCGAGCAGCGCGGGCCCGAACGACAGCGTGTTCCACACGCCCGCGTCGACAAGCTCCTGCGCGGTCGTGGTGGTCTCGTCGTAGACCTCGACGGTCCCGTCCCGGTAGAACGCGAGGCCCTCGCGCGCGCCCTCGTCGCGGTAGACGACGCCGTTGCGGATCACGATGCCCGTCGAGCGGAAGCCGTAGTAGTCGCCGTTGATCGCGAGGAGGGCGTCGTTGTCGGCCGCGATGTCGGAGGTCTTCTCGGTGATGTTCTCCCCGAACGCGTTCTGGGCGAACGCCGAGCGCAGGTCGGTCGCGTCACCCAGGACGACGTCCGCGACGTAGTACGTCACGGTGTCGTCGCCCGCCCCTTCGACGACCTGCCGCACGCTCACGCTCGTCCCGTCGGACGAGGTCGAGGCGTCGGCGGAGACCGCCGTCTCCGACGAGGTCCGGGACGAGCCGCCCGACGACGCCCCCTCCGTCCCGACATCGCTCGCCTGGTCCGCCTCGTAGGCCGCGACGTCGGCGATCTCGACGTGCTCGACCACGTACCGGTCGAGGGCCCACGCGGTCGCTCCGCCGAGGGTCAGCGTCAGGGCGAGGCCGCCCGCGAGGAACGCACGCCGTCGTCGTCGGCGCCGGTCGGGCGGAGCGTCGAGCGGGGTGCCGGGGTGCTGGTCGTGTGTCATGCGCCCAGGTCTACGGAACGCACGTGTGCCGGGCGCAGGTGCGGGCTGAGGGGTCGCTGTGAGGTGCGTCCTGACGGCGGCACGTGATCGCCGTCACGACGACACGCTCCCACGGAACTCTCAGGTGAGACGTCGCTCACTCTTGCACCCTGGTACGACTAATACATACTTTCGGCCCGGTTCCCGCGTGATTTCATGGATGCATGAAGAAGCAGATGATGGCACTCGCTGCCGTGGGCGCGATCGCGCTCCTGAGCGCGTGCGGTACCGACACCACGACCGACAGCGGCTCCTCCACCGACGAGACCCCTGCGGGCGCGACGAACCTCCAGGTGTGCGCGAAGTACTTCGACGGCGGTGAGCAGTCCGTCGCGCAGCGCGTCACGGACGAGCTCGAGTTCGACATGGCGGCCCTCACGGACGACCAGTCGAACGCGATGCGCAGCACCAACATCCAGCTCGAGGCCATCCTGCGCCTCGCTGGGCCCGAGGACACCAACCTCGTCATCAGCAAGATCAAGACCCCGTTCCAGATGGCTGACGACATCGCCGACGAGACCGGGACCGAGATCGACACCACCGGGGTGACCGAGGCCGTGGCCGAGCTCCAGACGATCTGCGACAACGCCGGGTACACCGCTTCCTGACCCTCAGCAGCGACCTCGCCCTCATCCCGGGCGAAACCCCGAGAGCCGGTACCGCCCAGAAGGCGGCACCGGCTCTCGTCGTTCACGGGACGCCCGCGTCAGCGGGTCATCTCGCCCTCGGCGACCTCCTCGACCGCGGCCGCCGCGAACTGGCTCTCGTAGAGCCGCGCGTATGCGCCGCCCCGCTCGATGAGCACCTCGTGGTTGCCCATCTCCACGATCGCGCCGTCCTCCATGACGAGGATCACGTCGGCGTCGCGGATGGTCGACAGCCGGTGCGCGATGACGAACGACGTCCGCCCGGCGCGCAGCGCGTTCATGGCCTGCTGCACGAGCACCTCGGTGCGCGTGTCGACCGAGCTCGTCGCCTCGTCGAGGATGAGGATCGCCGGGTCGGCGAGGAATGCGCGCGCGATGGTCAGGAGCTGCTTCTCCCCCGCGCTCACACCCGAGCCCTCGTCGTCGATCACGGTCGCGTACCCGTCGGGCAGCGTGCGTACGAACGGGTCCACGTGGGTCGCCCGCGTCGCCTCGAGGAACTGCTCCTCGGTGACCTCGACGCCGTCTGGCACGCCGTAGCGCAGGTTCTCCTCGATGGTGCCCTTGAAGAGCCAGGTGTCCTGGAGCACCATGCCGATGTTGGACCGCAGCCCGTCGCGGCTCATGGTGCGGGTGTCGACGCCGTCGAGCGTGATGCGCCCGCCGTCGACCTCGTAGAACCGCATGATGAGGTTCACGAGAGTCGTCTTGCCGGCCCCGGTGGGCCCGACGATCGCGACCGTCTGGCCGGGCTCGGCGACGATCGAGAGGTCGTCGATGAGCGGGCGGTCGGGCACGTAGCGGAACGACACGTCCTCGAACGCGACCCGGCCCTGCACGTCCGTGACCACGACCGCGGGCGACGGGTCCGGGGACTCCTCGTCGGCGTCGAGCAGCTCGAACACGCGCTCCGCGGAGGCGACGCCCGACTGCAGGAGGTTCATCATCGACGCGATCTGGGTGATCGGCTGCGTGAACTGGCGCGAGTACTGGATGAACGCCTGGACGTCACCGAGCGAGAGCGTGCCCGACGCGACGCGCAAGCCGCCGACGACCGCGACGATGACGTAGTTGAGGTTTGCGACGAAGCCCATCGCGGGCTGGATGATCCCCGAGATGAACTGCGCCTTGAAGCTCGCCTCGTACAGCTCGGCGTTCTCGTCGGTGAACGTGTCGACGGCCGTCTGCTGGTGGCCGTAGACCTTGACGAGCGCGTGGCCCGTGTACATCTCCTCGACGTGCGCGTTGAGGCGCCCGGTCGCTGCCCACTGCTTGATGAACTGGGGCTGCGAACGCTTGGCGATCAGCGCCGTGACGAGCACCGACAGGGGCACCGTCACGAGCGCGATGACCGCGAGCAGGGGCGAGATCCAGAACATCATGGCGAGCACGCCGACCACGGTCAGGACGGAGGTCACGAGCTGCGAGAGCGTCTGCTGGAGCGTCTGGGCGACGTTGTCGATGTCGTTGGTGACGCGGCTGAGGACCTCGCCCTTCTTCTGCCGGTCGAAGTACGACAGCGGCAGCCGGCCCAGCTTGGCCTCGACCTCGGCGCGCAGGCGACGCACGGTGCGCTGCACGACCGACGTCGTCACACGGCCCTGGATCCAGCCGAAGAAGAACGAGCCGACGTAGATCGCGAGGACCCACAGCAGGATGACGCGCAGCGCGGTGAAGTCGATGCCCTGCCCGGGCACGACGTCCATGGCCGCGAGCATGTCGGCCTGCGTGCCCTGCCCCGTGGCGCGCAGGTCGTCCACGGCCTGCGCCTTGGTGATGTCCGCGGGCATCTGCGAGCCGATCACGCCCGCGAAGATGACGTTGGTGCCGTTGCCGAGCAGCTTGGGGCCCAGCACGGCGAGCGTCACGGACAGGACCGACAGGACCGTGATGGCCACGACCGCGAGCCGCTCGACCCGCAGGTAGCCCGCGAAGCGCTTGAGCGAGCCGGTGAAGTTCATCGCCTTCTCGGTGGGCATGCCCATGCCGCCCATGGGGCCGTGGCCGCCGCCCTGGGGTCGCCCCTTGAGGCGCGTCGTGGACAGGTCGGGCGCGTCGCCCGCGGGTTCGTCCTGCACGCCGCCCGACGGCGTCACGTGCGGCTCGGCGTTCTTGTCGCCCGGGTTGTCGCTCGGGCGAGGGGTCTGGGTGCTCATGCTGCCTCCTGCGCCGAGAGCTGCGAGTACACGATCTCCTGGTACGTCTCGCACGTCTCCAGGAGCTCGTCGTGGGTGCCGGTGCCGACGATGCGGCCGTGGTCGAGCACGACGATCTGCTCGGCGTGCCGGATGGTCGCGACGCGCTGGGCGACGAGCAGGACCGTGGCCTCACGGGTCCGCGGGGCGAGCGCGAGCCGCAGGGCCGCGTCGGTCGCGTAGTCGAGGGCCGAGAACGAGTCGTCGAACAGGTAGACGCTGGGCTTGCGGACGATCGCGCGGGCGATCGCGAGCCGCTGGCGCTGGCCGCCGGAGAAGTTGGTGCCGCCCTGCGCGACGGGGGCGTCGAGCTGCCCGTCGAGCTGCTCGACGAACTCGCGCGCCTGCGCGACCTCGAGCGCCTCCCACACCTCCTCGTCGGTCGCGTCCTCCTTGCCGTAGCGGACGTTCTCCGCGACGGTCCCGGAGAACAGGTACGCCTTCTGGGGCACGTAGCCGATCATCGACCACAGGTCCTGGAGCGAGACGTCGCGGACGTCGGTACCGTCGATCCGCACGGACCCGGCCGTCGCGTCGAAGAGCCGCGGGACGAGCTGGAGCAGCGTCGTCTTGCCCGAGCCCGTGGACCCGATGATCGCGGTCGTCCCGCCCGGTCGGGCCGTGAACGTGAGGTCGTGGAGCACGGGGTCCTCGGCGCCGGGGTACCGGAAGTCGACGCCGGAGAACGTGATGACGCCGGTGCGGTCGGCACGGGCCGCCAGGCGCACGGGCGCCTGGGGCTCGACGACGGTCGTCTCGGTGTCGAGGACCTCGCCGATGCGCTCGGCCGAGACCGCGGCGCGCGGGACCATCATGAAGATCATGGTCGACATCATCACTGCCATGAGGATGTACATGATGTAGCTGAGGAACGCGGTCAGGGCGCCGATCTGCATCCCGTTCTCGACGCGGTACGCGCCGAACCACAGGACGGCGACGCTGGTCGCGTTCATGACGAGCATGACGGTCGGGAACATGAGCGCCATGAGCTTGCCCACGCGCAGCGACGTGTCGTAGAGCCGGTCGTTCGCGACGGCGAACCGCTCCTCCTCGCGACGCTCGCGCACGAACGCCCGGATGACGCGGATGCCGGAGATCTGTTCGCGCAGCACGCCGTTGATCGCGTCGATGCGCTTCTGCATCTTGCGGAAGTACGGCACCATGCGGGACACGATCAGCCCGACCACGATCCCCAGGACGGGCACGACGACCAGCAGCAGCGCCGAGAGCTCGACGTCCTCCTGGAGCGCCATGATGACGCCGCCCACGAGCATGATGGGCGCCATGACCATGATGGTGAAGGCCATGAGCACGACCATCTGGACCTGCTGGACGTCGTTCGTGGTGCGCGTGATGAGCGACGGGGCGCCGAGCACGCCCATCTCCTGCGCGGAGAAGGACTGGACGCGTGTGAAGAGGCCGTTGCGCACGTCGCGCCCGAACGACATGGCGACCTTGGCGCCGAAGTACACCGCGACGATCGCGCAGATCACCTGCCCGAGGCTGATGACGAGCATGACGCCGCCCGTACGCACGATGTAGGCGGTGTCACCCTGCGTGACGCCCTTGTCGATGATGTCGGCGTTCAGGCTGGGCAGGTAGAGGGTCGCGATGGTCTGCACGAGCTGGAGCACGAGCAGGATCACGATGGGCGTCCGATAGGGACGCAGGTACGTCCTCAGTAGACGAAGGAGCATGTGGGGGGTCCTGTCGGGGATGGGGGCGAGAGGAGGACGGGGATCTCGACGATGCCCGACGGCGGAGCGCACGTCGAGCTGTTTCGGTGACCTCGCCGACCGGTCCAGCATGCGTCGCCGGGGCGACGACCGCGAGGGCGAGGCGGCGGTGTCAGGCGAGCGACGCCGTCGGGACGGGGCCTACGGGCGGGCCGTTCGCCCGGCACGGGTCGTCGAGGACACCGTGCAGGAAGACGTCGACGATCTGGGTCGGGTCGAGCGGCCCGCCCTGGGACATCATGGGGCTCGCGTGACCGTGGACGAGGAAGAAGAACACGCTCGCCGCGACGCGCGGCTCGGTGCGCAGCTCGGCGGCGAAGGGTGCGACGCGCGCCTCGATCGCGCCGACGATGTCCTGGACGGCGGACATCCGGGCGTCCCGGTGGGAGTCCGCGCCCTGCTCGCCGTGCTCGCCGTGGCGGCGGTGCGGGGCGTCGTCCGGGGCGCCGGGTCGGGTGTGCTGGCCGTGCTGGCCGGGCTTGCCGTGCCGGTCCCCCATGAACTGGTGGGCGACCTGGACGATCTTGGCCGTCGCACGCTGGCTCTCCTGGATGAGGTCCGCCAGGGCGACGAGGGTCGTCTCGAGCGAGTCGCGTTCCGGGAGGTCGTGGATCGCCCGGACCAGCGGGGCGGGGTCGAGGGCCGCGACCAGGGCCGCGTGGAGGAGCTCGTCCTTGTCCTCGAAGGCCCGGAACAGGGTGCCCTCTGCGACGTTCGCGGCCTCGGCGATCTGGCGGGTCGTCACCGCGGCGCCGTAGCGCGCGAGAAGCGGGACGGTCGCGGTGGCGATCGCCGCGCGACGGTCGTCGCGACTCATGGGTCGGGCTCGGCCCGAGGGTGTGGTCACGCCACCGACTCTAAGTGAGTGAGCACTCACTCGTCAAGGTTGCCCGGCGCAACGGATGGGCGTGGCGCCCGGAGCCCACAGGGCACCGCCGAACGCCGGAGGGGCGCCGCTCGCGCGACGCCCCTCCGGGTACCCCTGTTCCTGCCGCGCCGTGTGGGACGCGTACCAGCCGACGCTACGGGCGCTCCTCCGTGCCGCCCTCCACGCCGCCGTCCTCGGGTGCGTCCGCCGGGGGCGCACCGAGGGGGCGCGGCGCGGCCGTTCCCGGCTCGGGGGCCGGCGCGAAGCGCTGACCGGGGCCACCGGGACGTTGCCCGCGCTCGGCCTGCTGGTCGAACGGCAGGCCCGAGTGCGTGCCGGCGCTCGTGGCGTCGGCCGTGGCGGCCTCGGCCTGGCGACGCGCCTCGGCGAGGGCCTCGGCGGGGT
This sequence comes from Oerskovia rustica, assembly GCF_014836555.1. Taxonomy (GTDB): domain Bacteria; phylum Actinomycetota; class Actinomycetes; order Actinomycetales; family Cellulomonadaceae; genus Oerskovia; species Oerskovia rustica. The sequence continues at coordinate 10,994 of NZ_JACSQQ010000044.1, forward strand.
CGACCAGCGCCGGGGTCCCGAACTTCACACGGTCGCGGTCACGCTCGCGGCGCGCGGCCTCGGAGGCCTCCAGACCGTCACCGGACGGGGTCGGCACTCCGCCGAAGCCCTGGGCGATCGAGCCCAGCGCGGCCGTGAACTCCGTGGGGACGACCCACAGCTTGCTCGCGGTGCCGTCGGCGATCTTCGGCAGCATCTGGAGGTACTGGTAGGCGAGCAGCTTGGGGTCGGCGTCACCCTCGTGGATGGCGTCGAAGACCTGCAGGATGGCGCGGGCCTCACCCTCGGCGTTGAGGATCGCCGCCTGGGCGTTGCCCTCCGCCCGCAGGATCGCAGCCTGCTTCTCACCCTCGGCCGTCAGCACCTGGGACTGCTTGATGCCCTCGGCCGTGAGGATCGTCGCACGACGGTCACGCTCGGCTCGCATCTGCTGCTCCATCGAGCCCTGCACGCTCGCGGGCGGGTCGATCGACTTGAGCTCGACGCGGTTGACGCGCACGCCCCAGCGACCCGTCGCCTCGTCGAGCACACCACGGAGCTGGCCGTTGATCTGGTCACGGCTCGTCAGGGTCTGCTCGAGGTCCATGGACCCCACGACGTTACGGAGCGTGGTGACGGTGAGCTGCTCGATGCCCTGGATGTAGTTCGCGATCTCGTAGACCGCGGACTTGGGCTCGGTGACCTGGAAGTAGATGACGGTGTCGATGCTGACCACGAGGTTGTCGGACGTGATCACGGGCTGCGGCGGGAACGACACGACCTGCTCGCGCAGGTCGACCCCGGCGCGCACGCGGTCGACGAACGGGATGAGCAGGTGCAGTCCCGGCTCGAGCGTGCTCGAGTACCGGCCCAGCCGCTCGATGATCAGCGCGGTCGCCTGCGGGACGATCCGCACGGCCTTCACGAGCGCGATGATCACGAACAGCAGGATCAGTCCGAGGACGACGTACACGGCGATCATTCCGGGGTCTGGGTCACTCATCGATCTTCTCCTGAGGATGGTTCTCGGTGGGCTGACGGGTCACGCGGTACTGGTCGTGCGGTGCGGTGCGGGGAAGACGGGGGAACTGTCCGGTGCGACGAGGCCGTGGAGCGACGGCGCGAGCCGCCGGCGAGACGATCACGGGCGACGGACGGGACGCCGCGCGGTTCCACGGCCTCCCCGAGGCGTCCGAGACGGACACCGAGGCCACGCTCAGACCGTGTGGCTGTCCGGGGCGAGCGACTGGACGACCGCGGTCGCGCCGTCGATGCGCACGACCCGGACCTCGGCGCCGATCGGCAGCTCGGGCGACCCGTCCACCGTCCGCGCGCTCCAGATCTCGCCCTGGAGCTTGATCCGTCCGCTGAGCTCGGTCACACGGTCCACGACGACGGCGGTCCGGCCGATCTGGGCGGCGGCGCCGGTCTCGGCGAGGGGTACGCGATGGCGCAGGTGGCGCAGCAGCCAGGGACGCAGCGCGAGCAGCAGCGCGGCCGACACCACGGCGAACGTGATGATCTGGAGCCACAGCGGGCCACCGGCCGCGTTCACGCCGGCCGCGGCGAACGCCCCGCCCGCGAACATGATCAGCACGAGGTCGAGGGAGATGATCTCGATGAGGATGAAGAGCAGACCTGCTCCTACCCACCACAACCAGTCCATGACGGTTCCTTCCGTCGTGAGGCTCGTTCGCTGCACGTCGTCGACGTGTCGACACCACCTGCGTTCTTTGCCCAGATTTTACCGGAAGAACGAGATCCGTGCACCTATCGGGCGTGTCGCGTACGCCACCGTCCGTGCCCTCTGCGGGGCCCGTCAGCGAGCCGCGCGCGCCATCCAGCGGCCGCCGCCGTGAGCCACGAGCAGAGGCAGCCCGAACGCCTCGCTGAGGTTCTGGGCCGTGAGGACCTCGGTCAACGGACCGGCGCGGTGCACCGCGCCGTCCTTGAGGAGCAGGACGTGGGTGAAGCCCGGCGGGATCTCCTCGACGTGGTGCGTGACCAGGACCAGCACGGGCGAGGCCGGGTCCGCCGCGAGCTCGGAGAGCGCGCCGACGAGCTCCTCGCGGCCGCCCAGGTCGAGACCTGCCGCGGGCTCGTCGAGGAGCAGCAGCTCGGGGTCGGTCATGAGGGCGCGGGCGATCTGGACGCGCTTGCGCTCGCCCTCGCTCAGGGTCCCGAACAGACGCTCGGCGAGCGGCAGCACGTCGAAGGCCGCGAGGAGGTCGTCAGCACGCTCGGCGTCGAAGTCCTCGTACGTCTCGGTCCAGCGCCCCGTGACGCCGTACGCCGCGGTCAGCACCACGTTGCGCACGGTCTCCGCCGCGGGGATCTGCTCCGCGAGCGCCGCGCTCGCGAGCCCGATGCGGGGGCGCAGCCCGAACACGTCGGTGCGCCCGATGCGCTCGCCCAGGAGGTCCGCGGTCCCCGAGGTGGGGTGCATGCGTGCCGCCGCGATCTGCAGCAGGGTCGTCTTCCCGGCGCCGTTGCGGCCCAGGATCACCCACCGCTCGCCCTCGTTCACCTGCCAGTCCACGGAGTCGAGGATGGTCTTCGTGCCACGGCGCACCGTGACTGCCTGCAGGTCCAGAACCGAGCTCATGGGACACGACCCTATAGGTTGGCTGACGTGGAATCCCACTCGACCCTCCCGCTCCCCCGCGCCGTCGTCCTCGCCCTGTGGGTGCAGGCCCTGGCACCGCAGCCCGGCGCGGCCCAGGTGCCCGACGACGCGCTGCTCCGGCGTGCCGTCGCGGCCGTCCGGCAGGACGACGAACCTCACACCGTCGAGGGGTCCGACGACGCCTCGACGCTCCTCGAGCTCCTCACGCGCTGGACCCGCGGTCCGGTCGAGGTCTGCGCGGTCCTCCCGGCTCCCGGCGACGTCCTGGGGGTACCCGCCGCCGTGAGCCCGGACGCGACCGACGCGCAGGAGTGCCTGCTCGTGCAGTCCCCCGAGGGCTCGTGGGCGCTCGTGCCCGAGATCACGGAGTTCGGGAGCGTCTACGAGACGGGTCACCTCGTCGCCTGGCACGTGACGCCCGTGCCGACGTGGCGCACCCAGGTGCTCGCCGCCGTCGGGCCGCTGGCCGACGCCGAGCGCGACCTGCGCGTGGCGCTCCTGACCGCGACCGAGGCCCTCGCCTCGCTGGACGTGGCGCGCTGGCGCGAGGACGCCGCCGAGACGATCGCGTCGCTGCGGTCCACGACTCCCCCCGACTGGCCCCTGCCCGCGGTGCGCGGAGAGGCCGAGGCGCGCCGCGTGCGCGTGCTCGCGCAGGCCGCGCGCCTGCGGGCCATCGTCGACCTCGCCACGGCCGACGACGGCGGCGCGGTCAACCTGTGGCAGGCCGACCAGCGCTCGACCGCCCTGCGTGAGGTCGATCGGGCCGCACGGCGGGCGATGTCCGCCGCGACGGCTCGCTACGCGACCGGGCCGGACCCGAGCACGCTGCGGTAGACCTCGAGCGTGCGGTCCGCGATCGCGTCCCACGCGAAGTGGTCCTCGACCCGGGTGCGCGCCGCACGGCCCATCTCGCGGGCCCGCTCGGGGTCGGAGACGACCGTGACGAGCGCCGCGGCGAGGTCGGCCACGAAGCGGTCCGGGTCCACGGGCGTGCCCGTCCCGTCGTCGACCTGCTCGATCGGGACCAGGTGGCCCGTGACGCCGTCGTCGATCACCTCGGGGATGCCGCCCGTCGCGGACCCCACGACCGGCAGCCCCACGGCCATGGCCTCGAGGTTGACGATGCCGAGCGGCTCGTAGACCGACGGGCACACGAAGACCGTCGAGGCCGCGAGGACCGCGACGAGCTCCTCGCGCGGGAGCATCTGCTCGATCCAGACCACGCCCGTGCGCTGCTCCGCGAGGCGCGCGACGGCGCCGCTCACCTCGGTCGCGATCTCGGGGGTGTCGGGGGCGCCCGCACAGAGGATCAGCTGGACCTCGGGGGGCAGCTCCGCGGCCGCCCGCAGCAGGTACGGCAGGCCCTTCTGACGCGTGATGCGCCCCACGAAGACCACGGCCGGACGCTCGGGGTCGATCCCGAGGTCGCGGACCACGCGGTCCGCCGCGGCGACCTGCGCCTCGGACTCCGGACGGCGCCAGCCGTCCAGGTCGATCCCGTTGTGGACCACGTGGACCTTGGCCGGGTCGACGTCCGGGTAGCAGCGCAGGATGTCCGCACGCATGCCCGCCGAGACCGCGATGATGCCCGCAGCCGCCTCGTAGGCGGTCTTCTCGGCCCAGCCGGACAGCGCGTAGCCGCCGCCGAGCTGCTCGGCCTTCCACGGCCGCAACGGCTCGAGCGAGTGCGCGCTGAGCACGTGCGGGATCCCGTGCAGGAGCGAGGCCAGGTGGCCGGCGAGGTTCGCGTACCAGGTGTGCGAGTGCACGAGGTCCGCGCCCGCGACGTCGTCGGCCATCGCGAGGTCCACGCCGAAGGTGCCCAGGACCGCGTTCGCCGACGTGAGCGAACCGGGGACCGAGTAGCCCGTCACGCCCTCCTCGGCGCGCGGCCCGTCGAACGCGCGCACGCGCACGTCGATGCGCTCGCGCAGCACACGGGACAGCTCGGCGACGTGGACGCCCGCGCCTCCGTAGACGTAGGGCGGGTACTCACGGGTCAGCAGGTCGACTCTCACGCGCCACACGCTAGCGCGGTCCGCGGGACTCGTGCGCACCGCCCCGCCCGGGCGGCCGTCACCACGTCGTGGGACGAACCGCGCCCACCCTGCGGTTCGGGCGATGCGAACCACGCTCTGGGCCTTAAGGTTTTGCCCATGGCCGCCCCACGTGTCCTTGCAATCGTCCTCGCCGGTGGCGAGGGCAACCGGCTCATGCCGCTCACCGCCCACCGCGCCAAGCCGGCCGTACCGTTCGGCGGTATCTACCGCCTGGTCGACTTCGCGCTGTCGAACCTGGTGAACTCGCACTACCTGCACATCGTCGTGCTGACGCAGTACAAGTCCCACAGCCTCGACCGCCACATCACCAAGACGTGGCGCATGTCGTCGTTGCTCGGGAACTTCGTCGCGCCGGTGCCGGCACAGCAGCGGGTGGGCAAGCACTGGTACCTCGGCAGCGCCGACGCGATCTACCAGTGCCTCAACATCATCGAGGACGAACGCCCCGACATCGTCGTGGTCGTCGGTGCGGACCACGTGTACCGCATGGACTTCTCCCAGATGGTCGACGCCCACATCGCCTCGGGCGCCGAGCTCACCGTCGCCGGTATCCGCCAGCCCATCTCCATGGCCGACCAGTTCGGGGTCATCGACACCGACCCCGAGGACCCGGCCAAGATCCGCGCGTTCCTCGAGAAGCCGACCGACCCCGTCGGCCTGGCCGACTCCCCCGGCGAGATCCTCGCCTCGATGGGCAACTACGTCATCGACGCCGACGCGCTCGTGGCCGCCGTGACGGCCGACGCGAGCGACCCGGACTCGCGCCACGACATGGGCGGCGACATCGTCCCGGCCTTCGTCGCACGTGGCACCGCGGGCGTCTACGACTTCATCCGCAACGACGTCCCCGGCTCCACCGACCGGGACCGCGACTACTGGCGCGACGTCGGGACCCTCGACGCGTACTACGACGCGAACAAGGACCTCATCTCGATCACGCCCGTCTTCAACCTGTACAACGACGAGTGGCCCCTGCACACCGGGTACGTCGGCCTGCCGCCGGCCAAGTTCGTCCACTCGGGCCAGGGACGGCTGGGCCACGCCGCGGACTCGCTCGTCTCCCCCGGCGTCATCATCTCCGGCGCCACCGTCGTGGGCTCCGTCCTGTCCCCCGGCGTCTACCTGCACTCCTGGTCGTCCGTCTCCGACTCCGTCCTCATGGACGGCGTCCAGGTCGAGCGGCACGCCCAGGTCCACCGCGCGATCCTCGACAAGAACGTGATCGTCACCGAGCGTGCCCGCATCGGCCTCGACCCCGAGCAGGACCGCGCCCGGGGCTTCACGGTCACCGACTCGGGCATCACCGTCGTCCCCAAGGGAACCATCGTTGAATAGCACCATGACCGCCCGCCCCGCCTCGACCCGCCGCCTCGTCGTGATGGACGTGGACTCCACGCTCATCACGCAGGAGGTCGTCGAGCTGCTCGCCGACCACGCCGGGACGCGCGAGCTCGTCACGGACGTCACCGAGCGCGCGATGCGCGGAGAGATCGACTTCGCCGAGTCGCTGCGCGAACGCGTCGCGACCCTGGCCGGGGTCCCGGTCAGCGCGTTCGAGGACGTGCTCGAGAAGGTCACGCTCACCCCCGGCGCCCCCGAGCTCGTCGCCGAGCTCCAGCGCCGTGGGTGGACCGTGGCCCTCGTGTCCGGAGGCTTCGAGGAGATCGTGGCCCCCCTGGCCGCGCGGCTGGGGATCACGCACTTCCGGGCGAACCGCCTCGAGGTGTCGGACGGCCGCCTCACGGGGCGCACGACCGGCCCCGTGATCGACCGGGCCACCAAGGAGGTCACCCTGCGCGACCTCGCGGCCGCCGAGGGCGTCGACATGGCGGACACGGTCGCGATCGGCGACGGCGCCAACGACCTCGACATGATCGGCGCCGCCGGGATCGGGATCGCTTTCGCCGCCAAGCCCGTCGTGGTCGCCCAGGCGCCCTACTCGGTGCCGGGGCCACGCCTCGACGCGGTGCTGGAGATCATCGACGCACAAGCCTGAGGCGCGCACGACGACGGTCCCTTCCCCCGGTCAGCGGGGGAAGGGACCGTCGTCATGCTGCCTGCCCGTCGGGGCTCTGCTCAGCCCTGCTCAGCTCGAGGGGCGCCCGACGTACGTCAGGTCCGCGACGCCGTCGGTCCACTCGCTCCACGCCGTGAGGGACTCCAGCACGCTGTAGGTCGCGGTCGGGACCCCGACGCGGACCTGCGCCAGGGCGCCCGAGTCCGAGCTGGAGGAAGCCAGGTGCGCCGCCGCGGCCGCCATGGTCGGCTCGTGACCGATCACGAGGAGCGTCCGCACGCGGGAGTCGGCGCCGTGGAGCAGGTCCACGACGTCCTTGACCCCCGCGGCGTACAGGGTGTCCGTCACCACGACCTCGGGCGCGACGTCGCCGAGGTTCGCGGCGAGCAGCTCCCAGGTCTGGCGCGTGCGCAGCGCCGAGGAGCACAGGACGAGCTCGGGGACGAGCGCGGAGTGGGCGAGCGCGGCACCGACCCGGCCGGCCTGACGCCGCCCGTTGAGCGCGAGCGGCCGCAGGACGTCGTCGACGCCCCCGGCGGGCTCGGCCTTGGCGTGCCGGAGCAGCACCAACCGGTGCGTACGGCCCGGTGCCCCGGACCCGGTGGCGTCGAACGCCGCCGCCGATCGGCCATCTCGCACGTTCGTCCCTCTCGTCACAGACCCATGGCGTGCACGCCGCCGTCGACGTGCACGATCTCCCCCGTCGTCGCCGGGAACCAGTCTGACAGGAGAGCGACGACCGCGCGTGCGGCGGGCTCTGCGGTCATCTGGTCCCAGCCGAGGGGGGCTCGCGTGGGCCAGCCATCCTCCATCTGCTCGAACCCAGGGATCGACTTCGCGGCCGTCGTGCGGATCGGGCCGGCCGAGACCAGGTTCGTGCGGATGCCCTCGGGGCCGAGGTCGCGCGCGAGGTAGCGGTTCGCGGACTCGAGCCCGGCCTTCGCGACGCCCATCCAGTCGTACACGGGCCAGGCGAACTGCGCGTCGAACGTCAGCCCGACCACGGCGCCACCGTTCGTCATGAGCGGCTTGGCGGCCACGGCGAGGGACTTGTAGGAGAAGGTCGAGACCTGCAGAGCGGTCGCGACGTCCTCCCAGCTCGCGGAGAGGAAGTTGCCGCCCATGACGGACTGCGGCGCGAACCCGATCGAGTGCACGACGCCGTCGAGCGTGTCGACGTGCTCACGGACCGCGTCGGCCAGACCTGCGAGGTCCTCCTCGTTCGTCACGTCGAGCTGCACGACGGGTGCCTCGACCGGCAGACGCTTGGCGAACGCCTGCGTGAGCTTCATCTGGCGACCGAACGAGGAGAGCACGACGGTGGCCCCCTCCTCCTGCGCGAGCCGGGCCGCGTGGAACGCGATCGAGGAGTCGGTGAGGACGCCGGTGACCAGGAGCTTCTTGCCTTCGAGCAGACCCATCAGTTCTTCTTCCGTTCTTTCGTCGTGCGCTGCTTGAGCGTACTCATGGACGACCCGCACCGACAGTTCTGGAGGGGTCGTGCGGTGTGTCGAGGAACACGCCGTGCTCCCCGGTGGCGCGCGCGGTGGTTCGGGCTGTCCCGTTCCGCGCGTGCCGGTGGCCTCAGTGGCCCATGCCGAGGCCGCCGTCGACGGGGATCACGGCGCCGCTGATGTACCCCGCGTCGGGCGACGCCAGGAACTGCACGACGCCCGCGACCTCGTCCGCCTGGGCGAAGCGCCCCGCCGGGATGTTGGCCTTGTACTGCTTCTGGCGCTCCTCGGGCAGCTCGGCCGTCATGGCGGTCTCGATGAAGCCGGGGGCCACGACGTTCGCGGTGATGCCGCGCCCGCCCAGCTCGCGCGTGATGGAGCGGGCCATGCCGACCAGCGCGGCCTTGGACGCCGAGTAGTTGACCTGTCCCGGGCCGCCGTACAGGCCCACGACCGAGGAGATGAGGACGATGCGGCCGCGGCGCAGACGGATCATGCCCTTGGAGACGCGGCGCACGCAGCGGAACGTCCCCGTGAGGTTCACGTCGATGACCGACTCGAACTCGTCGTCGGTCATGCGCATGAGGAGCTGGTCGCGCGTCACGCCCGCGTTCGCGACGAGGACCTCGACCGGGCCGAGCTCGGCCTCGATCGCGGTGAACGCCGCGTCGACCGCGTCGGTGTCGGTGATGTCACCCACGACGCCGAAGACCCCCTCGGGGAGGTCGCCGCTGCGGTAGATCGTCGCGACACGGTCGCCGTTGGCGACGAAGCGCTCGGCGATCGAGCGGCCGATGCCCCGGTTGGCGCCCGTGACGACCACGGTGCGCGGGGCGGGGGAAGCGGGGGCTTCGGACACGACATCTCCTCGTTCGGGTGGCTGGGAGGCGACGCCTGCGGCGGGAGAGGTCCCGCGCGGCCGGCACGTCGCCGCCACGACCGTACCCCGCGCCCCGGACCGCGTGCGCGCAGGGACCATCACAGGCGGCAGGGGTCCTTTGTCGGGTTCCGACAAACGTAGGATGGAGGGGTGAGCAGCAACAACCAGGTGCCGAGCATCTCGAACGCACCGGAGTCGCTCGCGGAGGACCAGGCGCGGCGCACCAAGCGCTACCTCATCCAGATGGGGATCCGGCTCGTGTGCTTCCTCGCGGCGGTGATCGTCCACGGGTGGTTCTCGTTCGTCCTGATCGGCGCCGCGATCGTCCTGCCGTACGTCGCGGTGCTGCTCGTCAACGCGGGACGCGACCAGAAGTCCTACGACGTCTCGCCCATGGAGCGCCTCCAGGTCGAGGCCGCGCCCGACCACCCGGGCCTCGGGCGGGTTGTCGAGCTCGACGACGAGGGCCGGGTGCGCGACGACGCGCCCGCCGCGTCGGACACGGCGGACACGGCAGACGCGGCGGGCGCTGCCGACGCGGCGGACACCGACCGGACAGCCGACCGTCCCACGGGCCGGACCGCCGACCAGGCAGCCGACCCGACGACCGACCGAACCGACCGAACGACCGACCAGGAGCCGCACGATGGTTGACCTCCTCCACCTCGCCGACCCCGTCGACGAGGGTGAGCTGATCTGCAGCGGCAAGGGCTGCCGCGCCGAGGCCGTCTGGGGGCTGCTCTGGAACAACCCCAAGCTGCACACGCCCGAGCGCCGCAAGGTCTGGCTCGCGTGCGACGACCACCGCGAGCACCTCGAGACGTTCCTCGGTGCCCGTGACTTCTGGAAGCAGACCGTCCCCGTCGCCGACCTCGAACGTCGGCCCGAGCTGTGACCCAGCCCTCCCCCGGCCCCGACCACCCCGCAGGACCCGGCGGACCGGACGCGGCCGCCGCTCCGCAGGGCGCCCGGCAGCCCGACGCGGCCCGGCTCGCGCTCGACGTGTCGCGCGACGCCAAGGCCGAGCCCCGGACGCTGCGCCAGTGGGTCGCGCTCGCGCTCGGGGTCCTGCTCGTGGCCGCGCTGTGCGTCCTCGCGGGCCGGTGGCAGTGGCACCGGTACGAGTCGCGCTCGGCGCAGATCGAGATCATCGAGTCGAACTACGACGCGGAGCCCGTGCCGCTCACGGACGTGCTCGACGGCCCGGGCGCCGTCCTGGACCCGCAGGACGTGTGGCAGCGCGTGACGCTCGAGGGCTCCTACGTCGAGGACGCCACGGTCCTGCTGCGCAACCGTCCGGCGGGTGGCAAGGCCGGCTTCCACGTCCTGGTGCCGTTCGTGACGGCCCCGACCGACGGCGGCGAGAAGGTCGTCATGGTCGTCGACCGCGGCTTCGTGCCCCTGGGTGCCGACGCGAGCGCCCCCGACGCGGTACCCGCTCCCCCGGCGGGCACGGTCGAGGTGACGGTCAGCCTGCGCGCCGACGAGCCCGCGTCGCGTCGCGACGCCCCGGCCGGTCAGGTCCAGGCCATCAACACGGCCCAGGTCCTCGCCGAGGGCCCCGACGGCGCCGCGTGGGCCGAGGGGGCGACCGTGGGCGCGTACGGCTCGCTCCGGGCCGAGGACCCCGCCCCCTCCGCGTCGCTGCGCCCGCTCCCGGTACCGGACACCGACCCCGGCTCGCACCTGTCGTACACGTTCCAGTGGTTCGTCTTCGCCGCGGGCGCGATCGGCGGGTTCCTCATCCTGATCCGCCGCGAGAAGCGCGAGACCGTGACCGCGGGCGACCTGCTCGGCGAGCAGCGGGCGACGGGCCGTGCACCGGGCGAGACCGCGCCGCGCCGCAAGCGCGGTCCCACGGCCGAGGAGGAGGAGGACGCGCTCATCGACGCGCAGCTCCCCGATACCCGCCCCTGACCGCGCGCCCAGCCACGACCAACCGCCCCCCCCGAGC
>NZ_JACSQQ010000044.1:21976-28442 GCF_014836555.1 Oerskovia rustica
GGCGGGCCGTTCGTCGTTCCAGCGGCTCAGGCCAGGGAGATGAGCTCCGCGTAGGAGTCGTTCCACAGGTCCTCGTCGCCGTCGGGCAGCAGCAGGACGCGCTCCGGGGAGAGCGCCTCGACCGCACCGTCGTCGTGGGTGACCATGACGACCGCGCCCTCGTAGTTCTTGAGCGCGTCGAGGATCTCGGCGCGCGAGGCCGGGTCCAGGTTGTTGGTGGGCTCGTCGAGGAGCAGCACGTTCGCCCCGGAGACCACGATGGTCGCGAGCGCGAGGCGCGTCTTCTCGCCACCGGACAGGACGTTGGTCGGCTTGTTCGCGTCGTCGCCGGAGAACAGGAACGAACCGAGGACCGAGCGGACCTGGGTGTCGGTGAGGTCCGGCGCGGCGTGCCGCAGGTTCTCGACGACCGTCACGTCCATGTCGAGCGTGTCGTGCTCCTGGGCGTAGTAGCCCAGCTTGAGCCCGTGCCCCGCGATGACCTCGCCCGTGTCGGGCTTCTCGACGCCCGCGAGGATGCGCAGCAGCGTCGTCTTGCCCGCACCGTTGAGCCCGAGGACGACGACGCGGCTGCCGCGGTCGATCGCGAGGTCGACGCCCGCGAAGATCTCCTGCGAGCCGTACGACTTGGACAGGCCCTCGGCCGTGATGGGCGTGCGCCCGCACGGCGCCGGGGTCGGGAACCGCAGCTTGGCGACCTTGTCGTTCACGCGCTCGCCCTCGAGGCCCGAGAGCATGCGCTCCGCGCGCTTGATCATGTTCTGCGCGGCCACGGCCTTGGTGGCCTTGGCGCGCATCTTCTCGGCCTGCGCGAGCAGCGTGCCGGCCTTCTTCTCGGCGTTGGCGCGCTCACGGCGACGGCGGCGCTCGTCGGTCTCGCGCTGCTCGAGGTACGCCTTGTAGCCCAGGTTGTACTGGTCGAGGACGCCGCGCGTCGCGTCGAGGTAGAAGACCTTGTTGACGGTCGCCGAGAGCAGCTCGACGTCGTGGCTGATGACCACGAACCCGCCCGAGTAGTTCTTCAGGTAGTCGCGCAGCCACAGGATCGAGTCGGCGTCGAGGTGGTTGGTCGGCTCGTCGAGCAGCAGGGTCTCGACGCCCGAGAACAGGATGCGCGCGAGCTCGATGCGTCGGCGCTGGCCACCCGAGAGGGTCTTGAGGGGCTGCGCGAGGATGCGGTCGTCGAGGCCCAGGTTCGACGTGATGCGCTGCGCCTCGCTCTCCGCGGCGTACCCGCCCGCGGCCGTGAAGCGCTCCTCGAGCTTGGGGTATCGCTCCATCGCGGCGAGGTGGGTCTCCTCGTCGGCGCTCGCCATCTCCCCCTCGGTCTCACGCATCTTGCGGACCAGCACGTCGAGGCCACGCGCCGAGAGGACGCGGTCCATGGCGATGACGTCGAGGTCGCCCGTGCGCGGGTCCTGCGGCAGGTAGCCGACGTCTCCGGTGCGCACGATCTGCCCGGCCGTGGGCTGGGTCTCCCCCGCGAGGGTCTTCGTCAGGGTGGTCTTGCCCGCTCCGTTGCGACCCACCAGGCCGATCCGGTCTCCGGCTGCGATGCGGAAGGACGCCTCGTCCAGCAGGACGCGGGCGCCGACGCGCAGCTCGACGGCGTGGGCAGTGATCACAGAGAGTTCCTCCGGCAGGATGGTGAGGTGTTCAGGGGGCGTAGGGGTTCGCGCGGTCGCGCTGTGCGCGAGACACAAACGCCACCGATTCTAGTGCCGGGAGCCCGCGGACGGAACGGGATTTCGCGGGCTGGTCCGTCACAGTCGGGCTGCTGGTCGCGCCTGGGGTGCCGAGAACGGGGTTGTGGCCGTTCCGGCGGCCGTGGCGGCCTCAAGCCCGTTCTCGGCCCCCCGCCTGCCCGGGGGCGGGCTGCGGGCGGGTGCGGGACGGGGGCGAGGTGGGCGGCGCCGTCGGGGCCGGTACCACCGACGGGCCGCCCTCGCCCGACGTCGCACCGCAGGACGCCGTGACCTGCGGCGACGAGTAGCGTTGACCCGTGACGTTCAACGAGGGTGGCTCATTCGAGGGTGGTCGGGTCCGCAAGGGCGGGCGCGGCAAGGGACCGGTGATCGCGGGCGGCGGCATCGCAGCCGTGGTCGTGGCGGTCGTGGTCGCGCTCCTCAACGGTGGTGACCTGGGCAGCGTGCTCGGCGCGGTGAGCGACCAGGTGGTCCAGCCTTCCGGGGCCGAGGACACCGCGCAGCAGCAGTTCGTCGAGGAGTGCACGGTCGAGCAGGCCAACACCGAGCGTGAGTGCCGGCTGTCGGCCACCGCGCTCTCGCTCGACGACTACTGGTCCGAGGCCCTGCCCCAGCAGGTCGGCGTCGAGTACGTCGTCCCGGAGGTCTACAGCTTCACGGGCTCGACGCAGACCGGGTGCGGCGCGGCGACCAGTGCGGTCGGGCCCTTCTACTGCCCGCCCGACCAGACCGTGTACATCGACGTCTCGTTCTTCGACGAGCTGCGCGACCGCTTCGGGTCCTCGGGCGGCCCGCTCGCCGAGGAGTACGTCACGGCGCACGAGTTCGGACACCATATCGAGCAGCTCACCGGTGTCATGGCGTCGGCGGACCGGTCCGGGACCGGCCCCGAGTCCGACTCGGTGCGCATCGAGCTCATGGCCGACTGTCTGGCCGGGATGTGGGCCGGGAACGCCGCGACGAACATCGACGCCACGCGCGGCGTGCCGTTCCTGCAGGAGATCACCCCGGACCAGCTGAAGGACGCCCTCTCCGCCGCGTCCGCCGTGGGCGACGACCGCATCCAGCAGTCCGCGACCGGCTCGGTGAACCCCGAGGCGTGGACACACGGGTCGAGCGACCAGCGCCAGCGCTGGTTCATGACGGGCTACGACGGCGGGACGTTCCAGGACTGCAACGCGCTCGAGGCGTCGACGCTGTGAGCACCCCACCGGACCGATGAGTTTCCGGTCGTGCCGCCGTCTCAAGGGTGAGACCAGGCCGCGGCCGAGCGGCACCACCGCAGGGATCGACACGGACGGGGACGAACCGATGGCTGAGCTGCTCGTCGACTTCATCACCTCGCTCGACGGCTTCGCGTCGGGCGAGGGCTGGCCCGGGTTCTGGGGGCTCGAAGGCCCTGAGTACCTCGGGTGGCTGCAGGAGCAACCCCAGGTCACGTACCTGATGGGCGCGACCACCTATCGTCTGATGTCGGGCTTCGCGGCCGGTCAGATGCCCGAAGGCACGGACGAGTTCACTGCCGACGAGGAGGCGTCGGTCGACGAGCTCACGGCGGCACGGAAGGTGGTCTTCTCCAGCACGCTCCCCGAGCCGCTGACGTGGCCGAACTCCACGCTCGTGCGCGGCGACGCGGTCGAGGCGGTCCGCGCCATGAAGGCCGAGGAGGCCGGCATACTGAGCACGATCGGCAGCCTCAGCGTGGCACGGGCGCTGCTGCGGGCCGGGCTCGTCGACCGGTTCCGGGTCGGGATGTTCCCCGTGATCACCGGCGCGACCGGGTCCGAACGGATCTACGACGGGTACCCCGACGTCGCCCTCGAGATGACCGAGCACCACACCTTCGACACCGGCATCCAGATCGTCGAGTACCGCCCACGAGTCCTGGAGGGCCCGCCGCTCGCGCCCGCGGACGGGTGAACACGCCGGGTCGGGCTGGAGTCCGGCGCTCCGGGGCACGGGCGATGCGCCCCGTGCCCAGGCGCCGACGAGCGTGCCGGACGAGCAGCCGGTCCGGGCTCCTCGGACGACCCGAGGACCCCGGACCTCGTGCGCATCAGCTCGACATGACGCGCTGGTGGAGGTTCTGCACGGCGTACCGCGCCGACCAGAACGCACCGTGCTGCCAGGCGGAGATCTCGGACATCCAGTCCCCCGCGAAGTACACGTTGCCCGCGCCCTGCTGGAGCTGCTTGAAGCGCGCGGACTCGGTGTTCGGGTACGCCCAGGCGCCCTCGATGTACGGCACCTTGTGCCACGCGATCGAGAACGAGCTCTCGAGCTCGGTCCGGTACTTCTCGCCATGGATCTTGACGCCCTGCTCGACCGCGCGCAGCTCACGCTGCTTGGGCGCCATGTCCGCGTAGGCCCGCGCGTTGGCCCCCGTGTTGTAGTAGCCGACGACGAGGCCCTTGCGCTCCCCGTACCCGTAGGACGGGTACCAGATGTGGGCCAGGTCCATGTCGGTCTCGGTGATGCCGCCGTAGATGCGGTGGTCGTCCTCCCAGAAGCGCGACCGGTACTGGAGGCCGATCTTGCCCGCAGGAGAGCCGACCGCGAACTCGCCCAGCGCCGCGTCGATGTCCGGGCCCCAGTTGGTGCTCCAGCGACGCATGAGCCCTGCCGGGGCAGACACGATCGCGAAGTCGGCGTCGATCTGGCGAGGCTTGCCGTTCGCCGCCGTGTAGGTGACCTTGACCCCGCGGCTCGTGTTCTCGACCCCGGTGACC
The DNA here is from genome assembly GCF_014836555.1 of Oerskovia rustica. Lineage (GTDB taxonomy): Bacteria > Actinomycetota > Actinomycetes > Actinomycetales > Cellulomonadaceae > Oerskovia > Oerskovia rustica. The sequence continues at coordinate 26,412 of NZ_JACSQQ010000044.1, forward strand.
GGCGAGCTGAAGAGCACGTTCTGCTTGCCGATGGCGCGCACGAAGTACTCGTAGGTCGTGTCCATGCCGCCCTTGGGCTGGAACATGAGCATCGACTGCTCCCAGTTGATCTCGAACGGGAAGTACTGCCCCACCTTCGAGGCGAGCACCTCCGAGACCGTGCCCGGTCCGGGCAGCGGCGTGCCGTGCTCGTTCCACGCCGTCGGGTAGACCGAGTACCCGCGGTTGCTCCCGCCCTGGTACTTCCCGTCGGCCGTCAGCGACCCCCAGCTGCGCAGGAAGGACCGCAGGTTCTCCTTGTCCGCGGCGGTCAGCTTCTGGTCGAGCGCGCCCTGGTCGGCCGCCATGCTCAGCAGCTCCGAGGTGTAGCCGAACACGTCGGCCTTGGCCGTGCGGTACCGGACCGGGTTGCCCGGGGTGGCGCCCGAGCGCTCGTTGTAGAGGTAGGCGTCGGCGTTGGCGTTGGTGAAGACCTCGTACGGCACCCCCAGCTCGCGCAGGTAGTCCATGGTCACCATCCACTGGGCGATGCGCCCGGCGCCCGCGTTCATGTACGTGCCGTCGGAGAACCGGGCGGTCTGCTTGACGCCGTTGATGTCCGTCTCGGAGTCGCCGTTGCGTATCGTCAGCGTCCGGCCACCCGCCCGGTGACGGGCCTCGAGCACCGTCACCCGGTAGCCGGCCTTCTGCAGCTCGTACGCCGACGCAAGCCCGGCGGGTCCCGCACCGACGACCACGACCTTCTTGGCGGAACGCCCGGTCAGCGAGAAGTCGCTGCCCCTCGGGGGCGTCCAGGACTCGTTCCGCGGTTGCGCCGCGGCCGTCGGGGCGAGCCCGACGGCGCCCATCGTCGCGAACATGACGCCGGCGCTGGAGCCCACGCCGACTGCCTGGAGGAAGCTGCGGCGCGAGACGCCGGAGGAGCCGTTTTCTGAGACCACGATGCCCTACCTCTCGTCTTGTCGGTCTGACGGACGGGGTCCACGGCCGCGAGCGCCAGGTGCCGCCGCCAGCACCGTGCGTGACGCTAGGCGCCCCAGGTTCCCTGGACGGTTCCTCGGCGTTTCCTGACAGTTGCCGGGGGTAACAAGTCTGTTTCGCGAGGTTCCTGCCGGATGCCCTCTGCAGACGGATCCGGCGATACGAGGCATCGGCCCGACTTCCGCCCGAACCTCGGCGTTCATCGCGCCGAAACGGCACCTCACTACGGTCCTCGCCATCCGGTACCCACCGGACCGACACGTGCCAGGCGCTCCGCGCGCTGCACCGCCACTGGAGGTCCTCATGAAGAACAGCGTCAAGATCGTCGCCGCGGTCGTCGTGACCGCAGCCGTCGCCGTCCCGGGCACCGCCTACGCGAAGGCCAACCTCTTCGAGCCCGCGCCGACCGAGGCCGTCTCGTTCATCACGGGGGACACCGCCTCGATCGCCGACGGCGTCGCGATCGGCAAGAACGTCTCCTGGTACAAGTCCTCGGGACTCGGTCCGTCGGCGATGAACACGGCCCCCGGCGTGTCCGCCGAGGCCCGGTACATCCCGACCGACGTCTTCCCGGGAGGCCAGCTGCCGGCCGGGGTCACCCTCACCGAGGCCCAGGGCATCAACGTCCTCATGCGCATCGGTGAGAACCTCACGAAGGCCGGGCTGTCCTACGAGGACGTCGTCTCGATGCGGGTCTTCCTCCAGAACCCCGAGGGCGAGGCGAAGATGGACTTCGCCGGGTGGAACCGGGCGTACCGGCAGTTCTTCGCCAACACGAACCTCGCGACGGGCGCGACGCTCGACGTCCAGCTCGGCTCCGTGACGACCAAGCCGATGGTCGTCAACGAGGCGCGTCCCTCGCGTTTCGCGCTCGAGATCGAGAACCTTCCGGTCAACGGGTGGCTCGTCGAGGTCGAGGTGGACGCCGTCTACCCGGGGACGAACCACAAGCACTCGAAGTGACGTCGGGCGGCACCGCTCGCTTCGGGTGCCCGGCTGCCGCCGCCCCCGTCCCCTGGCTCGCGGTGGCGTGAGCCGACGGGCACGTGG
>NZ_JACSQQ010000045.1:0-6511 GCF_014836555.1 Oerskovia rustica
AGATGGGTTGCTGGGTCGCGTCCCCAGCAACCCGTCTCAGGCCGAACCACCCCTCTCACCTGTGATCCACAGGTGCGGTCAGCGCAGCGGCGCGGCCGGGTACTCGGCCGGCGTCTTGCCCAGGGCCTCGGACAGCTCGAGCCGCTCCTCCAGGACCCCGGGGCGCTCCCGGTGCATCTCGGCGATCACGGCCTCCTGCGCGGCGGGCGTGAGGTGGTCGAAGTAGAGCGTCCCGTCGAGGTGCTGTGCCTCGTGCTGGAGCGCGCGGCCCAGGAAGTGCGACCCGGCGAGCTCGACCGGCTTCCCGTGCTGGTCGAACCCGCGCACGATCGCCTTCACAGGGCGGGCGAGCGGCGAGTAGGCGCCCGGGATCGAGAGGCACCCCTCGTCGCTCTCCTCGATCTCGTCCTCGGGTCCGTCGAAGACCTCGAGCACCGGGTTGACGACGTGCCCGACGTGGCGGTCCTCGTTCTCGTCCTCGACGTCGTACACGAAGACCCGCAGGTCCACGCCGACCTGCGGGGCCGCCAGGCCCACACCCTCCGCGACGAACATCGTCGTGAACAGGTCGTCGACGAGCTGCGCGAGCTCGGGCGTACCGAACTCGGTCACCTCGCGGGCCGGGGTGTGCAGGACGGACTCGCCGATCTCGGTGATGCGCAGGATGTTGCCGCGCTCGACCTCGGGGGCGATCTCCGGGAAGGACTTGACCGGCTGGCCCAGGACGTAGGTGGCGGGGCGACGACGGCCGAAAGTGAACATGGGGACAAGCCTAGGTGGTGCTCAAGCGCATCGATCCGGCGGCAGGTACTCAGCGCTGCTCAGCGGACGGTTCGAAGATCTGGATGTATGCCTCCAGGGTGATCGCGAAAACTCCCAGGGAGAGAGCCGTCCACGCGAGCCACGCCGCAACCCCGGACAGCCCGTCATCGTTCGCACCGACCGCTGCGACCAACGTCATTCCTGCAGAGAATGCCACGTAGCCCAGGAGGAGCAACCTCGTGGAGCCCCTGAACGTCCGGGACTTGCGAAGCAGTCCCTGCCCGAGAAAGCCGGCGAGGAGGAACACCGGGATCACGGTAGCCACCAGGGCGCAGGTCGCACTCGTCATGCAGGGACAATACGGGCTGGTCGACACACTCGTCAGGTCATCGACCACTGGAGCGCGAAAGCGGCCACCCAGAGAGGCGCAGCTCGAGGTTCCCCACCAGCCCCGACAACGCGAAAGGCCCGGAACCGTTGAGGTTCCGGGCCTTCGTGCCTGAGCCGCCTATCAGAATCGAACTGATGACCTTCTCATTACGAGTGAGACGCTCTACCGACTGAGCTAAGGCGGCGCGTACCGGACGTCACGCCTTGCGGCGCTCCGTTTCAGCAAGCGTCGCAACTGTACCCAACGCGGGGGCGTGAGGACAAACTGGCTCCCGCGGCGCCGTCGGGCTGCCTGCGAGGCCGCCCGCACGAGGGGCCCGCGGGCCACCAGGTCAGAGCACCCTCAGCAGACCTTCCCGTCCTCCGGGACCTTCCCGTCGACCAGGTACGCGTCCACGGCGTCGGCGACGCACGCGTTGGACCGGCCGTAGGCCGTGTGCCCCTCGCCCTCCCAGGTGAGGAGCGTCGCGGAGTCGAGGGTCTTGGCGAGGCCCTCGGCCCAGACGTACGGGGTCGCGGGGTCGTTGGTGGTCCCGACGACGACGATGGGCGCGGCGCCCTTGGCGTGGAGGTCGAGCTCCTGGTCCACGACGGGGTAGGCCCAGTCGACGCACGACAGGCCGCCGTAGGTGAAGAACGAGCCCATGGTCGGGGCCGCCTCCTCGATCTGGGCGGCCTGCTCGGCCATGAACGCGGGGTCGGGGTTGCCGCGCGCGTCGAGGCAGTTGACCGCTCGGAACGCCTCGGCCGAGTTGTCGTTGAACGTGCCGTCGGCGTTGCGGCCGTTGTACAGGTCGGCGAAGCCGAGCAGCATGGTGCCGTCGCCGTCGTTGAGCGCGGCGTCCAGGCCGGCGGTCAGGGCGTACCAGCTCTCGTTGTTGTAGAGCGGCAGCGCGATCCCGTAGAACGCGAGCGTGGACGTCAGCCGGCGGTCGCTCGAGGTCCGCAGGGGGCGCTCGGAGACCTGGTCGAGGAACGCCTTGACCTGGGCCATGCCGTCGTCGACCGAGCCGGTCAGCGGGCAGTCCTTGCCGCCCTGGCAGTCCTTCACGTAGGCGCGCAGCGCGTTCTCGAAGCCGACGGCCTGCTGTGCGGAGACCTCGTCGGAGGTCAACGTGGTGTCGATCGCACCGTCGAGGACCATGCGCCCGACCTTCTCCGGGTAGAGCCCTGCGTACGTGGCGCCGAGCTGGGTCCCGTAGGAGAAGCCGAGGTAGTTGAGGGTCGAGTCTCCGAGGGCGGCGCGCAGCATGTCCATGTCGCGCGCGGCACTCTGGGTGTCGACGTTGCCGAGGAGGTCGCCCGTGTTCTGCGCGCACGCGTCGGCCCATGCCTTGAGGTCGGCGGTCATCTCGGCGCGGCCCTCGTCGCTGTCGGGGTAGGCCCGGGACAGGGAGGCGTCCTTGGCCGCGTCGTCGAGGCACACGACCGGGGTCGAGGCACCGACCCCGCGCGGGTCGAACCCGATGACGTCGTACGCCTCCTTGACGGGCTCGCCAATGCTGCCCGCGGCGCTCGTGACGTACTCGATGCCCGACCCGCCCGGCCCACCGGGGTTGGTCAGCAGCGACCCGATCTTCTCGCCCGAGGCGGGCAGCCGCTTGAGCGCGAGCTCGATCTTGCCCTGCGTGGGGTCGTCCCAGCTCAGGGGTGCGATCGCGGTCGCGCACTCGAACCCGCCGCCGCAGTCGTCCCACACGAGGCTCTGCCCGTAGAACTCCGCGAGCTCGGCCGGCACGTCCTCGCCCGTCCCCGTGGACCCCGTCGAGGACGACCCCGTCTCGGCGGGGCTCTGCACCTTGGGCGAGGGGGCGCACGCCCCGAGCAGCAGGGCGACGGCGAGCGTCGCGGCGGACAGCGCTGTGGTGCGGCGGTGGGGCGTCTTCACCCGGCAACGGTAACGGGTCGGGCTGGGCCGGGGACCTCGAACGACGCCCCCGGCCCTGCCCTTTCACGCGAACTTCACGGGCGGCGGGCCCGCGCGCCGCCCCGGGCCACGACCGACCCCGTCACCAGGTCAGGACTGGGCGACCCATGCGGCCTCGCCGACCTGCCCGGCGGCTGCGCGCGGCGCCAGCACGACAGAGCCTGCCTCGTCGAGGCGCACGGTCACGTCGGCCGACTCGTCGACACCCTCAGGGGCCTTGACGACCGTGGTCCAGGGGCGCAGGTCCATGGTGCAGGGCTTGGTCTCGTCGACCTTCTGGAAGGTCACGACGACGTCGCTCCCGTCCAGGGTCGCGTCACCCTCGGCGATGTGCGGGCACGTGCTCGACCCGAACGTCACGACGTACAGGTAGCCGTCCTCCGCGGTCCAGGCCGCGCCCGTGCCGCCGCTCGTGGGGGCGTCGATCCCCGCGGGCAGGTCGACGCCGTTCGCACCGGCCTCGATCGGCAGGTCGGCTGCGTCGAGGGGCGCCTCGGGCGACTCGTCGGAGGGCGTGCTCTCGTCCGCGGTGCTCTCCTCGGCGCTGGGCGTGTCCGAGGCGTTCCCGCCGGAGTCGGTGTCCGTCCCGCACGCGGTGAGCGCCAGGAGCGCGACGAGCGAGACGGCGGGGGCGAGTCGGCGCAGGGAAGTCATGGGCGGGGTCTCCTTCGGGCTTCGGCACGGGCGCCGCGGTGGCGTGCACCCCTCACTCTCATCATGTCGTGGGGACCGCGGTTCTTGCGTGGCGACACGGCGCCGCTCAGCGGACGGGCGCGCCGCCGTCGGGCGTGCCGGTGTCCACGACCCCCGCACGGAGCATCTCGACGAACGCCGCGAGCGTCGGCGAGGTGTTGTCGGGCGACCAGGCCGCGCCGATGTCGCGCGACGGCACGGGCTCGTCGAGGCGGATCTCGACGACGTCGTGCACGGGCTGACGAGCCGGCGGCAGGACGCTCACGCCGAGGCCCGCAGCGACGAGGCCGCGCACGGTGTGCAGGTCCTCGCCCTCGAACCCGATGGTCGGGCGCACGCCCGCGGCGGCGCACAGCGCGTCGACCGTCCCCCGCAGGCCGAACCCGTGCTTGAGCGTGATGAACGTCGAGCGGGCGGCCTCGCGCAGCGTGGCGCCGGGGCGCGACGCGAGCTCGTGCCCCGCGGGGACGATGAGGACGAGCGGCTCCTGGAAGAGCGTGAGGATCTCGCGACCGGCCGGGGCCGGGACGAGCCGGGACACGAGCGCGATGTCGGCCTCGCCCGCGTCGAGCGCGTCGAGGCACGAGCGGCGGGCGCCCTGCGTCATGGTGAACCGCACGGCAGGGTGGTCGGCGAGGAACTCCTTGATGAGGGCCGGGACGACGGACTCGCCGAGCGAGGTCTGGAACGCGACCGACAGGGTGCCGCGCGCGAGCGCCTCCCTCGACCGCACCGCGTCCACACCGGCGCCGAGCGCCGCGAGCGCCTGGCGGGCGTGCGGCAGGAGGGCACGGCCCGCGTCGGTGAGCCTGATGCCGCGCCCGCGGCGCTCGACCACGGGCACGCCCAGCACCTCGCCGACACGCGCGACGGCCCGCGACACGGTCGGTTGCGGGGCGCGGAGCATCGCGGCCGCGAGCGTGACCTGCTCGACCTCGGCGACCGCGACGAACGCGGGCAGCAGGGGCAGCAGGCGGCGGGTCTCTTCGTCCAGCGCGGCATCCATGCTCAGATCGTATCGTTCGACATAGATACATGCATTGGACGCAAGAGTCGGAGGCTCCTAGCGTCGAAACCATGCACACACCCGCATCGGTCACGACCCGTGCGCTCGTCGTCCCACCACACACCCCGTGGACCGGACACCGGCGCAGCTCCCAGGGCTACCGCAGGACGGTCGTGGCGCTCGTGTGCGCGGGACTCGCGACGTTCGCCCAGCTCTACTCGCCGCAGGGCATCCTGCCGATGATCTCCTCCGACCTCCGGATCGCCGCCCCCACGGCCTCGCTCACGGTCTCGGCCGCGACGCTGGGCCTCGCGCTCGCCGTCCTGCCCTGGTCCGTGGTCGCCGACCGCGTCGGCCGCGTCCGCGCGATCCAGATCGCCCTGATCGCCGCGACGACCATCGGCCTGCTGGCCCCGTTCGCGCCCACGATCGAGCTACTCGTCGTCGGTCGCTTCCTCGAGGGCGCCGCGCTCGGCGGGGTGCCGGCACTCGCCGTCACCCTGCTCCACGAGGAGATCCACTCCGCGCACACCGCGGTCGTCGCGGGGATGTTCGTGGGCGGGGTGTCGATCGGCGGGCTCGCGGGCCGGGTGCTCGCCGCGGGCGTCGCCGAGCTCGCCGGCTGGCGCGTGGGCCTGGCCACCGTGTCGGGGCTGTGCGTGCTCACGACCGTCGCGTTCGTCGTGCTCGCGCCGCGGGCGCGGGGCTTCGTGCCGGACCGCGAAGGGCTGCGGCACGTCGGCTCGCTCGTCCTGACGAACCTGCGCGACCGCGGCCTGCTCGTCCTGTACGCCAACGGCGCCCTCGTCATCGGCGGGTTCGTGACGATCTACAACTACCTCGGGTTCCGCCTCGAGGCACCGCCCTACCTGCTGTCCCCGGCGGTCACGTCGCTCGTGTTCTTCGCCTACCTGGGCGGGACCGTGTCCTCCCGCCTCGCGGGCAGCCTCACCGTCCGCTGGGGACGCCGACGGGTCCTGGCCGTCGCGGGCGCCACGATGAGCGCCGGGGCCCTCCTGACGCTCGCCCCCCAGATCCCCCTGATCCTGCTGGGGCTCGTGATCCTCACCGCCTCCTTCTTCGGCGCGCACGCGGTCGCGTCGGGGTGGGTCGGGCACCGGGCGGTCGTGGGCCGCTCTCAGGCGACCTCCCTGTACAACGCCTTCTACTACGCCGCGTCGAGCCTGCTCGGCTGGCTCGGCGGCGTGACCTGGGTGCACGCCGGGTGGCCCGGGGTCGCGATCTTCGTCGCCGCGGTGACCCTCACGGCACCGCTGCTCACGCTGGGGTCGCGCTCGCTGCGCACGCCCGCTACCGGGACGACGCGACGAGCCGCCCGTCCGCGCCCTCGACCGACACCCGGCGGGGCAACGAGCTCTTTGGCGTCGTGAGACGCCCCGTCGACCCGTCGAGACGCCACACCGCCTGAGCGCCCACGACCGAGTACTGCCGCCCGTCCGCCTCGACCCCCGACGGGTGGAGGAACACCAGGTAGCGCTCGCCCTCCTCGGGCGTCGGCGCGGCGTTGACGTAGTGGCCGGAGTCCTGGCGGACCGCGACGACATCGTCCGTCACGAGCGGTCCACCGTCCGACGTGACGACCCGGACCTCGGTCACGGCGAAGGGCGCGGTACCGACGCGCTCGGTCCACGTCCGGCCCGTCGGCTCGACGACCGCGACGTCCGTGGCCTCGTCCGCCAGCTCGTCGATCGAGGAGTAGTCCCGGATCAGGT
>NZ_JACSQQ010000045.1:6521-28185 GCF_014836555.1 Oerskovia rustica
CCCCCGCGGGCGACGAGCGCGGCGTCGGAGGACGTCCACCACACCACCGCTCCCAGCACCAGGACGGCGAGGACCCCGAGCCGGACCCACGACCCTCGGTCGAGCTCGCCCAGGTCCACGGTCCTCACGCGGTCGCCGGGGACGGGGCGTCGATCGCCAGCTTCACCCCGACGGCGCCCAGCAGCGTCCCGGTCGCGCGGCGCTGCCAGCGCATCCACGTCGGCCGCGCGCGCAGGAACACCGCGATGCTGCCTGCCGCGAGCACGAACGCGGCGTTGACGACCATGCTGACCCCGATCTGCACCCCACCCAGCACGAACCCCTGCGCCATGACGCCCCCGGCGGCCGGGTCGATGAACTGCGGGATGAGCGCGAGGTACATGATCGCGGCCTTCGGGTTGAGCAGGTTCGTCAGCAACCCCATGCGGAACAGCCGGCCGCGGGAGTCGCGCGGCAGGTCCTGCGCCTCGAAGGGACCGCGGCCGCCCGGGCGCAGGGTCCGCCACGCGAGGTACAGCAGGTAGCCGGCGCCCGCGACCTTCAGCGCGACGTACAGCCACGGCACCACCACGAAGACCGCCGCGAGGCCCACGTTCGCCATCGTCATGTAGACGAGGAAACCCACGGCCGTCCCCGCGAGCGAGACCATGCCCGCCTGCCACCCCTGGCTGATGCTGCGCGAGACCAGGTAGACCATGTTGGGCCCGGGGGTCAGGACCATCCCGAGGGCGACCGCCGTCATGCCCAGGACCGCTGCCGTACCGACCATGCGTGGTCTCCTTCTCGTCCCGTGCATCCTGCCCGCAGACCGGCGGAGGCACCCAGCGCTCTCGCGACGGTACCCGCTCACCGTGCACGACCACCACCCGCGAGGCAGGGTGGGACGAGACGGTGCGATGAGTTCCGACGACGCGGCAGGTCTTGGTTCCCATACCGCTGAGACGGCCGGCACCCACGCCGTCCCGCTCACCCGACCGAGAGGCACGACCGTGACCGACATCGAGACCCGCACCCTCGAAGCCCCGGGGGCGACCATCACCTACGACGTCCGCGGGAACCTCGCCGACACCACCCCCGAGGCCCCCGTGCTCCTGATCGTCGGCTCCCCCATGGGTGCCGACGGGTTCGTCACCCTGGCCTCGCACTTCACGGACCGGCCGGTCGTGACGTACGACCCGCGCGGGGTGTCCCGCAGCACCCGCACCGACCCGTCTGCGCCCGTCACGCCCGACCACCACGCGGACGACCTGCACCTCGTGATCGAGGCACTGGGGGCCGGGCCGGTCGACGTCCTGGCGAGCAGCGGCGGGGCGGTCAACGCCCTCGCGCTCGTCACCCAGCACCCCGAGCAGGTCCGGACGCTCGTGGCGCACGAGCCGCCGTCGGGTCCCGCGCTGCCGGACCGCGACGCTGCGCTCGCCGCGGTGCAGGCCGTCTCGCGGTCCTACCAGGACAAGGGGTTCGGCGCGGGCATGGCGCACTTCATCGCCCTCACGAGCTGGGAGGGCCCGTTCCCCGACGACTTCGCCGACCAGCCTGCGCCCGACCCGGGGGCGTTCGGGTTCCCCACCGACGACGACGGGTCGCGCGACGACGCCCTGCTGGCGCAGAACCTGATCAGCTGCACCCACTACGAGCACGACTACGACGCGCTGTCCCGCGTCTCGACCCGCGTCGTCCTGGCGGCCGGTGAGGAGTCGGGCGAGCAGATGGCCGCACGCGCGGCCCGCGGGGTCGCGAGGAACATCGGCACCGAGGCCGTCGCGTTCCCCAGCGGGCACGGCGGGTTCATGGGGGACGAGTACGGCATGCCCGGCGACCCCGACGGGTTCGCGTCCGCGCTCCGCAAGGTCCTCGAAGGGACGGACGTCCGCTGAACCGCCCGGCCGGCCGGGGCCCCGCGCCGGCCCCGCCCGCCCGGCCCCCGCGCGGGGGCACCGCGAGGGTCACGCCTGCGGTGTCGAGCATCGCGCGGACGCGCACCGCGGGCAGGTTCGCGTCGACCGGCACGTAGGCGGCCCCTGTGCGCAGGATGCCGAGCATCGTGGCGCAGGTCTCTGCGGACCGGTCACCGAGGACCGCGACTGCAGCACCGGGCGAGACGCCTGCGGACCGGAGCCGGCGCTCGACCTGCCGGGAGGCGTCCTGCAGGTCTTGATAGGTCCAGCGGCCCGTGTCCCACTCGACGGCGCTGCGGTTCGGCCAGGCGTCGGCGACGGCGTCGAAGGCGTGGGGGACGGAAGAGGCGTTGCGGACCCTCTCCAGGGTCGGCCCGCCTGTCGCAGCGCGGGCGTCGGTGGTGCCGGTCAGCGCAGGGCGCGGCTCGTGCTGGCTCGTCGTCATGGTCGGTCTCCTCGTCGCCAGAAGTGGTTCATCGCGATCGGGTCCTCGGGGAAGGGGCGGAGCTCGGTCACGCGTCCCTGCTCGATGCGGTAGACGTCCGCGAACCGGGCGCTCACGTCCTCGCCGTCCCGCCGTGCCGAGTCGACGGCGATCACGACCCCGCCGGTGTCGTCGACCAGGACGCGCTCGACGGCGGCGTGCGAGGTGCCGCCGGTGATCGCAGCCATCTGCGCGAAGGCGCCGAAGACCTCGTCGTGGCCGCGGAAGGTGCCCGAGATCTGGGTCGCTCCCGGGATCACCATGGTCATGTCGTCGGCGAAGAGCTCTTTGAGTCGATCGACGTCGCCGCGGTTGAACGCGCGGTAGACCTCGTCGAGGATCGCTCGGTGCTCGGTCGCTGCCATCTGCTGGCTCCCTGCTCGGTGGACGGACGGGTGCGAGGGGCCCCTCGTCCTGGTCAATGTCCGGCAGGGTGGGCGGGGTTCGCAGGGCTCCGTCATGACGGGCCGCTCTCCATACACGGTTTCCTGGATTCAGGATCGCGTGTACTGTCCGACGCATGGAGACCGTCACCCTCACGCACACGGCCGCGCTCGCACGCCTCGGGCACGCGCTGTCCGACGAGACGCGCACGCGCATCCTGCTCACGCTGCGCGAGGCCCCCGCCTACCCCTCGGACCTGGCCGACGCGCTCGGCGTCTCCCGCCAGGTCATGTCCAACCAGCTCGCGTGCCTGCGCGGCTGCGGGCTCGTCGAGGCGATCCCCGACGGACGCCGTACCTGGTACCGCCTCGCCGACAGCCACCTCGCGCCCGCGCTCGACGACCTGCTCCGCCTCGTCGTCACGGTCGACCCGACGTGCTGCTCGCCCGACGGGTGCACCTGCTCGTGACCGACGTGACGGTGGGCCCTCGCTCCACCCGTGCCCCCCTCGCCCCCGCCCGCAGGGCCCTCCTCGAGCGTCGCGTGCGCTGGATCGTCACGGCGACCATCGCCTACAACGTGGTTGAGGCCGTCGTCGCGATCACCGCCGGGCGCATCGCGTCCTCGGCCGCGCTCGTCGGGTTCGGCCTCGACTCGGTCGTCGAGGTGCTGTCCGCCGCAGCCGTCGCATGGCAGTTCGCGGCCCCCGACCCGCACCGCCGCGAGCGGACCGCGATGCGCCTCATCGCGGTGTCGTTCTTCGGACTCGCGGTCTTCGTGAGCGTCGACGCGGTGCGCACGCTCCTGGGGGCCTCCGAGCCCGACCACTCGACCGTCGGGATCGTGCTCGCGGCCGTGAGCCTCGCGATCATGCCGTTCCTGTCCTGGTTCGAGCGCCGCACGGGCCGCGAGCTGGGCTCGGCGTCGGCCGTCGCGGACTCGCGCCAGACGCTGCTGTGCACCTACCTGTCCGCGGTGCTGCTCGTGGGTCTGGTGCTCAGCTCGACCCTGGGCTGGACATGGGCCGACCCGATCGCGGCCCTCGTCATCGCGGCCGTCGCGGTCAAGGAGGGCGTCGAGGCCTGGCGCGGGGACGCGTGCTGCTCGCCGGTCGCCGGCCTGCACGCCGACGGCGTCGCACCGCACCTCACGCCCGACGCGCGCCACGAGCGTGGGGAGGCTGCGCCGTCGGGCACGGACGCCCGCCCGGGCGGCGCGACGCCCGACGGCGGCGGGTGCACCTGCTGCGCCGACTGACGCCCGACCGGGCCGGCTCCGATGGCGGCCCCGGACGACCCGACCTACGGTCGAGGAGGACCCGCCCGGACCGGACGGCGTCCTCCGAGTACCGACGACGGAACGAGGCGTGTGGTGGCAACACTGACCGTGTGGAAGTTCGAGACTCCCGAGGGTGCGCAGCAGGCGGAGGACGCCCTGCTGGCGTTGCAGAAGCAGGAGCTCATCCAGGTGCAGGACGCGGCGATCGTGTCGTGGGAGGAGGGGAAGAAGAAGCCCAAGACGCACCAGTCGAACAACACGACGGGCATCGGCGCGCTGGGTGGCGCGTTCTGGGGCCTGCTGTTCGGGATCATCTTCTTCATCCCGCTCATCGGCGTCGCGATCGGCGCGGCGTCCGGGGCCCTCGCGGGGTCGCTGACCGACGTGGGCATCGACGACGACTTCATCGACTCGGTGCGGTCCAAGGTGACGCCCGGGACGTCGGCGCTGTTCGTCATGACGTCCGGTGGGGTCATGGACCGCGTGCACGACGCGCTCAAGGCGCAGGGCATCCACGGTGAGCTCATCCAGACGAACCTGTCGTCCGACGAGGAGGCCAAGCTCCGCGCGGCCTTCGACGACGCGGTCTGAGAACCTCCGCAGTCGCGAGACGCACGGCCCCGGTCCATCGCGGACCGGGGCCGTCGTCGTGCCCCCTCGCCGACGGTGACGCGTCCGACCCACACTCAACCTGCACGTCGGCGCACCCGGCGCCCCGCCGGATCGGGCGTAGCGTCGAGACATGTCCGGAAACGAGACGCACGGACCGACCGGGACGCTTCGCGCCGGGGGACGCGGCGCGCTCGCGGAGTCGACCGGTGCGGCCTGGCGCCCTGTCGAGGAGGACGGTCCGGCCGAGGAGGACGACGCGACCCGCGACTGGGACAACGAAGGCGGGCACGAGCGCGGGCACGTCGCCCACCACCCGCGTGCCGCCGGCCACGACCCGGCTCCGCCTCCCGACCCCGACGCCCTCCGGGTGACCGGCGTCCTGGCGACGGCGCTGCCCCCCGAGCTCGGCACGCCTCACGAGCCCGTCACGTACACCGTCCCGGGGGTCCTCTCCCGGCGGGTCACACGGGAGGAGCAGGACGCGATCGAGGCAGACGCGGTCAGGCGTCGCCTCGCGGACGCCGGCTTCGAGGACGTCGAGCTGACGGTCTCGGACCGTCGGCTGCTCATCGGGCACACGAGTCTCGCCGCACTGAAGGGGGGCCTCGCGCACGAGATCGCGAACGTCCTGCGCGACCTCGGTCGAGATCTCGTCGCCGAGCACGACCGCCTGGCGGCCGAGATCGCGGAGCTGCAGAAGGAGGAGGACCGGCGCGCCGCCGTCGTCCTCGTGGAGGCGGAGCAGATCCGCTTCGAGTGACCGACAGCGGCTGTCGAGTGACGAGGACCCCATGGACACCGTGCCGAGCGACCCCTCGAGAGCGCGACCAGCAGCCCGCCGGGTGACGAACGAGTACTCGGCGCTGGCCCGGCTCGTCCGGGAGGCGGGCCTGCTCCGCCGACGCTACGGCTACTACTGGACGCGGCTCGTCCTGGCGGTGCTGGCCTTCGGGGGGATCTGGGTCGCGGTCGCGATCGTGGGGAACTCGTGGTGGCAGCTCGTCCTGGCGGCCGCGATGGCCGTGGTCGTGACGCAGATCGCGTTCCTGGGGCACGACAGCGCGCACCGGCAGATCTTCCGGTCCAGGGCCTGGAACGACTGGACGGCCCGTGTCCTCGCGGGCGGGTTCGTCGGCCTGAGCTACGGCTGGTGGCGCACCAAGCACGAGCAGCACCACTCGGCCCCCAACCAGGAGGGCCAGGACCCTGACATCTCGCCCGGCGTCATCGCGTTCACCCCTGCGGCCCTGGCCGCGAGGACGGGATGGCGGTCGTGGTTCGCCCGTCACCAGGGCTGGTTCTTCTTCCCCCTGCTGACGCTCGAAGGTCTGAACCTGCACGTCGCGAGCGTGCGGACCGTGCTGCGCAGGGGATCGGTGCCGCACCGAGGGGTCGAGGCTCCCCTGGTGCTCGGGAGACTCGTCGTCTACGTGGGTGTGCTCGTGCTGCTCCTGCCTCCGGGGAAGGCCGCGGCCTTCCTGGGGGTGCAGCTCGCCGTGTTCGGGGTGCTGCTCGGCGGGTCCTTCGCCCCGAACCACAAGGGCATGCCGATCGTGCCCCCGGGCGTGACGCTGGACTTCCTGCGGCGCCAGGTCCTCATCTCGCGCAACGTGCGCGGCGGGTACGCGGTCGACGCGGTGATGGGCGGGCTCAACTACCAGATCGAGCACCACCTCTTCCCGAGCATGCCGCGGCCCAACCTCAAGAAGGTGCGACCGATCGTGCACTCCTACTGCGAGGACGTGGGCGTGCCGTACACCGAGGTGGGCCTGTTCCGGTCGTACGGGATCGTCGTGCGCTACCTCAACCGCGTGGGTCTGCGGGCGCAGGAGCCGTTCACGTGCCCGCTCGCGGCGTCGCTCGGGCGGTAGGCCGGGGCGGCCGGGCCGCCCGTCGCCCAGGTGCGTCCGGACAGAGCGAAGCCCGGTCGATCAAGGGGGGTGACCGACCGGGCTCCGCGTCCGTGGGGGCGTCAGGCCTTGAGCATGCTCGCCCGGGTGATGACGCCGTCCTGGACCTCGAAGGTGGCGATGGTCTCGCCCGACCCGTTCGAGGTCGACACGATCTCGCGTGCGACCACCCACCGGTCACCGTACGCCACGGAGGCGTCGATTGTGCAATGCACATCACCGGTTGCAAGGCGAGGGCCGTAGAAGGCGCGCAGCGCGTCCTTGCCGACGATCGGCTCGGGCGTCACGCCCACGACCACGACGTCCTGGGCGTAGGTCGCGAGGAAGCGTTCGAGGTCGTGCGTGTTGAAGGCGTCGACCTGCTCGGTGACCACGGCGTGGGCGGTCGGTTGCTGGGTCATGCGGGTCCTCGTCTCGTGGGGGGGGAGTCGTGCGCCGTCCAGGCGAAGGTGCCCGACGGCGGAGCGCGGCGCGCGCGCTCGGGTCCTGCCGGCCGGGGTGCGGCCGGGGGCCGGCGGGTCAGTCGATGCGGACGCCTCCGTTGATGTCGTACGTGGCGCCCGTGACGAACCCGGCCCGCGGGGAGGCGAGGGACGCGATGACCCACGCGACGTCGTCGGGGGTGCCGAACTTGCCCAGCGGGATCGAGGACGTGAGGGCCTCGCGGCCCGCGTCGTCGAGCTGGTTCGTGATGTTGCTCGTGACCGGGCCGGGCGTGACCGCGTTGGCGCGGATACCCTCGGCGGCCAGGAGGCGCGCGAAGCTCCGCGTGATCGCGAGGAGCGCGCCCTTGCTCGCGGCGTAGTGGACGCCGGTCTTGAGCGCGCCCTGCTGGCCCGCGATCGAGGCGACGTTGACGATGCTGCGGTCGACCGGCTCCTCGCCCTCGGGGGCCGCGGCCGCCCGCAGGAGGGGGAGCGCGGCCCGCGAGAGGACGAACGTGCCGCGGGCGTTGGTCTCCATGACGGCGTCCCACTCGTCGATCTCGATGTCGTCGAGCGCGCGGTAGGGGCACATGCCGCCGTTGTTGACCAGGACGTGGAGCCTTCCCCAGCGGCGGGTGACCTGGGTGACGAGCCTGTCGACCGACGTGACGTCGCGCAGGTCGAGGCGCGAGACGTGGCAGCTCGCGCCCAGCTCGGTCGCGAGGTCCGCGGTGGTGCGGGCCCCGAGCTCGTCGTGGGCGTAGGTGAGCCAGAGGTCGTATCCGTCGCGGGCGAGCTGGAGAGCGGTCGCGGAACCGATCCCGGAGCTGGCGCCTGTGATCAGCGCAAGTCGTCGAGCCATGACTTGAACGCTATAGCAAATTGCGGCGACTGCAAGCGTCCTGTCCACGGACGCTGGCCGTCGGGTGCTAGATGCTATAGCATTTCGGCTCATGAACCCCGACACCGTCGTCATCACCGACTGCGACCTCCCGGGCACCGCGTGCGAAGACACCGTCACGGCCGCCGGCCTCGGTGTCGTGCGCGGGACGGCCCGCACGGAGGACGACGTCATCGCCCTCGTCCGCGACGCCGCGGCCACAGGTGCCGCCCCGTCCGCCCTGGTCGTCCAGTGGGCGCCCCTCACCGCCCGCGTCCTCGACGAGATCGAGGGCGTGCGCTTCGTCAGCCGCATGGGCATCGGCTACGACATGGTCGACGTCGCCGCCGCGACCGAGCGCGGCATCGCCGTCGCCAACACCCCGACCTACTGCATCGAGGAGGTCGCGTCCCACACCGTCGCGATGGTCCTCGGCCTCAGCCGCGGGCTCGTCGGCTACGACCGCGCCGTGCGCGACGGCGTCTGGGCCGCGACCGCCCCGCGCCCCATGGCCGCTCGCCTGTCCGCGACCACCGTGTCCGTGATCGGGTACGGCCGGATCGGGTCGCTCGTCGCGCGCAGCTGCGCCGCGCTCGGCTACCGGGTCCTGGTCCACGACCCCTTCGTGCCCGACGTCGAGGTCGCCGCCGCCGGCTACCTGCCCGTGACCCGTGAGCAGGCCGTGGCCGAGGCCGACGTGCTGAGCCTGCACGCGCCGCTCAGCGAGGCCACGCGTCACCTGCTCGACGCGGCGTCGATCGCGACCATGAAGCCCGGCGCGGTCGTGGTCAACACGTGCCGCGGCCCGCTGATCGACGAGGAGGCGCTCGCCGACGCGCTCGAGGGAGGGCACCTGGGCGCCGCGGCCCTCGACGTGTTCTCGCGCGAGCCGCTGCCCGCCGACTCGCGCCTGCGCACGCTCGACCAGGTGCTGCTCAGCCCGCACGCCGCGTGGTTCTCGCCCGAGGCCATGGCCGACCTGCCCGTGCACACCGCGCGCAACGCGATCGACTTCCTCGCGGGTCGTCCCGTCGGCTCGATCGTCAACCCGGACTACGCCCGCGCCCTGGCACGCTGACCTTCCCTCGTCTGGGCGCTCAGCGCCGTCCCCCGACCCCTGGAGCAACCCCGTGCAGCACCTGCAGCTCATGCGCCTCGGCCTTCCCGGCCAGGAGCGCCCCGTCGTCCGCACCGCCGACGGCACCACGTACTCCCTCGACTCCCTGACGCGTGACGTCGACGGCGCGTTCCTGGCGGACGACGGCGTCTCCCGGGTCCGTGCGGCCCTCGCCGCGGGCGAGCTGCCCGTCGTCGCGGACGCCGACTCGCTGCGCGTCGGCCCCCCGGTCGCCCGCCCCACGGCCGTCGTGTGCGTCGGCATGAACTACGCCGCGCACGCGGCCGAGTCCGGCTCCGAGCCGCCGACCGTCCCGATCATCTTCTGGAAGCACTCCAACACCGTCGTCGGGCCCGACGACGACGTGCTGCTCCCCCCGGGCGCGCAGAAGGTCGACTGGGAGGTCGAGCTCGCGATCGTCATCGGGAAGAAGGCCCGCTACCTCGCGTCGCCCGCGGAATCGGCCGCACACGTCGCCGGGTACACCGTGTCCAACGACGTGTCCGAGCGCGACTACCAGTTGGCCGTCTCGGGCGGCCAGTGGTCCAAGGGCAAGAGCTGCGAGACGTTCAACCCGCTGGGTCCGGCGCTCGTCCCGGCCGACCAGGTCGACGCCTCGGACCTGCGCCTGCGCTCGTGGGTCAACGGGGAGATCCGTCAGGACTCCTCGACGGCCGACATGATCTTCGACGTCGACTTCCTCGTGTGGCACCTGTCGCAGTACATGGTCCTCGAGCCGGGGGACGTCATCAACACCGGCACTCCCCAGGGTGTCGCCCTCTCGGGCCGTTTCCCGTACCTGGTCGACGGCGACGTGATGGCCGTCGAGATCGAGGGCCTGGGACGCTGCGAGCAGAAGGTCCGCGACGCGGTCGTGTGATCTTGTCCTGCGCCCGCCGAGATGCTGCTCGTCGTCGCCCCGTCCACCACGACGGCGACGACGTGCAGCATCTCGGCGCGGTGATCAGCCCGCGAACGGCAGGACCGGCAGCCCCGTGACCCCGGGGACGACGCGGAAGACAGACCCCGCGTCGAGCTCGGGCTCGAACGGCTCGCCGATCATGAGCCGCGACGTCGTGATGAACAGCTCGTCGAGGTCCGCGCCGCCGAACGTGCACGCCGTGACGTGCGAGGCGGGCAGCTCGACGACAGCGGTCAGTGTCCCGTCCGGCGCGTAGCACCGCACCGCGCTGCCGCCCCACAGCGCGACCCACACACCGCCCTCGGCGTCGACCGTGAGCCCGTCGGGCAGCCCGTCCTCGCGCGGGATCTCGACCAGGGCCCGACGGTTCGCGAGCGGCTCGTCCGCGCCCGGGTCGTAGTCGAACACGTCGACCCGGCACGTGAGCGTGTCCACGTAGTACGCGAGCGTCCCGTCGGGGGAGAAGCCCAGCCCGTTCGAGCACGTGACGCCCGACAGCACGAGGCGAGCGGCGCCGTCGGGCTCGACGCGGTACAGGGCGCCCGCGCCCGACCGGTCGTCGAACGGCATGGACCCCGCGTAGAACGCGCCGTCCGGGGTGGTCGAGCCGTCGTTGAGTCGGACCGTCGGGTCGCTCCACAGCTCGGGGAAGGGACGTACGGGGGAGTCGGGCGCCTCGTCGTCCACGAGCGCGAGCCCACGCTCCAGCCCGACGACGTAGCCCCCCCGGGAGCGCGGGCGCACCATGGTCGCGAGGTCGCCCACGTGGCGGCGGGCCACCGTGGCGTCGGGCTGCAGGGTCAGGAGGTCGCCGGCCATCATGTCGACGAACCGCAGACCGCCCCAGGTCGGGGACCACACGGGCCCCTCGCCGTGGTGGGCGACGGGACCGGTGATGTTCTCGGCACGCATGGGGCCTATTGTCCCGGATTGCCGAGGGTGACGTGCGCTGCCGCCGAGGGTGACGCAACAGCCCGCCGAGGGTGACATCAGATGTCACCGTCGGCGGGCGTGTCGGTCACCGTCGGCGGCCGGGTTGGTCACCCTCGGCGAGGAGGGGACCCGCCCGGGGTCTCGTCTCGGCCCGCGTGATCGGGTCCTGGGCTCACTCGGCCCCGAGTCGCGAACGCAGGCGCGCGAGCTGTGCCCACAGCTGGTCCGGGACGCGGTTGCCGAAGGTGTCGAAGAACTGGCTCGTCAGCTCGGTCTCCGCGAGCCACGAGGCGGCGTCGACCTCGAAGAGCGCCTCCAGGTCGCCCTCGGGGAGGTCCAGGCCGTCGACGTCCAGCGCACCGGGTGCGGGCAGCAGACCCACGGGGCTCGTGACGGCCCCCGCATCGGTCCGCAGGCCGCGCGAGCGGTCGACCTGCTGCGCGATCCACTCGACCACGCGAGAGTTCTCCCCGAAACCGGGCCACAGGAACGAGCCCTCGGCGTCCTTGCGGAACCAGTTGACCTGGAAGATCTTGGGCCGCTTCTCCGGGTCGAGGCCCGCGCCGACGCTCAGCCAGTGCGCCCAGTGGTCGGCCATGTTGTAGCCGCAGAACGGGAGCATCGCGAACGGGTCGCGGCGCAGCTCGCCCAGTGCGCCCTCGGCGGCCGCGGTGCGCTCCGACGAGATCGTCGCGCCCATGAACACGCCGTGCTCCCAGCCGTACGCCTGCGCGACGAGCGGCACGTTGGTCGCACGGCGACCGCCGAAGACGATCGCGTCGATCGGGACGCCCGCAGGGTCCTCCCAGGTGTCGGCGATCGTCGGGCACTGCGCGGCCGCGACCGTGAAGCGCGAGTTGGGGTGCGCTGCGGGTGTCTGGGCCCCCGGGGTCCAGTCGTTGCCGAGCCAGTCCGTGAGGTGGGCGGGCGCCTCGGGCGTCAGGCCCTCCCACCAGACGTCGCCGTCGTCGGTCAGGGCGACGTTGGTGAAGATCGTGTCGCGGTCGAACGTCGCGACCGCGACGGGGTTGGTGTCGATCCCCGTGCCGGGGGCGACGCCGAAGAACCCGGCCTCGGGGTTGATCGCGCGCAGCGTCCCGTCGGGTCCCGGTCGCAGCCAGGCGATGTCGTCCCCGATGGTCTCGACCTTCCACCCGGGGACGGTCGGCTGGAGCATCGCGAGGTTCGTCTTGCCGCACGCCGAGGGGAAGGCCGCGGCCAGGTGGTAGGCGCGCCCCTCGGGGGACGTGGCCCGGATGAGCAGCATGTGCTCGGCGAGCCAGCCCTCGTCGCGGGCCATGGCCGAGGCGATGCGCAGCGCGAAGCACTTCTTGCCGAGCAGCGCGTTGCCGCCGTAGCCGGAGCCGAAGGACCAGATCTCGCGGGTCTCGGGGAAGTGCGCGATGTACTTGGTGTCGTTGCAGGGCCAGGGCACGTCCTGCGTGACGGCGCCCGAGTCGTCGACGAGCGGCGCGCCCACGCTGTGCACGGCGGGCACGAACGGCGCCCCCGCGTCGATCAGCGCGAGCACGTCGCTGCCGACCCGCGTCATGACGCCCATGCTGACGACGACGTAGGGCGAGTCGGTGACCTGGATGCCGACCTGGGAGATGGGGCCGCCGACGGGACCCATCGAGAACGGCACGACGTACATCGTGCGACCGCGCATCGACCCGTCGAACACGTCCCGGAGCTCGGCGCGCATGGCGTCCGGCTCGCGCCAGTTGTTGGTGGGGCCCGCGTCGGCCTCGTCGCGCGAGCAGATGAACGTGCGGGACTCGACGCGGGCCACGTCGCTCGGGTTCGAGCGGGCGAGGTAGCTGCCGGGGCGCAGCTCGGGGTTCAGGGGCAGGAGCGTGCCGGCGTCGACCATGAGGGCGACGAGCCGCTGCTTCTCCGCCGCGGAGCCGTCGCACCACACGACCGCGTCGGGCTCGGTGAGATCGGCGATCTCCCGGACCCAGGCGCGCGGGTCGCGTGCGGCGCGCCGGCCCCCGGGACCGAACGCGGCACCGGCCATCGCGGTGGTGAGGACGTCGGGCAGCTCCTCCGTGAGGGCGGCGTGTCGGGTGCGGCGGGGATTGGCGGTCGCGGTCATGAGGGTCTCCGGTCCTGGGCGGTCGTCGGGTCCACCCGGTGGGTGTCGGTGCTGCTGTTTCCACCTTCGACCCGGAACACGCCGGTTTTCCACCTGGAGCACTGTCAAGAATCGCTGATCTTGACATAGAGTCAAGGAATGGCCGTCGACGAAGACCGCAAGATCCCCACGAGCCCCGAGGTCCACACCCCGGCGAGCACCGACCTCATCACCCTGGGGCGCCGGATCCGGTACTTCCGGACCGGTCGCGGGCTCACGCTCGATGCGCTCGGCGCGCAGGTGGGAACCACCGCGAGCCTCCTGTCGCTCATCGAGAACGGGAAGCGCGAACCGCGACTCTCGCTGCTCCAGGCGCTCGCGGGCGCGCTCGACGTCGCGGTGGGGGACCTGCTCGCGGACGAGCCGCCGTCGCGCCGGGCCGCGCTCGAGATCGAGCTGGACCGCGCCCAGCGCGGCCCGCTGTTCGCGACCCTCGGACTGCCCTCGGTCAAGGCGTCGCAGAAGCTTCCGATGCCGGTCCTGGAGAACCTGGTCGGTCTGCACGGCGAGCTGGCCCGTCGCGCGTCAGAGGCCATCGCGACGCCCGAGGAGGCCCGCCGAGCCAACACCGAGCTCCGCCTGGAACGTCAGTCGCGCAACAACTACATCCCCGAGCTCGAGGACCTCGCGGAGGAGATGACGCGCCGCGCGGGCTACACGTCGGGCGCCCTGACGCACCGCACGGTCGCGCGCATGGCCGAGCAGCTCGGCTTCACGCTGCTGCACGTCGACGACCTGCCGCACTCGACGCGCACGGTCACGGACCTGCGCAACGGCCGGATCTACCTTCCGCCCGCCTCGATCCCGGGCAGCCACGGCCTGCGCTCGCTCGGTCTCCAGGCGATCGCGCACCGCGTGCTGGGGCACCAGCGCCCGACGTCGTACGCGAACTTCCTGCGCCAGCGCGTCGAGATCACCTACTTCGCGGCGTGCTGCCTCATGCCGCAGTCGGCGGCCGTCGAGTTCCTGGAGCAGCGCAAGAAGGACAAGGACCTCGCGGTCGAGGACTTCCGCGACGCGTTCGGCGTCTCGCACGAGGCCGCGTCGCAGCGCTTCACCAACCTCGCGACGTCCCGCCTGGGCATCCCGGTGCACTTCATGCGCGTGGGGGACGACGGCGCCCTGTACCGCGGGTACGCGAACGACGGCCTGCCGTTCCCGGCAGACGTCACGGGGGCCATCGAGGGGCAGCTCGTGTGCCGCCGGTGGGCCGCGCGCGAGGCCTTCACGCGCCGCGACCGCGCGACGGAGTCCTACCAGTACACGGACACGCCTGCGGGCACGTTCTGGTGCAGCACCCAGACGGGTACGACGACGACGGGCGAGTTCTCGATCACGGTCGGGGTCCCGTTCGCCTCGGCCAAGTGGTTCCGGGGCCGGGAGACGACCGCGCGCCGTGCCTCGACCTGCCCGGACGAGGCATGCTGCCGCAGGCCCGCGGCCCAGCTCGCGCGGCACTGGGAGGAGGTCGCCTGGCCGAGCGCGCGCATGCACCAGTACGTGCTGTCCGCGCTGCCCTCCGGCGCGTTCCCGGGCGTGGACGCCTCGGAGGTCTACGCGTTCCTCGAGAAGCACGCACCGCGCGAGGGCTGACCGGCTCCCGTCGGGCGCGCGGCGTCGTCGGGCGGTCCGGCGGGCCGGGTGAGCTGGGCGACCTGTCCCAGCACCTCGGCGGTCTCGATCTCGACGCGCAGCTCGATGCGGTCGAGGCCCAAGGACGCGGCGTCGGCAACCGTGCCGAGCAGCACGCGCAGGTCGGCCACGGCGGCCGACGCCGCCTCGACCGTCGTGGCGCGCTCGGCCCGGGCGGTGACGAGCCCGAGGCTCAGGCCGAGGTCCTCGACGACGTCGGGGCCCGCCGACAGGAGCGTGGACGCGGCCCGGGCGAGGGCGCCGACGTGCTGCCCGAGCTCACGGGCCGGCAGGCGGGCGGACGCGAGGTCGGTCACGCGGTCGTCGAGCTCGCGCGCGACGAGCGTCGAGGACGCGTCGCGCAGGTCCTCGACGTAGGTGCGGTACCCGGTGCCCTCGGCGAGGGGCCGCTGCGTCCGGTCGAGGGCCCAGGCCGGGTCGCGGTCGGCGGCCTGCAGGAACACGTCGAGGTCGACGGCGTCGAGCGCCTCGTCGTCGTCGCCCGCGAGCCACCTCTCGACCCGGGCGAGGTGATCGGGGTCGTCGACGTCGAGCCCGACGGTCGAGAGCACGTCGAGCCAGGTGCCGGTGATCGGGTCGTACAGCGGGACGAGGTTCGCGTCGTCGGGGCCGAGGGGCCGGACGTGCCGCCCGTGGTGCGGGTCGTGCAGGAGCACCCACTGCTCGCCGTCGATGACCACGGGACCGGACTCGGTCATCTCGAGGGCGACCCGGGTGGCCCACTCGTCGTAGGTCTCGCCCCAGGTCTCGCCCGTCAGGGGGTCGCGGAGCGTGATCGGAGACCGCAGCCGCGCGGGCAGCCACAGGAGGGGGTGCCACATGGCGGCGGGTCGCAGGCCGGGCCACCGGCGGTGTCCGGCGGGGACGGTCCACGGCATCGGCAGCGGGCTGGCCGTGAGCGGGGAGAGCAGGAGCTCGCCGTCGTACAGCCCCGAGAAGGCGCGCCACAGATGCAGCCGCCCCGTCGTGTCGAGCGTCGACGCGGGCAGGAGGAGGTGTTCCCCCGGTCCGACGTCGAGCGCTCGGCGCCTGTGCTCCACGTTCGTCCTCTCCTCGCTGACCGTCTGGGGCTGCCTATGCCGGGTGAGCATGCGCCAGCCTGCGTGGCGGGGAGGCGCGCCCTTGAGCAGGTTGTGACGGACGTCACATCACCAGAGGTGCCCGGAGGCCCGAATTTCGCGAGCGCGCCGCACACACACGTGCCATGCAGACCATCACCGTCACCGCCGACGTCGACGTCGATGTCACCGCCGCTGCCCGCACGTCCGTCCACGACCGCGCGAGCGACGAGCTCGACCGCACCACGACCGACGTCGCTCGTCGCGTGCGCGCAGGCGACCTCACCGAGCGTGAGGCCCGCATGATCATCTTCGAAGCGGTCTTCCGCACGGGCATCGTGCGCTCCGAGACCACGCGCTACTGCCACCGCCACGGCATCGCGCGCTTCCTGCACGACGACATGGTCGATGCGGCCGTCGACTTCTACACCCGCAAGATCCTCGACCTGCCCAGCACCGACGGTGCCGAGGGGGACTCCCGTGGGCGCAACGGCACCAAGTTCTTCGACCTCGAGGTCTTCGCGGGCGGTGCGAGCGCGGCGGGATCGATCCGCCAGGCGCTCGGGGACTACACGCTCATGCACCGGACCCTGCTGCGCAGCGTCCGGTCGGCCCGCAAGGTCGGCCAGATCGTCTCGACGGACCTCCTCGAGGGCACGATCGACGCCGAAGGGCGCCTCGCGGGGCTCGTGCACGAGCTCCCCGTGGTCCCCGACCTGGCCGTCCAGGTCCTCGACGCGGGGCGCGACGAGGAGCTCGACCGCCTCTACGCTGCCCACGAGAGCGCTGCCACCCGTCAGCGTGGAGTCCTGCGCATGCACGTCGACGCCGCGGCGATCCGCGACGCGTTCGCCCTGCCCACCCTCGAGCGTCCTCTCGACCCGGACGTGCGGGCACGCATGCTCGCGTGGATCGAGGAGGACGAGGGGCTCGCCCTGCGCTCGGTCCTCGCGTTCACCGCGTCGCCGTCGGACCCGCGCGTGGCGACCCTCGCCGGACTGTGGACGACCTACGAGGACGAGCACCTCGAGACCGTCGCCTCGCACGAGTACGGGCAGAAGATCGCCCACCTCCTCGTGCACGACGTCCTCGCAGACCGTGCACGCCCGGGACGGCCCGCCCTGTCCCGCACCCGGGTCGCGGTCAAGCAGGCCGTCGCCGGCTGCGGGGTCGACGCCGCCTGGATCACCGAGCTCACCGCGGTGTTCGTCGAGCACGAGCACGAGGCACGCTCCGCCTGGGACCCGGACCGTGGGACCGGTGAGTCGACGCGCGACACCGCGCGCTACCTGGGGGCCCTCGCGGCAGCCGTCGCGCTGCCCGGCGCACCGCTCGGACGCACGCCCCTCGAGGTGCGCAGCACCCTCGCGGACGTCGTCGCCGCGGCGCGCCAGACGACGAGGGTCGCCGAGGCGGGCTGACCGACCTTCGCAGCCAGGCCGGACGACGGCCGATCCCGCTGCATAGGAAGCAGGACCGTCGACGCCTCGACCAGAGGCACCGAGAGGAGCACCCCATGGCTGCCACCCCCGCACGCCCAAGACCCCAGACGATCGCCGAGCGCTGCGCGCCACTGACCAAGGAGCTCGCGCGCCGACGAGCAGGCGCCCCTCTCTACCCCGGCGACGTGC
This sequence comes from Oerskovia rustica, assembly GCF_014836555.1. GTDB lineage: Bacteria > Actinomycetota > Actinomycetes > Actinomycetales > Cellulomonadaceae > Oerskovia > Oerskovia rustica. The sequence continues at coordinate 23,844 of NZ_JACSQQ010000045.1, forward strand.
ACGAGCAGATCGCCTCGCTCGTCGACGAGCTCGTCATCCAAGGCCTGACCCGCGCCGAGGCCGCGGGGCTCGTGAACCGCGCGGCCCAGAAGGCCACCGCGGCATGAATCACCTGCGGCGACCGTGGGAGCCCCCGGACGCCGACCCGCACGACGCGATCGACCGGTGCGACCGGTGCGATGCGTGCGGCGCGACGGCCTGCGTCCGGGTGACCGTCGCCCACGAGGGGATCCTCCTCTTCTGCGACCCGCACTACCGCGTGCACGAGAGCGCGATCGTCACCGCCGGGTACGGAGTGCGCGACGAACGGCGCACCCTCGACGAGGACATCGCGCTGGCGCTCGCCCTCGCGCGCGCGCTCGACAGCGCCGCCTGACCGCGAGCGTCGACGGGCCCGCCCGAGGCGCGCGGTATCACCCCCACCAACCGCACGAGACGACCGACAGTCACCGACGACAGCCCCGGCGGACGCCAGGGCTGGGGGACCGGTGTCCCTGACGACAGGTCGCTCCGAGCGACGACGACGATGCCAGCGATGGCGTGGAGGTGCGGGCGTGGACGAGATGGACGAGATCGTCCACGAGTTCTTGGTCGAGTCCTACGAGAACCTCGATCAGCTGGACCAGGACCTCGTGGCACTGGAGAGCGACCCTTCGTCGCGCGCGCTGCTCAGCAGCATCTTCCGCACGGTGCACACCATCAAGGGCACGAGCGGCTTCCTCGGGTTCGGCAACCTGGAGAAGGTCTCGCACGTCGGGGAGTCCCTGCTGTCCGAGCTGCGTGACGGCGAGCGTGTGATGGACCCGCAGGTTGCGGACGTGCTGCTCGCGCTGGTCGACACTCTGCGCGCCATCCTCGCCAAGGTCGAGGCCGGCGCGGGGGACGACGTCGACGTCGAGACGATGGTCGCCCAGATCGTGGCGGTGCAGGAGGGGGCCGCGCCCGCCGAGGGGCCGGCGTCCGAGGAGCCTGTGGCCGTGGCGCCTGCGGCTGAGGACCCGGCGCCGCTCGAGCCCGACGCCGTCGTCCTTCCCCAGCCTGAGCCCGAGCGGGCCGAGGCCCACGCGCCCGTGGCCCCCGCCGCCGTCGAACCTGCCCCCGTGCAGGCCCCGCCGGAGCCCGCAGCCCCCGCCTCGACCGTCCCCGCGCCCAAGCACGAGGAGATCGAGCTTCCCGGGCGCAACGCCGCCGACGGGTCGATCCGCGTCGACGTCGACCTCCTCGACTCCCTCGTGCGGCAGGTCGGCGAGCTCGTGCTCGTCCGCAACCAGTTCGACCGCATCGCCGGGGCGGGTGAGGACCAGGAGACCAAGCGGTCCGCGCAGCGCCTGAGCCTCATCGCCTCCGAGCTGCAGGAGGGTGTCATGCGCACCCGCATGCAGCCCATCGAGCACGTGTGGTCGAAGATGCCGCGCATCGTGCGGGACCTCGCGAAGATGCTCGGCCGCGAGGTACGCGTCGAGATGACCGGCGGCGACACCGAGCTCGACCGCTCGCTGCTCGAGGCCGTGAAGGACCCCCTGACGCACCTGGTGCGCAACGCCGTCGACCACGGGATCGAGGCGCCCGACCAGCGTCGCGCCGTGGGCAAGGTGAGCCAGGGCCTCGTGTCGCTGCGCGCCTACCACTCGAACGGCCAGGTCGTCGTCGAGATCACCGACGACGGCGCGGGCATCGACCCCGAGAAGGTGGGACGCTCGGCGGTCTCGAAGGGGCTGCGCAGCGCCAACGAGATCGCGGCGATGTCGTCGTCCGAGGTGCTGGACCTGCTGTTCCTGCCCGGGTTCTCGACCGCGGCCAAGGTCACCAACGTCTCCGGCCGTGGCGTCGGGATGGACGTCGTCCGGACCAACATCGAGGCGATCGGTGGGTCCGTCGACGTCGAGTCGAGCGTCGGCAAGGGCACGACGTGGCGGATGCGCATCCCGCTCACGCTCGCGATCATGCCCGCACTCACCGTCACGTGCTGCGGCTCGGTCTACGCGATCCCGCAGGTCAGCCTCCTGGAGCTCGTCGCGCTCGGGGGGCAGGACACCCGGATCGAGCACGTCGGCACCGCCCCCGTGTTCCGGTTGCGCGGGACGCTGCTCCCGCTCGTCTCGCTCGCCGAGGTCCTGGACCTCGCCCCCGAGTCCGCCGGCCGCGTCATCGCGGTCGTCGAGGCCGACGACCAGCGGTTCGGCGTGATCGTCGACCGCGTCCTCAACATGGAGGAGATCGTCGTCAAGGGGCTCGCGAGCCGGCTCAAGCAGATCGGGATGTACTCGGGCGCGACGGTGCTCGGCGACGGGGGCGTCGCCCTCATCCTCGACCTTCCCGCGATCGCGCGGCGCGTGCTCAGCACCGAGATCGCCGAGCTCGCCAAGGTGCGTCGGCAGACGACGGTGCAGGCCGCCAAGGCGACGCACCAGGTGCTGGTCGTCGCCGCCGGCGACCGTCGCGTCGCGATCCCGCTGTCCGCGGTCACGCGGCTCGAACGGATCCGCACGGACCGCATCGAGCAGGTCGGGACGCGCGAGGTGCTCCAGTACCGCGGTGCGCTCGTCCCGCTGGTCCGGCTCGACCGGGTGCTGGGCGCCGTCGGCGGCCCGACCGGTGACGAGCTCGACGTCGTCGTGTACACCCGTGGTGGTCGCAGCATCGCGATGGCCGTGTCGGAGATCCTCGACATCGTCGAGGACGACGCCCGGCTGCACAGCGACATCGACGACCACGGCCTCGTGGGGTCGACCGTCCTCGACCAGCGCGTCACCGAGCTGCTCGACGTGCGCAGCGCCGTGCGCGCCGCGGACGCGGGCTTCTTCGACGACGACCCGGACGACCCCGACGACCCGGACGGCCTCGCCGACCGGGCGGCCTTCGACGACGACCTCCTGGCAGGTGTGCGATGAGCACGAGACTCGTGACCTTCACGCTGGGCGACCGGCTCTGCGGCATCCCCGTCGACCGGGTCCAGGAGGTCCTGCCGAGCCGGCCGCGCACGCGCGTGCCGCTCGCCCCCGACGACGTCGCGGGCCTCGTCAACCTCCGCGGCCAGGTCGTCCTCACGGTCGACCTCCGACGGCGGCTCGGCATGCCCGCGCACGACGGCGAGCAGATGATGGCCGTCGTCTTCGTGGGCGACGAGACCGTGAGCCTGCTCGTCGACCGGATCGGCGACGTGCTCGTGGTCGACGAGGACCAGTTCGAGCTGCCTCCCCAGACCCTGTCCGAGGCGCTGCGAGCAGTGATCCTCGGCACCTACAAGCTCTCCGGCCAGCTGCTGCTCGCGCTCGACGTCGACGCCGTGGCGTCGTGAGCGCGTCGTGATCGGCACCGTGCGCACGCACGAAGGTCGAGCAGGCAAACCCCTCCCCGTTCATCACACCGCCCAGGAGTACCCATGTCCACGTCCCTGACGTCCGCGACCTCGCGGCCGCGCCGCTCCCGCTTCGGCGACCTCTCCGTCCGGACCCGGATCATCGTCGCGCTCGGCGTCCTCGTCCTCGTGCTCGTGGGGACCGTCGCCGTCGCCCTGCAGGGCCTGCGCTCGACGCTCGAGGACACCGCGACCGTGGCCGACGTGGGGAACACCGCGCTGCGCCTCAACGCCCAGATCGACCACGGTGCGCAGGAAGCGTGGCGACTGACGTACCAGTACGACATCGTCGAGGGGTCGGCCCGGTCCGCGGTCGTCGCGCAGATGGACGCGACCGACGCTGACCTGGCGGAGGACATCGCCGCGTACGACGCGATGCTCGGCACGATGGCCGAGCCGAACTGGGAGACGTTCAAGACGGCGTGGGCGGACTGGGTCTCCTACCGGGACTCGACGCTCATGCCGGCCGTCGAGGACAAGGCGGTGACCTCCGAGATCCAGTCGCGCAACGACGCTCTCATCGCGGCGCACGTCTCAGCGCTCTCCGCCGCGGGCAAGGCCGCGAACGAGTACGCCGCGTCGGTCTCCGACGAGGCCGCGGCCCACGCCCAGCAGACCGTCGTCACGATGATCGTCCTCGGGCTGGCCGGTCTGGTGGTCGCGCTCGTCGTCGCGCTCGTCGTCGCGAACGGGATCCGCCGGTCGGCCGAGAAGGTGCGTCGCTCGTTGGTCGCGCTCGCCGAGGGCGACCTGACGGTCCGTGCGGACGTGGACAGCCGCGACGAGATCGGTCAGATGGCCGTGGCCCTCGCGACCGCGCAGGCGAGCCTGCGGGCGATCATCTCGACGGTCGCAGGCACGGCCCAGGAGGTGGCCGGAGCGGCCGACCGCCTGTCGTACGCAGGCGCGCAGTTCTCGGCGTCGTCGGAGGAGACGGCGGCGCAGTCGGGGGTGGTGGCTGCGGCTGCGGAGCAGGTGTCGCAG
>NZ_JACSQQ010000046.1:0-5170 GCF_014836555.1 Oerskovia rustica
GGGTAGACCTCCCGGAGGTCTACCTCGCGCACACGGGTCTACCTCGTGGCGCACGAGTCTGAGCATTCAGGCCGCATTGGCCGCGCCCACAGGCTGCTCAGCGATCCACAGCCGCCATCGCGGGCCCCTGAAGACCCGCGATGGCGGCCACGATGCGCGGATGAGATCCAGCCCCCCACCGCCCATTCCCGCTCGCCCGTCACAGGGGCCCGCTCCGCTACGACCCGTCGATCTCAGCCAGCTCACTCCTCGTCGACTCCCCGACGCCGAGACGTTCCGGGGCGACGAGCGGACGCGACTGGAGCGGAGGCTGCGATCAGGAGAGGTACGGCGGGTCCGCCGTGGCGTCTACGTCGCACCCTTGCCGACGGATGCCCCGGCCCTGGCTCGGCAGGCCGAGGTTCTCGCGGAGATGAGAGGTGTCGTGAACCGGCTCACGACTCCGTTCTGGTTCAGCCATGTGAACGCGGCATGCTGTGGGGGTGCTGGACGTGGCGCCTCGCGGCCGAGGTGCACGTCACGCAGCTCGGACACCCGAAGGTCCGGAGCGGCGACAGGGTCCTTCGGCGGCACTGGACCGACCTGCCGGTCCGTGACAGGTGCGCGCTCGACGGGCTGCCTGTGACGGGACTGGAGCGAACCGTCGTCGACTGCCTCCGGGGGCTGCGCGAACCGCAGGGGATCGTGATCGCCGACTCGGCGCTGCGGATCGGAGCCCGGACCGAGGTCCTGGAGACGGTTCTCGAGGAGTCCGCCGGGAAGAGGGGAGTCGTCCGCGCGCGCCGGGTGCTCGCCGCGGCGGACGTTCGGTCAGAGTCTCCGGGAGAGTCCCTCGTCCGATGGTTCGCGGTCGACGCCGGATTGCCAGCGCTCGACCTGGCGATCCCTGTCGCTACCTGGCTCGGAGCATTCTGGCTCGATCTCGGCTGGCCCGACCTTCGCATCGGGATCGAGTTCGACGGCGCGGTCAAGTACTCCGGCGGGCGCTACGGAGAGCCCGGGGAGCGGTTGCTCGCGGAGAAGCGCAGGCAGGACGCGCTGGTGGAGGCCGGGTGGACGATCATCCGGGTCACCTGGGCAGACCTGTCGGATCCGGAGCGGCTCGTGGCCCGGCTGCGCGCCGCCCGTGAGCGAGCGCGGGCCCGCCACACGCCGAGGTAGACCCGTGTGCGCGAGGTAGACGCCCCGGAGCTCTACCTCGCGCACACGGGTCTACCTCGGCGCTCAGGCTGCGGTCGAGGCCTCGGCCCCCAGCAGACCCACGTAGCGCACCCTCGTCGCGAGCACCTCCCGCAGCTGCTCCCCGATCCCCTCGACGAACTCCTCGCGGTACACCGCGTCGACCTGGACCGAGATCGCGTAGTACAGGCCGGTGAACGTCGCGATCGCCACCGACACCCGCACGAGCGTCTGCGTGACCACGAGCGTCGTCCCGGACAGGTCGAACGTCAGGAGCACGCGTTGCCCGTCGATGCCCCACAGGTCCATGACCTCGGGCGTCACGGTCAGCGTCCCGAGCGCGACGAAGAAGATCCCCATCCCGGCGCTGACGACGAGCACCTGCAGGAGCTGGGAGACGCCGATCATCGCGGCCACGTTGAACCGTTGGCTGCGGGTCAGGGGCGGCAGGTCCGCGGCCCCCGGCACCCCCTCGGCCGCCGTGCACAGCGCTCCTCGCGCCTCGGTCGGCAGCCGCAGTCCCACGAACAGCACGACGAGCAGCGCGAAGAACGTCCCGAGGATCACGCCCGCGGCCCCGCCGGTCCGGCTGAAGACCTGCCACACCTCGGCGTTGTAGAACAGCACGAGCGAGAAGACCATGAGCAGCGGCAGGAGTCGGACGAGCCGCATCAGGGACGCCCCGAGCTCGTCCGCGATGCGCGCCAGCCCCCACCACAGCGACGAGCCCAGCCCGTACGCGACCACGACCCACACGAGCCCCAGCAGCAGCAGGTTCCCGCCGGCCGTGACGAGCGCGGCCCGCCACTCGCCCCCGAACACCGCGGGCAGGACCGCAGGCACGAGCACGAAGAACGCGAGCTCGGGCCCGCCGACGTCCTGCGGCAGCGTCGACCAGTGCCGTCCGCGCAGCGCGTTGAGCCCCGCGTACGCCGCGGCGAGCAGGACCGCCCCGCCCGCGACCGCGAGCAGGTTGCCCCACCAGGGCCACCCCTCGTTCAGCGCCCCGGTGAGCTCGAGCAGCAGCACGACCACGAGGAACGGCGCCGACCGCCCGAACACGTCTCGCCGCGCCGAGTGGTCCTCGATCAGCAGCGGCAGGCCGTTGCGCCGCAGCACGCGTTCGCACCCGGCGACGTCGAGGTGGGCCACGTCCGGCCCGTGGGCCGCAGGGCCGGGGGGAGCGGCGTCGTCGGGCGGGGTCATGCGGGGAGCGTACCGGCGCGCGCGACCGGTGGCCGGGCGGCCTCGCCGCGGCTACGTTCGCCTCATGCCCGACGACGACGCTCACCTCCCCGGCCTTCCCCCGCCCCTCGGCGGGGTCGCGTGGGACGACGACGCGTCGGCCGGTGACTGGATCGGGCCCCGAACGGGTGATCCGGGGACGGTCGGCGGGTGTGTCCCGTCGGGCTTCGCGGCGTACGCGCGCATCCCGGACGCGCCCGCGTGGTCCGACGAGGACGAGGGCATGGGGTCGCTCTACCTGGGGCACGGCGGCGGGTCCGGCCCCGAGCAGATGGACCTGCTCCTCGAGGCCCTCGCGCCGTTCACGGGCGACCAGGAGTGCCACTTCGCGCTGTGGACCGGGTACGGATGGCTGTACGACCACGGGACGCGGCCCGAGGACTCGACGTCGTTCGCCGCACTGACGTACGCGATCGACGACGTGGGCGAGGGGGACGCACCCGGGTCGTCGTTCGCGCTCGCCCAGGCGCGGGCGCAGGCCGCGGCGCACGCCTTCCGGGCCGCACGCCAGGTCGAGCGGCCCGCCGCACCGACGCTCGCGCTACCGCACCGTGACTACCACCTGTGGCACGGTCCGCTCGCGCAGGCGGCGGCGTTCGCGTCGCTCGACCAGTCGCCGACGCTGTGGTGGCCGGACGACCGGTCGTGGTTCGTGTGCACCGAGCTCGACACCGTGGCCACCGACCTCGGGGGCAGCGAGGAGCTGGTCGCGGCGCTGCTCGCCGTCCCCGGTCTGCGCGTGTCGCGCGTGAGCCCGGACGACTCCGTGCAGATGCCTGCGGACTGGTGACGGGCCCGGACCCGCAGTCGAGGTAGACCCGTGTGTGCGAGGTAGACCCCCGGGCGGTCTACCTCGCGCACACGGGTCTACCTCGGCAGGCCGCGACCCGCCGTCGCGGCCGTGGCCTCACAGGCTCCGTGCGAGCGCTCGGCCCACGGTCCGCCCCGAGAACAGGCAGCCGCCGAGGAAGGTCCCCTCGAGCGCCCGGTGACCGTGCACGCCCCCTCCTCCGAACCCGGCCGCCTCGCCCGCGGCGTACAGACCCTCGAACACCGAGCCGTCGGGGCGCAGCACGCGACCGTCGGTGTCGGTGTGCAGGCCGCCGAGCGTCTTGCGGGTCAGGACCGAGAGCCGCACCGCGAGCATCGGACCGTCCTTGGGCGTCGTGAGCGGGCGCGGCGGGGACACGCGGATGACCCGGTCCACGAAGAACTTGCGGGCCATGGCCGTCGCGACGACCTGGTGGTCCTTGCCGAGGCCCGAGCGCACCTGGTCGTCGCGCAGCCGCACGAGCCGTTCGAGCTCTTCGGCGTCGATGTGCCCCTGCGACCCGGGGGTCGCGTCGGTCAGGGCGTTCATCCCGGCGGCGAGCTCGGTCGGGTTCGCGCCCCACACGAACTCGGGGGACTCGGCCGCGAACCGCGCCACGGGACCGACGGCCCCGGGCAGGACCCGCTGCGCCAGGAGCCGCACGCTCCGGCCGGTCAGGTCGGGGTTCTGCTCCGAGCCCGACAGCGCGAACTCGCTCTCCATGATGGCCTTGTTGAGCACGAACCAGGAGTGGTCGTCGCCGCGGGCCGTGACGTGCTGGAGCGAGCCCAGGGCGTCGAAGCCGGGGAACAGGGGCGAGGGCAGCCGGTGGCCGTGCGCGTCGACCCACAGCGACGAGGGGCCGGGCAGGATGCGGATGCCGTGGTCGGTCCACACGGGCGAGTGGTTCGCGATGCCCTCGGGGTAGTGCCACATGCGGTCCTCGTGGACCAGGGCCGCACCCGCGTCGCGAGTGATGCCGAGCAGCAGCCCGTCGGTCGAGTCCGGGACGCCCGAGAGCATGCGCGCGGGCAGCACGCCGGCGGACGCAGGCCAGTTCGCGCGGACCAGGTCGTGGTTCGCGCCGATCCCCCCGGAGGAGACGACGACGGCGCTCGCCGACAGCTCGACCTCGCCCACGACGTCGCGCACCGAGGGGGCGCCGCGCTCGGCAGGGTCGTCGGCCAGGATCTCGGCGCGCACGCCGGTCACGGCGCCGTCGGTCACGACGAGCCCGGTGACGCGGTGGCGGAAGCGGATGTCGAGGAGGCCCGCCTCCCGGGCGTCGAGCGCGGCGCGGACGAAGGGTTCGAGGATGCCGGGCCCGGTGCCCCAGGTGACGTGGAAGCGGGGCACGCTGTTGCCGTGGCCGCCTGCGGGGTAGCCGCCGCGCTCTGCCCACTGGACGAGCGGGAACCAGCGCACCCCCTTGGCGTGGAGCCACGAGCGCATGTCGCCCGCGGCGAAGTCGACGAATCCGCGCGCCCAGGCGTAGCCCCAGCGGTCGGGTCCGTCGCCGTCGGCGGCGCCGGGGGCGAAGTTCGCCGACCCGAGCCAGTCGTCGAGCGCGAGCTCGGGGGTGTCCTTGACGCCCATGCGGCGCTGCTCGGGGGAGTCGACGAGGAAGAGGCCGCCGAAGGACCAGAAGGCCTGGCCGCCCAGGCTCGCGGCAGGTTCCTGGTCGAGCAGGATCACGTGGCGTCCTGCAGCCGTGAGCTCGGTGGCCGCGACGAGGCCCGAGAGCCCGGCGCCGACCACGATGACCTCGGCGTGGTCAGGGCCGGACCGGCTGGGAGCGCTCCCGTGGGCGGGTGTGCCCGACGGGACGGCGTTGCTCGCGGAAGGGATGCTGACGTCGTTGTCACTCATGCGCAGAGACTAGACCCCGCGCCCCGCCGCGAGGTAGAGGCCAGCCGTCGAGGGAGAGGTCCCCAG
>NZ_JACSQQ010000046.1:5180-26591 GCF_014836555.1 Oerskovia rustica
GGTCCCCAGACCTCTCCCTCGACGAGCCCCCTCTACCTCGGCGAGAGATAGACCTGCAGGCTGAGCGGCTCCAGCAGGGGCCGCGGCCCTCCTGCGGGCTCGTGCGTCTCGGGGCCCACAGGCCTGCCGCCCTCGCCCGGGTGCTCCCAGTCGGAGTCCCACGCGAGCTCCCACGCGGTGCTCCCGGCCCCCTCGGCAGCCCCGGGCGCCGGGCGTCCCGGCACGCCCGCGAGCGTGACCTCGACCGTGTCGAGCGCACCGTTGAGGACCAGGAGCACGTCGCGGTCGCCCGCACGCGGGCCGGTGCGCAGCATCTGCAGCACGCGGAACCCGGGGTCGTGCCAGGCCGCGTGGTCGAGGGGGTGACCTGCGGCGTCGAACCACGCGAGGTCCGGCACCGCGTCCTGCGCCGAGTGCCGGGGGCGGCCGTGGAAGAACGTCTCGCTGCGCAGCGCGGCGTGCTCGCGACGCAGCCCCAGGAGGTGGGTCGTGGTCGCGAGCAGGTCCTTGCGCCAGGGGGACAGGTCCCAGCTCACCCACGACAGCGGCCCGTCCTGGCAGTACGCGTTGTTGTTGCCGCGCTGGGTGCGTCCCATCTCGTCGCCCGCGGTGAGCATCGGGGTCCCGGCCGCCAGGACCTGGGTCGCCATGAGGTTGCGGATCGAGCGGCGGCGAAGAGGCGCGATCTCGACCCCCGGCTCGAAGCCCTCGACCGTCATCTCCTCGTTCTCGAGGCGCCCCTCGAAACCGTGGTTCCAGGACCGGTTGTCGTCGCTGCCGTCACGGTTGCCCTCGCCGTTGGCCTCGTTGTGCTTGTGCTCGTAGGCGACGAGGTCCGCGAGCGTGAACCCGTCGTGGGCGGTGACGAAGTTGACCGACGCGACGGGCCCGCGCATGAGCGGCGGGTCGCTGTGCCCGAAGAGGTCCGCGGACCCGGCCAGGCGGGTCGCGAGCTCGCGCACGCCCTGGCCGGGGCGTCCGTGCGAGGCCTCGCGCGGGTCGGCGAGCCAGAACTGGCGGACGGCTCCCCGGAAGCGGTCGTTCCACTCGGCCAGCGGGGCGGGGAACTGCCCGGTGCGCCATCCGCCGGGGCCGACGTCCCACGGCTCCGCGACGAGCTTGAGGCCGTTCAGCACCGGGTCGGTCTGGAGCGCCACGAGGAACGGGTGGTCGGGGTCGAACCCGGCCGGGCCGCGACCCAGGGTCACGGCGAGGTCGAAGCGGAAGCCGTCGACGCCGATCTCCTGCGCCCAGTAGCGCAGCGAGTCGAGCGTCAGCTGGACCACCCGAGCACGCCGGAAGTCGAGGCTGTTCCCCGTCCCGGTGACGTCCGCGAGCTCGGCCGGGGACGCGCCGTCGTGCAGGTAGTAGACGGGGTTGTCGAGGCCGCGCCACGACAGGTGCGGGCCGTCCGCCCCGCCCTCGCACGTGTGGTTGTGCACGACGTCGAGAAGGACCTCGAGCCCGGCCTCGTGCAGCAGGTGCACCATGCCGCGCACCTCGTCGACGACGGCGCCGGGCCCGGCCTCCTGCGCGGCGCGCGTCGCGTACGGGGCGTGGGGGGCGAAGAAGCCCGCGGTCGAGTAGCCCCAGTAGTTGGTGAGCCCCTCGGCCACGAGGTGCGGCTCGGTCAGGAACGCGTGGATCGGCAGCAGCTCGACCGTCGTGACGCCCAGGGCCTTCAGGTGCGCGATCGTCGTCGGGTGCGCGAGCCCCGCATAGGTGCCCCGCAGGTGCTCGGGCACGGCGTCGAGCTGCATGGTCAGGCCGCGGACGTGGGCCTCGTAGACCACCGTGTCGGCCCACGGCACGTGCGGCCGGCGCACGGGCTCGTGCCCGGTGCGAGGAGCCACGACGACCGAGTGCGGCACGTGCGCCGCCGAGTCGCGCGGGTCGGCCGGACCACGGACGTCGCCCACGAGGGTGCCCGAGGCGTCCCGCTCGGTCACGTGGCCGCGCGTGGACGGGTCGTCGTCGAGCTCGCCCACGATCCCGCGTGCGTACGGGTCGAGCAGGAGCTTCGCGGGGTTGTACCGGAAGCCGGCCGCGGGGTCCCACGGGCCCTCGGCCCGGAAGCCGTAGCGCTGTCCCTCACCCACGCCGGGGACGTGCCCGTGCCAGACGCCGTGGGTCGGCCCGTCGAGCGCCACACGCCGTTCGTGGATCTCGCCGTCGGGCGAGACGTCGAGCAGGCTCAGGTGGACGGCGCTCGCGTGCGAGGCGAGCACGGCGACGTCGACGCCGTCACCGGCGAGACGGACGCCGAGCCGGGGGACCGGGCCGTGCGAGGGGCGAGGGCGGGGGGAGGGGGCAAGCGCTTGCACCCCTCCATTGTGAGGCCCGCATGTGGACGGCTCGTGCTCACCAGGTGGTCGTGCGCGAGATCTCACCCGGTTCCGCGGCGGTGCCCGGTAGGGTTTCGCCTGTGCCACACCTTCCACGAAGGGCTGTGGCGTGCGGGTACCACCCGGGTCCACCGTCGTCCCAACCACGGAGCACATCACGATGAGGATCGTCGTCGCCGTCAAGTACGTTCCCGATATCCACGCCGACCGGCGGTTCGACGCCGGACGAGTGGTGCGATCGTCCGAGGAGGGGACCCTCAACGAGCTCGACGAGAACGCCATCGAGGCCGCGCTGCGCATCGTCGAGTCGCTGCCGGAGGCCGAGCAGGAGACCTCCGAGGTCGTCGTCCTGACCATGGCAGGCCCCGAGGCCGACACCGCGATCCGCAAGGCCTACCAGATGGGCGTCGGCCGCGGCGTGCGCGTCAGCGACGAGGCGCTCGCGGGCTCCGACTACTTCGGGACCGTCGCCACGCTCGCTGCGGCGATCCGCAAGATCGAGGAGGAGGGGCCGGTCGACCTCGTCCTCACCGGCATGGCGGCTCTCGACGGGCTGGGGTCCGTGGTCCCCGTGCTGCTCGCTGCCGAGCTCGACCTGCCGCAGCTCACGCTCGCGGGCAAGCTCGAGGTGGACGTCCAGGCCCGCACGGCCCAGGTCACGCGCGAGCTCGACGACGCGCTCGAGGTGCTCACGGCCCCGCTGCCCGCCGTGGTCAGCGTGACCGACCACGCCAACTGGCCGCGCTTCCCCAACTTCAAGCTCATCATGGCCGCGCGGACGCAGCCGATCGAGGTCTGGGACCTCGCGGCGCTGGGGCTCGACCCCGCGACCGTGGGCGACGCCGGAGCCCGCACCCGCGTCCTCGCCGCCACGCCGCGCCCGCCGCGCCCCGAGGTCGAGGTCGTCGTCGACAAGGGCGAGGGTGGCCGCGCGCTGGCCGAGTTCCTCATCCGCAACGACCTGGTCTGAGAGGGAACATCGTGACCACCAACGTCCTCGTCCTGCTCGACTCCCCGGAGACGCAGCTGCGCTCCGCGGCCCTCGAGCTCCTGACCATCGCCCGCAGCCTCGGTCGGCCCAAGGCCGTGACGCTCGGCAGCCCGAGCGTCACGACGCTCGCCCAGCTCGGTGCCTACGGCGTCGACACGGTCCTGCAGGCCGAGCTGCCCACGTCCGTGAGCACGGACGCCGCGCACCTCACGGCGGTCGTCTCGGTGACCCTCGAGACTGCGGTGCGCCGCGCGAACGCGGACATCGTGCTGCTCTCGGCGACCTTCCCCAACAAGGAGGCCGCGGCCCGCCTTGCCTACGCGCTGGGTGCCGGCCTCGTGATCGACGCGGCCGCGGTCCGTGCCGAGGACGGCAAGGCCGTGGGTTACAAGCGGGTCTTCGCGGGCTCGTGGGACACCTCGTGCGAGGTCGTCACCGAGCAGGCCGTGTTCACGGTCCGCGCCAACTCCGTCGTCCCGGAGCCCGCCGAGTCCTCGGTCCAGACGGAGGTCATCGGGTTCCCCGTCGAGGTCCCCGCGTCGGCGACCACCGTCACGGTCGTGTCCCGTGAGGAGAAGCCGGTCGTCGAGGGTGGGCGTCCTGCGCTCGCCGAGGCCGCGACGGTCGTCGCGGGCGGACGCGGCACCGACGGCGACTTCGGGCCCATCGAGGAGCTGGCGGACGTGCTCGGCGCGGCCGTGGGCGCGACGCGTGACGCGGTCTACGAGGGCTGGTTCGACACCTTCATCGGTCAGACGGGCGTGACGATCGCGCCGCGCCTGTACATCGGCGCGGGGATCTCGGGAGCCCCGCACCACCGCGGTGGCATGCAGGCCTCGCAGGTGATCGTGGCCGTCAACAACGACTCCGACAGCCCGCTGTTCGAGATCGCGGACTTCGCGGTCGTGGGCGACCTCGCCGAGGTCCTGCCGCAGGCCGCGCAGGTCCTGCGGGAGCACAAAGGCTGACGCCTCGAACACCCTCTGACGAACGCCCCGGCGGGCTCGGCCCGCCGGGGCGTTCGCACGCCCGGCGGCTTCCCCACGCCCGGCTTCCGTGCACCCGGCGGCTTCCGTGCGACGGGGCTCCGGCCCGACGGCGGACCAGCAGGTCAGAGGCCCAGGTGCTCGAGCCAGGCGAGGGCCGAGACGGCCTGGCCCAGGGCCACCGTGGGACGGCACGGGTCGGACACCGGGGCAGGCTTGCGCGTGAGGTCCATGCTGAAGCCCGCGAACCCGCCGACGATGGACCGGAGGTCTCCGGGGTGCACCTCGGCGCCGAGCGGGTGGTCGTCGAACACGGCCGTGAGCCAGGCTCCCGCCCGCTCGGCGTCGTCCCACGTCACGACGGGCGTGCCGCCGTCGTCCGGCACGGACACCTCCGGCGGGTCGAAGACCCCCTCGACGCCCTGCGCGCCGACCGTGACGAGCAGGTGCGCGAGGTCCAGCCACCCGGCCCCGCGCATCGCGAAGGGCCAGTCGAGGACGTAGACCGCGTCGTCCGTGACCGTGAGGTTCCGGGCGCGCATGTCGCCGTGGACGATCGACTCGCCCTCGCACGCGACGAGGACGCCCAGCTCGAGCTCGGCGAGCGACGAGAGGCGGCGAGCCGCCCACGGTGCGAGAGAGGACAGGTGCGCAGGAGGATCGCGCAGGATGCGGCCCCACCCGATAGAGGCGGACGCGAGCTGGGGCCCGGCGGGCGGCAAGGAGATCTGCCGGGCTCCGGGGATGCGGGCCAGGTCGTCGAGGGTGTCAAGGACCCGTGCGAGCACCGCGGGCTCCCAGGGCTCCCGCGGGGGGTAGCCGTCGATGGCCTCGTAGGCGAGCACGATCCAGTCGCCGTCACCATGGCCCCACAGGAAGCGTGGGGTCGGGACTGCTGCGGGCAGGCGTGTTGCGATGCGTGCCTCGGCGCGGTGCAGGTCGGCGCACTCCCGGGCGTCTCGCGTGCGGGCCGCCTTGAGGAAGACCTGCTCACCCGTCGACAGGCGCAGCAGCGACCCCATCCCGGGCGTGAAGCCGCTCACGACGCTGATCTCCTCGACGACGTGCGCCTCCATCGTGGCCTCGATCTCGTCGCGGAGCTCGCGAGGGAGCGACGCCCACCGCAGGCGGTCGCTCGCGTGGGCACGCGGGTCCTGCGGTGAGCGGACCACGCAGGTGGTCGCGACGTCGTCGGGCATGGGGCAGAACGCTCGCACGGGGTGAGGAGGGACGGGAGGGAGCACTGTCGGGGTGTCGCCGTTCACGAGCGGACCCCGGCCGCGCGACGCGTCGCGGCGGGCAGGTGAGGGTCCGAGGGGCGAACGAGCATCTGTCAAGATATCGGTTTTTCCTGTGCTGTCCAGCAATGTTCCACAGAACTCACGTCCCTCGTCCGCACCGTGGCGGCAGCGGCCCGCGAATACCTTCGTAGACTGGACGACTGTGATCGCCTCATGACCGCCACGCCCGCCGAGCCCTCGCACGGCGCCTACCTCGACCACGCCGCCACGACCCCCATGTCGCCGGCCGCGCTCGAGGCCTTCGTCGCGGAGCTCACCCAGACCGGCAACCCCTCGTCGCTGCACGCGGCGGGCCGGGCTGCGCGCCGCGTCGTCGAGGAGTCGCGCGAGGCCGTCGCGGCGGCGCTCGGCGCGCGCCCGAGCGAGGTGATCTTCACGGCAGGTGGCACCGAGTCGGACAACCTCGCCATCAAGGGGCTGTTCTGGGGGCGTCGCACCACCGAGCCGCACCGCCGACGCATCCTGGTCTCGGCGGTCGAGCACCACGCGGTGCTCGACCCTGCCTTCTGGATGGCCGAGCACACGGGCGCGGAGATCGTCCTGCTGCCCGTCGACGACGCCGGCAGGCTCGACCTCGACGCGCTGCGCGCCGAGCTCGCGGCCAAGGGCGACGAGGTCGCGCTCATCTCGGTCATGTGGGCGAACAACGAGGTCGGGACGATCCAGCCGGTCCAGGAGGTCGTCCAGATCGCGCGACCGTACGGCATCCCCGTGCACTCGGACGCGGTGCAGGCCGTCGGGCAGGTGCCCGTGGACTTCGCCGCGAGCGGCCTCGACGCCCTGACCCTCACGGGCCACAAGCTCGGGGGACCCATGGGCGTCGGCGCCCTGGTCGCGAAGCGCGGCCTGCCCCTGACCCCGGTGCTGCACGGCGGCGGGCAGGAGCGCGGCGTGCGCTCGGGCACCCTCGACACGCCTGCCATCCGGGCGTTCGCGGTCGCCGTGACCGAGGCCGTCGCGGGCCGTGCGGAGCGGGCCGAGCACCTCGCGTCGTTGCGCGACGACCTGGTCCGGGGCGTGCGGGCGGCCGTGCCCGACGCCGTGCTCCGCGGCCCCGACCCGCTGGCGGACCCGTCCCTGCGCCTCCCCGGCAACGCGCACTTCACGTTCCCCGGCTCCGAGGGCGACTCGTTGCTGTACCTGCTCGACTCGGCGGGCGTGCAGACGTCCACGGGTTCCGCATGCCAGGCCGGGGTGCCGCAGCCCTCGCACGTCCTGCTCGCGATGGGGGTCTCGGAGGAGGACGCGCGCGGTGCGCTGCGGTTCTCGCTCGGTGCGACCTCGACGCCCGACGACGTCGCGCGCCTCCTCGACGCGCTGCCGCAGGTCGTGGCGCGGGCGCAGGCCGCGGGGCTCGCGTCGTCGGCCCGGCCCGGGGCGAGCCCGAGGACGCGACCGACCGCCACGACAGGGAGGCCCGCATGAGAGTCCTGGCAGCGATGTCCGGCGGGGTGGACTCCGCCGTCGCGGCGGCCCTGGCGGTCGAGGCCGGCCACGAGGTGGTCGGCGTGCACATGGCTCTGTCGCGCAACCGCGAGCAGTTCCGCGCGGGCTCGCGCGGGTGCTGCTCGATCGAGGACGCGGGCGACGCGCGCCGCGCGGCCGACGTGCTGGGCATCCCGTACTACGTGTGGGACCTCTCGGAGCGCTTCGAGGACACGGTCGTCGCGGACTTCCTGTCCGAGTACGAGGCCGGGCGCACGCCCAACCCGTGCGTGCGCTGCAACGAGCACATCAAGTTCGAGGCGCTGCTCGACAAGGCCACGGCGCTGGGCTTCGACGCGGTCGCGACGGGCCACTACGCGCAGGTCGTCACGCGCGAGGTCGCCGTCGCCGGGCCGGACGGCGAGGCCGTGACGCGCACGGTCCGCGAGCTGCACCGGTCGCCCAACGACGCCAAGGACCAGTCGTACGTGCTCGCGGTCATGGGCCAGGAGCGGCTGGCCCGGTCGATCTTCCCGCTGGGCGGCTTCGCGTCCAAGGACGAGGTCCGTGCCGAGGCCGAGCGGCGTGGCCTGTCGGTCTCGAACAAGCCCGACTCCTACGACATCTGCTTCGTGTCCGACGGCGACACCCAGGGCTTCCTCAAGGCGCGCCTGGGCGCGCGCACGGGCGAGATCGTCGACACCGAGGGCGAGGTCCTGGGCGAGCACGAGGGCGCGTACGCGTTCACGGTCGGCCAGCGCAAGGGCCTGTCCCTGGGGCGCCCGGCCGCGGACGGCAAGCCGCGCTACGTGCTCGAGGTCGAGCCGGTCTCCAACCGGGTCGTCGTGGGGCCGGCCGAGCTGCTCACGGTCGACCGCATCGAGGGGGACCGCTCGGTGTGGCTCGCGGACGACGTCCTCGCAGCCGCCGGGTGGGAGCCCGCCCAGGCGGGGCCCGTGCCCGACGGCGCGGCGTCCGCCCAGGTGTCCGGCTGGTTCGACGCGTCGGTCCAGGTGCGTGCCCACGGGGCGCCGGTCCCTGCGCGGGTGCGCGCCGTCGTCGGGCAGGCGGACGACGGGGCCGCCGACGGCGCGCGGACTGAGGTCGAGCTCACGGGCGAGACGCTGCGCGGCGTGGCTGCCGGCCAGTCGCTCGTCGTGTACCAGGGCACGCGCGTGATCGGGCAGTCGACCGTGCAGCGCGCCTACCGGGCGCAGCGCGCGGCGAGCGCAGCGCGCTGACCGACCGGCCGTGCGCGCCTCGTCACACCGCGACCGGGACGCTGCCCACCGCGGAGCCGGGCTGAGTCGCGGCGAGCACCGCGCTCGTCGGGACCACGGGGTGCTCGCTGAGCTCCCGCACGAGCCACGCGTCGTCGCGCACCGCCCAGTGCTCGGCCTCGCGCCCGTCCACGAAGCGCAGCATGTGCATCTCGCGGACCGTGAAGTGACGGCCGGTGGGCGCCAGGCCCCGGAAGTAGCCCGTGTGCCGGGCGCTGAACGCCACGTGCAGCGCCACCAGGTCGCCCTCCGCGACCGCGTGCAGCACCTCGACGTGCTGGTCGGAGAACGCGTCCGAGAACCAGTGCATGGTCGCGACCAGCCCCTCGATGCCGCCCGAGCAGCCGGGGGCCGGGTCGTGGTTGTGGAAGTCGGCGGCGACG
The DNA here is from genome assembly GCF_014836555.1 of Oerskovia rustica. Classification (GTDB taxonomy): domain Bacteria; phylum Actinomycetota; class Actinomycetes; order Actinomycetales; family Cellulomonadaceae; genus Oerskovia; species Oerskovia rustica. The sequence goes on from NZ_JACSQQ010000046.1 coordinate 13,892, forward strand.
AGCGCCGCGAGCGCCTCGGCGTGGTTCCCGGGGATGGCCTGGGTGTGCACCGCGATCGCGGCCGCCTTGTTGGTCGCGCCAGCGGTCGTCGTGGCCGCCTCGTGGTGCTGGTCGCCGGGAAGGGTGGTCCCGGTCGCCTCGTGCCTGCTGCTGCTCATGTCCGCCTCGCTCGTCCGGCGGGGTCGGTCCAGCGGCCACCGCGTCGTCACGGTCTGTGGTGCATACTCATCAGCCTTCACTCGGAGAGAGGGACACCGCAAGAGTTCGTGCGGGTGATGCTCGGGTGAGTTCTCCGGGGAGAGTCAGGGGAGTTGGTGGACCGGCCCGGCCGTCGGACCGGTCCTTGAGCACGTCGAACAGCAAGGAGACCTGGACATGACGTCAGTCAGCGGCCACGGGCCGTGGCCCGGCGGCGAGGGCACCGACGTCCTCGAGGCGCAGCAGATGATCTTCGGAGACCTCGCCGAGGTCCCCACGGGCGTGACGCCCGTCCCGTTCCTCGTGCGCCTGCCCCAACGGGGACCGGGCGCCGACGGCGTGGGCCGCACCGCGACCCTGCTCGCGGACCTGCCCGTCGAGATCGGGCCGCACGGCTGGAAGCTCGCGGACCGGCCCGGCATGGACGAGCGCAGGGCTCGGGCCTTCCTCCGGGACGACCTGGGGGCGCTCGCGATCGCCGGGCACGGGTACGTCGGGCCGCTCGCGGTGTCGGTCGTGGGGCCGTGGACGCTCGCGGCCGAGCTGTACCTCGCGCGCGGCGACCGGGTCCTCGCCGACCAGGGCGCGCGGGCCGACCTGGCCGCGTCGCTCGCCGTCGGGGTGCGGGCGCACCTCGACGAGGTGCGTCGGCAGGTCCCGGGGGCCGAGCTCGTGGTGCAGGTCTCCGAGCCGCTGCTGGGCCAGATCAACGCGGGCGTGCTGCCCACGTTCTCCGGGTACTCGCGGCTTCGACCGGTCGAGGGCCCGGCGATCGTGGAGGGCCTCGAGACGGTCCTGGGGGCGGTGCGGGACGGGGGTGCGCGCAGCGTCGTGCACGTGGGGCCCGCGTGGGTCGGGATCGCCCCCGTCGTCCTCGCCGGTGCCGACGCCGTCGGCCTGGACCTCGCGGCCCGGGCCGACGGCTGGGACGAGAAGGGCTGGGAGCTGGTCGCGCGCGCGGTCGAGCGCGGCGTCGGGGTCTGGGCCGGGCTGCCGCCCGCGAAGGTCTCGCAGTGCTCGGGGCCCAACCTGGGCGAGCTCGCGTCGCTCGTGACCGTCCCGTGGCGCCGGATCGGGCTCCCGTCCTCGGGGCTCGACGACGTCACGCTCCTCGCGGCGCCGCGTGCCGGGGGAGTGGGGCTGGGGTCGGGGCAGCGGCTCGGGAGCATCGACGAGAACCGCGCGATGCTCGGGAACCTGGGGCGGGTCGCGGAGATGCTCGCGGAGCGGGCGCAGGACTGAGCCGCGGCCAGGGGCGGCCCGAAGGGACGGGCGGACTCCGTTTCCGGGGCCGCGACCTGGCACCGGGTCCCGGCCGACGGGGCAGGTGGGCGAATCAGGCCTGGCGGGCGTCGATGTCCCTCGGGAAGGTGGGCGGCAGTCTGACGACTGCTCGCAGTCCACCTTCCGGGCGCGGGGTGAGACGGAGCTCGCCGCGGAGTCGCTCGACGATCGCCGCGACGATGGACAACCCCAGTCCCTGCCCGTCCGATGCCGTGTTCCTCGTACGACCGGCTCCTCGGGTGAAGGGGTCGGTGAACCGCTCGACGGCCTCGGGATCGAGGACCGGGCCGGAGCTGACGACCTCGATGACCACTCCTCCAGGAGGGTCGGACGGCGTGGTGTCGATCGCGAGCACGCCACCTGGCACGTTGTGCCGGATCCCGTTCTGCACCAGGTTGGTGACGAGCTGGCGGAGCAGGACGGGTTCGCCGTCGATCATCGTCCCGGTCAGATGGTGCTCGATCCGCACACCGCGTGTCGCTGCCTCCTCGGCGCACGACTCGATCACCTGGGCGACGACCTGGGTCGGGTCGAACCGCTCGAGCTCGGGAGGTGACGAGTCGATCCTGGCGAGGTCCAGCAATGCCGTCACGGTCTCGATGTTCCGTTCGTTCATGGACCGCAGACGCTCGAACACGACCCGCTCCTGCGGGTCGTCGTGCTGCGCCAGTGCGACGTCGAGCATGGCTCGGGTCGTCGCGAGCGGAGTCCGCAGCTCGTGCGACGCGTTGGCTGCGAAACGTCGCGTCGCCGTGAACGAACGGTCGAGGCGGACGAGCATCTCGTCGAAGCTCTCCGCGAGCTCCGAGATCTCGTCCCGCGGACCGGCGAGCCTGATCCGTTGCTCCAGGTCGCCCTCGCTCGCACGATGCACGGCCGCGTTGATGTGTCGCAACGGCCGGAGCATCCGCCCGGCGACTGCCCAGCCGACACCGGTGCCCACCGCCGCCAGGACGACGAGGACGACGATCGAGGTGACGAGCAGGAGATCGAGGAGCTGGTCGCTCGACGTCACGACGAGCTCGGACGCGGGGGCGACCACCGCTGCCGGCGCCGTCGGGTCACCGGTGGGGAACGGCGAGGCTCCGGGGACCGCGGAGGTCGCGTCGGTCGACGGGGTCGTTGCCGTGGCGAAGTCGTAGGTGGGGACGTAGCGCATGAAGACGTAGACGATCCCGAGCAGGACGATGCCGGCGCCCGTCAGGAGGATCGAGTAGGTCAGTGCGAGCCGCGCGCGGACCGTCAGGCGATAGCGCCTGCTCCCCGGGGCGGCACCGTGGATGTCCGACGGCCGCGGGGTCGGCTCGTGACTAGTCGCCATCGCTGATCACGTATCCCGCACCTGGCACGGTCGCGATCACCGCAGGGTCTCCGAGCTTGCGCCGCAGCGTGCTGACGGTCACCTTGACGGCGTGAGTGAACGGGTTGGCGTTCTCGTCCCAGGCCTTCTCCAGGAGCGTCTCCGCACTGACCACGGCGCCGTCTGCCCGTAGGAGCACCTCCAGCACCGCGAACTCCTTCCGGGTCAGCGTGACACGCCTCCCCGCGACGGTGACCTCGTGGCGGAACGGGTCCAGTCGGACACCGCGTCGTTCGAGCACCGGTGGCCGCGACGTGAAGCTGCGCCTGTTGAGGGCACGGAGCCGGGCGATGAGCTCGGGGAACTCGAACGGCTTGGCCAGGTAGTCGTCGGCGCCGAGACCGAGACCGTCCACGCGGTCGTCGAGCGTCCCAGCAGCAGTGAGCATCAGCACTGCGGGCGCGACCGGGTCGGCAGCCAGTCGGCGGCAGACCTCGTCCCCGTGCACGCCGGGGATGTCCCGGTCGAGCAGCACCACGTCGTAGTCGTACAGCTCGACAGCAAGGAGCGCCGCGTCCCCGTCGGGGGCCACGTCGGCCGCGATCGCCTCCATGGACAGACGTGTGCGTACGGCGTCGGCCAGGTACTCCTCGTCCTCCACGATCAGCACTCTCACCTGGGTCCACCTTTCGTTCGGTCACGGCGCCGGGCGACCGTGCTCGTCGGTCGTCGACCTTCCTCCTCAGGAGACCACGGCGAAGGTTGCGTCGCGGTAAGGCGGCCACCTTACTTTTCCGCAACCGACGGCCTGATGAGATCGGCGCAGCACGTCAGGTCGCCCGACCTCGACGCGACGAAAGGACACACCACTGTGCGTACGACGACCATCCGTTCCCTCACCGCTCTCCTCGGGACGGGGCTCCTCCTCGCTGTCTCGGCCTGCTCACCCACCTCAGGGGCCGACCCCGAGCTCGACACGGGAGCCGCCAAGATGACCATCGAGGAGTGGCGGCAGGACGTCGACGACTGCATGCTCGACGCCGGGTACGACCTCGTCGCCATGAGCGAGGAGGGAGGTGGCACCACGCCGTCGATGACGAGCGAGGAGTCCGCGGCCTTCGACGTGGCCTACACGGCCTGCATCGACGAGATCGGCGAGGTCCCGGTCGATGACAGCCTGCCCACCGAGGACGAGATGTTCGAGGCCCAGCTGGCCTTCGCCGCGTGCATGCGGGAGGCCGGCTACGACTACCCCGACCCGGTCAAGGGATCGGGCATGAGCTCGTCGTTCGGCCCCGAGATCGACCCCGACGTCGTCGACGCCTGCTCGACCAAGAGCCAGGAAGCCGTCCAGTGAGCGCTCCCACCACGACCGACCAGTCCTCCGTGACGACCACCGGCCGCCAGCACAGACCACGACGCTGGATCCTGACGACGGCAGGCGCCGTCGCGGCCGTCGCGGCCGTCGTCGGCGTGGTCGCTCTCACGCGTCCGCCCGCAGCCCCCGAGCCCACGAGCACCCGGCTCGAGCTCGAGACCGTCACCGTGGCCCGGGGTGACCTCACGGAACAGGTCCGGACCCAGGGAACCCTCGCGTACGACGCGCAGCGCGACCTGGGGACCGAGATCACCGGCGTGATCACCGGGCTCCCGGCGGCAGGCACCGTCGTCACCGTGGGCCAGGAGCTCTTCCGGATCGACGACCTCCCCGTGACCCTGCTGCGAGGTCCTCTGCCCGCCTGGCGTGGGTTCGTCGCCGGCATGACGCCGGGGAAGGACGTCCTCCAGCTCGAGCAGAACCTCGCCGAGCTGGGGTTCTTCGTCGCGAAGCCTGACTCGACGTTCACCGAGAGCACGACGGCAGCGATCAAGAAGTGGCAGAAGTCGCTGAAGGTCGAGCAGACCGGCACGATCGATCTGGGCCGGGTCGTCTTCTCCCTCGTCGACGTCCGCGTGCAGTCGCACAAGGCCCAGGTCGGCGACACCGCCGGCCCGGAGATCCTCACCGTCACGGGACCGAACAAGCAGGTCCAGGCCTTCCTCGACCGGACGCAGGCACCCATCGCCCCCGTCGGCACCAACGTGACCATCACCCTCCCGGGAGGCGACTCCACGACGGGAACCGTCGCCGAGGTGGGGGCACCCGTCGAGCAGGAGGGCGGCGACGGCACGACGCTCAAGGTGCCCGTGACCCTCACGCTCGACGACCCGGCTGCGACCGAGTCCCTCGACAACGTCGCGGTCACGCTCCTGCTCACGCAGACCCGCGCCACCGACGTGCTGACCGTGCCCGTCCTGGCCCTGCTCGCGCAGCCGGGGGGCGGCTTCGCCGTCGAGAACTCGGACGGCGACAGCACGCGGCTCGTCCCGGTCGAGCTCGGGACGTTCGCCAACGGCCTGGTCGAGGTGACCGGGGGCGGCCTCGAGGTGGGCGACACGATCGTGGTGGCCAAGTGAGCACAGCGATCATCGACCTGGAGGACGTGACCCGGACGTACGGGTCACCACCGACGGTCGCGCTCGGTGGAGTCACCCTGAGGATCGACGAGGGCGAGATGGTCGCGATCGTCGGCCCGAGCGGGTCCGGCAAGTCGACCATGCTCAACATCATCGGGTCCCTGGACCGCGCCACCTCAGGTGCGACCAGGATCGCCGGCAACGACGTGACGGCCATGAGCGACACGAGTCTCTCGGCCTTGCGTGCGTACACGATCGGGTTCATCTTCCAGCAGTTCCACCTCTCCGACGGGGTCACCGCCCTCGACAACGTGGCGACCGGTCTTCTGTACACCGGCCTGGCACCCCGCGAGCGCCGTCGGCGGGCTCGCACGGCGCTCGAACGGGTCGGTCTCGGCGCGCGGTTGCACCACCATCCGCGGCAGATGTCGGGCGGAGAGCGCCAGCGCGTCGCGATCGCGCGCGCCGTCGTCGGCGAGCCTCGGCTCCTCCTTGCGGACGAGCCGACCGGCAGCCTCGACACCGCCTCGGGCGAAGGCGTCGTCGAGATCCTCCACGCTCTGAACAGGTCCGGGACCACGGTCGTGGTCATCACCCACGACCAGGAGCTGGCCGATCGCCTACCCCGGCAGGTCCGCATCCGCGACGGCAGGATCCTCTCCGACGAGCGGGAGGACAGCCGATGAGCCTCGACCGCCGTTCCAGGCTCCGCCCCGGGGACCTCTTCAGCCTCGGCCTGCACGGACTGCGCGCCCGACCGATGCGCGCGATCCTCTCGTCCCTCGGCATCGCGATCGGTATCGCCGCCATGATCTCCGTGATCGGCATCTCGACCTCGAGCCAGGCGCTCATCAAGGACAAGCTGTCCGCGCTGGGCACCAACCTGCTCACGGTCACGGCCGGCACGGACGTCCTCGGCCAGGACGCGCCCCTCCCGCCCGACGCCGTCGCCCTCGTACGGCGCATCCCGGACGTCCTGCACGTGAGCTCGACCGGCACCCTCGACACGATCTCGATCTTCCGCAGCGCCGAGGTCGATCCGGGCCGCACCGGAGGGTTGACCGTGGCGGCGGCCGACCTCGACCTGCTCGAGGCGACCGGGGCCAGGGTCATGCGCGGGTCGTGGCTCAACGAGTCGACCGCGCAGTACCCGGCGGTCGTCCTCGGCCGCGGGACGGCCGAGCGCCTGGGGATCGGCACGGTGGGCAGCCTCGTGTGGCTGGGCGGTCACCAGTTCACCGTCGTGGGCATCCTCGAGTCGTCGCCCCTCGCACCGGAGCTCGACTCGACGGCACTCGTCGGCGAACCGATCGCCGCCAGCCTCTTCGACCACGACGGCGCGCCGACGACGATCTACGAACGGTCCACCGAGGCGAGCGTCTCGCAGGTGCGCACGCTCCTGCCGCCGACGATCCACCCCGACTCGCCGAGCCAGGTGCAGGTCAGCCGCCCCTCGGACGCCCTCGCCGCGAAGAACACGGTCGACCAGGCCTTCACCGGGCTCCTGGTCGGGGTGGGCTCGATCGCCCTGCTCGTCGGCGGGATCGGGGTGGCCAACACCATGGTCATCTCGGTCCTGGAACGTCGTCAGGAGATCGGCCTGCGGCGCTCCCTGGGCGCCACGCGCAAGCACATCCGGATGCAGTTCCTCTTCGAGGCGATGCTGCTCTCGGCCCTTGGCGGCGTTGCGGGTGCCGTCCTCGGGTGGGTCATCACGGCCGTCGTCGCCAGGACGAACGGGTGGAGCCTCGCGATCCCCTCCGAGGTCCCCGCGATGGGGGTCGTCGTCACGATCCTCGTGGGGGCGGTCGCGGGCGTCCTGCCCGCCGTGCGTGCGTCCCGCACCTCGCCGACCGCGGCGCTGAGCAGCTGACGGTCGCCGACGAGCCCCCTCGCGCGCCGGGCTGCCGGTCCGCGAGGGGCTCGGCCGGTTCCTCCCACAGGACGAGGATCCGGGTACCCACCCTTCGCCCTCGTTTTCGCCGTGACGCCCCTGGTGCGTAGGCTCGGAGGGAGGTGCCGAACTCGCGGCGCTCCCTCGTCCGTCCACTCTCCCGAAGGAGCGCGATGCCCGCTCTGCACGCCGTCCTCTTCGACCTCGACGGTGTCCTGACACCGACCGCCGAGGTCCACATGCGCGCCTGGGAACGCCTGTTCGCGCCGCTGTGCGCCGAGCGCGGGGTCGCGCCGTACACGTCGGCGGACTACTTCGCGCACATCGACGGCAAGCCCCGATTCGACGGGGTCGCCACGATGCTCGCCTCGCGCGGGATCGAGCTCCCGTGGGGCACGATCGACGACGCCCCCGGGGAGGGCACGGTCTGCGCGCTGGGCAACGAGAAGAACGAGATCGTCAACGCGATGTTCGTCGAGGAGGGCATCGAGCCCTACCCGGGCTCGATCGCGTTCCTCGACGCCGTGACCGCGGCCGGGGCGCTCGTCGCGGTCGTCTCGTCGTCGCGCAACGCCCCGTCGGTCCTGGCGGCCGCGGGGATCGCGGACCGTTTCGGGGTCGTCGTGGACGGCGCCGTCGCGGCCGCGGAGGGGCTCGACGGCAAGCCCTCGCCCGCCACCTACGAGTACGCGGCCCAGCTCCTGGGCGTCCCGACGACCGCCGCGATCGTGATCGAGGACGCGATCTCGGGTGTCCAGGCGGGAGCGGCCGGCGACTTCGGGCTCGTCGTCGGGGTGGACCGCGGGGTCGGGGCGGACGTCCTGACGGAGCACGGCGCCGACGTGGTCGTGGCCGACCTGGGCGAGCTCGACGCGACGGTCCTGGACCGCCCGGCCCACGAGGAGGCCCGCTGATGGCCGGGTTCGAGCACGGCTTCGACGGGACCGTCGACCGCAGCCGCTTCCCGGCGGACCCGTGGCGGCTCACCGAGAACCGCTACTCCGCGCACGACCTCGGGGTCACCGAGACCCTCTTCTCGGTCGGCAACGGGTATCTCGGCATGCGGGGCAACGTCGAGGAGGGACGCGAGTCCCACACGCAGGGGACGTTCATCAACGGCTTCCACGAGACGTGGCGCATCCACCACGCCGAGGAGGCGTACGGGTTCGCCGAGGTCGGGCAGACCATCGTCAACGTCCCGGACGTCAAGATCATCCGGCTCTACGTCGACGACGAGCCGCTCCTGCTGCCCGTCGCGGACCTCGTCTCCTACGAGCGGTCGCTCGACATGGCCGACGGCGTGCTGCGGCGCGAGCTGTTGTGGCGCACTCCGTCGGGCAAGCGCGTCCTGGTGAAGTCCGAGCGCATGGTCTCGTTCGTGGAGCGGCACCTGGCCGTCATCACGTTCGAGGTCACGATGCTCGACGACCCGGCCCCCATCGCGATCTCGTCCCAGATCCTCAACCGGCAGGACGGGCAGGACGAGTACCACGTCCCGTCGGCCGCGATGGGGCAGGGCTTCGACCCGCGCAAGGCCAACCAGTTCACCGACCGCGTCCTGCAGCCGCAGGCCCAGTGGGGCGACGACCAGCGCCTCGTGCTGTCCTACCGGTGCACCAACTCGGGCATGACGATCGCGGTCGCCGCGGACGACGAGCTGGTCACGGAGAACACCCACGAGGTGCGCACCCAGGTGGACGAGGACCTGGCCAAGCACGTCTACCGGATCCAGGCCGAGCCGGGCAAGCCGGTCCGGCTCACGAAGACCGTGGCGTACCACACGTCCCGCGGGGTGCCCGCGCGCGAGCTCATCGACCGTTGCCGTCGCACGCTCGACCGCGTGCGGGAGGAGGGCGTCGCGTTCCAGCACGCCGAGCAGCGCGAGTTCCTCGACGACTTCTGGGCGCGCTCCGACGTCGAGATCCCGGGTCAGCCCGAGATCCAGCAGGCCGTGCGGTGGAACATCTACCAGCTCGCGCAGGCCACGGCCCGCGCCGAGGGCAACGGCGTCCCCGCCAAGGGGCTCACGGGCTCGGGCTACGGCGGCCACTACTTCTGGGACACCGAGATCTACGTGCTGCCGTTCCTGACGTACACGAGCCCGCGGTACGCGCGCAACGCGCTGCGCTTCCGCTACCAGATGCTCGACGCCGCCCGCCGCCGCGCCGGGCAGCTCTCGCAGGAGGGCGCGCTGTTCCCGTGGCGCACGATCAACGGCGAGGAGGCCTCGGCGTACTACGCCGCGGGCACCGCGCAGTACCACATCGACGCCGACGTGTCCTATGCCCTCATGCAGTACGTGCGGGCGACGGGGGACCAGGACTTCCTGGAGCGCGAGGGTGTCGACATCCTCGTGGAGACCGCGCGCATGTGGGCCGACCTCGGCTTCTGGCGGGCCAACGGCGACGACCACTTCCACATCCACGGCGTCACAGGGCCCGACGAGTACACGACGGTCGTCAACGACAACCTCTTCACCAACGTCATGGCCCGCTTCAACCTGCGCGTCGCGGCCGAGACGCTCGACGCCATGCGCCTGGACGCGCCGCACGACTACGAGCGGCTCCGGATCCGGCTCGGGGTCTCGGCGGAGGAGACGGCCGAGTGGTCGCGAGCGGCCGAGCGCATGTCGATCCCTTACGCCGAGCACCTGGGTATCCACCCGCAGGACTCGCACTTCCTGGAGCGCGAGATCTGGAACCTCGCGGCGACCCCTGCGAACAAGCGGCCTCTGCTGCTGCACTACCACCCGCTCGTCATCTACCGCTACCAGGTGCTCAAGCAGGCGGACGTCGTCCTCGCGCTGTTCCTCCAGGGGGCCGAGTTCACGCCCGAGGAGAAGCTGGCCGACTTCGAGTACTACGACCCGTTGACCACGGGCGACTCCACGCTCTCGGGCGTGGTCCAGTCGATCATCGCGGCCGAGGTCGGGTACCACGAGCTCGCGCTCGAGTACTTCACGTCGTCGCTGCTGGTCGACCTGGAGAACCGCCACGCCAACGCGTCCGACGGCGTGCACGTCGCCTCGGCCGGCGGGACGTGGTCGGCGCTGGCGTTCGGGTTCGGTGGCATGCGCGACGACTGCGGTCGCATCAGCTTCGACCCGCGCCTGCCGCAGGCGTGGGAGTCCCTGACGTTCCGCGTGTCCCTGCGCGGGGCACGGCTGAAGGTCACGGTGACGGCCGACGCGATCACGTTCGTGTGCGAGACGGGCGAGAGCGCCGAGGTGCTGGTGCGCGGCGAGGCCGTGCGCGTCGCCGCCGGCGAGCCCGTGACGGTGGCCCTCGACGGCCAGGGGCCCGTGCGGGAGGGGACACCGAGCCTGCGTGACCTGACGGGCAACCGTCGCGAGGACGGGACGCTCATCACCGCGACGGTTCCGCACTCGTAGTCCGTCGGTCGTTCGTCCCGCAGGCGCCGAGAGGGCGGGTTCCCCCGGGGGAACCCCGCCCTCTCGTGCTGGCCGGGCTGCCGTCGAGGTGCGCACCGGACGGGTCGCGCCGCCCAGCAACTGGACATGTCCTGCGGCGCCAGCCCTTGCCTCCCCAGTATGTTAGTCACTAACATTATGGCCATGGCACGCTGGAATCAGACACACGAGGCACTGCGGCACGCAGCGTTGGACCTGTTCATGAAGCAGGGGTACGACGCGACAGGCACCGCCCAGATCGCCCGCCGGGTGGGGGTGAGCGAGGTGACGCTCTTCCGACACTTCGCCGCCAAGGAGTCACTGCTGCTCGACGACCCGTTCGACCCGCTGATGGCCGAGGCGGTGCGGGCGCGCCCCGCGCACGAGCCCCCGATGCGGGCGCTGGCCGAGGGCATCCGGGAGGCGTGGCGGCAGGTCGACGTCGAGATCGAGGGAGAACAGCGTGACCGGCTGCGGATTCTCGCGGCGAACCCGTCGCTCCGCGGGGCGATCGAACGCAGCAGTCAGGCCACGGTCTCCGCTCTCGCGGATGCACTGACGGACCGCGCGGTGCCGGAGGTCCGGGCGCGCGTCGCCGCCGCCTCGGTGATCGCAGGCCTGAGCGCGGCGCTCCTGGAGTGGGCGCTGACGGAGCGCACACCGGTGGACGAGGTCCTGCAGGCCGCGCTGGACGTCCTGGGAGGTGAGTGAGGTGCTCAGCTTCGAGAACGTCGGTCGGCGGTTCCGCGGTGGAGCGGGAGTGAGCGACCTGAGCTTCCACGTCGAGCAGGGGGAGGTCGTCGCACTCATCGGGCTGAACGGAGCGGGCAAGACCACGCTCATGCGGCTCGCGTTGGGCATGCTGCGCCCGCAGTCCGGTGAGGTACGGGTGTTCGGCCGGATGCTCGGCGACCTGCCAGCGGCAGGCTGGGCGCGCGTCGGAGCGTTGATCGAGACACCCCCGGCCTATCCCGAGCTGACCGTGCGCAAGAACTTGCACATCGCGTGCCTGCTGCGAGGCGGCGATCCTCGGTGCGTCGACGCATCGCTGGAGGCCTGGCGGCTCGGTCCGGTCGCTGAGCGACGATTTCGTCGACTCTCGCAGGGCAACCGACAGCGCACCGGCCTGGCGGCAGCTCTCCAGCACGATCCGCAGCTCATCGTGCTGGACGAGCCGAGCAGCACGCTCGATCCCGCCTCCGTCATCCTGCTGCGGGAGCAGCTGACCCGACGCGCCCGGCAGGGAGCAGCAGTCCTCGTCAGCAGCCACCACCTCGACGAGGTGGCCAGGGTCGCAGATCGGGTGCTGCTGATGAACGCCGGCCGACTGATCGGCCGGCTCGACACCACCCGACGCGATCTCGAGCGCGTGTTCTTCGAGCGCATTCAGGCTGACGACGAGGACCGCTCGGCCGCTGAAGGCGCTGAGGTCCGATGAACGCCGCTCTTCGGGTCGAGACGTTGAAGCTTGCCCATTCCCCCGTGGGGGCTATCGGCACGCTCGCGCTGCTCGTCGGTACGCTCGTCCTGCTGGGTGGACTCACTGTGGGGTTGGTCGGCGAGAACCCTGTACTGGCGGCCAAGGCCGACTTCTCCGGGATCGCGGTGACGCTGGACTGGTCGGGCCTGCTGGCTCTCGCCGCACAGATCACCTCGGCCGCCTCGCTCCTCGGATTCGGTGTCGTGCTCGCGTGGATGTTCGCTCGCGAGTTCGCGGACGGGACGGTCACAGGGCTTTTCGCCCTGCCGGTCACGCTCGGCAGGATCGCCCTGGCCAAGTTCGTCGTCTACGCGCTCTGGGTGATGCTGGTCAGCATGAGCCTCACGCTCGGGCTGCTCGGCCTGGGGACGGTGCTCGGCTACGGCGCGCCGAGCCCGGACGTGTGGGCCGGACTCGTGCGACAGACGGCGCTGGCGATGCTCTCGGGAGCGCTCGCCGTCCCGGTCGCATGGATCGCCACGGTCACCCGCTCGCTGCTCGCCGCAGTGGGTGGGGTCATCGCCCTGGTGGTCGTCGGCCAGGTCGGTGCGATCGTCGGGGCCGGGGGTTGGATGCCCCTGGTCGCGCCGGCCCTCTGGGCGATGTCTGACGGCAGGGCCGTGACCGCGACGCAGCTCACCCTCACGGTCGCGGGCGCGGGGGGGGGGGGGGGGGGGG
>NZ_JACSQQ010000047.1:0-3379 GCF_014836555.1 Oerskovia rustica
CGCCGCGGGGGGCCCCGACGACGGAGCCCGCGCCCGCGGGGACGCCGCGCTCGAGGACGTGCTCGCCTTCGCCCGCACCGGCCAGGCCGCCCCCGCCCTCGACGTCACCGACGCCGACCAGCTCGCGACCGCCCACACCCAGGGCTTCCCCGTCGCGGACCTGACCCCCGAGAGCGGGACCGAGGAGCGCGCGTGCGCCTACGAGGCCCCCGACCCGGCCTGGCTCGCGTCCGCCGACGGGGTCTTCACCCTCGCGTCCGTCGAGTGCACGCAGTCCGTGACGCTCACCGGCGGGTGGACCGCGCCCACCCCGACGACCGGCACGCTCGGGACCGTCCCGCCCGGCGCCCGCCTGTCGTCGTGGACCGTCACGCAGACGGTCACGGTCCTCGTCGAGGCGCACGACGACGGCACGTCCCGGGTGGTCGGCTCCCGGCTGCGCCCCGTCCGGACGGACGTCACACTCGCCCCGTGACCCCGGTCGCTGCGGACACCAGGGGCGCGGCGTAGGTTCGATCCATGAGCGACACCACCGGTTCGAACCCCGTCCCCCGCGGCTGGAAGCGCCGCGGCCCGCACTTCACCGACCGCATCGCCGCGGACAGCACCTCCGCCCCCGGCGGGCAGGGCGACGACCACGGCCGGTGGCCCGTCGAGCCCGGCCGCTACCGGCTCGTCGCGAGCCTCGCGTGCCCGTGGGCGCACCGGTCGATCATCGTGCGTCGGCTGCTCGGGCTCGAGAACGCGATCTCGCTCGGCGTCGTCGACCCGATCCAGGACTCGCGCTCGTGGCGCTTCACCCTCGACCGCGAGGGAGTCGACCCCGAGCTCGGCTCCCACTTCCTCGCCGAGCACTACCTCGCGCGCGACCCCGAGGACGACGGCGGCGTGAGCGTGCCCGCGATCGTCGACGTCCCCTCGCGCCTGCTCGTCACCAACGACTACCCGCAGATCACGCTCGACCTGTCGACCGAGTGGACCGCGTACCACCGGCCCGGCGCCCCCGACCTCTACCCCGAGGCGTGGCGCGACGAGATCGACGACGTCGCCGAGAAGGTCTACCTCGACGTCAACAACGGCGTGTACCGCGCCGGGTTCGCCGACTCGCAGGAGAAGTACGACAGGGCGTACGGGATCCTCTTCGAGCGCCTCGACTGGCTCTCCGACCGGCTGTCCGAGCGTCGCTACCTCGTCGGGGACCACATCACCGAGGCCGACGTGCGCCTGTTCACGACGCTGGTCCGGTTCGACGCGGTCTACCACGGGCACTTCAAGACCAACCGCAACAAGATCACCGAGGACAAGGTCCTGTGGGGGTACGTGCGCGACCTGTTCCAGACGCCGGGGTTCGGCGACACCGTGAACTTCGAGCACATCAAGCACCACTACTACCGGGTCCACTCCCAGCTCAACCCGAGCGGGATCGTGCCCGACGGCCCGGACCTGTCCGGCTGGCTCACGCCGCACGGGCGCGAGGCGCTCGGAGGGTCGCCCTTCGGAGACGGCAGCGCACCCACCGCGGACACGGACCTCGCGTCCTACCACCTCGCACCTCTCGCGGTGCCGGTCGAGGGGGAGCCCCGGGCGGCACGGCCCCAGGGCTGACGCGGCGAGCTCCGCCCTCCGGCGAACGAGAGAGGGGCCCCGGCATCGCGCCGGGGCCCCTCTCTCGTCGGTGTCGCCGAGCCGTCGCTCAGCCGCGGCTCTCGTCGCGCCAGAAGTACGCACCGAACGCGGAGTCCGGGACGACCGAGACGCTCCACGCCGTCGCGGTGTAGTTCCGGCCCTCGTACGCGACGCGGTCGCCCACCCGGTAGGCCTCGGTCCAATGCCAGGTCGGCAGGCAGGTCTGCCCCGCGACCTCGAACGTCCACGAGTGGCCGGAGTCGGCCACGACGCGGTACGTCGCGCCGCGCTCGGGCACGTTCGGCACCTTGAGCTGGACCCGCTTCTGGTCCTGCACCACCCGGTGCGTCTCGGGCGCCACCACGCCGTTCACCTCGACGTGGAACGTGACGGCCGCGGTCGAGGCCATGTTGTCGTACACGAACGTCACCGGCCGGTACGACTGCTGCTCGTTGTCCTCGAAGAAGCAGACGCCCAGGATCGGGGCACCCACCGTCGGCGCGAACACGTCGTAGCGTCCGGCCTCGTACCTGGCGGTCACGGTGTTGCTGCGCGCCACGCCGTCAGCGGTGACCGACTGCTGGAACTGGACGGTCCCGGCGGGGAGCCGGGTGACCCCCGTCGACAGCAAGAACTCCTGGGTAGCCCCGGCCGGGACGTCGACCGCTGCCCCGGCGAAGCCGTACACCGGGGAGTACATGCGCACCCGCACGGTACCCGGTGAGGTGTTGGTGTACGTGCCCACGATGCGGACCGACTTGTCGGCAGCCTCCGCACGGGCGCTCTGCGTCGCCGACCAGCTCGGGACGTAGCAGCTCGCCGCAGGGATCGACTGGCTCGCGACCTGCCGCCCGTCGGCCGAGATGGTGAACGTGGCGCCCTGGTACCCGGCCGACGCCGTCACCGGGACGACCTTCCCCGGGGCCACGACCTGCGCGAGGTCGTCGCGACCCGCGACCGTGAACTGCACCGGCAACGTCGAGGACGAGTTGTCGAACGTCAGCGTCACGGAGGTCGAGGAGGCGTGCGCGGCCAGGTCGTACACGCACTGACCGGCAGTGACGGCGGCCTTCGGGGTGATCGTCGCGCGGTCGTACGTGGCGACGACCTCACCCTGGTACCCCTTGCCCGGGGCGCCCGTCTCCGCCACCCACCGGTACTGGCGGAAGGTGACCTTCCCGGCGTCGACCGACTGGCGACCCGTGTCGATCGTGAACGAGCCCGTCTGTCCCGGCGCCAACGTGACCTTCTCCGCGTCCTTCGCACCGAGGCCCACCGGCGCGAGCATCCGCACGTCCATCGCCTCGGCCGTCGTGTTCACCACCGTGCCGGTCAGACGCACCTGACCACCCACGTTCTCCGCAGCCACCGACACGTCCTGCGACCACTGCGGCACGTAGCAGCTCTCGCCACGGAGCGTGAACGACTCGGCGACCCGACCGTCCACCAGGACCGTGAACTCGTGCGCGTCCAGCCCGCGCAGCAGACCCGGCGCGGTCACCGTAGCCTTCTCGCCCGCGCCGACGACCGTGCGCAGACCGTCCTGACCCGCCACGCCGAACTCGACCGGCAGCGTCGAGGCCGAGTTGTCGAACGAGAACACGACGTCGGCGACCGAGGTCCGCGACCCGAGGTCGAAGACGCACTGACCGACCGTTGGCGCCACGGCCCGGGGTGCGATCCTTGCCGCGTCGAACGATGCCTTCTCCGAGTGCGTGTAGCCCTTGCCCTCCGACCCGGTCTCGACCACCCA
>NZ_JACSQQ010000047.1:3479-9991 GCF_014836555.1 Oerskovia rustica
ACGTCCGTCAGCGTCGCGACCGCGCCAGGCTTCACCTCGACCGGGTCGTGCCCGGCCACCGTGAACACCACCGGCAACGTCGACGCCGAGTTGTCGAACGTCAGGCTCACAGGAGCCGACGACGTCCGCGTCTCAGGAACGTAGACGCACTCCCCCACCGACGGCGTCGGGCTCGCAGGCGCGATCCTTGCCGCCGCGTGGCCGACCGTGAGGTGCTGGTCGTACTCGCCCGGGTCACCATCGGCGTCGGGGACCGACAGGTGCTGGCGCACGACCAGGTCTCCGGACGCGAGGACCTGCTCGCCGGTCGACCGGAAGAACGTCGCGCTCTCGCCCGGGTCGATCATGGCCGTCCCTCGGGAGGCTTCCTCGGCGCCTACCGGCGTCATGTCGTCGACCTGGAGCGCCAGAGGACGACCGGTCGAGTTGGTGACGACCGCCTCGAGACGGACCGTCCCGGCCTCGTTGCTGGAGCTGGTCGTCACGTCGGCGCCCGACAGCCACTGCGGGACGAAGCAGTCCTTGGCCGGGACACCGGCCACCGGGACCTTCCGCGTGAACTCACGCGAGTCGACCGTGGTCACGAGCGTCAGCGAGGCCGAGGCGTCCTTCGGGACGCGCAGGTCGTGAGGCACCGCGAGCTGCGTGGTGGCGCCGCGAGGCACGGACACCGTTTGCGACGTCACGTCGTCGACGCCGAGGGTCACCCGGAGGTCGTCGTAGGACGTCGTGTTGGCGACGCCCTTCAGTACGACCGTCGCAGCACCGTCGACGCACTGGGCGGCGAACGTGGCACCGGCGGGGACCTTGTCCGCGCCGGCCCAGGGCTCGCCGACCGTGAGGTCCGCGCTCGCGGAGTCCTTCAGGGTCCGGCCGGCCGAGGACGTGGTCGCGGAGAACGAGAGCCCGGCCGTGGTCGCCTCGGCCCCGTCTCCTGCGAGGAGCTGGATGTCGAGTGCCACTGGCGGACCCGAGGTCTGGCTCCCGCCGGGAGCCACGAGCGCCGCGCCGTCCGTCGGCGTGCACCTCAGCGAGGCGTCTCCCGGCGAACAGGCCCACCCGGCGTCCAGCGGCTTCGCGGTGACGCCGGTGGGCAGGTCGCCCACGAAGAACGCCACGCCCTGGGCGTCGACGTCCCCCGTGTTGCGAGCCGTGAGCCGGACCGAGGTCGCGCCAGGGTTGACGAGCGCGCCGACGGTCGGCGTCACCAGGTCGATCTCCGCGCCGTACGACGGCACGGGCGCCGGCACGTACTCCTTCTTGACGGGGGTCAGGCCCTTGCCGTGCACCGTGCCGCCGAACGTGTAGCTCCCGCCGCGCGAGGCCTGGACGGTGATGACGAGGTCCTTCGTCTCCCCGGGAGAGAGCACCCCGACCGAGCACGTGACGAGCGACGACCCGTCGCTCTGCGGCGACGCAGGGCCGCACGGCAGCGCCGCGAGCCGGATCGTCGGGACGACGCCCCGGCCTGCGGTGACCACGGAGGTCACGACCGAGACGTTCGGCGGGAGCGTCACGTCGACGACGACCTCCTCGGCGGACGTGCCACCGGAGTTGGACGCCGTGAGAGTCAGGTCCTCGGGGTCGCGGGGAGCGAGCGTGAGGGGGGCGAACGCGAGGTCGAGAGATGCCGGGGCCGGTGGGTCCACGGGGACGACCGGGTCCGGTGTCCCAGGGACGACAGGGGCGACGGGGGCGACCGGCGTCAGCGGGAACGTCGGAGGCACGAGAGGCGTCGTCGGCTCGCCCTGACCGGCCGGCGCCGTGTCGGCCCCCGCAGCAGCGCTGCCGTTCGAGGCCGGCGCCGCAGGATCGGCGGGCGCGTCGGCGAGCGGCACGGTGTTCGTCGGGGACGTGGGATCCCCGCTCGGAGGTGCCGACGGCTCGCCCGTCGGAATGCTCGTGGGAGCGCCCGACGGCGATGTCGAGGCTGACGGGTCGGGGCTGGCGCCCGCGCTCGGGGGTGGGTCGGACGAGAAGCCACCGGACACGGCGACGACACCCGCGCCGACGGCCGCGACCACCACGACGCCCACCGCGGCCGCGATCAGAGGGGATGCGGCGATGAAGGCCGCCAGGCCGGTCGCGCCGGCCGCGGCAGCGGCACCCGTGCCGACTGCGGCGCTCGCGCCGACGGCCGCAGCGACGCCGAGCCCACCGCTCGTGGCGGCCGCACCGGCCGCCGCGGCGCCTCCCATGGCTCCCGTTCCTGCGGCCCCTCCGGCGGCGCCGGTACCGGCCGCAGCCCCGCTGCCGCCTGCGGCGGCTCCGGAACCGGCGGCACCCGAACCGGAGGCCCCGGCTGCACCGCTCCCTGCGCTGCCGCTCGCACCGCCCGCGGCCCCCGTCGCGCCAGCCGCACCGGCCCCGACGGCTGCACCACCCGTGAGCGGGAGAGCCGTCCCGACCAGACCCAGCGCAGCGACCCCGAAGACCAGCGGGGCGATGACGGCGCGCATGCCGTGCGAGACGTCGCCGAGCTCGAGCACGAGCGCCCGGCACTCGCCGCACTCCTCGAGGTGCGCGTCGACCTTGGCGGTCTCACGCTTCGCGAGCCCACCACGGACGTAGGAGCCGAGGAGAGGGTTGACGTTCTCGCACCCTGCGCTGCTCGCACCCGTCAGGTGCTGCTGGAGGTAGGCCTGGCGCAGCCCTTCCCGGGCGCGGTAGGCGAGCGCCGAGACGCCGTTGGCCGTGAGACCGAGCAGCGGCGCGATCTGGGCCGGGTTCATCTCCTCGACCTCGGTGTACCAGAGCACGGCCTGCCAACGCTCCGGCAGTCCCTGGTACGCCTTGGTCACGACAGACCGTTCGAAGCCCTGGAGCGTGGGGTCCTCGGTCGAGGCCATGGGCCCGAACGCGCTCTCGAACGTCTCGATGTCGTCGGTGGGCTGCGTGCGACGACCCGCGTTCGACAGGTCGTAGGACAGGCGCCGGACGACGGTGAAGAGGTACGCGCGGAACGTGACGTCGGGCCCGCCCCCCGACTGCAGGATGCCGAGGACCTTGGCGAAGGCCTCCGAGACCATGTCGTCGGCGTCGGACCCCGAGCGCACGTACTGGCGCGCGACCGTGCGTGCCGCCGCGGCGTGCCGCTCGTACAGCGCACCGAACGCCGCGTAGTCACCTCCGCGGACGGCGGTGATCAGCTCGGCATCGCTCGTCGGGGCGTCGTCCCTCGACGTGTCGACCTGCGTCATGCCCCTACCGCCTCTGACTCCGCCTCATCAGCAGGTGAGGCCCTCCCGTTCATCCTAGACGGGAAAATCGGTGGTGTTATCTACGTCTCACCGCGGATTCGCCCGTCTTGTCCGTCTGTCAGGATGACAGAACCGACGGAATGTGCTGCATGTCCGTCGGTGTGTCGAGTGGATGAAAGAGAAACCGGACGGCCGCTGTCGCGTCATGAGCACCGGCCTCGGACGTCTCATGAGTATGGACCTACGACCTGGCTACCCCGAGCCAGCCGTCGCCTCGCTGCTCGACGAGTGGCAGGCGGCCAGCACGAACAGCGTCTGGCTGCGGCCAGGCGACTGGTACCACCCTGCCGTGGAAGCGCTCGTCGAGGCGCTCACGGACGCCCGGTGCCCCGCCGCTGCGGCCGAGAGGCTCGGCGAGGCCCGCGGCCGTGACGGCATCAGCATCGGCGAGACGATCGACGACCTCTCGTGCTTGTTCGACCTGTGGGGCACGGCCCCCGACGTCACCGTGCTGCGGGCAGTCAGCACCGGGTGGGCCGTCGGCAACGAGCTGATCCCCGGCGCCCCGCCCACGACCGACCCACGCTCGGGCCTCGTGACGGTGCCCTACCTCGTGCAGCGCCTCCTGGAGACGTACGGTCAGGCCGACCGCCTGGGAACCCCTGCGTCCGCGACGCACTGCCTCGTCCTGGTGGACGTCGCGATCGAACGCATCGACGGATGGCAGAAGGTCGCCCGCGCCGCAGCCATGGGCAAGGTCCTGACGGAGACGTTCGGCCTCGGCCACCCGGTCGCGACGCTCGGCGGCGGGATCTACGCCGCGCTCTGCGCCCGCACGGCCGACGTCGGTCCGGTGCGTGCCGAGCTGCGGCACAGGATCGAGCGCACGGCGCTCACCTTCGGCGTGACCGCGATCCTGCGACGCCCGCCTCGCATCTGGGTCGAGCCCCTTCCTGCGCAGCACGCCGACGCCGCACAGATGCTCCACGACCTCTCGCGCTGAGCCGCCCCCTCCCCGCACACCACGACGCCCCGTCGTCCGGCAAGGGACGAGCGGGGCGTCGTGGGGAATCGCGCTGGGGGGAAGCGCGAGGGTCAGCGGGGGCTGTAGGTCAGGCAGTCCGCGTGGTCCGCGCCCTGGGGCCCGGCTCCGACGCGGATCGCCGAGGCGTTGCACTCGAGCGACTCGTTGTGGGCGCACTCCCCGCGCTGGCAGGCACCGACGTGGGCGATGACCTTCTCCAGCCCTCCCTTGGAGGTCAGGGGGATGAACGTGGCGCACTCGGCCTCGCTGCCGTGCGCGGCGATCGTCACGGCACCGGCGTGGCAGCCGTGCTCGTGGTTGTATCCGCAACCGTCGATCGAACACTCGACGACCTGGGGCATCTCCATCAGGCTGCTCATGGGACTTCTCCTTGCTCGAAGGACAGGGGCGTTCAACCGTGCATTTCCTTCACGGTATTCCTTGGAACGGCCCCTGTATAGGAAGCAAGGCCTCACTCACTTCGGCGGAATTCCGCCATTTTTACGTCACACGGACCGCACGTAAAGGCATTTGTGCGAATGCCCGCCTTCGGTCCCTCGCGGCACCGCCCGAGGTCAGGAGCCTCGGCCGGGCCGCCACAGGACGAGCGCACGCGCCTCGGTGCCCTCGACGACCTGGCCGCTGCCACGGCCGGGATCCGCACCCCGGTCCGCCGTCGTCCGCCGGACGCGCCGCCCTCGCGGCACCATGACGACGTCGCCGCTCACCCCGGCCGCGAACACGCGCCCTCCTTCGAGCTGCGTCGCGAGGGCGGCGAGGCGGGCCTCGAGCCGGCTCACCTGCTCCTCGAGCGCGAGGATGCGGCGGATTCCCGCGAGGTTGATGCCCTCCTCCTGGGAGAGCCGCTGGACCTCGAGGAGCTTGGCGACGTCGCGCTGGGAGTAGCGGCGGCCGCGTCCCATGGTGCGGCGCGGGGTCACGAGGCCCAGGCGGTCGTACTGGCGCAGGGTCTGCGGGTGCATCCCGGCGAGGGCCGCGGCCTGCGAGATGGCGAGCACGGGGGCGTCGTCGTACGCGTTGAACGGGATCTGGCTCCCCGTGGGAGCCTCGTTCCTGGCCATGCTCTCCTCCTCGCCGCTCCTCGTGCCTGCTGGTCGGTCCGTTACTCGGCGGCGCGCCCGAACAGGTCGGAGCGCACGTCGCTCTCGCCGTCGGTCGCCGCGGCGAGCGCCTCGACGGCCTCCTTGGCGGCCTTCGAGAGCTTCTGCGGCACGACGACCTGGATCGTGACGAGCAGGTCGCCCGTGGCCTTGGCCGTCTTGACGCCCTTGCCCTTGACGCGCAGCGTGCGGCCGGACGGCGTGCCCGCGGGGACCTTGACCTTGACGGGCTTGCCGTCGAGCGTCGGGACCTCGATGGTCGCACCGAGCGCGGCCTCCGCGAACGTCACGGGGACGGTCAGGCGCAGGTTGTGCTTCTCGTCGACCGAGAACACGGGGTGCGGCGTGACGTGGACCGTGATGACCAGGTCGCCGGGGGCGCCGCCCGCGACGCCGGGGCGGCCCTTGCCGCGCAGCCGGATCTTCTGGCCGTCGCGGACGCCCGCCGGGATGCGGGCCGTGATGGTGCGGCCCTCGGTCGTGACGTTGACGGTCGAGCCCTCGACAGCGGGCCGGAAACCGAGCGTCGCCGACGACTGCACGTCGGCCCCGGGCTGCGGGCGCTGGTAGCCGGCGTTGGGGCGGAACCCGGTCTGGGCTCCCCCGCCGCCGCCGAACATCGACCCGAGGATGTCCTCGAAGCCTCCGCCACCGCCGGACTGCGTGGAGTACCGCACGCGGCCTCCCCCGCCGCCACCGCCTCCGCCACCGAACATGCCGCCGAAGATGTCCTCGAACCCTCCGGCTCCACCGGCGGGTCCGCCGGCTCCTGCCGAGAAGCGGGCGCCCCCGCCGGCCATGGCACGGATCGCGTCGTACTGCTGGCGCTGCTCGGCGTCGGACAGGACCGCGTAGGCCTCGCCGATCTCCTTGAACTTCGCCTCGGCCTTCGCGTCACCCTGGTTCTGGTCGGGGTGATAGGTGCGGGCCAGCTTGCGGTACGCCTTCTTGATCGCGGCGTCGTCGGCATCCTTGGGGACGCCCAGCGCGGCGTAGAAGTCCTTCTCGATCCAGTCCTGACCGGTCAAGGCGCCTCCTCTCATAGGTCTCACCGGCCCCGGGGCCGGTGGTGGTGCTTACATCGATACTGGTCGTGCTCCCGGGGCCCGACGGCGGAGGTCACCTTCACGCGGAAGGCGCGCTCCGCCGACGGGCGTCCCGGGTCCG
>NZ_JACSQQ010000047.1:10001-26023 GCF_014836555.1 Oerskovia rustica
CCCCCCACCTCCGTTTCTACTCCGGTCCGACGACCGAGACGCGCGCGGCGCGCACGACCTTCTCGCCGATCCGGTAGCCCGGCTCGATGACCATGTTGACCGTGGCCGACGTGGCCTCGGGGTCCACCTGGTGCATGAGCGCCTCGTGGACGGTCGGGTCGAACTCCTCGCCCACGACGCCGTACCGCTCGATGCCGAACTTCGCCAGGCTCGCGTCGAGCTTGTCGGAGATCGCGACGAACGGGCCGTCGAGCTCGCCGTGCTGGCGCGCCCGGTCGATGTCGTCGAGGACCGGCAGGAGCGCGGCCAGGACGTCCTCGACGCCCTTGACCCGCGCGGCCTCCTGGTCACGCAGCGACCGGTTGCGGTAGTTGGTGAAGCTGGCCCGCTCGCGCTGGAGGGCGTCGAGGTGGGCAGCCGCCTCGGACTGCGCAGCGAGAAGCGCTGCGTCGTCCCCGGCCTCGCCCGTGGGCTCGAAGTCGAGCCCGGCCAGCGGGTCGCTCTCCGCGTCGTTCCCGGCCGAACCGGGCACGGAGCCGGCCCCCTCGGGGGCAGCCTCCTTGGGCTGCCCCTCCGGGGTCACCTTGCGCTTGTCGGTGAAGTGGAAGGGCTGGTCCTCGGAGCCGAGCTCCTCGGGGCCCTGCGCGTCGCTCGTCACTTCTTGTCGTCCTCGTCCACGATCTCGGCGTCGACGATGTCCTCGTCGGGAGCCGAGGTCGCACCGGCGGCCGCAGCGGCGTCCGCGTCAGCGGCGCCCTGGTCGCCCGCAGCCTGCTCACGCTCGGCCGACGCGTAGAGCGCCTCGCCGATCTTCTGGCTCGAGGCCAGGAGCTTCTCGTGGGCCGACTTCACGGCGTCCGCGTCCGTGCCCTCGAGGGCCGTCTTGACCGACGCGATGTCGGCTTCGACCTCGGTGACGACGTCGGCGGGGAGCTTCTCCTTGTTCTCCGCGACGAGCTTCTCGGTCGAGTACACGAAGGACTCGGCCTGGTTGCGGGTCTCCGCCTCCTCACGACGCTTCTTGTCCTCGGCCGCGTGCTCCTCGGCCTCCTTGACCATGCGATCGATGTCCTCCTTCGGCAGCGCGGAGCCACCGGTGATGGTCATCTTCTGCTCCTTGCCGGTGCCGCGGTCCTTCGCGCCGACGTGCACGATGCCGTTCGCGTCGATGTCGAAGGTGACCTCGATCTGCGGCAGGCCGCGCGGGGCCGGGGCGATGCCCGTGAGCTCGAACGTGCCCAGCGGCTTGTTGTCGCGGGCGAACTCGCGCTCACCCTGGAAGACCTGGATCAGCACGGACGGCTGGTTGTCCTCGGCGGTCGAGAACACCTCGCTGCGCTTGGTCGGGATGGCCGTGTTGCGCTCGATGAGCTTGGTCATCACGCCTCCCTTGGTCTCGATGCCCAGGGACAGCGGCGTGACGTCGATCAGGAGGACGTCCTTGCGCTCGCCCTTGATGACACCGGCCTGCAGCGCGGCGCCGACGGCGACGACCTCGTCCGGGTTGACGCTCTTGTTGGGCTCCTTGCCGCCCGTGAGCTCCTTGACGACCTCGGTCACGGCGGGCATGCGGGTGGAACCACCCACGAGCACGATGTGGTCGATGTCGCTGACGGAGATGCCGGCGTCGCGGATGACCGCGTGGAACGGCGCCTTGGTCCGGTCGATGAGGTCCTGCGTCATCTGCTGGAACTGGGCGCGCGTGAGCTTCTCGTCCAGGTGGATGGGGCCGTTCTCGCTCATCGAGAGGTACTGCATGGAGATGTTGGTGCTCGTCGCGGACGAGAGCTCCTTCTTCGCCTGCTCGGCGGCCTCACGCAGACGCTGGAGCGCGATCTTGTCCTTGGACAGGTCGACGCCCGAGCTGTTCTTCACCTGCTGGATGAGGTGCTCGACGATGCGGTTGTCCCAGTCGTCGCCACCGAGGCGGTTGTCGCCCGAGGTCGCGCGGACCTGGATGGTCGAGAAGTCGTCCTCGTCCTTGCCCACCTCGAGGAGGGACACGTCGAACGTTCCACCACCGAGGTCGAAGACGAGGATGAGCTCGTCCTCCTTGCCCTTCTCCAGGCCGTAGGCCAGAGCGGCGGCGGTGGGCTCGTTGACGATGCGCAGGACGTTGAGGCCCGCGATCTGCCCGGCGTCCTTGGTCGCCTGGCGCTCGGCGTCGTTGAAGTACGCCGGGACGGTGATGACCGCGTCGGTGACGGGCTCGCCCAGGTACTCCTCGGCGTCGCGCTTGAGCTTGCCGAGCACGCGCGCGGAGATCTCCTGCGCGCTGTACTTCTTGTCGTCGATCTCGACCGACCAGTCGGTGCCCATGTGGCGCTTGACCGACGTGATGGTGCGGTCGACGTTCGTGACCGCCTGGCGCTTGGCGATCTCGCCGACGAGGACCTCGCCGGTCTTCGAGAACGCGACGACCGACGGGGTCGTGCGAGCGCCCTCGGCGTTCGCGATGACGGTGGGCTCTCCACCTTCGAGGACGGCGACCACCGAGTTGGTGGTGCCCAGGTCGATTCCGACCGCTCGTGCCATGTTCGTGCCTCCGTTGTTCTGCTGCGTGTGGTGTCGTCCGTGCGGCAGCCCGCGGAGGTTCCCGTGCCCGACGGCGCGTGGTGGCGCGCACGTCCGGACCTTCCCCTGCTGGGTGTCTCCACCCGACTGCCGGTTGAGTCGTCTTCACTCAAGTTATGCCGGTCCGTGGCGTCGCGCAAGCGGCGGGGTCCGAAACTTGAGTCCACTAGGCTCAACTATGGAGTGGGGTGGGGTATTCCCGGTCGGGTGGCCGGCCGGTTCGCCTGGAACTGGCCGGCCGCCCGCTCACGCCGTCTCCTCGATCACACCAGCTCGACGGCGTCGGCCTGCGGGCCCCGGTCGCTCTGGCGCACCTTGTACCGGACCCGGTCGCCCTCCTCCAGGACCTCGGTGCCCCGAACGACGGACACGTGCACGAACAGGTCCAGGCCCCCGTCGTCGGGGGTGATGAAGCCGAAGCCGCGCTCCTCGTCGTAGCGCGCGACGGTGCCCTCGCCTCCGCGCACGGGCCCGCCGGACGCGGCGGGACGACCCGGCCGACCACGGTCCATGGCCCCGCGCGCACCCCCGGAGCCGCGTGCGAGCTGCACGTTGCGGGCGTTCGGCCCCTTGTCGCCGTCGACGACGTCGTAGGTCACGCGGTCTCCCTCGGAGAGCTCGGTCATGCCGCCGCCGAGCGCCTTGACGTGGACGAAGACGTCGTCGCCCCCCGAGTCAGGAGCGATGAACCCGAAGCCCTTGATGTCGTCGTACCAGGAGACCGTGCCGTCCGCGCCGTCCGATGCCGGTTGCACGGCCTCGGCCCCGAGCGGCAGCAGGTGGTCGGCCTGCGGCCCCTTCTCCCCGTCGACGACGAGGAACGCCACCCGCTGGCCCTCCGAGATCACACCACCGCCGACGATGGCCGAGCTGTGCACGAAGATCTCCCCGCGGCCGCCGTCGGGCGTGACGAAGCCATACCCCTTGGTCGGCTCGTACCAGTTGACGGTGCCGAGCACGCCCAGGGGCGCGTCGACGGCCCGGTCGCCCGTGACACGGACGCGGCGGGCCTGCGGTCCACGGTCCCCCTCACCGAGCTCGAACTCGACGGTCTGCCCCTCACGGAGCACCCGCGGTCCGTCGTCGTCGAGGATCTCGGACGCGTGCACGAACAGGTCCTCCGCCTCGTTCCCGAGGTCGATGAAGCCGAAACCTCGGTCGGCGTCGAACCATCGGACAGTTCCCTGGGCCACTGAGGACTCCTTTACTTCGGCAGACATTGCTGTCTCCCATTGTCCCCCCGGCGGAGCCGTGGCGGGTGGGCCGCCGATTCCGACGAGGTCGACAGCGGGGCGCAGCTACGTGACACCCGGGCCGGTTCCCGTTTGACCCTCGACCCGGTCGAGGCACGAGCGTGCCGCCATGACCACGACTCTCTCCCCCGCACCGGCGCTCCCCCGCCCCTATCTCACCTGGCTCTGCGGGGTGAGCGTCTCGCAGCTCGGCGACGCCGTGCTCGCGTTCGCGCTCGGCTGGGCCGCTGCCGGGCTCGGTGGGACGACGGCGGCCCTCGTGCTCACCCTCGGCGGGTTGCCTCGCCTCGTCCTGCTGGTCGTGGGCGGCGCGGTCGCCGACCGCTTCGGCGCGCGGCGCGTGCTGATCACCGGGGAGGCGGCGCTGCTCGCCCTGACCGCGGTCCTCGCGCTCGCGCTCGCGCGGTTCGGGACGCCGACCTGGCTGCTCCTGACCACGTCCCTCGCACTCGGCACGATCTCCGCGTTCCGCCTGCCCTCCACTGGCTCCATGCCACGACGCCTGGTCCGGGACGACCAGCTCTCGCGCGCGCTCGCGCTGCGCCAGAGCCTGGTCCAGGTGGTGCTCCTCGCCGCTGCTCCGCTGAGCGGCCTGCTCGTGGGCACCGCGGGGTTGCCGACCATCGCGTGGGGCACCACGGTGACGACCGGCGTCTGCCTGTGCGTGCTCGTCGCCGTCCGGGAGCCGTCCGGGTCGGTGCCCGACCGAGCGCCGACCGGCGTACCGGTCCCCGCGCGGCTCGACCTGATCGACGGCTTCCGCGTCGTCACCCGCACTCCGGGACTCCGCAGGGCGCTCGTGCTCACGGGGGCGGGTGCGGCCCTGATCCTGCCCGTGCCGTCGCTCCTCGTGCCGCTCCTCGGCCGGGCCTCCGGCTGGGGCCCGGGGACCACGGGCGCGGTCGCCGGGGCGGTCGGCGTCGGGGTGATCTGTGCGGCACTCCTCGCCGCCCGACGCCGGACGGTCGTCGCAGGGTCCACCGGCGCTCCGGCCGGCGCCGTGGACCACCCAGGGCCTGCACGCCTCGGACGCCGGGCGCCGTCGGCATCCGCCGCCGTCGGGCTCGTCGTGAGCGCGACCGGGGCGCTCGTCGTCGCGGTCGGGGCGCTGCTCGGCGGCTCCGCGGCCGCCGTGGTCACCGTGCTCGGTGCCCTGGTCCTCGGGGGCGGGAACGGGACGTTCGTCGCGCGGATCGCGCCGCTCGTCCTGGGCAGCGCGCCCCGGACGCACCTCGCCCGCGTCCAGGCCCTGGTCGGGCTCGCCCAGCTCGTGCCCGTCGTGGTCACGAGCACGGCCCTCGGCGCACTGGCCGAGCGCACGTCGCCGCACTGGGCGCTGGGCGCGACGGCCGCGGGCCTCGCGGCGCTCGCGGTCTGGGCACGCCGCTCGGCTTGACCCTCGCCCAGGTCGAGGGCCCACAGTGTCCGCATGCCCGACGACCTGCTCAGCATCGGCGCCCTCTCCCGCGCCGGCGGCCTGCCCGTGACGGCGCTCAGGTTCTACGACGCGGCCGGCGTGCTCCGGCCGGCGTACGTCGACCCCGGGACCGGGTACCGCTGGTACACCTCGGCCCAGGTCCACACGGCTCGGCTCGTCGCGAGCCTGCGCCAGGCCGGGCTCCCGGTGTCCGACCTGGTCACGGTCCTCGCGGCTCCCCAGGAGGCCACGGCCGTGCTGGCCCAGCACCGCCGTCGGCTCGAGGAGGACCTGGTCGCGGCCTGTGCGCACCTCGACGCGGCAGGTGGTCTCCTGGCCCAGCCCGGCCGCTGCACGGTCGCCTCCGCGGACCTCGTCGCGGCGGTCGCTGACGTACGGCACGCCGTCGGCGCCGACCCCGTCTGGCCCGGGCTCGCGGGCGTCCTGCTCCACCTCGACGGGGACACGCTCCGCGTCGTGGGCTGCGACCGCTTCCGCCTCGCCGTCGCGACGGTGCCCGTGCGGCAGGTCGCGGGCCCGCCGGTCCGGGTCGTCGCCCCTCTCGCCTTCCTGGAGACGCTCGCGTCTGCCGCGCTGCCCGACGTCGGGCGGGTCACCCTGGGCAAGGACGTCCTGGAGGTCCTGGGGTCACGGAGCGCTCCGCTCGACGCGACGTATCCAGACTACGAGGGGCTCGTGCGATCGGGCACGTCCCCGAGCACGCCGGTCACGTCCGACGAGCTGCTCCGGACGGTCACGGACGCGGACGACGTCGTGGCCGTCCGGCTGGACGGTGACCGGGTGGAGATCGCTCCGCCGGGTCCACCGGGCACGCTCGGGTTCTCGCGGAGCTTTCTGCTCGACAGTGTCCGCGCGGCCCGTGCCGAGCATGTCGCTCTGGCCCTCGACGAGCGGTCGGCCCTCAGCGTCCGCGCAGCGGACCGGCCGCACGACGTGCACGTGCTGATGCCGATCCGCCTGGACCGCTGAGGGTCCGTAAACCGGTCCCGCCTCACGTCCTCCGCGCGGCCACCGCCACCTTCCGGGCGAGGTCCGGCCAGAGCGGGGCGAAGCACCCTACCCAGGGAGCGGGCATCCGCCCTGCCGCGCGGTGCGCCTCGACGTCTGCCCACGTGACCCAGGCGGCGGCGTCGACCTCTGCCGGGTCGAGGACCAGCCGTGGACGACCGGGCACGGTCGCGACGTGGACGTCGAGGAACGACGCGGACTCGACGCCCCTCCCGACGCGCTCGAGCGCGCCCTCGTCGAGGACGAGCCCCGTCTCCTCGCGCACCTCGCGCACGGCCGCCTGGGCACCGGTCTCGCCCGCGAGCACGCTGCCGCCGGGGATCTCCCACAGGAACGGGAAGGTCTTGGTCGCGGCCCGGCGGGTCAGCAGGACCAGGCCGTCGGACCGGACGACGCACGTCGCCACCATGAGGTGGAAGCGGCCAGGGGGCCATCCGGGGTCACCCCGGCGGTGAACCTCCCCGGTGGGGGCACCCTGCTCGTCGAGCAGGTCCCAGGTCTCCGCGTCGGCCATCCAGGCATCCTCGCAGCCGCGCGCGCCGTGCTCCAGGCCTGCCCGACGGCGGGCCACGCCCTTGCGCTACGGTTCCAGCAGCCGCGGGGTCGAGAAGGGGAGACGACATGACACCAGGTCTGCGACGGGGCGTTCTCGCCCTGTGCTGGCTCGCGATCGTCGCCGGAGCACTGCTGTTCGCGGCCGGCGCGTACACGGGCTACGTCGAAGGCGTCGCGGCGGACGAAGGACGGACGGTCGGTCGACTGATGCCCGCCGAGGTCGCGTCGTTCGTGCTCGGTCCCGTTCTCGCGATCGCTGGGGGCACCGTCGCGGTGGTCCTGCGTGGCTCCCGGGTGACGGCCGCCGACGCTTGCTGACGCCTCCGTCCGGGAGGCGTCCTCAGCGCCCACGCGCCGCCAGGTCGAGCACCCGCGCCACGGTCGCCGCGTAGACGTCGTCGACGTCGAGCGAGAGCTCGTTGAACCAGTCCGTCGCGATGCGGAACACCAGCGCGCGCACGAGGTGCTGCGCGAATCCCTGCCCCGGGTCGATCGTCTCGAGGAGGGACGGGGGCGCCCCCTCGAAGCAGACCGCGTCGACCGCGACGATCGCCACCGAGTACCGCACCGGCCGCCAGTAGAGCGTCAGGTCGATCACCGCGGGCGGCAGGTCGTCGTCGAACAGGACGTTGCCCGTGAGGTCGCCGTGGACGATCGTCGACGGCTCGACGACCACCCGCCGGGCCGCGAGCAGCGCAGGGAGGTGCGGGACGTCGTCGGGCACCTCCGCCGCATCCTCGCCCCAGGCGAGCCGGTCCGCCCGTGCCCAGGCGTGCGTCCGCTCGTCGAGGAACCCAGGGCGAGCGACGCCGTCGAACACTGCTGCGAACTGGTGGGCCACGTCCGCGATCTGCGCCCACC
Organism: Oerskovia rustica; assembly: GCF_014836555.1. Classification (GTDB taxonomy): domain Bacteria; phylum Actinomycetota; class Actinomycetes; order Actinomycetales; family Cellulomonadaceae; genus Oerskovia; species Oerskovia rustica. The sequence goes on from NZ_JACSQQ010000047.1 coordinate 17,691, forward strand.
TGCCCGCGACGTGCTCGCCCGGGAGGGCCGGGAACGCCGTCCAGCCGTCGACGACGAGGTCGCCCGACCGGCTCGCGAGCGGCAGGCCGAGCCGAACGTCGCTCCTGCCGGGCGACGCATGGTCCCGCAGCCAGTCGAGCTCGGCCGGGAGCACGTCGAGCGGCTTGAGCACCGTGTCCCCGACGCGCCAGGCCCGGCCGCGTCCGCCGTCGAGCCTCGTCGCCGGTCCGACGGCGCCGAACGCCTCGAGGACATGACTGGGTGGGTGCACCGGGCGAGCCTACCCAGGGCGCCGCGGCCGGGAACAGGAGCGCGCAGCGACGGCCGCACCGCGCGCCCCGAGCGCCTCGCCGTGCGAGTCGTCCCGTGTGCACGTAATGTCCGGGAACTCGCCCGGCCCACAGGTCGGCGCGCGCCGACACGCCTGGAGGTCCCGTGCACCCGTTCGTCCACCGCTACGAGCTCGACACCTCGCGCCCGACGGGCCGCGAGGTCGCCCGCGACCTGGCGCTGCGGGCGTTCCTGCCGGGCGCCGCACTCTGGGTCGCGATCGTGGGTCTCGGGTTCCTCATCAAGGGTCCGCTCGAGAACCTGCCCGACGAGGCCGGGGTCAACCAGGCCCTCGTCGAGGCCCGCACGCCCTTCCTCGACACGGTCACCGAGATGCTGTCCGCGATCGGGATGACCGAGTTCATCATCGGGGCGTGCGTGCTCGCGGTCGCGCTCATCTGGTGGCGGACCCGGCAGTGGTGGTTCGCCCTGGTCCCCGCGCTCGCGGTGTCGCTGCAGGCCCTGATCTTCCTCACGTCCTCGCTCGTCGTGGGCCGCACACGCCCCGAGGTCGACATGCTCGACCACGCCCCGCCCACGTCGAGCTTCCCGAGCGGGCACACCGGCGCGTCCACGGCGTTCTACCTGACGCTCGCGCTCCTCGCGCAGCGCGTGCAGAACCCCGTGCTCCGGGTCGTGCTCACGGTCCTCGCGGTGCTCGTCCCGTTCGCGGTCGGCTTCGCGCGGCTGTACCGCGGCATGCACTCGCTGACCGACGTCCTCGCCGGGCTCGTCAACGGCGTCGTCTGCGCGGTCCTGGCGTGGGGCTACCTGCGCCGCGACACGTCGCAGGTGCGGGTCTGACGACGGCGGCAGCGCAGGCCGGTCGCCCTCGGCGGGTCCGGCCGTCACCCTCGGCGGGCGAGGAGCGCACGGGGCACACCCACGCTACCGCTGCCGAGCATGCGGTCGGCGCTCCTCGAGCATGCGGTCGGCGTCGCGAAACAGCCCGATCGCGACGCCAACCGCATGTTCGGCACCGAGACCGCTATCCCTCCGCGATCCGCTTGATCGCGGCGAGGCGGCGGTCCCACTCGGCGCCGATCGCGTCGAGCGCCCGGGCGGTCTCGCCCAGGCGGGACCCGATCGCGCGGTAGCGGACCTCGCGCCCGACGCGCACGGGCTCGACCAGCCCGGCCTCGGCGAGCACGGCCAGGTGCTTGGCGATCGCCTGCCGAGTCACGGGCAGGACGGTCGCGAGCGCGGACGCCGACAGGTCCGCACGTCCCAGCTCCTGCAGGATCTGCCACCTCGTGTCGTCGGCGAGCGCCGCGAACACGGGGGCCAGCGTCTCCGTGCTCACGCCGCGGGGCCGTCGGCGGAGCGCGCGACGCTCTCGACGGGGGCGTCCCCCGCCGGGAATCCCGGCCCCTCGACGAACGCGACGAGCTCGTCGAGCTCCTCGGTCCATCCCGAGCGGTTGTCGGTCATCGCGCTCTCGGCGCGGTCGCCGAGACGCTCGAACCCGGACTCGACGACGGCGAGGACGGTGCTCTCACCCTCGGGGGTCAGCGTGAACCGGACGAGGGTCGAGCTGTCGGGGCGCAGCTCGGCACCGGCCTGGTTGGTCCAGGTGAAGGCGAAGGCCGTGGGCTCGTCGTACTCCTCGATGCGGACGGCGAAGTGTCCGTAGCCGTCGAAGCCGAACGTCCCCTCACCGCCCACTCGCAGGTCCGGCAGGTGAGCCTCCTGGCCGAACCACCGGGCGATCAGGTCGTCGCGCGTGAGGGCGGCCCACACCCTGGACGGCGGGGCGTGCACGATCACGGTGCGGGTCACCTGGAACGCCTCGGTGTCGATCGAGGCCTGCTGGTCGGTGGTCGTCATGGTCGTTCCTCTCTCGGGTCGTGCCGGGTCTCGAACAGGATGTGCAACTCTAGAGTTGCACTAAGTTCTCCCCGGGCGCAACCCTTCAGCTGCACACGATGCGGCGGCGCGGACCCCGCCCGCACCGCCCAGGTCACGCCCCGGCAACGGAAATCCGCTCGCCGAGCCGCCTCGGGACTCGGGACGTACAGTCGGCAGATGGGCCAGTCCACACGACCCCGTCAGCAGACCTCCGCCGTCAAGGCGCTCGCGCTCCTGATGGCCTTCCTGCTCGTGTCGGCTGTGGGGGGCGTCCTCGCGGCTGGTCTCCTCCTGCCCCTCGCCGCGGGGGCGAACACCGTGACCGAGGACGTCACCAAGATGTTCGACGAGCTGCCCGACGAGCTCGTCCCCGGCCCCCTCGCCGAGCAGTCCCGTGTCTACGCCAACGACGGCACCACGCTGCTCGCGACCTTCTACCAGGAGAACCGCATCGTCGTCCCCCTGGACCAGGTCTCCCAACCCATGAGGGACGCGGTCGTCGCGATCGAGGACCACCGCTTCTACGAGCACGGCGGGATCGACCCCGAGGGGGTGACCCGCGCGGCCGTCAACAACTTCACGGGCGGCGACACCCAGGGCGGGTCCAGCCTGACCCAGCAGTACGTCAAGAACGTCCTGATCGAGCAGGCCGTGCGCGACGACGACCCGGTCGCGATGCGCGCGGCCCGCGACGACACCCTCGGACGCAAGGCCCGCGAGGCCAAGCTCGCGATCTCGCTCGAGACCGTCATGTCGAAGGAGGAGATCCTCCAGGGCTACCTCAACATCGCGCAGTTCGGCATCCGGGTCTACGGCGTCGAGACCGCCTCGCTGCACTACTTCTCGAAGCACGCCTCCGAGCTCAGCGTCGTCGAGGCCGCCACGATCGCCGGTGTCACCAACGCCCCGACCAAGTACGACCCCGTGACCAACCCGGTCGACTCCGAGAAGCGCCGCAACCGCGTGCTGAGCAAGATGCTCCAGCAGGGTTACATCACCCAGCAGCAGCACGACGAGGCCGTCGCGACCCCGCTGCCCGCGACCCTGGTGGTCCAGCCCGTCGCCGGAGGCTGCCAGACGGCCGGAGGTGCCGCCTTCTTCTGCGACTACGTCACCAAGGTCATCACCTCCGACCCGACGTTCGGGGAGACCAAGGCGGACCGCCAGGCGCTGCTCTATCGCGGCGGCCTCGACATCACGACGACGCTGGACCCGCGGATGCAGGCCGCGGCCGAGGCGACCATCACCGCGGCCGTCCCACCCGGCGACCCGAGCGGCATCGAGGACGCGATCGTCGCGCTCGAGCCCCACACCGGCAAGATCCTCTCGATGGCGCAGAACCGTCCCTACGACGTCGCGCGCGAACCCGCGCCGGGCACCACGGCCGTCAACTACAACGCCGACCAGAAGCACGGCTCGTCCCAGGGCTTCTCGCCCGGCTCGACGTGGAAGGTGTTCACCCTCGCGGAGTGGCTGCGGTCCGGGCACACCCTCAACCAGACGGTCAACGCGAACAAGCGCACGTTCGTGCCGAACCGTGACTTCCACGCCTCGTGCGCCCGCCTCGACCGCATCCCCTGGTCGCCCGGCAACTCGGACGGCTCGACCGACCAGGGCGAGATCCCGGTCCTGCGCGCCACGTTCAACTCGGTCAACACCGGTTACGCCACGATGGAGTCCCAGCTCGACCTGTGCGCGGTGCGGGACATGGCGTGGAACATCGGGCTCCGCCCGTCCCGCACGGCCGAGATCACGGGCGACGCGTCCGCGATCCACGTCATGCCGACCATGACGATCGGCACGCAGAACTCCTCGCCGCTCCAGCTCGCCGCCGCGTACGCGACGTTCGCGAGCGGCGGGACCTACTGCGACCCGATCGCGATCACCCGCATCGTCGGGGCCGACGGGAGCGAGCTGCCCGTCCCGTCCGCGAACTGCAACCCGAACGCCCTCGACCCGAACATCGCGAACACCGTCACCTTCGCCCTCCAGAACGTCATGACGCAGGGCACGGGCAAGAAGTCCCAGCTCTCGCGACCGAGCGCCGGCAAGTCCGGCACGGCGAACAACAACAACCACACCTGGTTCATCGGGTACACGCCCCAGATCGTCACGGCCGTGTGGATCGGCAACGCGGAGAGCGACGTCTCGATGAGCCGCATGACGATCAACGGCAAGTACCAGCAGCGCTGGTACGGGTCGACGCTCGCAGCCCCGACGTGGCGCTCCTTCATGGAGACCGCGCTGGAGGGCTCGCCGGTCGTGGGCTTCCCGGCCCCCGACCCGAACATGGTGGGCGTCCCGCCCGCCCCCAAGGCTCCCAAGGAGCCCAAGGAGCCCAAGGACGACGCCCCGGCCGCCCCGACCGACCCGGCTCCGCCGACGGACCCCGCACCGCCCGTCGACCCCGCGCCGCCCGTCGACCCGAGCGTCCCCCCGACGCCGTAGCCGCACGTCGCCGGGCGCCTTCCGCACGGTCCCGGCGCTCCAACGGCCTTCGGACGCCGTACGTCGGACGCCGTACGCCCTCGGGTGACGTTCAGGGTTCTTTCAGGGAGATCCCCGATGCTCCGCCGACCGGGCCGCCGCCAGGATGGGCACAGCGGCTCGAAGGGGCGAGGCGTGGGCGGTCCCCACCACCACGACACTCCCCCTCGACCGGGTCGCCGTCCGCACGCGCACCCTTCGAGAGAGAGTCCCGCCATGCCCTCCCCGTCCCCTGCCCCGGCCACCGTCCCGGCGGCCACCGCCGGCGGCACCCCGCCCTCCGCCCCCGACGCGATCGCGACCGCGCGCGGCCTGGTCAAGACCTACGGGAAGGGCCCGACGGCGGTCCACGCGCTCGCGGGCGTCGACGTCGACTTCGGCCGCGGTCGATTCACCGCGATCATGGGTCCGTCCGGCTCGGGCAAGTCCACGCTCATGCACTGCATGGCGGGCCTCGACACCCCGACGGCCGGCACGGTCGTCGTCGCCGCCCGCGGCGTCTCCACGATGAACCAGCGCCAGCTCACGAAGCTGCGCCGGACCCGGCTCGGGTTCGTCTTCCAGTCGTTCAACCTCGTCCCGACGCTCACGGCCGAGGAGAACATCACTCTCCCGCTCGACATCGCGCGCAAGCCCGTGGACCGGGCGTACCTCGCGAAGGTGGTCGACGCCGTCGGGCTGACGGACCGTCTCAGGCACCGCCCGAGCGAGCTGTCCGGCGGGCAGCAGCAGCGCGTCGCGTGCGCGCGCGCCCTGGTCTCCAGGCCGTCGGTCGTGTTCGCGGACGAGCCCACCGGGAACCTGGACTCGACGTCCTCGCGCGAGGTCCTGACGTTCCTGCGCGAGTCGGTCGACGACCTGGGCCAGTCGGTCGTCATGGTCACGCACGACCCCGTCGCCGCGAGCTACGCCCACCGGGTCCTGTTCCTCGCCGACGGGCGGATCGTCGACGAGATCCTCGACCCGACCCCGGACTCCGTCCTCGAGGTCCTGGGCTCCCTCACGCGCAAGAAGGCGGCCGCCTGATGCTGCGCGTCGCCCTGCGCAACGTCCGTGCGCACCTCGTGCGTCTCGGGATGTCCATCCTCGCGGTCGTGCTCGGCGTCTCGTTCGTCGCGGGCACGTTCTCGCTGCGCGAGATGCTGTCCGCGACGTTCGACGGGATCGTCGACAGCTCGTCGGCCGACGTCCTGGTCCGTGGCGAGGAGGAGTCCTCGGCCCTGACCCAGGCGAACGCGAGCGCGGGCGCGGTCCGCAACCCCGTCCCCGCAGACCTCACCGACACGATCCAGGAGGCCGACGGCGTCGCGCACGCCTTCGCCGACTACACCGGTCCGCTCGTGCTCGTCGGGGCGGACGGCACCCCGCCGCCCACCACGGGCGCGCCGACGTTCGGCCTCGCCTACCGGGCCGAGGACCCCGCGACCCCGCTCGTGGAGGGCGCGGCGCCGTCGGGCCCCGAGGAGTTCCTGCTCGAGGCCGGCACGGCCGAGGCCAGCGGCCTGGCGGTCGGCGACACGACGACGATCGTCGTCGCCGGACAGATCACCGAGGCGGCCCTGACGGGGATCGTCGACATGGGCGCCTCGATGGCCGGGGCGAGCATCGTGTTCTTCGACGAGGCCACCGCGGCGAAGGCGTTCGCGCCCGACGGCACGGTCTCCGCCATCACGGTCCTCGCCGAGGACGGGGTGAGCGAGCAGGAGCTGCGTGACGACGTCGCGAGCGCCCTGGAGGCCGCGTCGCCGACCGAGCCCGTCGAGGTCATCACCGGTGAGGTCGCCCGCGACGAGGCCCGCGAGGACATCGCGTCGATGCTGGGCTTCATCGAGACGTTCCTGCTGGTCTTCGCCGGGATCTCGCTGTTCGTCGGCGGGTTCATCATCGCGAACACGTTCGCCATGACGGTCCGCCAGCGTCAGCGCGAGTTCGCGCTGCTCCGCGCGGTCGGGGCCTCGCCGCTCCAGGTGTTCACCTCGATCCTGGTCCAGGCCGCGATCATCGGCACGCTCGGCGGCGCGCTCGGCATCCTCGGCGGGCTCGGCCTCGTCACGGCCCTCAAGGCACTGTTCGAGACCATGGGCATGGACCTCACGGGTGACATCCCCGTCACCGCGTCGATGATCGTGGTCTCGCTCGTGCTGGGCATCGTGGTCTCGGTCGCCTCTGCGGCCCTGCCCGCGCGGCGCGCGGCGCTCGTCGCCCCCGTCGAGGCCATGCGGGACGACGCCCCGGCCCAGGCCGGGTCGCTCAGGATCCGCGGGATCGTCGGCGCGGTCGTCGCCGGGGCCGGTGCGGGCGCCGTCGTCCTGGCGGTCGTGCAGGCCGCGGCCGACGACACCGCGAGCACCGGGGGCCTCCTGGGTCTGGGGGCGGTGGGCGTGGTCGTCGGGACCCTGATCCTCGCCCCCGTCGTCGCGCGCGGCGTCCTGCGCGTCATGTCCGCACCGTTCGTCGCGTGGGCCAAGCCGCTCGGGACGCTGGCGCGCGGCAACGTGACCCGCAACCCCCGCCGTACCGCGAGCACCGCGGGCGCGCTCATGATCGGCATGTCGCTCGTCGGTGCGGCCTCGGTCCTGGCCGCGTCCATGCAGGCGTCGATGAAGAACATCGTGACCGAGGAGTCCCTCGCCGACCTCGTGGTGCAGTCCGCGACCGGCACGGTCCCCTCCGGCGCGGTGAGCGACATCGCCGACCTGCCCGAGGTCGGCACGGTCGACCCGATGACGGCCGACCGGTACTTCGTCGGCGAGTCCTCGGGCGACGCCGCCGACGCCGCCCCGCTGCTCGTCCTCGGGGTCGACCCCGGGGTGTTCGGCCGGACGTGGCACACCGAGACCGTCGAGGGGAGCCTCGACACGCTCGCCGACGGGCAGGTCTCGGTCCTCAAGGGGACCGCGGCCGACGAGGGCTGGGAGCTCGGCGACGAGCTCACGCTGCGCACGCAGCTCGGCAGCACCGACGTGACGATCGGCTCGATCTTCGACTCGCCCGCCCTGGGCGTGCCGGTCGTCGTGCCGGACACGGTGTTCGCCGAGCTTTCCGCGGCACCGACCGAGATGGCGACCATGGTGCTGCTCCAGGCCGCCGACGGCGTGTCCCAGGACGAGCTCGACACCGCGGTGACCGCGGCCGCGAAGCCGTACATGATCGTGTCCGTCATGGACAACGAGGAGTTCATCTCGTCCCTCGCGAGCCAGGTGAACCAGATGCTCACGATCCTCTACGCGCTGCTGGGGCTGTCGATCGTCATCGCGATCCTCGGCATCGTCAACACCCTCGCGCTGTCCGTGATCGAGCGGACGCGCGAGATCGGGCTCCTGCGGGCCGTCGGGCTGGGCCGGTCCCAGCTCGCCGGGACGATCGTCATCGAGTCGGTCCTCACGGCCGTGTTCGGGACGGTGCTGGGTCTCGCGGTGGGCGTCGGCCTCGCGGCCGGGATGCCGACCGTGTTCGCGAGCACGGGCTTCACCGACCTGGTGATCCCGTGGTCCGGGCTCGGCACCATGGTGGGCATCGCGGTGCTCGTCGGGGTCCTGGCCGCCGGGTGGCCCGCGCTGCGCGCAGCCAGGCTCCCCGTGCTCGACGCCGTCACGGTCGACTGACGGCCGGGCGCCCGCGGGCCGGGTGCCCGCGGACGGCGGATGCCGGTCGCCCCTCGAGGGGCG
>NZ_JACSQQ010000048.1 GCF_014836555.1 Oerskovia rustica
GCGGCCCCCTTCTCCGCCCCTGACGGCGCGGACGTGGGGAGGGGGCGTCAGAGCACGCGCACCACGGGTCCGGTCACTGCGCCGAGGCGCCCGACGGCGAGCCCCTTGGTGACCGACCAGGCCGGTCCCTCGATCGTGAACGTCGTGACGTCGGTCGTGGAGGCCGACCGGGAGAGGTTGATGCCCCAGGCGTTGGCCGTCACCTCGAGGTGCACCCAGTCGCACGTGCCGGCGTCGAGGCGGAACGTGTTCCCGGTGCGGGTCAGGTCGAACGTGCACGGCCCGGCGTCGTAGGGGGCCGCGCTCGCGGCCGGCGCCAGGGCGAGGGCTGCGGCGACGAGGGCTGAGACTGCCAGGGCGCGCTTTCCGGTGGTTCGCATGGAGCTCCTTCGCTTCAGGTGAGGGGACGTCGTCGTCCCCCGGACCTGTCCAGTCCATCCTGGACGCCGGTGCCAGGACATCCGTGAAAACCCTTCCATGGACATTTCACCCTGTACGGGGAATCCCTCACACGCCGCCCGCGAACCCCGTCTGTCGCCATGCCTCGTAGATCGCGATCGACGCGCTGTTGGTCAGGTTGAGCGACCGGCGCCCGGGCAGCATGGGGATCTTGACGTGGTCGGTGATCCGGGGATGGGCCAGGACGTCGTCGGGCAGGCCCGTGGGTTCGGGGCCGAACAGCAGCACGTCGCCCGGACGATACTCGACGTCGGTGTGCCGGGTCGTGGCCTTGGTCGTGAACGCGAAGACGCGTGCCTCGGGCATCGAGGCCAGGGCTGCGTCGAGGCCGGCGTGGACCTCCAGCGCGGCGAGGTCGTGGTAGTCGAGGCCTGCGCGGCGGAGCTTGGGCTCGTCGAGGTCGAAGCCCAGGGGTTCGACGAGGTGCAGGCGTGCGCCGGTCACGGCCGCGAGGCGGATCGCGTTGCCCGTGTTGCCGGGGATGCGCGGCTCGAAGAACACGAGGTGGGGCAGCGTCGGGGCCGGGCGCCCGGCGTCGGTGCCGAGGTGCGGCCGCCAGTCTTCAGCGCCGGTGACCCCGGGCGACGATGCGGGCACGGGGGAGGAGGGGACGTCGTCGGGCATGGTCCCGATTCTCCCACCGCCCCGTGGCCGATGTGTCGGGGGCTCAGCCCATCTGCGTGAGCGCGGCCTCGTCGACCTCGTGGAGCAGCGGGTCGCCCGCGAGGAAGCGCCCGACCTCCTCGACCACGATCGACCCCTGCCGCAGCCGCCCCTGGACGGTCGCGGCGGCGTGGTGGGGCGTGAGGAGCACGTTCGGCAGGGTCCGGAAGGGGTGGTCGACGGGCAGCGGCTCGGCGTCGAACACGTCGAGCGCGGCGTCGATCCGTCCGTTCGCGACCTCGCGCAGCAGCGCGTCCTCGTCGGTGAGCCACGACCGGGCGGTGTTGACGAGTCCGGCGCCGTCGGGCATGAGCGCGAGCTCGCGCGCCCCGACCAGGTGGTGCGTCTCGGGCAGCGTGGGCGCGTGGAGCATGGTGATGCGGCTCGTCGCGAGCAGGTCGTCGAGGCGTACGAGCGCGACGCCCAGCGCCTGGGCGTCCGCGGCCGACAGCGTCGGGTCCGCGACCACGACCTCGGCCCCGAGCGCGCGCAGCATCGTGATCGCCGCGCGCCCGGTCCGGGACGCGCCGACGACGCCGACGCGCGTGCCCGCGATCTCGTGGCGCGGCGGCGCGTTCTCGGCGACCTCCCACGAGGCGCCCGACGCGAGGCCGTGGTGGAACCGCGGGAGCTGGTGCAGCAGGGCCATGGCGAACACGACCGACACCTCGCCGACCGACTGCGCCATGCCCTGCCCGGCCTGCGTCACGCGCACGCCGCGCGCGAACAGCTCGGGCGTGACGAACGGTTTGACGCTCGCTCCCGTGTGCGCGACGAGGCGCAGGTCCGGCAGGCGGTCGAGCAGCGCGGCGTCGAGGCGCGGGGTACCCCACGAGATGACGAGCACCTGCGCACGCGAGAGGCCCGACGGCGCAGCGCTCGTCCCGGCGTCGAGCGTCGCACCCAGCGTCGCCGGGTCGTCGACGAGGACGACGTCGGTCAGCGCCGTCAGCGTCTCCCACGCCGCGGGCGTGAAGAACTCGGCCCGCAGCGCGGGGGAGACGCTGACGACGCTCGTGGTGCGGCTCATCGCAGGATCATCCCAGCCACGCGTCGAGGTGCTCCGCGATGAACGCGTCGTCCGACGCACCGAGCCACGGGTACGCGGCCGTGACGCGGGTGAGCTCGTCGGCCTGCCCGGGGGACAGCGTCTCGGCGGGGTCGAGGCACCAGATGCCCTCGAGGAGTCCCTGGCGGCGCAGGACCTCGTGCACCCCCGCGATGACGCCCGCGAAGTCGTTCGCGGAGTCGAACACCGCGGCGTTCGCGTCGGTGAGGCCGGTCTGACGGGCGACCAGGAGGCGCAGGGCCGCGTCGTCGGGCACGGTGAGCGTGCCGTCGGCCGTGACGCCCCGGGCGGCCTGCGCGAGGCGCAGGGTCTCGACCGCACCCCGCGTCCACACGGCCCACTGGCCGAGCAGACCACCGACGAAGCGCGCCGTGTACGGGCTCGCGCTGCCCGCGACCGGCACGTCGACCTCGGAGACCAGGTCCGCGATGATCGCGTCGTCGTTGCCCGTGTAGAGCGAGATCTGCTCGGCGCGGCCGGACTCGGCCACGCCGCGCAGCACGTCGATCGTCCGGTACCGGTCGAACGGCGCGGCCTTGACCGCGACCACGGCCTCGATCGACGCGAACTCGCGCCAGAAGTCGACCGAGAGCCGCGGCCCGCCGATCGCCTCCTGGAGGTAGAAGCCGATCACGGGCAGGACCTCGCCCACGGCCCGGGCGCGGTCGAGCAGGTGGCGCTCGACCTCCTCGCGCGTGCCGCCCAGCCCGGCCACGCGCGGCGCGAGGAGCACCGCGTCGTAGCCGAGGTCTGCCGCGACCTGCGCCTCGGCCACGGCCTGGGCCGTGGGGCCCGAGGCCCCGGCGACCTGGACGAGCGGGCGCGGGCCGGTGACCGTGGACCCCGCGGGGGCGTGCCCGCCCAGCGTCTCGCGCGAGACCTCGGCCGCCATCTCGAGCACGGGCCGGTAGAGCCCGACGTCGCGGATCTCGAACTGCGTCGTGTGCACGCCCACGGCCACGCCGCCCGCCCCGGCGGCGTGGTAGTACCGCGTCAGGGCGCGCTGGCGGCGCTCGTCGAACCGGCGGTCCGCGGTCAGCGCGAGCGGCTGGGCCGGGATGACCGTGCCGGCGCGCAGGAGCGCGAGCGAGTCGGGCTTCATGGCGTCGATCACCGAGCCCATCAGAACTTCCCGTCGCGCACGGTGAACTTGGTGGCCTTGCCGCTCGTCGGCAGGCCCGCGGCGAGCCACTGCGCCTGCCAGTCGACGAGCGTGCGCAGCGAGACGTCGGGGTACCCGAACAGCTCGTGGCACAGGCTCGCGTCGTTGAGCAGGGCGGTCCCGGCCTCGGCGCCCGTGAACGACACGTCGCGGCCCAGGCCCGCGCCGAGCAGCCCCGCGAGGCGGCGCACCGACGCGGTCTCCGGGCCCGTGAGGTTGACCGTGAACGCGGGCGAGGACGCGTGGCCGAGCGCGCGCAGCGCGACCTCGTTCGCGTAGCCCTGCCACACGACGTTGACGTGGCTCGTGGTCAGGTCGACCGGCTCGCCTGCGAGGATCGGCGCCGCGACGTCGCACAGCACGCCGTAGCGCAGGTCGACCGCGTAGTTGAGGCGGATGTTCGCGACCTTGGTGCCGCGCGTGAGGGCCGCGTGCTGGAACAGGCGCTCGCGCCCGAGGCAGCTCATGGCGTACTCGCCGACCGGCCCCGTCGGGTCGTCCTCGGAGCAGCCGCCCGAGGACACGGGCACGAGCGGGTAGACGTTCCCGGTCGAGAACGCGGCGATGGTCGAGTCCGCGTAGCGGCGCGCGACGTCGCTCACGAGCGCGGCGTTCGCGGCCCACGCGAGCGAGGGGGCCGACGACGTGCCGAACTTGGCGCCGACCATGTAGACGACGTCGGCGCCGTCGGGCAGCCCGGCCAGGACGGCCGGGTCGCCCGTCATGAGGTCGGCCGTCACGACGTGCACGCCCGCGTCGCGCAGGTGGTCGGCCTGGGCCGGGTCCGACCAGCGCGAGACCGCGTGGACCGCGTCGCCCGAGCGCCCTGCGGCGTCGAGCGCGCGTCGGGCGAGGACCGTGAGGCTCGGGCCCATCTTGCCGCCCGCGCCGAGGACGACCAGGTCGCCCGAGCGGGCGGCCATGTCCGCGACGAGCGCGGGGGAGGGCGTGGTGAGCAGGTCCTCGAGCTCGGCGAGCGACGAGGGACCGGCGGAGCGCCCGACGGCGCAGGCACCGGCAGGAGCGACGGCGGCAGCGTGAAGGGGTCTGGGTGAGGTCGAAGACACGAGTGCTATCCCTTGATTCCGGACATGGTGACGCCCTCCTGGAAGTAGCGCTGGGCCACGAGGTAGGCGGCGAAGATCGGCACGAAGGAGATGGTCGCGCCGGCGAGGATCATGTTGAGCGGCACGTCCTGCTGCTGCAGCGACGCGATACCCACGGTCAGGGTCCAGTGGTCGGTGCCCTGGCCCATGATGAGCGGCCACAGGAAGTCGTTCCAGTGCCACAGGAAGACGAACGTGCCGAGCGTCGCGAGGATCGGCTTGCACAGCGGCAGCACGATGCGCGTGAAGATGCGCCACTCGGACGCGCCGTCGAGCTTGGCCGCCTCGAAGAGGTCGTCGGGCATGTCCATGATGAACTGCCGCATGAGGAACACCGCCTGGGCGTTCGCGAGCGTCGGCAGGATCAGGCCCCAGTAGGTGTCCAGGCCGCCGACCTGCGCCATGAGGATGAAGGTCGGGATCAGGGTCACGTGGTACGGGACCATGACCATCGCGAGGAACGACCAGAACATGGCCTCGCGGCCCGGGAACTTCTTCTTCGCGAACGCGTAGCCGGCCATCGCGGAGAACGCGAGGACGAGGACCACGGACACGACCGAGTAGATGAGGGTGTTCCCGAACCAGGTCCAGATGTTCCCCGCGCCGAGCACGCGGTCGTACGCCGCGAAGCCCAGGTTCGTGGGGATCAGGCTCTGCGGGAACTGGATCGCCGCGGCAGGCTTGAGCGAGAGGACGACCATCGCGTAGAACGGGAAGATCGTCACGACGGCCGCGAGGCTCAGGACGACGTAGCGCACGACCTTGCCGCGCCACGTCAGGTCCATGCCCGAGCTCTTGCTGCGCCGACGGCGTGGTGTCAGGCCGGTCGAGCTGGTGGTGCCGGCAGCGGTCCCGGGGTGCCCCGGGGTGCCGGGGGTGGCGAGCGTGGTCACTTGTCCCTCCCGATGAGGCGACGCTGCACCAACGCAACGACGATGGTGATGATGAACAGCGCGACGCCGAGCGTGCTGGCGTAGCCGAGGTCGAAGTACTTGAAGCCCTGGTCGTAGATCTGGTAGACGAGGCTGTAGCTCGCGCGGGCGGGCCCGCCGCCCGTCATGGTGTAGACCAGGTCGAAGATCTGGAACGACGCCGTGGTCTCGATGACCGCCAGGAAGAACAGCGTCGGCTTGAGCTGCGGCATGATGATGTGCCAGAACCGGTGCCAGGCGTTCGCGCCGTCGAGCGCCGCGGCCTCCTCGAGCTCACGCGGCAGGTCCTGCATGCGGGCCAGGAGGATGAGCATCCCGTACCCGAAGCGCGACCAGATCGACACGAGCGCCAGGGCCGGCAGGACCAGGGTCGTGCTCCCCAGCCACGAGTCCGTCGACAGGCCGATGAGCCCCATGAGCTGCGACCACGGGCCGCCCGTCGAGAAGACCCACGTGAACACCGTCGCGGCGAGCACCAGGCTCGTGACGACCGGCAGGAAGAACACCGAGCGGTAGAAGCCCGAGCCGCGGAACGAGCGACGGACCAGCAGCGCCATGAACGTCGAGATCGCGAGCGACAACGGCACGATCAGGACGCTGAGGATCAGGGTCACGCGCATCGCGGACCAGAAGATCGGGTCGTTGACCATGCGCTCGAAGTTGTCGAGGCCGGTCCACTCGGCGGTGCCGCCGATCGTGTACTCGAAGAAGCTGAGCCCCACTCCCGCGATCGCCGGTCCGAACCGGAAGGCGAGGAAGAGCAGGAAGGCCGGGAGAGCGAAGAGCAGGCCGATCCGAGCCTCGCGGCGGGCCATGGTGCGGCGGAATGCTGACGGTCCTGTCGGTCCGTTCCCGCGCGACGGGCCCGAGGGCCCACCGGACGTGGACCGCGCGACGGGCGCGGCGCCGTCGGGCACGGAGCCCTCGAGGCCTGGCCCGAGGACGTCTCCGGACGGGGTGGTTGCTGTCATGGGGTTCTTCTCCTTCGCCTCACCGGGCCGAGGGCCGCCTCAGCGGCGGCCACCCGGCCCGGTGGGTGTGGTGCGAGATCAGCCGAGGAGCGGGTTCGCGGCAGCGGCCGCGTCCTTCATGGCCTGCTCAGGGGTCTTCTGGCCGATGAGCGCGGCCTGGATCTCCGGGGCGAGGATGCCCATGACCTCACGCGACTTCTCGTTGAGGTCGCCGGAGGTGGTCGCGTCGAGCGTGGCCTCGAGCGCGGCCATGGTCGCGTCGTCGCCGTACAGGCCCGTCTGCGAGGTGTACGGCGTGAACCAGCCCGCGGCCTTCGCGTACTCGGCCGACGCCTCGGGGCGCGTCGCGAACGCGAGCCACTTGCCCGCAGCGTCCAGGTTCTCGGCCTTCTTCATGAGGGCCAGCGAACCGACCGTGCCGTAGCCGATCGACTCGGCCTGCTTGAGGGAGGGGAGCACGACCGTGTTCTCCTCGCCCCAGAAGGTCGCGACGTCGCCGGGGCCCTGCTGCCACGTGCAGGCGATCTTGCCCTGCGCCGTGCGGGTCTGCTCGAACGCCGGGATGGTCGTCAGCAGGTCCTTCTCGACGAAGCCGCCCTCGGCCAGGTCCGTGACGAACTGGAGCGCCTCGACGCCCTCGGGCGAGTCGAACGCGACCTTCGTGCCGTCCTCGGAGAACACCGAGCCGCCCGCCTGCCACAGCAGCGGGTAGAACGACTCGTTGAGCGTCGCGTCGACCGCGCCCCAGTAGTTCGTGACGTCGTAGCCCGCGTCCTTGAACTTCGGGGCCAGCGTCATCAGGTCGTCCCAGGTCTCGGGGTAGTTGCCCGACTCCCCGATCGCGTCGAAGGCCGCGGCGTTGCACACGAGCGGCTTCGAGTTCATGATCAGCGGCGCGCCCATCATGGCGCCGTCGATGCTCACGGACTTCGCGGCGTTCTCCCGCAGGTCGCCCGTGTTGTCGGTGACGTAGTTGTCGACCGCGGCGAGGGACTTCGCGTACTTCGGGAGCTGGTCCGGGATGAGGTAGACGACGTCGGGGCCCTTGCCGCCCGCGATGCCGGTCGCGAGCGTCTCGTCGCGACCCGCCCACGGGTAGATCTCGACCTTGACGTCGACGTCCGGGTTCTCCTTGGTGAACTCGGCGATCTGCTTGTCCCAGAAGGCCTTGTGGGCTGCCTCGTCGGCGATGACGGGGTAGGTCCACATGGTGACGGAGCCCGAGGCCGCGCCGTCCGAGGGGACGGGCGTCGATCCGCCGGCCGCGTCGCCGCCGCCGCAGGCGGTCAGGGCGCCGAGGGTGGCGATCGCCGCGATGGCGGTCGCCACGTGCTTCTTCGGCATGGTCATTTTCGTGCTCCTTTGACGTCGAATGATGACTACCGTGCTGGTTGATCCGTGTGCTGTTGAGCCCGCCCGGCGCATCGTCGCGCCTGCGGGGTGCTGCTCTGCCCGGACGGCCGGAGGGCCGCACGGACGGGACGTGCTGCTAACGGGCCGGGACCTCGACGACGGTGCGCGAGTGCCGCGACTCCTCGGCCGCGAACACGGCGAGGTGGCTCTGGAGGGACTCGACGGCGCCCGACCGGACGTGCCTCGGGTCGCCCGTCGCGACGGCGCGCACGAACGCGTCCATGACGCCCGAGTCGCCGCCGCCGTGGTCGTCGGCCGCGTTGGTCGCGCCGTGGTGACCCGAGTCGTGGACCGTGACCGAGCCGTCCCGGAAGTCCGTGACCCGGATCTTCTCGCCGTCGCCGTCGAGGCAGCCGTGCGTCCCGAAGATCTGCGTCTTGCGGTGGTCCTGCTCCGAGAAGGCCGTCATGGTGAACGTCGCCGCGCCGCCGCCCTCGAGCTCCATCGCGACCACCTGGTGGTCGACCACGTCGTTGTCCGACGCGTAGACGCACCGGCCGTAGTCCCCCGTGCGCAGCGCCTCGATCACCGACGCCTCGTCGGTGCCGTCCGTGACGACCGTGACCGGCCAGATCGCGCCCTTCTCGCGCAGCGTGCCCAGGTACAGGCGCGGCGCAGAGTACGGGCACGTCGGTTCGAGCGGGCAGTCCAGGCAGCGGTCCGCGGCGCCCGCCGGGCGCTCCTCCGGACGGAAGTGCTTGAGCGAGCCGAAGCTCGCGACGGTCTGGATGCGCTTGCCCGTGACGTAGCGGATCCAGTCCAGGTCGTGGCTCGACTTCGCGAGCAGCATGGGGCTCGACGTCTTCTCCGAGCGCCACGGGCCGCGCACGTACGAGTGCGCGTCGTGCCACCAGCCGACCGGCTCCAGGTGCTGCACGTTGACGATCTCGCCCAGCACGCCCGAGTCCACGACCGACTTCATGAGGTCCGTGTACGGCATGTACCGCATGACGTGGCACACGCCGAACAGGACGCCCGATGCCTCGACCGCGTCGACCACGTCGCGGCACTCCTCGGCGCTCGGGGCGAGCGGCTTCTCGACGAGGATCGCGTAGCCCTGCGCAGCGAGGGCCACGACCGGGTCGCGGTGCTCACGGTCCTGGGTCGCGACGATGACCATGTCCGCGAGGGGGGCCGAGGCGCCCGCCGCGACCAGGTCCTCCCAGCCCGCGAACCGTGCGACGGGGGCGGCGTCGGGGTTCGCCGAGGCCGCGCCGTCGCTCACGAGGGACTGCTGGAACGGGCGTGGGTCTGCGACAGCGACCAGGCGCGCACGGTCGGGGTGCGCGGCGATCCAGCGTGCGTAGGTCTGACCCCGGTTGCCGGCGCCCACGAGGGCGACGGTCACGGGTGCATCATTGCGGGTCACGAGCGGTCCTTGCGTCGTTGCGGGGGCTGCGGGGGTGGGGCTGGTGGTGCTGGTCGAACGGTCGGTGCGGGCGGAGAGCCGGGCGAGTACGGCCTCATTTGCTATTTGCTATAGCAACTATGCCAGATGATCCTGCGCCCTGACAGCCCGCCAGGTCAACTTGCGACCGAGTCGTTATCTTCGGTCGGTGCCGAGAACGGGGTTGAGGCCGTCAGGTCACGATTGACGACCTCAACCCCGTGGTCGAGGCGGGGCTACGCCGTGTCAGAGCACCAGCGTGCCCGCCGTCGAGACCGTCGGGCCGTCGGCCGGGATCGCGACGCGCTGCACGCCGGACTCGACGTTGCCGGTGTGCAGGAGGTAGGAGCCCGCGCCGAACGCGCCGTCGGCGAGCTGGAGGCGGCCACCCGTGAAGGTGGACCCCACGGCCGACCAGCGATTGATACCTGTGTCTAGCTTCACGTGACCAGTGTCGCCCGACGCGGCCACCGATCGGGCACCGTCCAGGTTCCAGGTGACCGGCTTGTCAGCCTTCGCCCGGCTCAGGAACGTGCCACCCGCGGGCGAGCCCTCGAGCCGCGCCCCGTCGCCGACCCGGACGGTCTGCTCGGTGGTGCCCGCCGCGACGACCGCGACGTTGCGCACCACGCCGCCACGGATCGTCAGGTCTCCCGACGCCGTCACGGTGCCCTTGCCCTCGGCGGCCTCGAGCGTGCACTGGTCCAGGACAACGGGCCCCGAGCCCGCGAACGACGCACCCTCCAGCCCGTTCAAGGTCGTGCGGACCAGGTGCACGGGGTTGGTCACGTTGGCCTGCGTGATCGGCGTCCCCGGCAGGACGTCGAAGCGGGAGCCCTCGATGACGTTGGGGCGCTTCGAGCGGCTCGACGCCTGCGACACGATCAGGGTGTCGTCGGCCTGGCAGCCGCGCAGCTGGACGCCGTCGGCGTTGACCCACAGCATGCCCGAGCCCGCGAGGCCCTCCTTGCGGATGACCTGGACGTCCTCGAGCGTCAGGTCGGTGACCTTGACCCGCGCGACGAACCACGAGCACACGTGCTTGCTGACCGTGATGCGCTTGGCCGACGAGCCCCACGCCGCACCCGAGTTGGCGAACGTCATGAGCCCCGAGTTCCCGACGTACGTCAGGTCGTGCTCGTACTGGCCGTGCGTGACGAACGGCCCCTGGTCGTCGCCGTCGCCGTGGCAGTTCTCCACGAGGCCGTACGCCGAGGCCGTCCAGTCGTTGAGGTGGCGGCAGTTCGAGGTGTGGCAGTCGGACACGTGCCCGTACAGGCAGTAGATCTGCTGCGTCAGGTAGCCCGCGCCGCCCCACGTGATCGAGGCCGGGTTGGCGAGCGAGCAGCGCGTCGTCGTGAAGTGCGTCGACCAGCGGCGCATGACCAGGGGCCAGAACGTCGCCACCCCGTGCACGTTCTCGACGTCGCAGCTGACCGCGTACTCGAACGCGAGCGGGTGCGAGCCCGTGTACTGGTCGCCGCCCGCGACACCCACGAACGACAGGTTGCGCACGTGCACCTGCTGCACGGGCTCGACCTTGGTCCACGTGAGCGTGCGCCCCGCGGCGAGCTCCCAGCCGTTGAGGTAGTTGACGCGCACGTGCGTCGCGTCGACGATCTGCGTGACCTGGACCTGGAGCTGCAGCTCGCGCTCCCACTTGCCCGCGAGCGCGTTGACCTCGAGCGCGTACCACTCGCCCACGGCGTACTTCGAGGAGTCGGCGACCTCGAAGTCGTCGCGCAGCTCGGGCATGACGGCCGTGAGCTTGTTCGTGCGGACGTCGTCGGTCACGGTGCCGCGGAAGAACAGGACGGCCGCGAACGGGTCGTCCTGCCCGGCCTTCTCGATGCCCTCGGTCGTCATGGTGTGCCCGCCGAAGTCGAGCTCGAGGTACGAGCGCGTGAACCGGTGGCGGCGCACGAAGTTGAGGTCGGAGTGCGCCTCGATGCGGCTCACGGTCGGGTCGTTCACGAGCGCGTCGAGCGCGTCGTCGGCCGGGGTGTCCTTCCCGAAGAGCCCGAACCAGCGGAAGTCGGCCGTGCCCGTGTGGAGCGTGTGCCACCTTCCCTTGCCCTGGACGTCCTTCGGCGCCAGCACCGTGCCGCCGTTGGCCGCCGCCTCGCTCTTCGCGTCGTAGCGAACCAGGCGTGCGGCGCCGTCTCCGGGGGTCGCGTGGCCGAGGAGCTGGACGACGGTCCCGTCGTCGATCTTCTTCGCGCGCCAGCCCACGAGCTGGGCGACGGACGCCGCGACCAGGACCTCGTCGTCGGGCTCGTCCTTCTTCAGGGGCAGCACGCCCGACGGCGCAGCGGTAGCGGGCGTGGCGGCTGCGGCCGAGTGCGTGCCCATCAGGGCGCCGGCGGCCACGAGGCCGCCGATCCCGGCGACGCGCAGCAGGTTGCGGCGCGAGGGGGCCTCGACCGTGGGGGCCTGGCGGGGCGAGGTCGGCGTCGTCGCCGGCTCGCCGGGGGTCTGTCCGGACGTGATGAGGTTCGTCATCTGCAGGGGCCTTTCATCAGGGGTTCTTCCGGGTGGCAGGGGGAGCTCGTGCGGTTCACAGCGCGAGGGAGTCGGTGACGAGGACGTGGTCGCCCTCGGGGAAGCCGGTGCGGTCGACGCCCTGCTCGACGCAGCCGGACTGGAGCACGCGCGTGGTCGGTGCCAGGTCGTACCGGCCGCCGCTGAAGCGCGTGCCGACCGCGGTCAGCGCGTCGGTGCCCGCGAGGGCGACGTGCGCGGTGGTCCCGCTCGCGGCGAGCGTCGCGCCGCGCAGGTCCACCTGGACCGTCCCGGGGCCCGCGGCCCGCGAGACCAGGGCGCCGGCCGTCGTCGTGCCGGAGATCTTCGCCCCGCGGACCGTGAGCCGCTGGTCGCGGACGCCGCTGAGCCGGATGCCCGTGCCGGTGAGGGTCCCGCCGCTGATCGTGACGTCGGCCGACCCGACGAGCGCGGGGGCGGCGGGGGCGGCCTCGTCGGTCGAGCCGACGAACGTGCAGTCGGTGAACGTGACAGGTCCCGCGCCGCGCAGGACCGTGCCGTCGAACCCGGTGAATCCGGTCCGGACGAAGTGGACCGGGTTGGCGACGGGCGTCTGGTGCAGCACGCTGCCGACCGGCAGCGAGAAGTGGCAGTCCTCGATGACGTTGGGCCGCTTCGACAGGCTCGAGCGCTGCGCGACCGCGAAGAACGACGCGGTGCACCCGCGCATCTGCACGCCGTCGGCGTTGACCGTCAGGCTGCCCTGCTGGTCGAACGTCGAGCGCGCGACGACGTGCACGTCCTCCAGGGTCAGGTCCGTGATCTGGGTGCTCACCGTGAACCAGGAGGCCACGTGCCCCTTGACCGTGATGCGCTTGGCGCTGATGCCCCACTGCGCCCCCGAGTTGGCGATGTCCATGAGGCCGCTGTTGCCCTGGAACACGAGGTCGTGCTCGTACTGGCCGTGCGTCGTGAACGGGTTGCCACCCTGGTCGTCGCCGTCACCGTGGCAGTTCTCGACGAGGCAGTAGGCCGAGGCCGTGAGGTCGTTGAGGTGGCGGGCATTGTGCGAGCGGCAGTCCGCTATGCGCCCGTACAGGCAGTAGATCTGCTGCGTGAGGTAGCCCGCACCGCCGTAGAAGACCGTCGGCGGGTTGGCGACCGAGCAGCGCTCGGTCGCGAAGAACGTGTTCCAGCGGCGCATGATGACGGGCCACCACGTCCTGGAGCCGTGCACGTCCGACACGTCGCAGCGCACCGCGAACTCGTAGGCGACCGGGTGCGAGCCGGTGTGCTCGCGGTCGTCGGGCAGCTCGCCGTTGAGCGGGCCGTCGTACGGCCCGGCCCCGATGAAGGTCATGTTCCGTACGTGGACCTGCTCGACGGGCACGACCTTGCGCCACTCGAGCACCCGGCCCGGCGCCAGCTCCCAGCCGTTGCGGTAGTCGACGCGCACGTGCGCCGCGTCGACGACCTCGGTGACCTGCACGAGGCGCTGGAGCTCGCGCTCGTCGCGCCCGCCGCCCGGCCGGGGATCGACCTGCACGGTCCACCAGTCGCCGACCGCGAACGCGGACGAGTCCGCGACCTCGAACACGTCGCGCTGGTCGGGCATGGTCTCGGCGAGCGTGCGCTGCTGGGTCACGTCCGTGACGGTGCCCTGGAAGAACATCACGGCCCCGAACGGGTTGTCGTGCGAGTTGCGCTCGATGCCCTCGGTCGTGATCGTCCGGCCGCCGAAGTCGAGCTCGAGGTGCGAGCGCGTGTAGGTGTGACGGCGCACGAAGTTGAGGTCGGTGTGGGCCTCGATGCGGCTCACGGTCGGGTCGTCGACGAGCGCGTCGAGCGCCTCGTCGGCGCTGCCCGTGGGGGCGTCGGTGCCGAAGATCCCGAACCAGCGGAAGTCGGCCGTGCCCGTGTGGAGGGTGTGCCACCGGCCGGGACCGGCCGCGCCGATGGGGGCCAGCACCGTGCCGCCGTTGGCGGCCGCGGTGCTCTTCGCATCGAACCGGACGAGGCGTGCGGCGCCGTCGCCGGGGGTCGCGTGGCCGAGGAGCTGGACGACGGTCCCGTCGTCGATCTTCTTCGCGCGCCAGCCCATGAGCTGGGCGACGGACGTCGCGACGGTGAGCTCGTCGTCGGGCTCGTCCTTGTTCCGGCCCAGCGGTGCGGCGAGCGCGGAGGGGGCGAGGCCCGTGGACAGCGCGAACGCGGTCGCGGTCAGCGCGCCCATGCCCGCGACGCGCAGCAGGCTGCGGCGCGAGGGGTCGGTGGGGTCGGGGTCGGGGGAGAGGTCGGGGGCTGTCGCGCTGGCGCGGGCAGTCAGGGGGGTCTTCACGTGGGTCACCCTTCGGACGGGTCGATGAGACGGGTCCGTTCAGGGGTGGCCGACGCGCGGCAACGGGAGTGCGGGTGGAGTCCGGCGGGCCGGGGCTGCGGTGACCGGGGGACGGGGCGAGAGGGACGGTTCAGGCTGGGCGCGGCAGGCCGCGACAGCAGGATGGATGCGCTTCGTTGCGTCCGGATGAACCGGGCATTTCCCGGAGATTAGGCCGGTGCTATAGCAATGTCAAGAGGGTGGTGACGACTCGCCAGGTCCGCCGGGCGCGCCCGGGGAGCCGCGCCGGCGGCCGTCTCACAGGTAGTCGCCGGGCCAGTGGAAGCCCGCCGTGGGGCCGCTCGTCGCGGCGCGCAGGGCATCGATCTCCGCCGTCGAACGCCGGACCGGGCGCAGCATGCCCGTCGCGTCCGACGTCGTCTCGCGACCGCCCGGAGCCAGCAGCGCGTCGGTGAGCACCGCCGCGGCCGGGACACGTGGCAGGCGCACCTCGGCGCGGGTCGCCCCGCGCTCGCGGGCCAGCGAACGGACGGCGAGCGCGAGCGCGTCGAGCGCCTCGCGCCGCTCGGGCGCCGTCGCGTCACCAGGCCCGACGGCGAGCTCCCGTACGCGCAGCACCTCGCCCTCGAGCTCCACGACCAGGTAGCCCACGATCGACCCGTCGGGGCGTCGCGCCGTGAGGAGCTCGGCCGCGGAGTACCAGAGGGGGATCCGGCGCTCCCAGTGCTCGACCGTGCGGCGCGTGGTCAGAGGGGCGGCATGGAACGCGTCGTGCAGGGCCGCGAGGTCCTGCCACGGGAGGTCGGTGTCCCAGGCGGGGAAGGTCGTGGGGACAAGGGACTCCGTGCGCGGCGGCCGCTCGTGGCGAGCCACGACCGTGGCACTCGACCGCTCGGGGCGAGCGGCGCCGTCGGGCAGGAGGGGGCCGCGGGTGACGGGGACCTCGAAGGTCTCCCAGCCGCTCGGGCGGTAGACGCCCGGGGTGCCCGTGAACAGCAGCGAGGCGTCCATGCCCGCGGCGTGCATCTGCTCGACCGCCTCGGTGAGCGCGAGGCGGACCAGACCGCGCCCGCGCATGTCCGGCGCCGAGGCGACGTTCGCCACGCCGCCCACGGTGAGCGTGGCGGTCGCCCCGTCGGCGCCCGGGATGCCGACGAGCGTGCGGGGGGTCCAGCAGACCGAGGCGACGACGCGGTCCTCGGCGGTGGTCGGGCCGGGGAGGACCGCGACGACCGTACGGTCGAGCCGGCCGCCGTCGGTCTCGTAGACGGGGACCATGAGGGGCGCGTCGAACGCGGCGGCCCACAGCGCGTACAGCGACGGGACGTCGGCGGGCGTCGCGGTGCGGAAATCCATGGGGCTCCTCGATGAGCGGGTGCGTGTCGGTGCAGGTGGGGCGCGTGCGCAAGGCGCCCGGTAGCTTCGCCTTGACGGTTTGCTATAGCAAGAATAGTCTCGCATCCACGTTCTCGAGTGAACGATGCACGGCAACGAAGCACGTGCGAGGTCGGGCTGGACCTCGCACGAAGTGTCCATCCCTCGACCGTCCCCCCTCGCTGCCGAACATGTGATTACGGTCGTGAATCACCCCGATTCCGACCCCCACCGCATGTTCGAGGAGCGCTCTGCGCATGTTCGACGATCGCCGCACCGCCCCTGGGGCGGTGCTCGTCGACCTCGACAACACCCTCGTCGATCGGGCCGGGGCCTTCGCGAAGCGACCGGCGGATCTTCGGCAGCGCTCGCGGTGGCGGGGGTCCCGTTGGTGCCCGGTGCCCCCGGGGTCGGGGCCGCGTGGATGGTCGGCGACCACCCGGTCGCGGACGTCGGTGGGGGCCGGGGTGCGGATCTGCGGACCGGGTGGGTCGCGCACGGCCGGGCCTGGAGCGAGGAGCGGGCGCCGGACGTCGTGCGCGGCTCGACGGTCGAGGTGCTCGACGCGCTCCTCGACGTGTCCCGCGAGGCGCGCCGAGTGTGACGTTCGGGCTGTCAGGACCAGGTTCGTGACGACCCGAACTGCACGCTCGACGCAAGCGACGTCCCGGCACCCACGGCGCCTCCGCCCCGGTCAGGCGCCCCCGGCCTCCGCCGCGGGCTCCTCGGCGACGTCGCCGTCCTGGGTGTGGCTCTCGAGCCGTGCCGCGGCCTCGCCGATGTGCTCGGCCATGACGGTCCGCGCCCGCTCGGGGTCGCCGCTCGCGATCGCGTCGATGATGAGGTGGTGCGTCTCGGCGTGCGCGACGCGCGCCTCGGGGTCCAGGGCCACGTTCGCGGCGCGCAGGAAGCCTGTGATCCGGGAACGGAGCTGGGACGTGATGGTCATGAGCATCCGGTGGTCGGCGAGCTCCCAGAGCTGCTCGTGGAAGCGTCGGTCGAGCTCGAACACGCGGGCCGAGCTGCCGCGCTCGGCCGCGTCGACCATCTGCTGCACGGTCTTGCGCAGGCGGGCCTCGGTCTTGGCGTCCCACTCGGCCTGCACGCGTACGACGACGAACTGCTCCAGGAGCGTGCGCAGGCTCGAGATCTCCTCGAGGTCGCGGCTCGTGAGCGCGGCGACGCGGGCGCCACGGTGGGGGAGGCGTTCGACGAGCCCTTCCTCGGTGAGGCGGGTGAGGGCCTCGCGCACGGGGATGTGGCTGGTGCCGAGGCGTTCGGCGAGCTTGCGCTCGACGAGGCGCGACCCGGGCGCGAGGTCGCCGCTGAAGATCGCCTCTCGCAGCTCGACGGTCACGCGGTCGGCGACGTTCAGGTCGGGCACGCTCTTGAGCGCCATGGGTTCTCCGTAGTGTTCTGCGGTCCGATCCGGGAGGTGCCCCGAAGGATAGCGGTCGGCGAACTGGGCCCGGCTCCTCGCCCGCGGTGCGTGCCGGGGGCGAGGTCTGCGCGGGGCGCACCGTTGTGCCACCATCGAGGCGAAGGGCCACCGGACGGCTTGCCCCCTCACTGCATGCTATAGCATTCGAGGGTTGACGCACAGGCTCGAGGAGGATCCATGGTGTCCCTGCACGACCGGGTGACGGTGCCCGGTTTCCGCGGACTGGCAGGCGTAGCCCGCCGCGACGTCACGCCGCCCGTGGGCATCCGTGCCCGCAACTGGGGCCCCGCCGACTGGAACGCCTCGCGGGGCACGCACCGCGCGATGACCCTCACCGCGATCGCCCTCGCCGAGGAGCAGGCGCCCGGCTCGGGCGTCTCGCCCGCGCGCCGCACGCCCGACGGCGCCGCTCACCCCGCGCAGGTCGGCACGCCCGGCAGCGCCGCTCACCCCGAGCGCACCGGCGCTCCCCGGGGCGAACCGCTGGTCATGATCACCGTGGACGCCACGTGGTGGCGCCGCGTCGACGACGAGCGCAGCGTTCGGGACGCGGTCCTCGCGGGCCTCGGCCTGCCGCCCGAGCGGCTGCTCATCTCGTTGTCCCACACGCACGCGGGCCCGGTGCTGTGCAGCCACGACGCCGACCTCGAGGGCGGCGAGCTCGTCCCTGCCTACCTCGAGCACCTCGCGGCGCAGGCCGTCGACGCCGGACGCGAGGCCGTGGCCTCGCTCGCCCCCGCGACGCTCGAGTGGACGACCGGGTACTGCTCGCTCGCGGCGGACCGCGAGCTGATCCTCGGCGCGGGCGGGTCGCACGGCGAGCCCGTCGACACGCCGTCCGCCAGTTCTGGTGACACGGCGCCCGGCCTGTCCGGCGCCCCGGCGGACGTGACCGAGGATCTCGGGCTCCCCGTGATCGGCTTCAACCCGACGGTTCCGCGGGCCGCCGCCGACGACACGGTCGTGATCGGCCGCCTCAGCCGGGTCGAGCCGGCGGCCCCCGGCAAGCCCCTGCCGACCACGACGCCCCTCGCGACGATCGTCAACTACGCGTGCCACCCCACGACGCTCGCGTGGCAGAACACCCTGGTCTCCCCGGACTACGTGGGCGCGATGCGCGCCCTCGTCGAGGAGGCGACCGGGGCGCCCGTCGCGTTCTTCCAGGGGGCCTCGGGCGAGCTGGCCCCGCGCGAGCAGTACACGGGGGACGTGGCGGTCGCCGACCGGCACGGCACCTCGCTCGGGCACGCGGTCCTCGCGGCGCTCGCCGAGCTGCCGCCCCCCGGCACGGCTCTCGAGCTCACGCACGTCGTGCAGTCCGGCGCGCCGCTGGGCATGTGGGAGCCGCGCCCCGTCGAGGGCTCGCGCGTGCTGCGCGCGGTGAGCGACGCCGTCGTGCTGGACCTGCGGGACCTGCCGACCCTCGCGCAGATGGAGGCCGAGTGGGCCGACATCGACCCGCGCAGTCGCGACGAGCGGCTGCGCCGCGCGCGCAACCTGCGCGACGGCTACGTGACCGGCCCGACCGTCGAGCACCCCACGTGGGTGTGGCAGATCGGGGACGGGTTCCTCGTCGCGCACCCGGGCGAGGCGTACTCGCGCTTCCAGCGCACGGTCCGCGAGCACGCGGGCGACCGCCCCGTGGTGGTCGCGAACCTGACCAACGGCCCGGGCTTCGTGTACCTGCCGACCGACCAGGCGTACGTGCGAGGCGCCTACCAGGCGTGGCAGTCGCCGCTCGCGCCCGGCTCGCTCGCACGGCTCGAGCAGCACGCGAACCACCTCGTCGACACCCTGGCGGCGACGACGCCCGCACCAGCGCAGACTTCCACGGAGGACCAGTGAGCACCACGACCACCCCGACCGGCACACCCGCAGGCACCCCGCTCCGCACCGCGATCGTCACGGGCGGCGCGGCGGGCATCGGCCGCCAGATCGCCGAGCGGCTCGCGGCGGACGGCCACCGCGTGGTGTGCGCGGACGTCGTCCAGCACGACCTGCCCGCGCTCGACCTCGCGGCCCTGCCCGCCGAGCCGGGCCTGGTCTGGATGCCCCTCGACGTCACGGACCACGCGGCCGTGGGGGCGGCGTTCGACGCGGTCGCCGCCGCGACGGGCAGCATCGACGTCCTGGTCAACAACGCCGGGATCCAGCGCCACCGCGGCATCGAGGACCTGAGCTGGGACGAGTGGAAGGCCGTGGTCGACGTCAACCTGCACGGCGTCTTCACCTGCCTCCAGGCCGCGGGCCGTCACATGCTCGCCGCGGGCAGTGGCGCGATCGTCAACATCTCCTCGGTCTCGGCGCGCGGCTCCGCGGGTCGGGCCCCGTACTCGACGACCAAGGCGGCCGTGATCGGCCTGACCTCGACGGCTGGGGCCGAGTGGGCCGCGCGCGGGGTGCGGGTCAACGCGGTCGCGCCCGGATACATCGACACGGGCGTCTTCCGCCAGGGCGTCGCGGCCGGGACGCTCAAGGAGGAGACGATCCTCGCGCGCATCCCCGCGGGCCGCCTCGCCGACGCCTCGGAGATCGCGAACGCCGTGAGCTGGCTCGTGTCCGACCAGTCGCAGTACGTGATCGGCCAGACCCTCTACGTCGACGGCGGGTTCATCGTCGACTACGGCGTCCCGCTCGCGAAGAAGCCGGAATGACGGGCCGAGCCATGAGCCCGGGCGGGATCGCGCGCGTCACCGACGTCCGCACCTCGACGACCGTCGTCGCGCTGCCGCAGCCCCTGCAGCTCGGGGCCATGACGGTCACGCGCCGCGAGTACGTGGGGGTCCAGGTCCGTGCAGTCCTGCCGGACGGCACCGAGGTCACGGGTGTCTCCTACGCCCTGACGCGCGAGGCGCCCATGGCGGAGATCGTCGAGCGCCTCGTCGCGCCGCACGTCGTGGGTCGCGACCTACCGGTCGACGACCCGGCCGCGGGGGTGCGCGCGGCGTGGGACGCCGCGCTGCGCGGGTCGGCGATCGTGGGGCGCGTGGGCCTGGTGCGCCGGGCGATCGGCCTGGTCGACGTCGCGCTGTGGGACGTCGCGGGCAAGGTCGCGGGCGTCCCGGTGTGGCGCCTCCTGGACTCCGCCGTGACCGACGTGCCCCCTGTGCCTCTCGGGCCCCCCGTGCCCGACGGCGCCGCTCAGGTCCCGTCGTCGGCCCGCCCTGGTCAGGGGCCGAGCGGGGACCCGGCCGGGCCGGTCGTCCCGGCGCCGCGGCCCGCGATCCTCGTCGCGGCCTACCCGACCCCCGGTCGCACGGCGCGCGCCGTCGCCGACGAGGTGCTCGACCGTGCCCGCGAGGGCTGGTCGCTGCTCAAGATCTCGCGGTCTCCCGACCACGACCTCATGCGCGACCTGCTCGCGATCCTGCGCGCCGAGCTGCCCGGGGTGACGGGCCGCGAGAGCGAGCCCGGTCGCAGCGGTCTCGTCGTGGACGTGGGCTTCGGCTGGCGCGACGCGGACGAGGCGCTCGCGGACCTCGACGCGTGGGGGATCGGCGCTCCGGCACCGGCCGGGGAGCCGCCCGCGCTCGCGTGGCTCGAGGACCCCGTGCTGCCCGAGGACGCCGCTGGCGCCGCGCGCATCCGCGAGGCCACGGGGCTGCCGCTCGCGATCGGCGACGAGGTCACGGACCCCGAGGTCCTCGCGCGGCTCGATGCGCTCGGAGCGCTCGACGTGGCGCGCGTGGACGTGGTCGGGATCGGCGGCATCACCGCGGCCAAACCCCTGGTCCGGTCCTGGCAGGACGCGGGGCTCGTGACGTCGAGCCACGTGTACCCCGAGGTCAGCGTGCACCTGGGTGGCGCCGCGGGGATCGGGGTCGAGACCTTCGAGCGGTCGCCGCAGGGCAACCCCTACGACCCGGCGCCGCTGCTCGTCGAGGGCGGTCCCGAGTTCTCGTCCGGCACGGCGCTGCCGCCCGAGGCCCCCGGTCTGGGCTTCGCCCTCTCGCCGTCGTACTTCTCGTTCGAGTCCGACCCCTCGCTGCCGAGCATGGGGTTGGCGTCCGAAACGGGCCCCGGAACGACGCCAACCGCATGCTCGACCGATGACAACCGCATGCTCGACGACCAGGAGGACCGATGACCGACCCGACCGGCACGCCCAGGGCGGGCTCCGCCGTCGGGCACGACGACGAGCGAGGACCGGTGTCCGCCCAGAACCCGACCGGACAAGCCCCCGTGCCAGGACCAGCCGCGACCCGCAGCGTCGTGGTGACCGGGAGCGGCAAGGGCATCGGCCGGGCGATCGCGGCGCGGCTGACCGCGGACGGGTGGACCGTCGTCGGGCTCGAACGGAGCGCCGGCTCGGGGACCGTCGAGGAGGGCGTCTGTGCTGCCGTGGTGCTCGCCGACTCGCGCGACCGGGAGTCGCACCGCGAGGCCGCACGCGTCGCCCGGGGCCTCGCGCCGCTCGCGGGCTGGGTCAACAACGCGGGCATCACCCGGACCACGCCGCTGCACGCGCTCGGCGACCCCGCGCGCGCCGAGGAGATCGAGCGCACGGCGCGCGACGTCGTCGAGATCAACGGCCTGGGCTACCTCTGGGGGGCCGCCGCCGCGGTCGAGGCGTTCACCGACCAGGCGAGCGGCGGGTCGATCGTCAACGTCGGGTCGATCCACGGGCGGTCCTCGTTCGTCGACCACGCGGCCTACGAGCTGACCAAGGGCGGGATCGACGCGCTCGCACGCAGCGTCGCCGTCACGTACGGGCGGTACGGCATCCGGGCCAACACGGTCGCACCGGGCGGGGTGCGCACGCCGCACCTCGACGCACAGGTCGCGAACGCCGTCGACCCCGAGGCGGAGGAGCGCGGGCTCGCCGAGGGCCCGCCGCTCGGACGCATCGCCGAGTCGGCCGAGATCGCGGCCGTGGTCGCGTTCCTGCTCTCGGACGAGTCCTCGTACGTGTCGGGCCAGTCGATCGCGGCCGACGGCGCGTGGACCGCGTCGTTCGGGACACTGCCGCACGACGCCGGGCTCGATGCGCGGTACGGGCTCGACTGACGGGCGTCCCGGCCGCTGCCGCCGGGCGCCCTAGCGGTCGAGGACAGCCCGGCCCAGGTGGCGTCGCGCCCGGTGCAGCCGCGACTTGACCGTGCCCTCGGGAACCTCGAGGAACGCGGCCGCGTCGCGCGTCGTGACGTCGTGGAGGATGCAGAGGTCGGCCACCTCGCGCAGCGCGGAGGGAAGGGCCGCGATCTCGCGGCGGGCACGGCCCGCGAGGATCGACGCGAGCACGCTCGCCTCGGCACCGTCCGCCGACGGCGCCGCCCGCCCGTGCAGCTGCGCGACGCGGGCGACCAGCCAGCGGTGCCGCCGAGCGGCTCGCTGCTCGTTCGAGCAGAGGTTGGCCGCGGTCGCGAGGAGCCACGGGAGCACCGAGTCGTGGACGACCATCTCCCGCCGACGGCGCCACGCCGCCAGGAACACGCCCGAGGTCAGGTCCTCGCACCGCCCCGTGACGTCGTCGTGCAGCCCGCCCGACGTCAGCAGCGCACGGCACAGGCCGTGGACGCGCCGCGAGTAGCGCCGGTAGACGACCGCGAACGCCTGCTCGTCACCCTCCTGGACCCGGCTCCACAGGTCCACCTCGGCCACGGACCCCTCGTCGAACACCGACGACTGCTCACGCATCACTGCCCCCTGGTGCTGCCCGCCTGCGGGTACCGCTCCGCCCCTCCCCGCACGGTGGCACCCCTCCGACCATCGTCACCCGCGGGCCCCGCGCAGGCGAGAGGAAGCGGCCCCAGGCGGCGTCCGTGCCCGGGGCCTGGTCCCTCGATCCCGCCAGCCCCGTCAGCGAGCACCCACCCGGGGCCGGTCGATGTACCCGACGGAGTGGAACCACCGGACGTACGAGTCGAGCATCTCGGCGTCGACCGGCGGGCAGACGATGCCGCTCCCGGCGAGGTCCTCGTCCGCCCGCTCCCGTCCGAACCGCGGGAACGTCCCCTCGAAGTACAGCTCCTTGACCGTGAGCGTGCTCGACGACGCGATGTTCGTGAAGATCGGCAGGAACGACACGATCGGGTGCTCCGGGTGCGTCCTGCAGAACTCCGACAGGTCGTGCAGCCAGGTGTCGTAGTCGACGACGTCGATCACGTGACCGTGCTCGCGCAGCCGCTCGACCATGAGCCCCAGCAGCGCGTAGCGCGGGTTCGTGAGGTGGTAGGTCTGCCCCTGCGCGGGCCGGGTCTGCGCGAGGTGCACCACGGCGCGGGCCAGGTGGTCGACCGGCACGAAGTCCAGGGGAAGGTCGACGTCCGGAGCGCGTCCCATCTCGACGATCGCCTTGAAGAACGCGCAGATCGCGGCCTCGGTGTTCCAGTGGCCGTCGACCGTGCTGCCCGTGATCTCGTAGGGCCGGTGGACCACGACCGGCAGTCCGCGCGCCGACGCCGCGCGCAGGATCTGCTCGGCCACCCACTTGCTCTCCGGGTAGCCCATCGACAGCCGTTCGACGTGGTCGAGCGGGGTGGCCTCGGTGACGTGCCGGACGGCCGCGGAGCCCGAGCCCGCCAGCACGGCGATGGTCGAGACGTAGTGCAGCGGGACGCCGCCGCCGGCCTCGGCCAGCTCGACCAGGCTGCGCGTGCCGTCGACGTTCGTCCGCCGCAGCCACTCGTACGGGTAGACGAAGTTCACGTGGGCGCCCGAGTGGTAGATCAGGTCGGTGCGTGCGGCGAGCGCCTCCCACGACGAGTCGTCCAGCCCGAGGCGGTGGGCCGTGAGGTCCCCGGGCACGGCCACGACCCGGTCGGTGTCGAGCGGCCCGTGGCCGTACCTGCGCTGTGCCGCCAGCACGCGAGCCATGGCGGCGTCCTCGTCGGCAGCGCGGACGAGGCAGCGGACCGTGGCGTCCGTGCGGTCGACGAGCTCTCGCAGCAGCGCGGAACCGAAGAACCCCGTGGCGCCCGTGAGCAGCACCTCAGCGGGCGGGGTGGACCGAGGGGTCCGGTCGACCGGGGCCGGCCGGGAGAGCAGGCGGACGTCGGGGCGCCACCGGTCCGTGCCGTCGGCAACCGGATCCTCGGTCGGGCGCACCCGGATCTCGTCGACGACAGCGGCGAAGGCCGCCGGGCGTGGGTCTGACAGCAGGCCACGGATCAGTTCGTGGCCGTGGGCGCCGTCGAGCGACAACGACGACTGGACGCGTGCGATGAGCTGCGCCGCCATGAGCGAGTTGCCGCCCAGCGCGAAGAAGTCGCCGTCCGGGTCGACGTCGTCGAGCGCGAGGGTCACGCGCCAGGCGCGCTCGACGGCGTCGCGGGCGTCCCGTGGAGCGGCCGTCAGGTCCTCCGTGGCGGGGCGGGTCGCGACGGCCGACGCCCGGCCGGCGAGGACCCGTCGGTCGATCTTGCCGTTCGTGGTGAACGGGAGAGCCTCGACGGGCACGACCTCCGCCGGGAGCATGTAGTGGGGCAGGGAAGCAGCGAGCGCGCGGCGGACCGACGCAAGATCGGGGACCGGGGCCTCGGGCCTCGCGGGAGTGCAGAAGGCGACCAGGACCCGGCTCGTCCCGTCCTCGACGGCCACGACGGCGGCCTCTCCGATGCCCTCGACCCCCGACAGCGCCCTCTCGATCTCGGTGAGCTCGATCCGGTGACCGCGGACCTTGACCTGGTCGTCGAGCCGTCCGCGGAACTCCAGGAGACCGGCCTCGTCCCACCGGACCTGGTCGCCGGTCCGGTAGTACCTGACCGGGGGAGCGCCGTCGATGCTCAGGTGCACGAAGCGTCGGGCGGTCTCCTCCGGGGCGCCCAGGTACCCGGCCGCGAGGCCGTCCCCGGCGATGTGCAGCTCGCCGTCCTCGCCCGGGGCGACCGGGGAGCCGTCCGGGTCCAGTACGGCGACCGAGACGTAGGGGAGCGGGGTGCCGATCGGCACGGGCCCGTCGTCGGCCTCGCCGAGGACGTGCGCCACGGCCACGACCGTCGTCTCCGTCGGCCCGTAGCCGTTGACGACGTGCGTGGCGCGACCCACGGCGCGCGCGGCGAGGGCCGGGTTGAGGACCTCGCCGCCGGCGATCGCGTAGTGCAACCCGTCGAACACCTCCGGGCAGGACCGGGCGACGTGGTGGAAGACCCCTGTCGTGAAGAAGACCGCGTCGATCGCCGCGGCCCGGAGGGTGTCGCGCAGCGCGGCAGGAGCGAGGAGCAGCGGCTGGTCGACGATCACGAGGCACGCCCCCGAGAGGAGGGTCGGCCAGATCTCGAGCGTCGACGAGTCGAACGACAGGGAGGCCGCGTGCATGAAGCGGTTCGCGGGGTCGAGGACGAGGAAGCCGTTGTCGGTCGCCAGGCGCAGGACGCCCCGCTGGCGCACGGCCACGGCCTTGGGCGTTCCGGTCGAGCCGGACGTGAACATCACGTACGCCGTGCGGTCGAGGTCGGACGAGTGCTCGCCGGGGACGGGGTCCTCTGCGAGCCCGTCGCCCGGTCGCCAGGCTCGGTCCGGCCCGGTGCGGTCCGGTGCGCGGTCCGCCCCGGTGAGGTTCGGTGCGAGGTCCACGACCTCGACCCCGGCGGGCCCGGCCGCCCGGCTCCCCGCCCGGC
>NZ_JACSQQ010000049.1:0-13790 GCF_014836555.1 Oerskovia rustica
ACCACCGCCGCCCCACGGGGGGGGGGGTCGTCACCGCGGCCCCCGGGCGGGTCATGCTCGACGACGTCGAGATGACCCCGTTCCTCAAGCGGGTCACCCTCTTCTCGTCGGGGGGCCCGTTCCTCGACGGCTACGTGCTGTCCATCATCGGCGTCGCCCTCATCCAGCTCGGCCCCGCGCTCGACCTCGACGCGACCTGGACGGCCGTCGTCGGGGTGGCCGCGCTCGTCGGCCTCTTCCTGGGGACGTCGGTCGGCGGTTGGCTGACGGACGTCATCGGGCGCAAGAAGATGTTCGTCATCGACATCGTCGCGATCGCCGTCCTCTCGGTCGGTACCGCGTTCGTGGGCACGCCGCTCATGCTCGTCGTCATGCGGTTCCTGATCGGCATCGTCATCGGTGCCGACTACCCGATCGCGACGTCGCTCATCGCGGAGTTCACCCCGCGCAAGCACCGCGCGATCTCCATGGGCATCGTCGCGGCCGCGTGGTACCTCGGTGCGAACGTCGCCTTCCTCGTCGGCTACCTCCTCATGGACGTCGACGGCGGCTGGCGGTGGATGCTCGCGAGCGCCGTCGTGCCGTGCCTGGTCATCCTCATCGGTCGCTGGGACATCCCCGAGTCGCCCCGCTGGCTCGCCCGCAAGGGGCGGGGCGAGGAGGCGCGCGCGATCGTGCGGCGCATCTTCGGCGCGGACGTCGAGCTCGAGGCCGAGACGACGTCGAAGGTCGGGTACGCGACGCTCTTCCGCCGCGGGTACGTGGGCAAGATCCTGTTCGTCGGGACGATCTGGATGTGCCAGGCCGTGCCCATGTTCGCGATCTACACGTTCGGGCCGCGGATCATGACGGAGTTCGGGTTCGGAGCCGGCCAGACGGCGACGATCGGCGAGATGATCATCGGCACGTTCTTCATGGTCGGGTGCATCCCGGCCATGTTCTGGGCGAACTCGATGGGGCGGCGCAAGCTGCTCATCGGCAGCTTCGCGATCATGACCGTCGCGCTCGCGGTCCTGGGCATCCTGCCCACCGCCGCCATGCCCGTCGTGATCGTCTGCCTCGCCCTGTACGCCTTCTTCTCGGGCGGCCCCGGCAACCTGCAGTGGCTGTACCCGAACGAGCTGTTCCCGACGGACGTCCGGGCCTCCGCCGTCGGGGCCGCCATGGCCTTCAGCCGCATCGGAACCGTGGTCTCGACCTACGTGCTGCCCGGCTTCCTCGCCGCCTACGGCACCCGCGCCACGATGACGGCAGGCGCCGTGATCTCCGGCCTGGGCCTGCTCGTCTCGGTGCTGTGGGCACCCGAGACCCGCGGCCTGACCCTCGTCGAGGCCAGTGCGCTGCGCCTCGGCATCCGGGGCCGGCGTGCGGGCTC
The DNA here is from genome assembly GCF_014836555.1 of Oerskovia rustica. GTDB lineage: Bacteria > Actinomycetota > Actinomycetes > Actinomycetales > Cellulomonadaceae > Oerskovia > Oerskovia rustica. Next base: position 1,376 of record NZ_JACSQQ010000049.1, read on the forward strand.
CGGCCCCCGCACGGCCGGGACGCCCGCCTCCCCGACGGGCACGGGCACCCCCCTCACCACCAGCGACCGCGGACCCCGCGGCGACCTCCAAGGAGATGGATCACGATGAAGATTGCCGTTGCCTACAAGTGGGCACCGAACCCGCAGGACGCCGCGGTGGGAGCCGACGGGACCGTCGACTGGGGCCGCGCCAAGGCGTCGGTGTCCGAGTACGACCCGGTCGCCGCCGAGCTCGGCCGCCGCCTCGCGGACGCCACGGGTGCCGAGCTCGTCGGCATCAGCGTGGGCGGCCCCGACGTCGCGTCGCCGATGGCCCGCAAGTCCGCGCTGTCCCGCGGGTTCGACCGCGCGGTCGTCGTCGCGGACCCGGCGCTCGAAGGTGCGGGCCCGACCCTGACCGCCACGGTCCTCGCCGAGGTCGTCAAGCACGTCGGCGACGTCGACCTGGTCCTGACGGGCGACTCCTCGCAGGACGTCGGCGCGCAGCTCGTGCCCGCGATCCTCGCCGGCGCGCTCGGCTGGCCGGCCCTCGCGAACGTCACGGCGATCTCGGGCGGCGCGGGAGACCTCGTCGTCGAGCGCCTGCAGGACTCCGGCTCGCAGGTGCTGCACGCCTCGGGCCCCGTCGTCCTGGCGGCCGCTACCGACGCCGTCGTGCCGCGCGTGCCCGGCATGAAGGACATCCTGGCCGCCGGCAAGCGCCCCGTGGAGGTGCTCTCCCTCGCCGACGTCACGCCTGCGGCACCCGTCGCCGCGACCGCGGTGGTCGCCACGGCCCGCCCCGCCCTCGCGGCGCGCAAGCAGCACGTGATCGACGGTTCCGACCCGGTGGCCGCGGCCGCCGAGCTCGTCGCCGCGCTGCGCGCCGACAACGTCCTCTGACCACCCCGATCTCCCGGGAAGGAACACCCTCATGAGCAGCACCTACATCCTCGTCGCCGGGGACGCCCGCATCGACGCCCTCGTCGAGCTCGCCCAGGGCACCAGCACCACCGCGGTCGTCGTCGGCACGCGGTCCGTCGCAGAGGCAGTCGCGGCCTCGGGCGTGGACGCCGTCACCTGGCTCGGCGAGCCGGGCGACGCTCCCGTCGAGGCCTACTCCTCGACGGTCGCCACCCTGGTCGCGGCCGCCCAGCCGGACGTCGTCCTCGCCTCGAGCCGGCCGGCGGACCGGGTACTCGCGGGGGCCGCGGCCGCCGTCCTCGGCGCCCCGGCGTTCACGCAGGTCTCCGCGGTGACGGTCGTGGCCGACGGCGTCGAGCTGACCCGGTCGGTCTTCGGCGGCATCGCGCAGGAGACCGACCGGGTCTCCGGCCCGGCGGTCGTCGTGGTCGACGGCGGTGCCGTCACCACGGGCGGCAGCGCCGCGATCGCCGAGGTCACGGCCTCGGCGATCCCCACGCTCACCGTCACCGAGAACCGCCCGGCCGAGCGTGCCGTCGTCGACCTCGGTCGCGCACAGCGCATCGTGTCCGCCGGCCGCGGTGTCAAGGCCAAGGACGACCTCGGGCTCGTCGAGTCCCTCGCGGCGGCGATCGGCGCCGAGACCGCGTGCTCCCGCCCGCTCGCCGAGGGCCTCGGGTGGTACACGCACGACCGCTACGTCGGCGTCACCGGCCAGCAGGTCTCCCCCGAGCTGTACCTCGCGGTGGGGATCTCCGGGCAGCTCCAGCACACGGTCGGTGCCCGTGGCGCGCGCACCGTCGTCGCGATCAACTCCGACAAGGACGCGCCATTCTTCGCCGAGGCCGACTACTGCGTCGTCGGCGACCTGTACCAGGTCGTCCCGGCCCTCACGGCGGCGTTGTCATGACGACCGAGGCGGTCGAGCCCGACTTCGACGTCATCGTCGTCGGTGCCGGCGTCGCCGGGTGCGTGACCGCGTACCGGCTCGCCGAGGCCGGCCGCTCGGTCGTGCTCATCGAGCGGGGCGAGGCGCCCGGCTCGAAGAACCTGTCGGGCGGCGTGCTCTACTCGCGGGTCATGGAGGAGGTCTTCCCCGACTTCCTCACGCAGGCCCCGGTCGAGCGGCGCATCACGCGCAACTACGTGCAGTTCCTCAACGGCACGTCGTCGGTCGGGATCGACTACCAGGACTCGCGGCTGTCCGACCCCGTGAACGCGGTGACCGTGCTGCGCGCCCGGCTCGACGCGTGGCTGGGCGAGAGGTGCGAGGAGGCCGGCGTGTTCCTCATGCCGGGGGTCCGCGTCGACGAGGTACTCACCGAGGACGGCAAGGTCGTGGGCGTCCGCGCCGGCGACGACGAGCTGCGGGCCCACGTGGTCGTGGCCGCCGACGGCGTCAACTCCTTCCTGGCGCGCGCGGCGGGCCTGCGCCCCCAGGAACCGACGAACCACCTGGCGCTCGGCGTGAAGGCGGTCGTCTCGCTGCCCGCGGCGACCATCGAGGAGCGGTTCCACTGCGCCGGTGACGAGGGCGTGGCCTACGCCGTGGTCGGCGACTGCACGCTCGGGATCGGCGGCGGCGGGTTCCTGTACACGAACCGCGACTCGATCTCGGTCGGCGTGGTGCTGCGGCTGGACGACCTCGTCGCCAAGGGCGTGCCGTCGTCGGAGGTGTTCGAGCACTTCCTGACCCACCCGTTCGTCGCCCCGCTGCTCGCGGGCGGCGAGGTGTCGGAGTACGCGAGCCACCTGGTCGCCGAGGGCGGCCTGGACATGGTCCGCGAGATCACCACGGACGGCATGGTCGTCGTGGGCGACGCCGCGGGCCTGACGCTCAACACGGGCCTGACCGTCCGTGGCATGGACCTCGCCACGGCCTCCGGCATCGCCGCGGCCACGGGGATCGAGGCGGCGCTGGCTGCGGGAGACACGTCCAAGGCCGGGCTGGCGGGGTACCGGACGGCGCTGACCGCGTCGTTCGCCGGCCAGGACATGCAGACCTACGCCAAGGCGCCCGCGTTCCTGGAGCGCGAACGCATGTACGAGCAGTACGGCTCGCTCCTCGCCGACATCATGTACGGCGCCTTCAACCACGACCTCAGACCGCGTCGCCACCTGCGCGACGTGGCGAAGAGGGCCTTCAAGCGCTCGCCCGTGCGCCTGCGGGACCTGTTCTCCGACGGGCTGGCGGGGGTGCGTGCGCTGTGACGACGACTGGATCCGTGACCCGGGGGCTCAGGATCGGGACCGTGGCAGATCGGCTGGCCGGCAACCGGTACGAGACCGACGAGGAGGAGAGCCACATCCACCTCGACCAGGACCTCGCCCGCACCACCGGGTGCGCGCGACGGCTGGTCGCGATCTGCCCGGCCAAGGTCTACGCGGAGGAGGCCGACGGGACGATCTCCGTCGAGTACGCCGCGTGCTTCGAGTGCGGCGCCTGCGCCGCCGTGGCCGAACCCGGGGTGCTCACCTGGCGCTACCCGCGCGGCGGCATGGGCATCTCGCTCCGCGAGGGCTGAGCCCTCGCGGACCCGGGTGGTCCGGGCGCCCGCGGGCAGCTACCCGGACCACCCCGGCGAGGCCCCGCGCGGACGTCAGCGCTGGCCGCACGTGAGCCAGGTGCGCGCCGCGCGCGCCAGTCCCTCACGACCGTCCGCACCGACCTTGTGGCTGGCGCTGAAGACGTGGTTCTCGACCGTGCGGACGCTGAGCACCATGCGTGCGGCGATCTCCGGCAGCGAGTACCCGCGGGCGACGAGCACGGCCACCTCGCGCTCGCGCACCGTGAGGTTCACCGCGCGGTCGAGCGGTGCGAACAACCCGCACAGGTCTCGCCCGCGCAGGCCCGCCTGGCTCCAGGCGGAGTCGGCGTGCTCGAGCGCGGCCCGCGCCTCGCCCGCCTCGAGCAGGAGGACGGACCGGGCGACCGCGGTCCGCACGGCGAACTGGCGCAGACCTGCGCGGTACAGTGCCGACTCCTGCACCGCGAGCTGCTTCTCGTCGGCCGACGCGATCGCGACGGCGTAGTCGGCGAGGCGGCTGAGCAGGGGCGCGTCGCAGGTCGCTGCCATCGCGGACACCTGGGCGGCCCGCTCGGCCGACGGTGAGCGCTCGACGGCGCGCACGCCGGCCGTGACCGCGGCGGCGAGGAACCCGGCCTGGGCCCGCTCCAGGGCGACCTGCCAGATCGCGTCCGCGGCCGCGTCGTCGTCGGGGTCGTGCACGAGCGCCGTGAGCAGGTCCGCGGACATCCACGGGTGCGGCCCGCGGGGGCCGCGCAGGGCAGAGGCCTGCAGGGCCGTGGTGCGGGCGTAGTCGCGTCGGCCCTGCCACTCGGCCGCGTTCGCGGCGAAGGTCAGCAGCGCCGCCTGGACGTGCGGCAGATGCCGTGGCGCCGTGCCGAGCGCGAGGACCGACGACGTGAGCTCGTCGAGCTCCACGACCCGACCTTGCAGCTGCATCCCGTAGCCGGCGACGTACGCGTGCTCGTGCAGCGCCTCGGGAGCCAGGTCGCGGCGGGCCCGTTCGACCCCGGCGAGAGCGTCGTCGACGGCGCCGCGCACGTCGCAGGCCAGCAGCCTGGACAGGGCGCGCAGCGAGGCGACGTGCTCCCGGCGCCCGTCCACGTCGGGGACGGCGTCGAGCAGCTCGTCGGCGCGGGCCGGGCGTCCCGCAGCGAGCGCGGCTGCGGCCCGGCTCACGAGGAGGGCCGCGCGGGCGACTGGCTCGTCCTCGGCGGGCGGGGCCGCGGCGTCGAGCGCGGCGGCTGGCACGTCGCCCACCAGGAGGCTGACGTCGAGCGCCGCCGCGTCGAGCAGGCTCTCGCAGCCCGGCAGAGTGCCACGATGCTGGTCGAGACCGTCCAGGGCTCCGGCGGCCGTGCCCGACGACAGGGCGTGGTGGGTCGCGGTCCACGCGACGAGCCGGGCACGATCGAGCGCCGTGCCCTCGGCGGACGTGCCCTGCAGCACGGCCTCCACCTCGTGGTGGGCTCCCGTGGTGAGGACGACCGACTCCAGGAGCGCGACCGCTGCCGCGGGCGTCGCGCTCCTCTCCCAGGCCCCCCGTCGGGCGACGCGCTCGGCGGTCCAGTGCTGCGCGAGCAGGCGCGCCTCGAGCGGACCGCCTGCTGCTTCCTGGCCCCGGTCCACGTGCACCACGGGGACGACGTGCCGGTCGACCTCGGCGAGCCGGTCCCGGGCCAGGAGGTTGCGCATCGTCGCCCCCTCGTGGGTGATGAACTCGGCGACGAGCGGCGGGAACACGCCCACGACCGGCTCGTCGCCGTCGGCCAGGACCTGCAGCAGCCCGGCGTCGTCGAGCGACGCGAGGGTGTCGGGAGCCACCATGCGCTGCGCCGTGCGCAGGGGCAGGGTCCCGGCGAACGACAGCAGGGTCACGGCATCGAGCCCGGCGTCGTCGATGTCGGTGAGGAACGGCTCGACCGACTGTGACATCGCGGTCGTCCACAGGCTGTCCCGCGTGACCCAGAGCCCGTCGCGCTGGACGATCCGGTTCTCCCGGCGGCCGGTGTCGACGACGGCCGCGACGAGGCCGGGCAGCCCTCCCGACTTGGCCGCGACGCGCGCGACCGTGGCCGGGTCGACCGCCCCGCCGAGCAGGTCGTGGACGAGGGTGTGGACCCCCTCGAACCGCAGCGGGGCGAGGGTGACGCGCGCTCCGGGCTGCAGCTCGGCCGTCAGGGCGCTCGTGCCCGGCTGGCGGCGGCCGCCCGGACGGGACGTGGTGAGCACCGGTGTCCGGGCGCGCGAGTGGACGGCGACGATCGCGCCGACCGTCGTGGGGTCCAGGTCGTCGGCGTCGTCGATGACGAGCACGGACGGACGAGCGGACAGCAGCACCTCGAGGGACCCGACGGCGGAGCTGAGGGCCGGCAGCTGCCCGGGGGTGGCGGCGATCTGCACCCCCGCGACGGCGAGCGCGCTCAGCGGACGGTCCTGCAGCGCACGCACCCCGCAGATGCGGGTCACCGAGGCTCCTCCCGCGTTGAGCCTCTCGATGACGCGGCGCACGAGAGCCGAGCGGCCCGAGGACCGCATGCCGACCACGTTGACGTTGGTGCCGTCGCGCAGGTATCCGAGCACCTGCTCGAGATGGCGGGCGTGGAGCACGACGTCGTCCTTGGTGGGACGGACCGGCGAGGGTTCGGGGTAGGTCGCGGGGGCGGACCCGGGGACGGGCTTGGGCATGTGGGGCGTTCTCCCTCCGCCCTCCATTCTGCCTACCGTTCCGGCCGGTGGGCGCAGAGACCGGTGCGTGGTCGGTTCGTGTCCGCGGACGGCAACCGGGTGGGTCTCGTTCGTGCCCGACGGCGTCGCTCCCCCGGGTGCGTCGCTCGCCCGGACGGGGGCGGCGGCGTCGGGCGGACACGGGCAAGCCGGGGGGAGCAGGCCCTCTCAGGCCTGCTCCCGCGCGCTCAGCCCTGCTCGGGCCCGCTCACAGCCCCGCTCAGAACGAGGAGAGCCCGGCCTTGGCCACGTTGAACCCCTTGCCCGTCTCGCTGTCGGTGCAGCGCATGCCGGACTTCGAGCTCGTGCAGGTGAACGACCCGACGGTCTTGGTCTGGTCGTAGTCGAGCACGGCGACGTCGTCCCCCGCCTTCTTCGGCTGGTCCGCGGTCGGGACGCACGGGATCTCGACGCCGTCCGCGGTGAGGGTCACCAGGTAGCCCGTGGTGCCCGTGCACCCGTCCACCGGGGCGGGCTGGGTCGCGAGCTCGGCGATGCCGCACGAGACGCCCTGCTCACCGATCGTGCACGTGATGTTCCGGCTGGGGCTGGTCACCGACTCGCCCGTGACCGCGACCGGACCCGGGTTCTCGACCGGGGCGTCGGGGGTCTGGGCCGGCGCCTCGGCGGACGTGCCCGGGTCGTCGGTCGCGGCCGGGCCGGGGGCACCTCCGGCGAGGTTGATCGCGAACGCGATGACGATGCCGACGAGGATCACGTCGAGCGCGATGAAGGCGATCCACCCGGGGCTGAGCCGACGTCCGCTCCTGCCCGGGCGACCGCCCGAGCCGGTGCCCGACCCGCCACCCGGGGCGGCCGTCGGCGGCTGCTCGGCGTACGCGGGCTGGTAGGCCTGCTGCGGCGGCTGCTGAGCGGCGTACTGCGGCTGGGCCGCGTACTGCGCGGGCTGCTGCGGGGCGTACGCGGGCTGGGGGGCGACCGGCTGCGCCTGGTAGGCGGCCTGCTGGCCGCTGCCGGGCGCGAACGCGGGTGGCGGCGCCTGGTACGCGGGCTGCGCAGGCTGCTGCTGGTAGGCGGGCGGCTGGTACGCGGGCTGTACCGGCTGGTAGGCCGCGGCCTGGTCCTGCCCGTACGCGGGCTGCACGGGCTGGTAGGCCGTGGCCTGCTGGTCCTGGGCGGCCGGTACAGGGGGCGGCGGGGCCTGCGTCGCGGGCTGCTGCGACCTGGGCTGGAAGACCGGAGGCTGCTGGGCAGGCTCGGAGTGCGGGGGCGGCGGAGGCACGGGGGCGTTGCCGGACATCACAGCTCCTCAGGGGACTCGGACCCCGCAGATTCGGGGCAGAAGTACGCAGCATTGCACGGCCGTCCTGCCTCGGTCGAACCGCAACCCTGTCCGATCGGTCCCGTATGCCCCCGACGCGAGGTCGGTTCCTCCCGGGCCGCGCGCACGTCCGGCCTCGGTGTCAGTCCCGCTGCTCCACGACGTCCACGCCGGTGCCCGGACGCCAGGTCTCGACCCGCGTCACGCCGCCCTCGACCGTCGTGAGCACGACCCGGGTCAGGTCGAGCCAGAAGAGCTGGAACGGCTCGGCGCCGCCGGTCTCGGCCAGGACGGCCGAGCGGTCCGGGTCGTCCCTGGGGGCGCTGCGGACCGTCCCGTCGACCTTGACGTCCCCGTCGGCCCGCGACCCGTCGCCGGGGTTCGAGTGGAGCACGAACCGTGGGTCGACGAGCAGGTCCATCGACCTGCCGGAGCGTGAGGTGGAACCGATCCACACGTCCTCCCGCCAGAACCCGACCTCGGTGCCGCTGACGCGCGGCGAGCCCGTGAGCGTCCTGGTCGCCAGGACGTGCCGACCTGCGGCCTCGAAGCGGGAGCGCACGCGGGCGGCGAGGTCGGGGGCGTCGTCGACGAGCTGCTTCCAGGTGGCCATGGCGACGATCCTTCCACGGCCGGTCAGGCCCGGTGGCCCGTCCGGTCCGCTCAGATCACTCGACCGGCTCCCGGAGGACGAACCCGAGCTCGGCGGCGGCGGCCGCCCACTCGGCCTCCCAGAGCGGGTGGGTACCGAGACGCGACGGTCCGGCCCACCACTCGACCTGTCCGCCCGACACCCCGATCCGGGCGACCTCACCGGACCGCACGGAAGACCGCGTCATCTCCACGAGGTCGGTGATCGCAGGGGCGAAACCGGGGTCGTGGCACGTGATCCGGACCGTGACACCGCCGGCGTCCAGTACCGCCGAGTAGAGGACGTCGAGGTCCACCTCGGCCTGCGCGCGCTCGCACACCGCCAGGACGAGAGCACCCACCTCCTCAGGAGTCGCGTCGTGGTCGAGGACCGCCTCGAGCAGCACGTGGCCCGGGTTCCTGAGGAAGCCGTGGTAGACGTGGCCCGGTGCGGGCACCGAGGTCACTCCCGGCAGTCGCCCGAGCTCTCCGGCGAACGCCCGCGCACGGTCCGTTGCGGGAGCGTCGAGCCCGCTCATCTCGTCGTTGGCCCGGGTCGCAGCGGGCACGGCGACGCTCAGGAAGCGTCCCGCGACCAGCATGACCGACAGCACGAAAGCCACCAGGACGAGCCCGCTCACGACGACCGCTACCACGGACCTGCGGCTTCCGGACCCGGAGCTGCTCGCCGACAGGTCGAGGAGTCCCCCCGGACGACCTCGACCGCTCGCCCCCCGCCCCTGTCCCGACGTCATGCCCGGAGCCTACCGAGTGCCACGGCGGCCTCGGCACGACCGTGGCCGACACCGCCCCCCTTACCCGTGGCGCAGGAACGGCGCACCCTCGCGCGGGAGCGAGGATGCGCCGTCGGGCGTGCGCCGAGGTCAGTCGAAGACCGGGCCCTGCGTGCGCGTGCGCTTGAGCTCGAAGAAGCCGGGCGTCGAGGCGACCAGGACGCACCCGTCCCACAGCCGTCCCGCGTCCTCGCCCTTGGGCGCGGGCGTCACGACGGGGCCGAAGAACGCGACGTCGCCGAACGCCACGACGGGCGTGCCGACGTCCTCGCCCACGCGCGAGATGCCCTCGGCGTGCGAGGCGCGCAGCTCGGCGTCGTAGCGGTCGCTCGTCGCGTGCTCGGCGAGCGACGCGGGCAGGCCGACCTCGGCGAGCGCCTCCGCGATCACGGCGTCGAAGTCGCTGCGCCCGCCCGGGTGCAGGCGCGTGCCGATCGCGTCGTAGAGCGGCTTGACGACCTCGTCGCCGTGCTCCTGCTGCGCCGCGATCACGACACGGACCGGGCCCCAGCCGCGCTCCATGAGGTCCTGGTACTTCTCGGGCAGCTCACGGCCCTCGTTGAGAACCGACAGGCTCATGACGTGCCAGCGCACGCTCACGTCGCGGACCGTCGAGACCTCGTCCATCCACCGGCTCGTCATCCACGCCCACGGACACAGCGGGTCGAACCAGAAGTCGGCGGTGCGCACGGGTGCGTCGCTCTCGTGCAGGTCTCGGGCGGTGTCCGACGTCGTCACAGCAGTCACGGGGCAGGTCTCCTCAGCGGGTGGGAAGGTCGGGAGGGGGCGCGGACCCGCTCCCCCGCAGCCTCAACGCGCCCGGCGACCCGGACATTCCGACCGGCTGGAGGCCATGGCAAACACGGCGACCCGCGGGGTGCCCCGTGGGACAATCGACGCGGCCCACCCGGCCAGCCCGACCCGTACTGAGGAGATGTTGTGCCCGGAGAGAACCTCACCCGCGCCGAAGCCGCCGAGCGCGCCGGTGTCGTCACCGTCCGTTCCTACGAGGTCGCTCTCGACCTCACGACCGGACCCACGACGTTCGGCTCGACCACGGTGGTGCGGTTCGCCGCGACCGCCGGGGCGAGCACCTTCATCGACCTGATCGCGCCGACCGTCCACGAGGTGGTGCTCAACGGCGAGCCGCTCGACGTCGCCCGCGTCGTCGCCGACTCCCGCATCCAGCTCGACGGTCTCGCCGCCGAGAACGAGCTCCGCGTCGTCGCGGACGCCGCCTACACCAACTCGGGCGAGGGCCTGCACCGCTTCGTCGACCCCGTCGACGGCGAGGTCTACCTGTACAGCCAGTTCGAGGTCCCCGACTCGCGCCGCGTGTTCGCCGCGTTCGAGCAGCCCGACCTCAAGGCCACGTTCCAGTTCACCGTCACGGCGCCCTCCGCCTGGCAGGTCGTGTCCAACTCGCCCACGCCCGAGCCCGTCCCCGCGACGCACGCGACCGACTCCGCCGCGGACGCCTCGACCTGGACGTTCGAGCCCACGCAGGTCATCTCGACCTACATCACCGCGATCGTCGCGGGCCCCTACGTGGTCGAGCGCAGCGAGCTCACGTCCTCTGACGGCCGCGTGATCCCGCTCGGCGTGTTCGCGCGCAAGTCCCTCGCCCCGCACCTGGACGCCGACTACATCTTCGAGAAGACCCGTCAGGGCTTCGCGTTCTTCGAGGAGAAGTTCGACTACCCGTACCCGTTCGCGAAGTACGACCAGCTCTTCGTGCCGGAGTTCAACGCCGGGGCCATGGAGAACGCGGGCGCCGTGACGTTCACCGAGACGTACGTCTTCCGGTCCAAGGTCACCGACGCCATCAAGGAGCGTCGTGTCGTGACGGTCCTGCACGAGCTCGCGCACATGTGGTTCGGCGACCTGGTCACCATGAAGTGGTGGAACGACCTGTGGCTCAACGAGTCCTTCGCGGAGTGGGCCTCGACGCTCGCGACCGCCGAGGCCACCGAGTGGCACGAGGCCTGGACCACGTTCGCGGCCATGGAGAAGTCCTGGGCCTACCGCCAGGACCAGCTCCCCTCGACGCACCCGATCGTCGCGACCATCAACGACCTCGAGGACGTGCAGGTCAACTTCGACGGCATCACCTACGCCAAGGGTGGCTCGGTCCTCAAGCAGCTCGTGGCCTGGGTCGGCATCGACGCGTTCATGGCCGGCGTCGCCCAGTACTTCAAGAAGCACGAGTACAAGAACACCGAGCTCACCGACCTCCTGACCGAGCTCGAGGCCACGAGCGGTCGCGAGCTCGGCTCGTGGGCGCGCCTGTGGCTCGAGACCGCGGGCGTCAACACGCTGCGCCCCGAGATCGAGCTCGACGCGCACGGCCGCATCGTGTCGTTCGCGGTGCTGCAGGAGGCCCCGGCCGACTACCCGACGATCCGCCCGCACCGTCTGGCGATCGGCTTCTACAACGTGGTCGACGGCGACCTGGTGCGCGAGCACCGCGTCGAGATCGACGTCGACGGCGAGCGCACCGAGGTCCCCGAGCTCGCGGGCCTCGACCGGCCGCAGCTCGTCCTGCTCAACGACGACGACCTCGCGTACGCCAAGATCCGTCTCGACGAGGCGTCGCTCGCGGTCGCGGTGGAGCACCTCGCGGACATCACCGACCCGCTCGCACGCTCGCTCGTGTGGGGCTCGGTGTGGGACGCGACGCGCGACGGCGAGACGCCGGCGAGCGAGTACGTGCGCCTCGTCCTGGGCAACATCGCCCGCGAGACCGAGTCCACGACGATCCGGACGACGCTCAACCAGCTCGCGCTGGCCGCGAAGTCCTATGTGACACCGGGCAAGCAGGCCGCGACGCTCGCTGTCGTCGGTGACGAGCTGTGGCGACTCGCGCAGTCGGCGCAGGCCGGCTCCGACTCCCAGTTCCAGTTCGTGAAGTTCTTCGCGCACCTCGCCTCGACGCCCGCGCACGCCGACGCGCTGCGCGGCCTGCTCGACGGCTCGGTCTCCCTCGAGGGCCTCGAGATCGACACCGACCTGCGCTGGGAGATCCTCGAGGGGCTCGTCCTCCTGGGCCGCGCGAACCAGGCCGAGGTCGACGCAGCGCTCGCGCAGGACCACACGGCCACGGGCCAGCAGTCCGCGGCCCGCGCGACCGCGACGGCCCCCACGACCGAGGCCAAGCTCGCCGCGTTCGCGTCCCTCGTGGACTCGGACGAGGCCCCGAACGCGATCGTGCGCGCCACGACGCAGGGCTTCCAGCACGTCAACGACCCCGCGGTCCTGGCACCCCTGGTCGAGAAGTACTTCTCCTCGCTGACCACGCTGTGGGCCGAGCGGAGCTACCACATCGCCGAGACGCTGGTCGTGGGCCTGTACGCGGCGCCGCTCGCGAACGCCGAGCTGCGGGACGCGACGCAGGCCTGGCTCGACGCCCACACCGACGCGGCCCCGGCGCTGCGTCGCCTGGTCGTCGAGAACCTCGCGGGCGTGGAGCGCGCGCTCGCGGCGCAGGGCGCGGACGCCTGACGGCCTGACGAACGGCGGACGCCGGGGTGGGAGGGGTGACCTCCCACCCC
>NZ_JACSQQ010000049.1:13800-22114 GCF_014836555.1 Oerskovia rustica
CCCGCGGCGGAGATGACAAGGACTCCCGCATCACCTTGGCGAGCGAGAGCAGCCGCGCGTTGTCGAACAGGTCCTCGAGCAGCACCACGTTGCCCGACGAGTCGCCCAGCGGGACCTTCCAGTTGGGGTACTCCTGGTCCGTCCCGGGCTGGTTCTGCGTGCGACGCTCCCCCACGGCGTCGGCGAGCGAGACACCGATCAGGGCCGCGGGCGTCTGGGCGATCAGGACGTGCAGCGCCTCGACGAGCTCACGCTCGGACGGGTCGTCACCGATCAGCCCGCGCTCGGCGAGGAAGGTCACCATGCCGTCCCGTTCCGCGCGTGCCACCTGGCGGACCTGGGCCGCCGGCTCGGTGAGCAGGCCCAGGCGCTCGCGCAGGTCGACGTGCTCCCCTGCGAGGTAGCCCGCGGTCGGCGGCAGGTCGTGCGTCGTGACCGTGGCCAGCGCGAGCCGACGGTACGCCTCGGGCGCCAGCGGGCGCCCGCCCTCGCCCTTCTCGAACCACAGCACCGAGGTCCCGAGGATGCCGCGCTCGGCGAGGTAGTCGCGGACCCAGGGCTCGTACACGCCGAGGTCCTCGCCGATGACCATCGCCCCGGCGCGCTGGGCCTCGAGGCACAGGATGCCCACGAGCGCCTCGTGGTCGTAGCGGACGTAGGCCCCGGCGTCGGCGCGCGCCGCGCCCGGTATCCACCAGAGCCGGAACAGACCGATGACGTGGTCGACCCGGATCGCGCCCGCATGGCGCAGCACCGTGCGCAGCAGGTCGCGGAAGGGCGCGTACCCGGCGCGGGCCAGGGCGCGCGGGTCCCACGGCGGCTGCGACCAGTTCTGGCCCTGCTGGTTGTACATGTCCGGCGGTGCGCCGACCGTCACCCCGCCCGCGAGGACGTCGTGGTGCGCCCAGGCGTCGGCCCCGTGCGGGTGCACCCCCACGGCGAGGTCGTGCATGATCCCGATCGACATCCCGGCGTCCAGGGCCGTGCGCTGCGCGACCTCGAGCTGCTCGTCCGCGACCCACTGGAGCCAGCAGTAGAACTCGACCTGGTCGTCGAGCTGCTCGCGCAGGGCCGCGACCGCGGGCGACGCGGGATCGAGCGCCTGCGGAGGCCAGTCGCGGTCGCCGAAGTGGTCGGCGAGCATGCACCACGTCGCGAAGTCCTCGAGGCCCTTGCCCTGCTCGGCCCGGAAGGCGTCGAAGGCGGCCTGCCGCGCGGTCGACCGCGGCGCTGCGAAGACGACCTCGAGCGCGGCCTTCTTGGCCTCCCACGCCGCGTCGCGGTCGATCGGGCCGGCGTCGGAGCTCAGGTCGCGGATCGGGTCGAACGCCCACTCGACGAGCGACCGGTCCGCCGCCGAGAGATAGCCCGTCTCGCGCACGTCCTCGACGCGGATGTACAGCGGGTTCACGAAGCGCCTGCTCGTGGGCAGGTAGGGGGAGGGGGTCATGGGGGTGCGCGGCTCGGCCGCGGCCAGCGGGTTGACGAGCACGAAGTCGGCCCCCGCCCGGTGCGCTCCCAGCCACGCGAGGTCGGCGAGGTCCGCCAGGTCCCCCACGCCCCAGGACGCCCTGGACCGCACCGAGTAGAGCTGGGTCATGAGTCCCCACGCCCGCCCCTCGCGCACGGCGTCGGGCAGCTCGAGCCGCTGCGGCGTCACGACCAGCGTGGCTCGCGCCTGCGTGCCCTCGCTCGTGGCGTGGATCTCGTGCCAGCCCAGCGGCATGCCCGCCGGGACGGCGAAGGTCGCCCGCCCGATCGCCCGGCCGTCGACCGTGCGGGGCTCGACGTATGCGTCGACCTGGGTCAGGGCGCGGCGTTCCCGCACCGCGGGCGCGGTCGACCGGTACCCGGGCTGCTCGACCGGCTCGAGCTCTGCCCACACCTCGACGGGCGCGCCGTCGGCGACGTGCACGGGGAACCGCAGCTCGTCGCCCTGGCGCACCACGACGGTCGGGGGCAGCATCTGCCGCCACTCGTCGTCGACCGAGTGCTCGAGGCTCACGGCGACCTTCTCGGGGGACGACGCGGGCACGCCCAGCGCCTCGAGCACCGCGACGAGGGTCTGCGCGCTCACCTGGCGCTGCGTGCCGTCGAAGCCCCAGAAGTCGGGCGCGACGCCATGGGCCGCGGCCAGCTGGACCAGCGGTTCGGGCACGTCGGCCGTGACATGTTGTGGAACGCTCACGAGGGTGATCCTGCCAGAGCGCGGGGGCGACGGCAGACCTTGGGCCCGGTGTGGCGCGGGCGGTCGCCAGGTTCAGCCCCTCGGGCACGTGCGCACACCGCCCGCGCACCCTCCTCACAGGCCCTCCGCAGGACCTGTCCGCCCGCTCCCGGTGAGGCTCGTCACGTGGGGCGCCGGACGCCGTCGGGCCTCGCGCTGCGGCAGGTAGCCTGCCGGGATGGCTTCCCCGTCCCCGTCCCCCACCGACATCGGCGACCAGATCGCCGGACAGGCCAACGTCTGGCTCGAGTGGTTCCTCGGCACGCCGCTGCGGATCATCCTCATCGTCGTGATCGGCTCGGTCCTGCTGGCCGTGATCCGCCGCATCATCCGCCGCGTGACCGAGCACATCGCCGACGGCACCCCGATCACCGAGCGGCGCGGCATGAAGGGCCTCAAGGGCCTCACGGAGTCACCCGTGGGCAACGTCCTGCTGCGCGCCAACCCGCTCGCGAGCGCACGCCGCGCCCAGCGTGCCCGCACGATCGGCTCGGTCCTGCGCTCGACCGCGAACATCCTGTTCGGCTCGACGATCGTCCTCATGGTGCTCACCGAGCTGGGCATGAACATCGCGCCGTTCCTCGCGTCGGCGGGGATCGTGGGCGTCGCCCTGGGCTTCGGCGCGCAGAGCCTCGTCAAGGACTTCCTGTCGGGCACGTTCATGCTGCTCGAGGACCAGTACGGCGTGGGCGACTCGGTCGACTTCGGGGTCGTGGCCGGGACGGTCGAGGAGGTCGCGCTGCGCGTGACCAAGGTCCGCGACGGCGACGGCACCCTCTGGTACATCCGCAACGGCGAGATCCTGCGCACGGGCAACAAGTCGCAGGAGTGGGGCCGCGCCTCGGCCGAGGTGCACGTCGCGTACTTCGCGGACCTCGACCAGGTCGAGCGGGTCCTGCGCGAGGCCGGCGAGGCGGTCGCCGCAGACCCTGTCCTGGGCACCTACCTCCTGGAGCAGCCGGTCGTGTCCGGCATCGAGTCGATGACCCCGGAGGAGATGGTCCTCAAGGTCTCGGTCAAGACCCAGGCGTCGATGCAGGGCGAGATCTCGCGTGCGCTGCGCACGACCGTCCGCGAGCGCCTCGCCGCGGCTCACGTACCGCTGGCCGGCGCCGAGCCGCGACCTGCCCTCGAGGAGACGCCGCAGGACGCACCGGCGCCGGTGCTGCCCCAGGTCTCGACCCAGGCGCCCGCCCACGGCACGGCTCCCGTCCGGGACGCGGTGCACAACCGTGACACCGCCCAGAACCCGGACGCCCTGCAGGCGCGGGACGCCGTGCAGCCGAAGGACGCGATGCAGGCCAAGGACTCGCTGCAGACACGCGACGCGCTGCCCGACGACCCGACACAGGCGGACCGGTAGCGGGCCGTCCTCAGTCCCAGGCGAGGAGGGGCTCGCCGGCCCGGACGGCCACTCCCGGGGGGACGAGGAACGTCAGGAGCGACGGGTCGCCCTGGAGCGCGATGACCGAGCACACGGTCGCCAGCCCCAGCGCAGCCACGCGCGGCGGCTCCCAGGACAGCAGGGTCGCGCCCGCCTCGACCCGGTCTCCCGGCTCGACGTGGAGCTGGAAGCCCTCTCCCCCGAGCCGCACCGTGTCGATGCCCAGGTGGACAAGGACGGTGCGCCCACCGGTCGCCTCGAGCGCGAAGGCGTGCGGGAACAGGGAACCGACCGTGCCGGCCGCGGGGGCCACGACCGTCGAGATCCCGTCGCCGTCCACCGAGGGCTCGATCGCGAGGCCTGGCCCCGCGAACGCCTGCGCGAACACGGGGTCAGGGACGTCTCGCAGCGCCACGACCGTTCCGTCCAACGGTGCTCCGACGCGCAGGACCGGCTCGTCCGTGGACGAGCCGGTCCCTGCGGGAGGTCCGGAACCGGTCGGTGACATCTGCTCGTGTCAGCGCAGCGTGTCGAGCTCTGCGGCGAGGTTGTCGGCCTCCGGGCCCACGATCACCTGGATGACGCGGCCCGAGCGCACCACGCCGAACGCCCCCGTGGCCTTGAGCCCGACCTCGTCGACGAGCGCCGGGTTGGTCACCTCGACGCGCAGCCTGGTGATGCAGGGTTCGAGGTCGACCACGTTCGACTGGCCACCGAGCGCCTCGAGGATCTGCTGTGCCTTGCTCATCTACGAACTCCTGACTCCTGTGCTGCGGGCGCCGTTGCCGGGGTAAGGCCTGCGAACAGGCCTCTTTCCTCCACCCTAGTCTCACAGCACAGGCCGGCGAGGGAGAACAGCGGGCGATTTCCCGCCCGACGGCGCCACGCACCCCCGCACGCCCGGCAGGTTCCGCTCGTCCCGCCCGGCCGCCCCCCGCGGCGGGCGACCCGGGCGCCGGACCACGCGACGCCGTCGGGCGGGCGCGTCCCCCGCGGCCGCGCGCGGCTGCCCGCTTGGCGCTGGGCTCACGGCTGGGGAACACTGCCAGGGAGGGGAACCCGGCCGACCGCCGGGACCGGGCGAGCTCAGGAGGACGTCGTGGCCAGCGAGGAACAGCGGACGATCACCGGCATCGGGGTGTGCCCCGGGAAGGTCGTCGGGCCGGTCGTCTTCCTGCCCGAACCGCTCGCGGAACCCTCCCCCGGGCTCCGCCTGCGTCCCACGGCCGACCTGCGTGCAGAGGCCGACCGCATCCCGGTCGCCGCCGCCCAGGTGCAGGCAGACCTCGAACGGGCCGCAGCCTCCGCGACCGGGGACACGCGCGACGTCCTGGAGGCCACGGCCGCGATGGCCGCCGACCCCACGCTCGCGGCCGACGCCGAACGGCGCGTCGTCGACGAGCACCTGATCGCCGAGCGTGCCGTGTGGGAGGCCGCCGAGTCGGTCGCGCAGCAGTTCGAGGCCCTCGGCGGGTACTTCGCCGAGCGTGCGCGCGACATCGCGGACGTGCGCGACCGGATCGTCGCCGCGCTCTCGGGCCGCCCCGCGCCGGGCGTGCCGGACCACCCCGAACCGTTCGTGCTCGTCGCGCTCGACCTGGCCCCGTCGGTGACCGCGGGCCTCGACCCGGCGCGCGTGCTCGCGATCGTGACCGACGGCGCCGGGCCCACGTCGCACACCGCGATCGTCGCCAACGCCATGGGCATCCCCGCGGTCGTCGCCGCGGCCGGGGCGAGCGAGGCGCTCGACGCGGACGACACGGTCCTCGTGGACGGGTCGGCGGGGACGGTCCTGGTCCACCCCACGGACGAGCAGGTCGCGACCGCCCGGGCGCTCGCCGCGACCGTACGGACCTTCTCGGGCGAAGGACGCACCGCGGACGGCCACCGGGTCCAGCTCCTGGCCAACATCGGCGACCCTGCGGGCGCCGAGCCCGCCGCGGCCGCCGGGGCCGAGGGCGTGGGGCTCTTCCGGTCCGAGTTCGCGTTCCTCGACCGCGAGGAGCCACCGACGATCGCCGAGCAGGTCGCCGCCTACCGCACGGTCTTCCACGCCTTCCCCGGCCGCAAGGTCGTCATCCGCACGCTCGACTCGGGCGCGGACAAGCCCCTGCACTTCCTGTCGGTCGACGACGAGGAGAACCCTGCCCTGGGGGTCCGCGGGCTGCGCACCTCCGAGAAGTGGCCCGACCTCCTGGAGCAGCAGCTCGAGGCCGTCTCGCTCGCGGCCGCGGCGGAGGAAGCCGTGGTGTGGGTCATGGCCCCCATGGTCTCGACCGTCGCCGAGGCCGAGTGGTTCGTCTCCCGGTGCACGGCCCACGGGCTCGACACCGCGGGCGTCATGATCGAGGTGCCCAGCGCGGCCCTGCTCGCCGGTCCCGTGCTCGCCCGCGCGCACTTCGCCTCGATCGGCACCAACGACCTCACGCAGTACACCATGGCGGCCGACCGCCTCCTCGGCTCGCTCGCCGAGCTCAACGACCCCTGGCAGCCCGCGGTCCTCCAGCTCGTCGCCGCGACCTGCCGCGGCGGGGACCTCCAGGGGCGGCCCGTGGGCGTGTGCGGCGAGGCGGCGTCGAACCCCGTGCTCGCGGCCGTGCTCGTCGGGCTCGGCGTGTCCTCGCTGTCGATGACTGCGCGCGCGATCCCCGACGTCGCCGCGCTGCTGGGTGCGGTCACGATCGCCGAGTGCCGCGCGGTCGCGCAGCTCGCGCTCGCGGCCGAGAGCGCGGCCGACGCGCGCGCCACGGTCCGGGCGGCCCTCCCGCAGCTCGACGAGCTGGGGCTGTGAGGAGCCCGACAGCGGCGAGCGTCACGTCGCCCGGACGCCCGGGCGCGCGCGACCGGATGGGATGATGGCCGCGTGACCAGCGATCCCGTCCCCCACCCCGGCGGCACGCCCGCACCGCTGCCAGGCGGCTCCCCCGCTGCCCTCCCGGTGAGCCCCGCGACCCCGCGCCTGCGCGAGTCCGTCGCGTCCTCGGACAGCTTCTACGACGCGATCGGGGGGCACGAGACCTTCGTACGGCTCGTCGACGTGTTCTACGAGGGCGTGGCCGCGGACCCCGTCCTCAAGCCCATGTACCCCGAGGAGGACCTCGGCCCCGCCAAGGTCCGGCTGACCATGTTCCTCGAGCAGTACTGGGGCGGCCCCACGACCTACTCGGAGCAGCGCGGCCACCCCCGCCTGCGCATGCGCCACGCCCCCTTCAAGGTCAACCCCGACGCGAGGGACCGCTGGCTCGCGCACATGCGTGCCGGCGTCGACTCGCTCGACCTCGCCCCGCTGCACGAGGCCACGCTCTGGGACTACCTGGAACGTGCTGCCCACTCGCTGATCAACACCTTCGAGGAGTGACGTGACCGACGTGACGGCCCCCCAGACCCAGCAGCCCGGCCAGCCCGACGAGACCGCCCGCGCTGCCCAGGCCCCCCCGCCTCGGCCCCTGCGCACCAAGGTCACGGCGGACGAGCTCGCGCGCGACCCGCTCGGCAACCTGCTGCGCGCGCTCCAGCTCGAGGAGAAGCCTGCCGACGACTCGCGTTCCGACGGCGCCGACGTGCGCTTCGGCGGCCTGAGCGTCGACCAGCCCAACGCCCGGATCTACGGCGGCCAGGTCCTCGCCCAGGCGCTCATCGCCGCGGGCCTGACCGTCGAGGGCGACCGCCGGCCCCACTCGATGCACGGGTACTTCCTGCGTGCGGGCGACCTCGACGCCCCCATCGAGTTCGCGGTCGAGAAGCTGCGCGACGGCCGCTCGTTCAGCGCACGCCGCACGCACGCCGTCCAGCACGGCAAGCCGATCCTGTCGATGATCGCGTCGTTCCAGGAGGAGCAGGACGGCGTCGAGCACACCTCGCCCATGCCCGAGGCGCCGGACCCCGAGACCCTGCCGTCGGCGTTCGACGAGCTCGGCAAGATCCCGCACCCCGCCGCGCGCTCGCGCTCGCACGAGGCCGCGTTCGACCTGCGGCACGTGGGCGGCTCGCTCTACCTGGGCCCCGGTGCCGAGCGGACCGACCAGCAGATGGTGTGGATGAAGGCCCGCGGCCCCGTCGAGGGCGACCAGCTCCTGCACCGCGCCCTCATGGCGTACGCGTGCGACCAGATCATGCTCGAGCCCGTGCTGCGCAAGACCGGGTCGAGCTGGGTCACGCCCGGAGCGTCGATCGCGAGCCTCGACCACGCCATGTGGTGGCACCGCGACGCACGCGTCGACGAGTGGCTGCTCTACGTGCAGTCCTCCCCGAGCGCGCAGGGCGGGCGGGGCCTCGGCGCCGCCCGTGTCTTCACGCGCGACGGGACGCTCGTTGCGAGCATCGCGCAGGAGGGCATGCTGCGGCTGCCGGTCTGAGCGTGCTGCTGACGAGCGAGTCGCCGGGGCGCGGGGCAGGATGACCGGATGGTCCGCCTGCGCCGCGTCTCGGTCTCCTCTCCCGGGTACGGCCGACGTCGGTACGGGAAGGGGTTCTCCTACCTCGACGTGGACGGCTCGCGGCTGACCGACCCCGACGAGGTCGCGCGCTGCACGCGCCTGGTCGTCCCGCCCGCCTGGTCGGACGTGTGGATCTGCCGGTTCCCGGACGGCCACATCCAGGCCTTCGGGTACGACGACGCGGGACGCGGCCAGTACCTGTACCACGGCCAGTGGCGTGAGCGCAGGGCCCGCCGCAAGTTCGACCACGTCCTGGCGGTCGGGGCG